>JAXHMM010000005.1 GCA_034521445.1 Balneolaceae bacterium | reverse complement strand
CTTGTTCTTGTAGTCGGTCACGTACCAGCCGTCACCCTTGTAGACCACACCCCCGCCGCCGGAAATAATGCGGGTGACCTTCTGTCCGGTATCGGGGCAGGTCTTCAGGGGATTGTCGTTGATGCTTTGCTGGATCTCGAATCGGGTACCGTCTTCTCGCTTGTATTCGTATGTAGGCATGGTATAGGTATGTTCGGTGGTTCTGGCGTCAGGGCTGCAGGGAGGACAGACCCTCCTTCAGCCGTTTGACCCCCTCTTTGAGTTCCTCCATGGATGCGGCGTAGCTCAACCGCATGCCGGCCGGTTCGCCGAAGGCGTCGCCTGGCACGGCGGCCAGCCCGTGCGCCTCCAGGAGGTACATGCACAGGGCAGTACTGTCGGCAATTTCCGTGCCATCGGGCGCGCGGCGTCCCAGGTAGGCCGAAATGTCAGGAAAGAGGTAGAAGGCGCCTTGCGGCTTGAAGCATTTCAGCCCTTCCATCGAAGAGAGCGCCTCGAACAGGTAGTCCCTGCGGTCGCGGAAGTGGTCTCGCATGGTGTGTACGGCGGAGAGATTGCCCCGGTAGGCGGCCTCCCCGGCTTTCTGGGAGATGGATGAAGGGGCGGAGGTCTCCTGGCTCTGAATGCGGGCCACGGCGTCGGCGATCTCCTGCGGGGCAGCCAGCCAGCCGAGCCTCCAGCCGGTCATGGCGAAGCCTTTGGAGAATCCGTTGATCACCACGGTGCGTCCATAGAGGCCGGGGGCGACCTGCAGGATCCCGGTGTGCTGCCCATCGAATCGGATGTATTCGTAAATCTCGTCGGATATCACGCAGATTCCTGGGCGCTTCTCGAGCACCTCCGCCAGCTCCGCCAGCTCCGCCGGACTGTAGCAGGTGCCGGTGGGATTGGAGGGTGAGCAGAGCATTACCGCCTTGGTGCGCGGGGTGAGAGCCTTCTCCAGCTGGGAGGGGCGCATCCTGTAGCTGTTCCCAAAGTCGGTGCGCACGGTGACCGGCGTTCCTCCCGCGATCCTGACCATTTCAGGGTAGGAAACCCAGTAGGGGGCGGGAATAATTACCTCGTCGCCCTCGTCAAGGAGTGCCAGGAGAGAGAAGCCGAGGGCCTGCTTGGCCCCGTTTGTGCAGACCACCTGGGAGGGGACATAGTCCAGCCCGTTGTCACGTTTCAGCTTGTCGCAAATGGCCTCCCGCAGGCCGGGGGTGCCCGTATTCATGGTGTAGCCGTGGAAGCCCGCCTCGATGGCCTCGATGGCGGCCCGGCAGATGTGGTCAGGTGTCTTGAAGTCGGGTTCGCCGGCACTCAGCGAAATGACCGAGCGACCCTGCCGCTGGAGTTCCTTGGCCTTGGCGGAAATCTGCAGAGTCTCCGAAGGGGAGACGGCGCGGGCGCGAGTGGAGATCATTTCGGCGGGGTTGCGGTGCGGATGTTTGCGAGAAGGAAAATAGAAAAAAAGACTTTCTTATCTAAGTCCTGCAGGGTGTGGCGGCAGGGGGATTAACCGCGGGGACGGGACCGGTTGGCGGCGCAGCTACCGGAGATCCCGATACTTCTCGCGAAGAGCGCGGGCCACATGTGCGGGCACGAAGGAACTCAGGTCGCCGTCCCAGTAAGCTATTTCGCGGACCAGGGAGGCGGAGATGAAGGTAAGCTGTTCATTGGGCATCAGGAATACGGTGTCCACTTCGGGGGCCAGCCGTCGGTTTGTGAGGGCCATGCGGAACTCGTATTCGAAATCCGACACCTGCCGCACGCCCCGCACCAGGGTGGTGGCGTCGCGCGATTTGGCGAAGTCGACGAGCAGCCCGGTAAACTGCTGCACCTCCACCTGTTCGGCCCAGGACGAGTTTTCCAGGCAACGGCGGATCATCTCCTCGCGCTCGTCGCCCGAGAAGACCCCTTCCTTGCGGTTATTCACCGCAATGGTTACCACGATACGGTCGAACAGCTTGGTGGCCCGCTCAAGGATGTCGAGGTGTCCGTAGGTGATGGGATCGAAGGAACCGGGGTAGAGGGCGAGCGTATCCATGCGCGGGTGTCGGTTGGTTTTGGGTTATGCTTCGGCCGCCTCGAAGAAACAGACGTAGGTGCGGCCATACTCCTTCTGCTGCAGCAGGCGGGGATGTTCGCGGAAGTCGTGCCGGCTGTCGTGCTCCAGGACGAGCCACCCGCCAGGATGCAGCCATCCCACTTCCAGGATGCGGTCCACCATCTCTTCCATGTGTGGATATTCGTAGGGGGGGTCGCATAATACGAAGTCGGCGGGCAGGGTAGGGCCCTCCAGGAAGTCTTCGACCCGGGTGATGGCGGTTCGGCAGCGATCGGCTACGCCGAACTCCTCTGCGAGTTCTTCGATGTGGGAGGTGTTGCGGGCGTCCTGCTCCACGAAGAGCACATGCTCCGCGCCCCGCGAGAGGGCCTCGAATCCCAGACCCCCGGAACCTGCAAAGAGATCGGTCACCCGTGCCCCCGCCAGAAACTTGCGCGCATCGATGACGGAGAACATGCCCTCCTTGACGCGGTCGGTGGTTGGCCGCACGTCCAGGGTTTTGGGAATGCGGATTTGCCGGCCTTTCAGGGTACCGGTGATAATGCGCATGGCAGAGAGTCAACTTCGTTGGCGTGAGGTAAATAATAAGAAAAAAACAGACCCCCTTCCGCCTCCCGACTTTCTGACTTCTAGACTTATTAGACTTTCCGACTTTAATTAGACTTGAAGCGAAAGAAGGATGGCGGGGAAAGCCATTTCCAGGTCAAAGCCGTAGGTGCGCTCGTCGGCCTCGATGCGAATGGCCTCCAGGGAGTTCATCTTCTGCACGGAGCCGGCGTCGTCCCAGAAGGGACGCAACACGTCGATGAAGCGGTGGGCTTGCTGCCCGTAGACGTAGACGTGGTCGTGAAGACCCTGCATCCATTTCTGTTCGGAGGCGTGGTGCAGCCAGAGGTAGGGAAGGTCGTCAACTTCGTCGAATTCGATAAAGGTGGTTCCCCGAAGTTTTCCCAGGATGAAAGAGCTCACGGAAATGCACTCCCCGAAGCAGCAAACGGTCATGAAGGAGCCGCCGGGATCGGCGTGGCTGATCCATCGCTGGCCGATTTCAAATTCGCTTACCAGGTCGACCGTAGAGGCGCTGGGGGCGATTTTTGGGAGTCCTCCGAGGGCGCCGGTGTCGCGCAGCATGAGCAGTTTGTAGTCGGGGTTGCTCAGGTTGTACCAGGTGGGCTGGATCCTTTGGCGGTCGGTGCCGCTCATGAGGATCTTCAGGTGCGCCTCACGCTCGTCCGCTTCGTCGTAGACCACCTTGGGAAAGATGGACCAGCATTCGCCGGTGGGAAAGGAGAGTATGCGAATATGGCGGATACCGAAGCGCTCCTTGAGCTTCTCCACTGCCTGCTGGATGCCGGGAAAGTGATCCTCGCGGCCCGTCAGCAGGGCCTCGGGAACGTTAAAGTTGAAGTCCACGCATCCGATACGGGAGAGTCGATTGCTGCTCCCGGGGGTGTTGACGGCATAAAAAAGCTGATTGCCGAAGAAACAAAGACCCAGCCCGGGATGTGTGTCCGCCATACCACCTCTTATTCCCAGCTGGCTGCGTTGAGTTCGGTGGTGTTGGTCAGGTCGCCGATATTATCTTCCGAATCGGGATCTTCCAGCAGGTAAATCTGCGGCCGCAGGGTGTCGTTCAGCGTGTACTCGAAACGATTGTGCGGGGGACGCGGGGAGATGATCAGCGAATCGGGGCTGTAGCTGCTTGGCGGCATGAAGGCGAAAAGAGAGTCGGCCTGGCGGGAGATGAGCGAATCGGTCATGACCCACTGCACGAGGGTGTCAAGTCCCCCTTCGGTGGGCGGGAAGTTGCCCACCGACTGTTCGTACTCGCGGAGGGCGTCGCGAACCAGGCTCATGCGGTGCCGTACCTGTTCGGTCATCTGCTCTTGCTCAAGGACCTCCTGGTACGGGTCGTTGATGGATCGGTATAAATAGTAGCCCAATCCCACGATCACGACGGCCAGGACAATACTTAGGATTTGATTTCTTTTATCGACATTCATCTTGTGCGTATTAACTATTTAGATAATGTTCAGCGGAAAAACGGACTTGAAAATAGTTGGCGAAGTATTGATATGCAACTATCGCCCGGAAATGGCGCTCTGGCAAACAAACTTTAATATCTGCTCCCTTCGAAGCGAATCCGGTTGGTGAAGGAACACCTTCTCTCGAAGGGGCTCTAAATGCTTTATCTTCGTTGGTCACGCGATATGTGACCCGTTTATCTTCAAACAAATCAAAGGAAAGACCATGGACATTCACATCTCAAAAATTCTGCTGGTGGCCTGTTCCATTCTGCTAGGCGGACTTATTGGACTGGAGCGGGAGTTCGCCGATAAACCTGCAGGCCTTCGAACCCACATGCTGGTGGCGGGGGCCTCCACACTGCTGGTCATACTGGGGGATTTCATGATCCGCCAGTACAGCGGCAGTCCGATGGTGGACGCCGTCATGGCCGATCCCATACGCATTATGGAGGCCATCATTACCGGTATCAGCTTCCTGGGAGCCGGCACCATCATTTTCCGCAACCGCGAGGAGAGCGTAGAGGGACTTACCACGGCTGCCTCCATTCTCTTCGCCGCGGCCATCGGCATCACCGTGGCCCTTGAGCAGATTGAGATGGCGGCCGTTTTGACCCTGCTGGTGATTCTTATTTTATTAGGCCTGGGGCTGGTCGAGCGCCGGATTACGCGATTCCGCGACCGGCGTCAGGACGCCAACCCGAACCAGCGCTGATCCCCACACCTTTCCCACGTGAACCGAAACGTCCTACGGCTCGCCCTGCCGAACATCATCAGCAATCTGTCGGTACCCCTGCTCGGTGCGGTGGACACGGCGCTGGTGGGGCACCTGGAGAATGTATGGTACCTGGGGGCCATTGCGGTGGGAGGGATGATTTTCAATTTCATCTTCTGGGGTTTTGGTTTCCTGCGGATGGGAACCACCGGCATCACCGCCCAGGCCTTTGGCCAGGACGACCGCACCGAAAGCGTGCTCACCCTGGCCCGCGCCCTGGCCGTGGCGGGCGTCCTCAGTCTGATCATCCTGCTCCTGCAAGTCTGGATCCTGGAGCTGGGCCTCTACTTTATCGATGCCTCCTCCGAGGTTCAGCGCTACACGCGGATCTACTTCAGCATCCGAATCTGGTCAGCTCCCGCCACCCTCAGCCTCTATGCGATCAACGGGTGGTTCCTCGGAATGCAGAACGCTCGCTACCCCATGATCGTCACCATCGTCCTAAACGCGCTGAATATCGTACTGGATGTGCTTTTTGTCTATGGCATGGGCATGCACGTCGACGGGGTGGCCCTCGGCACCCTCATCGCCCGCTACTTCGGCCTTGTGCTGGCGGTGGGGCTGCTTGCCTGGAAATACCGGGAATGGCTGGCTTCCTACGCACACGACAGGCTCTGGGAGCTGAAAGCCCTGGTGCGTTTCTTCTCCGTCAACAGGGACATCTTTATCCGCACCCTCTGCCTGATCTTTACCTTCACCTTCTTTACCGCGAAATCGGCCGGTTTCGGCGACACCGTCCTGGCCGCCAACTCCATCCTGTTGCAGATGTGGATGATCGTTGCCTACGGCATCGACGGCTTCGCCTTTGCCGCCGAAAGCCTGGTGGGACGATACACGGGCTCCGGGGAGCGCGACAAACTCGTGAAGGCGGTGCGCTGGTGTTTCCTCTGGGGCATCGGCATGGGGGTGACTGCGTCGGCGGTCTACGGGCTGCTTGACCGCCCCATTCTCTCCCTGTTCACCGACCAGGAGCCTGTGATCGCGGCCGCCCTGGCCGTTTACGGGTGGACTATTGTGGGTCCCACGGTCAGCTCCTTCTGCTATATCTGGGACGGCATTTTTATAGGAGCCACCGCTACGGGACCCATGCGCGACTCCATGCTCCTGGCCACCCTCCTGCTTTTTCTGCCGGCCTTCTACGCCTCGCTGGGCTGGCTGGGCCACCACGCTATCTGGCTGGCCATGGTGGTCTTCATGGTGGGGCGCGGCGCCACCCTCACCTGGTATGCGCGCCGGCACATCCCGGGCGTGATGGGCTCCTCCTGAGCCGTTCGAAAATCGGGAATAGTTGGTTATATTCGAGCAGGGTTTCGCCGCGAGGTCGGCCGCCCCCAAACGGTAACACCATTTCCAGGCATTATGATTTACAAGCAAAAATTTTTCTATCTCTGCAAGACCCCCCTCAGCGCCGAGGGTCCCTCTGACGTCGACATTATCGACCGCGCCGATGACAGCGAACAGTTCCCCGCGCTCTTCAAGTTGTACGAGGAGAAGCGCTCCCACGCATTCAACGACGACGATCTCTACAGCATCGTGCGGGCGGACGACATCTACGACCTGATCCGCACCGGAACGCGCGAGGAGGCCCGGGAGGAGGCCTTCGAGAAGGCACGGGAGGAAATTGTGACCAACCTGCAGCACCGGGTCATGCAGGACAACGATGCCGACGCCCAGGGAATCCTCAAAGAGGTCCATGGCGTGGAATCCTGACGCCGGCGTAAAGAGCGGAATCTGAAGACGTGGCTGGAAAGCGCGATTTCTATATTGTGCACGAAGACCGCGACCTGTTCGTGGTCGACAAGCCCGCGGGCCTGCTGGCCGTTCCCATTCCCAACAGCAAGGCCAAGAACCTCTTCGACCTGGTGGCCCGTCACCTGGGCAAGCATGGAGTGCGCGTGGGTTCGGTGCACCGCATTGACCGCTACACCAGCGGATTGATGGTCTTCGCCAAGAACAAGAAGTCCTACGACCACCTCTTCGAACAGTTCAAGAACCACGAACCCGACCGCCGCTACCTGGCCCTGGTCAGGGGGCGTGTGGAGCCGGAAGAGGGCGAGCTTTTTCACCATCTGAAGCTGATTAGCGAGGGTTTCCGCAATGTGGTGGTGGATCCGGAGGAGGAGGACGCCACCCCCGCCCGCCTGAGCTGGTCCGTCCGCGAGTACCTGCACAAAACCACCCTCGTGGAGGTGAAGCTCGACACGGGACTCAAAAACCAGATCCGCGTGCAGTTTAACGAGGCGGGTCACCAGCTGGTGGGCGACCAGCATTACGCCCCGGAGGAAGAGGAGGAACCCCTGATCAACCGGCAGGCCCTTCATGCCTGGCGCCTGGCTTTCGAACATCCGCGCGGTGGACGCGAGGTGCGTTTCGAGGCCAAAGTACCCCCCGACATGATGCGCCTTATCGACCACTTCCGCTGGAAAAAAGAGATGGAGAGCGGGGCCTAGCAGGAGCGCCGGCCTACCCTTTATTCTATGACCCGCATAGGAACATTCTATGGGGAACAAGGAATGTTTTTCCGGCTAAAAATGTAGTGATGATACACTATGGAATTATCCCTCAAAGAGGCATTCATGATCAAGGAGGTAAAGAATTTCTTCTGTGAACTCATCTCCGAGATGCGCAACGATTCGGAGTGGTGCGCGGAAACCGAAAAGCGAATCAACCTGAATTAAACCTGCGGGTCAGAGCACTATGGCTGCAGTAAACAAGGACGGAGTAATAGATATGGATATCAACATTGGCATCAGCAAGGAGCATCGCAAGGCCATCGCGGGTGAACTCTCGCGGCTGCTGGCCGATTCCTACATGCTTTACCTGAAGACGCACAATTACCACTGGAACGTGACCGGGGAGCTGTTTCATTCCCTGCACGAACAGTTCGAACATCAGTACACCGATCTGGCCGAAGCGGTCGACGAGATCGCCGAACGCATCCGCGCGCTGGGACACAAGTCCCCGGGCTCCTTCAAGGAGTTCAGCGAACTGACCTCCATCAAGGAGGATACCGAGAAGCCGCAGGCTCTCGAAATGGTGCGACGGTTGGCGGTGGCCAACGAGCAGGTCCTACGAACTGCGCGCGAGGCGCTCAAACCGGCCTATGAGGCGGACGACGAAGCGACGGTGGACCTGATTACGCAGCGCCTGCACGTGCATTCCAAGGCCGCCTGGATGCTCCGCAGTCACCTGGAAGAATAAGACCGAAATCCTAACACAACTGAACGTTATGGCATCACGAGAGGAGTACATCGACAAACTGGAAACGAAGCTCCGCACCTGGAACGAGCAGATTGACGAATTGCAGGAACGCGCCGGAAAGGAGTCGGGCGAACTGAAACAGAAGTTCGAGGAACGCATGAAACAACTGCGTGAGAAACGCTCCCGGCTGAAGTCCAAGCTGGAGAAGATCCGGGAAGCGGGCGACGAATCCTTCGACCAGATCAGGGACGACGCCGAAGAGCTCTGGAACGACCTTAAAACCGGCATCTCCGAGGTACGCTCCATCCTGAAGAGCTGACCCTATCCATCCCACAAGGCATATTCCGCGTCCCGCGCCCATGCGGTGAGGCGGAATACTGCCTTTTTTCGTAAGTTGAGGCCCTTTATCATTCCCACATCCTCCCACGCATGGAAAACGTAGACGCCCTGTCCAGCTTCGTAGCCGAAAACCTGGTCTTTTACGGCATGCAAGTCATCGGCGCAGTCGCCATACTGATCGTGGGATGGCTGGCCTCCAAATGGGCGGGCCGGCGCGTGATAACCATGAGCGAAAGCTCCGGCAAGATCGACGAAACCGTGGGGCCCCTGCTGGGTAAGATTACCCGCATTGCAGTGCTGGCCGTCACCGTGCTGGCGGTGCTGGGCCAGTTCGGGGTGGAAACTGCCAGCCTGATTGCCGTGTTGGGTACCATTGGACTGGCCATTGGACTGGCCCTGCAGGGCACCCTCAGCAACATCGCTTCGGGCATGATGCTGCTTTCTCTGCGCCCCTTCAGCACGGGGGACGCCGTGGAGATCGGGGGCACATCGGGAGTGGTCGATGAGATCGGTCTTTTTGTCACCCGCATGCACAGCTTTGACAACAAGGAGATCACCGTGCCCAACTCTCGCATTTGGGGCAGCGAAATCATCAATATGACAGGCCGCGACACGCGGCGCTGCGACCTCGAGATCGGCATAGGCTACGACGACGACATTGACAAGGCCATGCGCATTATCGGCGAGGTGCTTGCCGGCGAGGAGCGTGTGCTCGACGAGCCCGAACCCCTCATTGCAGTGGGCGCACTGGGCGATAACGCCGTGGTTCTTCGCGTGCGCCCGTGGACCCGCACTCCCGATCTCTGGCCGCTGCGCTACGATCTCATCAAGGCCTTCAAGCAGCGTTTCGACGCCGAAGGAATCTCCTTTCCCTATCCCCAGCGCGACGTCCACCTGTTCCGCGAGGGTGAATAGCGCGCAGGCCGTCTGCCTGTCCACGTCACCTTCCCCCTTCCTCCGGCGGGCACGGAGTTGCGGCCTTGTATTAAGTTGCTTGGAACTATTATCTTGGCTAAACTGGATAAGGTGCGGCATGTACCTCCTGCCGTATTCCAGCACAGCCACGGGCAGCCTAACCAGGTATTGCGAGCAGCATTATGGACGAAGAGAAACCCACCACCGATTCGCAGGAGCATAAAGGCCTGGAATACTACCGCGATCTGGCCGACAAGGCCGAATCGCTGGCGTCGCAATCCGACTGGCCCTATGTAAGCATGGAGCTGGACAACGTCTCCCGGCAATGGGAGGAGGGACCCGGGGTGGAGGAGGAAGAAGCGCGCGAAGAGCTGTACCGGCGCGTGGTGGAGGCCACCGAACAATTCGAGGAGCGCAAGAAAGAGCACTACCGCAGGCAGAAGGAGCAGAAGCGCGAAAATCTGGATCGCAAGAACAAACTCCTGGACGATCTGCAGGAGATCGTAGACGCTAAGAACTGGTCCGCCACCGGTAAGGTCAAGAAGATCCGCGGCGAGTGGAGTTCCACCGGCCGCCTCCCCAAGGACGCCTCCGAGGATGAGTTGGAAAAAAGGTTTTCAAAGCTGGTGAATGAATTCAACGACCACAAGGTGGACCGCCTTGTGGAGCAGCGCCAGAAGGAGGAGGACAACCTGATGCTGAAGCTGAGCGTGCTCGACAAGATGGAGCGGGTGGCCGGCTCCATCGACGCGGAGACGGAAAACTGGAAGCAGGTCGACCGGAAGTTTGACGACCTGACCAACCAGTGGAAGAAGATCGGCAGGGTGCCCGGCGAGAAGGCCGACGAGGTGTGGGGACGCTACAAGGCGGCCCAGGATGACTATTACGATCTCATCTACGAGCACAATCCCAAACACCGCGAGAAGGTCGACAAATTCTACGGCAAGAAGGAGCAGGTCATCAGGGAGGCGGAGGCCCTGCTGGAGGCTGACGACCTGGCCAAGGCGGCCCAGAAGATCAACCGCCTGCATCGGCGCTGGAAAAAAATCGGCAACCTGCCCCAGCGGCAGGAAGACGAGCTGTGGGCCCGCTTCAAGTCAGCCAGCGACGCCTTCAATGACCGCAAGTCGGACAACATGGACCAGCTCCGCGAACAGGAGGAGAAGCACTTCGAGCAGAAACTTGAGCTGATCGAACAGGCGGAGGCCATCAAGGACACCAACGAGTGGGACGAAGGCCACAGCAAGATGCAGCAGCTCATGGACCGCTGGAAGGCCATCGGTCCCGTACCCCGCAAGAAATCCAACAAGATCTGGAAAAAGTTCAAGGGGGCCATGGACGTCTTCTATGACCGCCGCCGCGCCCATTTCAAGGAGGTCAAGGAGGAGCGCAGGGACAACCTTGAGGAAAAGAAGGAGATCCTGCAGAAGCTGCAGGAGCTGGGCAGGCACGACGATCCCATCGAGGCCGTCAACCAGGCCAAGCCCCTGCAGGAGAAATTCAAGGAGGCGGGCTACGTACCCATCAAGAAGAAAAACAAGATCTGGAAGAAGTACCGCGAGGCCTGCGACGTGATTTACGAGCGTTTCCGCGCCGCCAAGTCGGGCGATAAATTCGACCAGGAACTGGCCAAGGCGGATCTCGACCCCAAAGAGCGGTCACAGATCCAGGATCTGCGAAAGGAATTCAAAAAGATGAAGGGGGAGGTGCGCCGCCTGGAGGACAAGGTGCTCCAGATCAAGGAAAAAAAGACCTACTTCACCTCCTCCGACGACGACAATCCCCTGATGAAGGAGATCCAGGAGAAGATCGACAAGGCCGAGCGTAAGCTGGAAACCAAGCGGGACCGCATGGACGAGCTCGCCGGCCGCATGGAGGAGATCGGGGAGGACGACTAGAGGTAGATGCGCACGCCCGCAGTTCCCGTCATGTCTAAATCGGTGCCAGGCACCAGGTTCATGACGGGCGCCACCTCCAGGAACAGGTCAAGGGGCGCCCCCTCGAAGAGATAGGTGATACCCAGGGGCACGCGAAGACCCACCCTCGCGTCATCGTCGGCAAAAATCATCCGGCCGCCCAGTCCCACGTACAACATCAGCGCGCCCTCGTCCACGTCGCCGAAGTCGCTGTGCCAGAGGTAGTCCGCATGCAGGTGGAGGGCGTCGTATGGACCCACCGACCAGGCCACGCCCAGGTCGAAGGCGTTGCCGCCGCCGGTCCAGCTTTTGAAACTCAGGCCGGTGGGTTCGCCCACCATTACGCCGATGCCAAGTCCTTCGCCGGCCTGCTGTGCGTGGAGGCTGCCGGCTCCCGCGGCCAGGATGAGGGAAAGAAGAGTTGCGCTTAGTACCTTTTTCATGTTGTTGTACAGGGTTTTATCAGGGTTTGTCCATGCTCGGGTAAGAACCTCCCGCGGCACATAGTCCTTATAGGGAGGGAAAAGACAGAAGTTCCGGTCGTTTTGCCGTGCGTCGTCCGTTTCGTATTCTGTTCCGCCGGGCATGATCCGCCCGGGCATATCGTTCTCATATTTGGATATCACCCCCTGCGGTAAACGGCGAGTTCCCGCGGGACGTCCGCCGTATAAACCCAACGTATAAATCCAACCCCAATTCAAACACCGAGGCCATGGACCAGAGCTACTACCGACCCGAAGACCTGAAGAAATTTGAGGACGTCACCGAATTCCAGGAGGAGCTCGGCGAGAAGTTTTTCGACTACTACGGGGCCGTGTTCGAGGAGGGCGCCCTCACCGAACGCGAAAAGGCGCTCATCGCCCTGGCGGTCTCCCACACCGTGCAGTGCCCCTACTGCATCGACGCCTATACCGATGAGAGCCTCAAGAAAGGGGCCACGGAAGAGCAGATGATGGAGGCCGTGCATGTGGCTGCCGCCATCCGGGGCGGAGCCTCGCTGGTGCACGGGGTGCAGATGATGAACAAGACCAAGAAAATGCGCATGTAGTCCCGTAGATCCATGGTACATTCTCTCAAGGTATCCGAACACGAACTCTCCGATCCCGCGGTCCAGCTCGAGGTGCTCAACGGGCACAGCGAGCGCTTGCGGAAGCTGCCCGACTTCGAAGAGAAGCTGCGCGACCTGGGAGAGCACCCCCTGCGTCCCACCGGTATCGAGATCTTTCAGGTTAACCTGGGCTACATGTGCAACATGACCTGCAAGCACTGCCACGTGGATGCCGGACCCGACCGTGAGGAGGTGATGCCGCGCGCCGTGATGGACCAGTGCCTTCAGGCCCTGGAGGGTTCGGACATATCGACGGTTGACCTGACCGGGGGCGCCCCTGAAATGCATCCCCGATTCCGCTGGTTTGTGGAAGAACTCGCCGGCATGGACCGCCACGTCATTGTGCGCTCGAACCTCACCATCCTTACCACCGCCCCAAAGTACCGATCCCTGCCGGAGTTCTTCGCCCGTCACGGGGTGGAGGTAACCTGCTCGCTGCCTTTTTACAACCGCGAGCATACCGACCGCCAGCGGGGCGAGGGCACCTACGTCCGCTCGGTGGAGGCCCTCAAGCACCTGAACGAAATAGGCTACGGCGTGGAGGGAAGCGGACTGGAACTCAACCTGGTATACAACCCTGCGGGAGCTTTCCTGCCGGGCTCCCAGGAAGGCCTGGAGCGGGAGTTTCGTGAGAGGCTGAAGACCAAACATGATATCACCTTCAACAACCTCTTTACTATTACCAACCTGCCCATCAGCCGCTACCTGAAATTCCTTCTGGAGAGCGGCAACCTGGACGACTACATGGAAAAGCTGGTGGCCGCCTTCAACCCGGCCGCCGCGCGCGGAGTGATGTGCCGCAACACCATATCGGTATCCTGGGAGGGCTACCTCCACGACTGCGATTTCAACCAGATGCTGGAGATGAAGGTGGAAGAGGGTGCCCCCCGGCATATTTCCGGGTGGGACGAGCAAGCGCTCAACGCCCGCGCCATTCGCACCGACCGGCACTGTTACGGCTGCACCGCCGGGGCAGGGAGCTCCTGCGGAGGGGAGGTCGCATGAGGGAGGAGCGTCTGCTGATGGTTTTCGCCAAACGTCCCGAGGCCGGACGCGTGAAGACGCGCCTGGCGGAGGAGGTGGGCGAGAAGAAGGCCGTAGAGATTTATCGCCGGCTGCTGGCGCGTACCCGGGAGGTTTGCCTGGAGGTACCGGTACGGCGGCAGGCCTGGTTTGACGGGGACCTCGGGGAGGAAAGCCCCTGGGGTCCGCCCCACTTTGAGTGCCGTGTTCAGCCAGAAGGCGACCTGGGCGCGCGCATGAGTCACGCGTTCCGCATGGCGGAGGAGGAGGGCCCCCGGCAGGCGCTGCTTATCGGCAGCGACTGTGCAGACCTGCGTGCCGATCACCTTCGCCGCGCTTTCGAAGCCCTGGAGCGGCACGACCTGGTGCTGGGACCCGCCTCCGATGGCGGCTACTGGCTGGTCGGTGCACGGGCCTGGCATCCGGAGCTGTTTCGTGGTATCCCATGGAGCACGTCCGACGTGCTCGCGCGCACCCTCCAAAAAGCTGAAAGCCTGGGACTGCGGACCCGTCGCCTGGAGGAGTTGGGCGATGTGGATACGGCCGAGAACTGGCAGCGGGCCCGTCGCAGGCACGATTATCTGTCGTGAAGTTGAGCGTGGTTATACCGGTCCTGGACGAGGAGGGAGTGATCGGCCCAACCGTACGCGCGGTACTGGAGCGTGCGACGGAGGCGCCCGAGATCGTGGTGGCCGACGGGGGCAGTTCGGACGGTACGGTGAGGGAGGCTCTCGAGGCGGGCGCCGGCCGGGTGATTCAGGCCCCTCGAGGACGTGCGAGGCAGATGAACGCAGGCGCGAGCACCGCCGAAGGTGAGGTCCTCTACTTCCTGCATGCCGACACCCTTCCCCCGGAAGGCTTCGACCGGCAAATCGCATCCGCACTGGCGAGTGGGTGCTCCGCGGGTTGCTTCCGTCTCTCCTTCCGGCCTTCACACCCCCTGCTGGAGATTTATGCCTGGTTCACACGCTTCGATGTGGACGCCTTCCGCTTCGGTGACCAGAGCCTCTACGTAACACATCGACTCTTTAACAGGAGCGGTGGCTTCCGGGAGGACCACTATCGGTGATGGAGGACAACGAAATGGTGCGCCGGCTGAAGGGATCGGCGCCCTTCGCCCTGCTTGATCGCGCCGTGGTCACCTCCTCCCGCTCGTACATCCGCAACGGAGTGCTGCGGCTGCAGCTGATCTTTACCTGGATCTGGGTCTGCTACCACCTGGGCCTTCCCCAGCGGCAGCTGGCTGCGTGGTACCGGCAATGGGTGCGGTGAGGTCTGCGGCTTCGTCACCCCGGCCGCTCTCGCACAGCCACGCACACACCCAGCCGAGCCTTTTTCCGGCACAATCCGGGGCCCTCGGGGAGCCCCTCCCCTTAGCAGGCTCTGTGAGGGCAAATATTAAAATTTCGTTACTGAGGGCCTGCCATTATTTTCCAATTTGATAACATGAGAGGCCAAGACTTAATGTTTTGGTAATTTGCTGGTCCTTATCTTAATCCAGCCAGATAAAGGCGCAGTCAGCGTCAATCCAACTTCAATCAAAAGAATCCATCAATTGATTATGAATAGATACATCATACTGTTGGCAGCCATACTGCTCCCAATAGGTGTGTTTGCCCAAGGAACAACGTCCGGTACCATCGAAGGGATCGTATGGGACGCACAGGGTGAACCGCTGCCGAGTGCCAATGTCGTGGCTATCCACCAGCCTACCGGCACGCGCTTCGGAACCGCGACCCGCATCGACGGACGCTACACCATCAAGAACGTTCGCGTCGGCGGACCATACGAGGTCAGGGTGACCTTCGTGGGATACAATCCCCAGCGGAAGGAGATCGAGAACATCTCGCTGAACGAGACCGTTGAGCTGAATTTTGAGATGGAGGAGGGTTCCCTGAGCCTGGACCAGATTGCCGTTACGGCCGATGCGGACCCGGTCTTTAATGCAAATCGAACCGGTGCAAGCACCAACATCTCCCGCCAGGAGATCGAAACAACCCCCACTATTTCACGGTCGCTGCAGGACTTTACGCGACTGAATCCCCAGGTGAGCAGCGGTTACAGCTTCGGTGGCGCCAACGACCGTTACAACAACATTCTGGTGGATGGCGCCACTCTGAATGACGTATTCGGACTGGGTGAGGCCGTGCCCGGCAGTCAGGCCGGTGTCTCCTCCCCCATCAGTATTGACGCCATTGAGGAATTCAATGTGGACATTGCCCCTTTTGACGTGACCAACAACGGTTTTACCGGGGGACAGGTGAATGCCATTACCAAGAGCGGGACCAACCAGTACTCCGGCTCCGCCTACTATCAGCTCCGAAACGAGAGCTTTGTGGGGAACTACCAGTTTGACCGCGACGGCGAAACACAAAACTCCTCTGACTATCCCTCCTTCGACGAGAGTTATCTCGGCCTGAGCGTGGGCGGTCCCATCATTGAGGACGAGCTGTTCTTCTTCGTGAACGGGGAGTTCCGTCGCCAGTCCAGTCCCATCACCACCGGCATTGCCGGCAGCGGTGCGGCCAATGAATTCGCCCTGGGCTCCGACCCCTTCAACGAGATTGCCAGCATAGCCCAGAACCAGTACGGCTACAATCCGGGCGACTACTCCTCGCCTTTTACCACAGCCCAGGACAACAATAAGCTGCTGGCCAAACTGGACTGGAACATCAACGACGACCACAAGTTCACCCTCCGCTACAACTGGGTGGACGCCGTGGACGAGGAGGGCATCTTCCGTGGTTCCGACGAATACTCCTTCAGCAATCGCCAGTACAATTTCAACAGCGAGCAGCAGTCCATTGTGGCGCAGCTGCAAAGTAATTTCAGCGACAACCTGTTCAACGAGGCCCGTGTGGTCTACACCCGCATCCGCGACTCCCGCGACGTGGTGGCCGAACCTTTCCCGGAGGTGGAGATAAGTCTTCCCGACGGACAGGGTGACTTCGCCAGCATTTATATGGGTATTGACCGCTTCTCCCAGGCCAACGCACTGGGACAGGACCTGATCGAGTTCACCAACAACCTGAACTGGATTATCGGTGACCACGAGCTGACCATCGGTACGAGCAACCAGATCTTCACCTTTGACAACCTCTTCGTGCAGGACGCCTTCGGCACCTATACTTTCCGAAGCATCGAAGATTTTCGTGAGGGAGATCCCTACTCCTACCTCCACAGCCACCTGCTGCCGGGGGGCAATGAGCGGGCTAAGTTCTCCGGCATCCAGCTGGGCTTGTATGCCCAGGACCAATGGACGGTCAATGACGACCTGACCCTCACCATGGGCCTGCGTGCCGACATCCCCATTCTGCCGGACGATCCCACGTACAATCCCCTGGTGCCCGAAGCCTTTTCGGGCTACAGCACCACGCGCATCGCCAGCGGCAACGTGCTCTGGGCACCGCGACTGGGCTTCAACTGGGATGCCAGCGGCGGCGAACGCACCACCCAGGTGCGCGGCGGCGTCGGCATCTTCTCCGGAAATCCGCCCTTCGTCTGGATCTCCAACCAGTACAGCAACACGGGCGCCGACTACGGACGTATTGACCTATCAGGAGGCCAGCTGCCCGACGACTTTACCTTCCAACCGGACCCCGACCAGCAGCGTTCCGACCTCGCTGGCGTCAATACCTCCGAGGTCAATCTCCTGGAGGACGGCTTCAAATATCCACAGTCCCTCAAATTCAACCTGGCGGTTGACCAGGACCTGCCCTGGGGCATGACCGGTACCATCGAAGGCATCTATTCCAAGATGATCAACGAAGTGGTCTTCCGGAACATCAACATCGAGCAGGTGGGAACCTCCAGGTATGGAAGGCCCATTTACGGCGACATCGTTTTCAGTCCCTTCTTTGGAAACACCTCCGGTTTCCCCGAGCGGGTGAGCGACGATTTTACCAACGCCATCGTGCTGGACAATACCAGCAAGGGCTACCAGATGAGTTTGACGGGGCAGGTACAGAAACAGTGGGAAAACGGCTGGAGAGCCAGCCTGGCCTACACCTACAACCGGGCTGAGACCGTGAACAACGGTACGTCCAGCCGCGCCATCTCCAACTGGCAGTACAACGAGAACGTGGATGTGAACAATCCGGGTCTCGGCACGGCCGATTTTGAGCGCCGTCACCGGGTGCTTGGACAGCTGTCCTACCGCTTCGACTGGGCTGACCGCTTTGCGACCACCATCTCGCTGGTCTACGACGGTCGCGCAGGCGCGCCCTTCAGCTGGATCTACTCCGGCGATGCCAACGGAGACGGCCGTTTTGACAATGACCTGATCTACGTACCGGCCAGCGCCGACGAGGTGGTTATGGCCAGCGGCAACTGGAGTGCCTTCGACAGCTTTATCTCTGACCATCCCTCCCTGGACGACTACCGGGGCGACCACGTTGAGCGCGGCACCGCCCGCGAGCCGTGGTCGAACTTCCTGGACCTCCGCATCAATCAGGAGATCCAGACTTTCAGTGGACAGAGCGTGGAGCTGACGGCAAGTGTCTTCAATGTGCTCAACCTGCTGAACAGCGACTGGGGCGTGCAGAAGTCGATCAACGGCTTCAACAACTACCAGCTGCTCGCTTTCCAGGGATATGTCGACCAGGATTTCATCAACAACAATCCGCAGTACAACCTGGGCGGCGGTGACCTTGGGAAGCCCATCATGAGCTTTGACGAGGATAACGTCACCGATGATGAGCTTTACAGCATCAACGATCTGAGCTCCCGCTGGCAGCTGCAACTGGGTATCCGCTACTCCTTCTAGGATCCGGCGGTACCCGGCAGATTTTACGGGCGGCCTCGATGCACATCGGGGCCGCCCTTTTTTATATTAAAGGCATGGAGCGGCGTTTTGCTTCCGTTCCGGTAATTTTATCATATACCTCTTGACCCACTGCCCATGCGTACCCAGATCTTCCTTTTTATCCTGATCCTGACCGCGGGGGGCTGTACTTCCGGACCCGATGCCAGCAAAACTACCGGCCAGCCTGAACTCAGGCCCTTGCTGCTGGTCTCATTCGACGGTTTCCGTCACGACTACCTGGACCTGGCTGATACCCCGGTTTTTGACTCCCTTTCAGGCGAGAGCGTGCGTTCGCGGGGACTCATCCCGGTCTTCCCGACCAAGACCTTTCCCGGTCACTACAGCATCGCCACGGGGCTTCATCCCGGCCACACCGGACTCATCGCCAATACCATGTACGACCCGCGCCGTGAGGCCTGGTTCCGCATCTCCGACCGCAGCGCGGTGGAGGACCCCTTCTGGTACGACGGCGAGCCCATCTGGAATACGGTGGAGAAGCAGGGCGGGCGCGCCGGCACCATGTTCTGGGTGGGCTCGGAGGCCCCGGTGCAGGAGATGCGTCCCACCTGGTGGAAGCGCTACGACGGGAGCATGCCCAACGAGGCGCGCATCGACACGGTGGTCAAATGGCTGTCGCTGCCCGGGGAGGAGGCGGCGGACCTGGCCACCCTCTACTTCGACCTGGTCGATGCGGCGGGACACGACTACGGCGTGCCCTCGGACTCCCTGCGCGCGGCCATCCGCGAGGCCGACCGGCTGATGGGCTACCTCATGAAGAGGCTGGGGGAGGAGGGACTCGCCGGGCGCGTCAATCTGCTGGTGGTCTCCGACCACGGGATGACCGCCCAGTCGGCCGAACGCATCATCGTGCTGGACGAGATCGTGGACCTGGACCATACCGAGCGGGTGATGTGGGACCCGGTGACGTGGATAGAGCCGAAGGAAGGGATGGAGGACTCCCTCTACCGGCAGCTGAGCGCGGCGGCCGACGGGGGACCCTTTCGGGTCTACCGCAAGAATGAACTGCCCGAACGTTTCCGGCTCTACGGGCACCCGCGGGTGACCGGCCTGGTGCTTGTGGCCGATCCGGGCTACACCGTACTGCGCAGCGACTGGCGGCGGGATTTTGTCGCCTCCCTCCCGGGGGCCACTCATGGCTACGACAACGCCCTCCCCTCCATGAGGGGGTACTTCCTGGCGACCGGTCCCGCCTTCCGGTCCGACACCACGGTGGAGGCCTTCGGCGCCATTCACCTCTACGAGCTGATGAACCTGGTGATGGGCACCAAGCCCGCCCCGAACGACGGCAGCCCCGACTCGGTCCGCGTGCTGCTGAAAGATCCGCGCTGAGGGCCAGAAAAGATTGCATCTAAGGCGTGAAGCCGAGATATTTAGTCCGAATTTCAACCAGAGCAGAACTTCGAAGCGATGGCCTATATCGTCACCGAGCCGTGCATCAACTGCAAGTACACCAACTGCGCGGCCGTATGTCCGGTGGACGCCTTTCGCGAGGGTCCCAACTTTTTGACCATCGACCCCCTGGAATGCATCGACTGCGACGCCTGTGTGGCGGAGTGCCCGGTGGAGGCCATCTACCCCGACGACGAGGTGCCCCTGGAGTGGGAGTACTATATCGAACTGAACGAGCGCCTGGCCGAGAGCTGGTCGTCGTATGTTATCAACGAGACCAAGGAGACGAATCCCGACGCCGACGACTGGGCCGAGGTGGAGGATAAACGGGAACACCTGCAGGAAGAGTGGGACTGACCGCCGTTGGCTGACTCTCCGAACATCCCGCCGCGGCGCTTCGAACTTCGTGGACGCAGCCTTAATCTCTCCCAGCCGGCGGTGATGGGCATCCTGAATGTCACCCCCGACTCTTTTTCCGACGGGGGGCGCCACAACGACCCTTCCGATGCTCTCGCCCGCATTGAAGCCATGGCCGTGGAAGGGGCCGATATCGTCGATGTGGGTGGGGAGTCCACCCGCCCCGGCGCCGAGCCCGTGAACGAAGAGGAGGAGCTGCGACGCGTCATGCCCGTGCTGGAGGCTGCGCTGCCGCGATTTCCGGCCCTTTTTTTCTCCGTCGATACCACCAAGTACCGCGTGGCGGAACGGGCGCTGCAGGCGGGCGTACATTTTGTGAACGACGTAAGTGGACTCCGCCGCGAGCCGCGGCTGGCGGAACTTTCGGCCTCCCATGGCGCTGCACTGATAATTATGCACGCGCAGGGCGATCCGCAGACCATGCAGGACGAACCCGCCTACGGCGACGTGACGGGCGACATTTTTGCCTTTTTCGAGCGACAGGTCCGCTTCGCCCTGGAGAAGGGGCAGCAGCGGATGGTGCTGGATCCCGGCATCGGTTTCGGCAAAACCCTGGAGCACAACCTGGAAATCCTGGCTAAATTTGACAAATTCATGGATTTGGGCTATCCATTGATGGTGGGCGCCTCACGTAAATCGATGTTCGACCGGCTCCTGGGCGGAAGGGAGACCGGCAGCCGCCTGGCCGGTACCCTGGCGGCCCACTACCATGCCATGACCAAAGGGGCGCGCATCATCCGGGTGCACGACGTTCGTCCGGCAAAAGATTCCGTTTTGGTGTATAATGCCCTAACCTCCTAACCTTTACCGCTCTCCAGATGCCCATTGGATTCCTGGAATTCGGCGTAAAGGACTTCATCGAAGTCCTTATTATCGCCATGGTGCTCTTCTACCTCTATCGGTGGATACGGGGCACGTTTGCCATCCAGGCGGCTGTGGGACTGGTTTTTATTATTATCATCAACGCCCTGGTGAGCGCCATGGGACTCACCACCATCAACTTTATCCTGCGGCGCATCCTGGACGTGGGGGTGCTGGCAGTCTTCATTATCTTCCAGCCTGAAATCCGCAAGCTGCTCTACAGCCTGGGCCAGAACACCAATCTGGACCGTCTCTTCATGCGCACGAACTCCGAGACGGTCATCGATGAGGTGATCGACGCGGTTCGCAACATGTCGCACTCCAAGACGGGCGCACTTATTGTTTTCGCCCGGGCCTCTTCCCTGCAGGACCTGGTGGACGTGGGCGTGAAGCTGGACGCCCGGGTTAACAGCGAGCTGCTGCAGACTATCTTCAACAAGCACACGCCTTTGCATGACGGTGCCGTGGTGATCCGTAACAACCGCATCGTGGCCGCCAGCTGCTACCTGCCCATCTCCCAGAACCAGAACATCTCCTCGGTCTTCGGCACACGTCACCGGGCGGCGGTGGGCATCACCGAAACCAACAACGTCTTCGTGATCGTTATTTCCGAAGAGACCGGCCGTATCTCCATCGCCCGCAACAGCTCGCTCACCAGCGGACTGACTATCCAGAAGCTGCGCACCGAGATGAACAAGGCCCTGGGCGATCAGAAAATGGAGGACGATGATGTAGCCTTCACCCCCTCGCAATCGGAGCTAAATCTGGGTTAACATTTGCCCGGCCTCTTCGTATCAGGTTTCGGACAACCCGAAACCAAGGTTCTTTCACCCATGGCTCCTCGCATAAGACTGCTTTTCACCCTGCTCATTGCCCTTGTTACCTTTCCGGCCGTCGCCCAGGATAGCCGGGAATTCAACATGGACGAGACCTTCGCGGTCGATGCCGGCGGATCCATCGTCCTCGACAGCAACGATGCGGAGGTGGAGATCCGGGGCGCCGATCGCAGCGACGTGCATGTGGTGGTGCACTACCGGCGTACCTCACGGGGCGTGCAGATCGGTGGCGACCGCGATTTCGAAATGGTGGCCGAGGAGCGCGGCGGCGACCTGGTGCTGCGCGAGCGTATCCGCGGGGAGAGTGATTTCAACATCTCCCTGGGCTCCGTCGAAGAGACCTACCGCATCACCATCGAGGCCCCGCGCTGGGTGAACCTGGATTTGAACGGGGACGACGACAACTACTCCATTCGGGGTATAAACGGTGACATTGCCATCAACGCCGAGGACGGCGATCTCTGGCTGCAGGATTGCGGCGGCTCCTCCTTCCGATTTACCCTGGACGACGGGGACCTGGAGATGGACGGGGGACGCGGCGAGCTGATCCTCCGCTTCGAGGATGGCGACGTTGACATTCGCAACGGGGCGTTCACCGACATCCGCACCGACGCCGACGACGGGGATCTTCGCCTGGAAACGTCGCTGGCCGACGACGGGAGCTATCGTTTCGATTCGGAGGACGGCGACCTGCATCTCTATGTAACAGAGGGGGGAGGGGAGTTCGTCGTCGACCACGACGACCCTTCGGTGAGGGCCTCATCGGCCTATGAAAAGCTGCAGGAGGAGGAGTACCGCAGCCGCTGGCGACTGTCCGGCGGGTCGGCGCGGGTGGACCTGCGGACCGACGACGGGAGGGTCTACCTGGACGTATGGTAGCGCTCCAGCAGCAGCGAGGCTGCGCGGGAGGAGCTCATCTCTCCGCCTAGAACCGCCTGCTCCACCTCCTCCAGTTTCTCACGGACTGCTTCCGATCGGTAGAAGTCGTCTTCCAGCCGGCCCCGTATCGTCTCTTCCATCCAATGCCTGGCCTGTCTGCTGCGCTTTTCCGAAAACCATCCACTCTCCCGGGAATGGGCGAGGTATTCCTCCACCGTCTCCCAAATTTCCGCAACGCCCTCGCCCTCCAGGGCGGAGCAGGTGGTGACCCGCGGCTTCCAGCCCGACTCGGGCGTGGGGTAGAGGTGAAGGGCGTTCTTGTATCCGCGCAGCGTGCGGGTGAGATCGCTGCTGGAGACGCTGTCGGATTTGTTGACGGCAATGAGGTCTGCCATCTCCATGATGCCGCGCTTGATGCCCTGCAGCTCGTCGCCAGCCCCGGCCAGCATGAGCAGCAGGAAGAAGTCTACCATGGAGTGGACGGCCGTTTCCGACTGGCCCACCCCCACGGTTTCGATGAATACCGTATCGTAGCCTGCCGCCTCGCACAGAAAGACCGTCTCGCGGGTCTTGCGCGCCACCCCCCCCAGGGAACCTCCCGTCGGGGAAGGGCGGATGAAGGCGTCCGCTTGATTGGCCAGGGTCTCCATGCGGGTCTTGTCGCCCAGGATGCTTCCCTTCGTGCGGGTGCTGCTGGGGTCGATGGCCAGCACCGCCAATCGGCGTCCCTCCTGTTGCAAAAGGTGGTTGCCCAGGGCTTCGATGAAGGTGCTCTTGCCCACGCCCGGCACCCCGGTAATGCCCACCCGTACCGACTGGCCTGTATGGGGGAGGCAACCCTCGATGATCTCCGTAGCCAGCTCCCGGTCGCCCGGACGCGTGCTTTCGATAAGGGTAATGGCGCGGCTCAGCATGGTCCGGTCGCCCTGGCGGATGCCCTCCAGGAAGTCATCGGCCGAGCTCGGGGCGGGTCCCCCTCTCCGGCTTCCCCGAGATCGGGCGTCCATGGAGGTCGGCGACTGCTGATGGAGAGGCTGCCGCCCTGTTCCGTTGCCCTCGTCGCCGCTCATGAGTGCTCCTCCCCGCCGGTGCGGTCCATCAGCACCTGCAGGATCTGCAGGGCGGCCTTGGATATGACCGTGCCGGGTCCGAAAATGCCGGCTACGCCCTTTTCATAGAGATGATCGTAGTCCTGGCGCGGAACCACCCCACCCACGATGACCAGGATGTCGTCGCGCCCCAGCCTTTCCAGTTCCTCGAGTACTTTCGGGACCAGTGTTTTGTGTCCCCCGGCCAGACTGGAGACGCCCAGGATGTGCACGTCGTTTTCCACGGCCTGCTTTGCGGCCTCGGCCGGGGTCTGGAAGAGGGGGCCGATGTCCACGTCGAAGCCCAGGTCGGCGAAACTGGTGGCGATTACCTTGGCGCCCCGGTCGTGTCCGTCCTGCCCCATCTTGGCCACCATGATGCGGGGGCGGCGTCCCTCGCGGTCGGCAAAGGCGTCGGCTTTTTCGCGGGCCTTGCGGAAATGTTCGTCGTCGCTTATTTCGGATGAATACACGCCGCTGATCGATTGAATGTTTGCCTTGTACCGGCCGAAGACCTCCTCCATGGCCGTGGAGATCTCCCCGAGGGTGGCCCGGCTGCGGGCGGCCTCCACGGCGGCGGCCAGCAGGTTGCCCTCCCCGCTTTCGGCCACCCTTCGCAGCTCGCGCAGGTCGCGTTGGACCTCTTCGTCGTTGCGTTCGGCCTTCAGGGCTTCCAGCCGTTCCACCTGCTGCCGGCGCACCCTGGTGTTGTCCACTTCAAGTATGTCAATGGGGTCTTCTTTGTCAAGGGTATATTTGTTGACGCCCACGATGATGTCCTTGCCGCTGTCGATGCGGGCCTGCTTGCGGGCGGCGGCCTCCTCGATGCGCATCTTGGGGAGCCCTTCCTCGATGGCCTGCGCCATGCCGCCCAGCTCCTCCACCTCCTCGATAAGCTCCCAGGCGCGGCGGGCGATGCGGTCGGTCAGGTACTCCACGTAGTAGGAGCCGGCCCACGGGTCTACCGCATGGGTGATGCCCGTCTCCTGCTGCAGGTAGATCTGGGTGTTGCGTGCAATGCGGGCCGAAAAATCGGACGGCAGGGCGATGGCTTCGTCCAGGGCGTTGGTATGCAGGGACTGGGTGTGTCCCAGTGCCGCCGCCATGGCCTCGATGGTTGTGCGGGTGACGTTGTTGTAGGGATCCTGTTCGGTCAGGCTCCAGCCGGAGGTCTGGCAGTGGGTGCGCAGGGACATCGACTTGGGGTTCTGAGGGTCGAAGCGCTTTACGATCTTGGCCCAGAGCATGCGGGCGGCGCGCATCTTGGCGATTTCCATAAAATGATTCATGCCGACGGCCCAGAAAAAGGAGATGCGCGGGGCGAAGTCGTCGATGTCAATTCCCGCCTCCATGCCGGTGCGCAGGTACTCCAGGCCGTCGGCCAGGGTATAGGCAAGCTCCAGGTCGCAGGTGGCCCCGGCCTCCTGCATATGGTAGCCGCTGATGCTGATGGAGTTGAATTTGGGCATGTGCTCGGAAGTGTAGGCGAAAATGTCGCCTATAATCCTCATGGAGGGCTTGGGCGGGTAGATGTAGGTGTTGCGCACCATGAACTCCTTGAGGATGTCGTTCTGTATGGTGCCCTTGAGCTGTTCGGGTGCCACACCCTGCTCCTCGGCAGCGACGATGTAGAAGGCCATGACCGGGATGACCGCCCCGTTCATGGTCATCGACACCGACATCTCGTCAAGCGGGATATCGTCGAACAGGATGTTCATGTCGCGGACGGAGTCGATGGCCACGCCCGCCTTGCCCACGTCGCCCGTCACCCGCTCATGGTCAGAGTCGTAGCCGCGGTGGGTAGCCAGGTCGAAGGCTACGGAGAGCCCCTTCTGTCCCTGGGCCAGGTTTTTGCGGTAGAAGGCGTTGGACTCCTCGGCCGTGGAGAAGCCGGCGTACTGGCGTATGGTCCAGGGCCGGAGGGCGTACATAGTGGCGTAGGGCCCCCGCAGATAGGGAGGGATGCCCGCGGCGTAGTCCAGGTGGTGCACCCCTTTCAGGTCAGCGGCCGTGAAGCGCGGTTTCACAGGGATCTGCTCCGGGGTCTCCCAGATCTCCACGCGCGACTCCTCGCTGCTGCGGCCGCCGGGGCCGGGCGCGTCCTTTCGCCGGGTGTCGAGGTCGATCTTGGAAAAGTCGGGTCTCTTCATGCTCGGTCGTATTCGGTTAAGGGGCAATGCCCAGCCTGCGGTGACATTCGCGCAGGGTCTGCAGTACGTTGCTGCGGGCGTGGATGAACAGGTCGGCCAGATCCGGATCAGGTACGGTCTCCGGCCTGCCGGCCAGCACAAGCAGGGGCGGGTTTTCCAGGGCACGAAGCTCCCCCGCTACCGCGGGCAGCAGCTCGGCGTAGGCCTCGTCGGAGCTGCAGAGCACGGCTACGTCGGGAGCCGCATCGCGCACCGCCTCCACCGCTTCATCAGCCGATTCGAAGCCGATGGGGTCCTCGATTTCATAGCCGGCGCAGCCCAGCAGGTTTACAGCGAAAGAAGAGCGCGCCTTGCGCATCCTGCGGTCGCCCAAGGGCAGGGTGAGGACGGAGGGGGCGCGGCCGGCCGCCTCGGTGGCCAGGCGAAGCTCCTCGAAGGCCTCGGCGCCGCGGTAGGGCCGGAGCGGCGCGATCTTCTGCCGGCCGGCGTCCAGAAGGGAGGTGGCCAGGTCGCCCATGCCGGCGCCCTCGAGCAGGCACTCCGCCATGGAAGGCACCAGCCGGTCGGGATCCGGTTTGGGCGCTTCCTCGGAGGGAGCGACGGAAACAGTGCGGTGCCCCCGGCCGGCAGCCCGTTCGCCGGCCTCTCCGTCCGGGTCGGGGTAGTGGTTGGTGCCCACGAAGACGCGTTTCCCGAAGGCCACCGCGCGGTCGCGCTCCTCGCGGGACTCCCCGGCGGCGGCCTGAAGGAAGCCCCCTTCCACCGCCTTCAGCAGTCCGCCCTGGGCCTCTACTTCCCGGAAGTGTTCCCAGGCTCTTTCGGCCAGTTCTTCGGTGAGATGCTCTATGTAATAGGAACCCGCCGAGGGATCGGCCACCCGGTCCAGGTACGCCTCCTCTTTCATGATGATCTGGGAGTTGCGGGCGATGCGCCTTGAAAAGTCGTCGGGCCTTCCAATGGACTCGTCATAGGGCTGCACCACGAGGGCGTCGGCGCCCGCCAGCGCGGCGGACATGCCCTCGGTGGTGGTGCGCAGCATGTTGGTGTGGGGATCGTAGAGGGTCTTGTTCCAGGAGGAGGTCTCGGCGGTCAGGAAGGCGTGCGGCGGCTGGTCGATGTCCCATGCCCTGCAGAGATTATGCCAGAGCAGGCGCAGGGCGCGGAATTTGGCCATTTCAATGAAATAGGCAGAGCCCGCGGAGAGGCAGAAATGGATGCGGGGGGCGACGGCCCCGGGTGCCAGGCCCTCTTCGCCCAGATGGGCCAGGTACTCGCCGGCCGCCGCCACTCCCCAGCCAAGCTCCTGGGCCGCGCTGGCGCCGGCGCGGTGGTAGATACGAGCGTCCACGCCGAGGCATCGCAGCCGGTCGAGTCCCCATTGTTCCGCAGCCTCCAGCAGCGCGGCTGAAGAGCGGTGGGGCGCCTCGCCCTCCATGGGCAGGCGGCCGTGCTCCAGGGCCCACGACACGGGATCGTGCAGCAGGGTGAGGCGTGCCGCCTTGAGATCGGTTCCGCGCCGGTCCAGGGTGTTGCGCACCATGGCCAGCACAGCGGGGGAGGCGATGGCGGCATCGAAGTGCAGGGGTGTTTTCCGCGGGTCTATCTCCTCCAGCAGGCGGTCCATGTCGTCCTGTCCGCGCAGGGCCAGTCCGCTCTGGTCGCCCCCCAACATCCCGTCGAGAGTCTCCAGGCGCAAGTGGAAACGCAGGGCCTCGGCTCCGCGGGAGAGGGCGCGGCGCGCGGCGTCGTTGGCCTCGGCGGGATCCTGCTCGTAGATTTCCTCCACGAGAGACCAGCCCGGCCTGTTGTCCACCGTCTGCGGTCCTTCCCGCGGAAGGTCCTCCCGCCGGTAGAAGGGCAGGGGTGCTACGCCCTCACCTGACTTCCAGCGCAGTTTGTCGGTATAGTCGGCTCCTTTGAGGTCGCCTTTGATGACCTCCTCCCAAGCCTCGCGGGAGACGGGAGGAAATTCGGGGAACAAGTCGCTCTGCTGCTCGCTCATAGACAAGGTGGTTAAGTTGGAATAAAAAATAACGAGGGAATACGGGTTTTACTAACGCCTTCCGGTCACCGCAATGGGTCGGGGGATGCGTTCGGGTACGCCCGGAGGCGACAGAAAAAGCCGAAAAAAAGGCGTCGATTCCCTATATTACCCCGCTTTGAAAACATGCTTCCAATGAAACAATCTACGCCACCCATGGAAAACGTTGACCAACTTCAGCCGCCCCTCACCCAACTGACCGAAGACGAGAAGATGCTGCAGGAGGCGGCGGCCGATTTTGCCGAATCCTCCATCCGTCCCCGCGTGGAGGAGATGGACGAAAAAGCGAAGCTGGATCCCGACCTGGTGCAGGAGTTTTTTGAGATGGGCCTTATGGGCATCGAGGTACCCGAGAAGTACCAGGGCGGGGGCGGCACCTTTTTCATGTCCATCGTCGCCATCGAACAGATCTCGCGGGTGGACGCTTCGGCGGGTGTGTTCATGGACGTGCAGAACACCCTGGTCAACAACGCCTTCCTGCGATGGGGCAGCGAGGAGCAGAAAAAGCACTGGCTTCCGAGGCTCTCCAACGAGCAGGTGGGCGCCTACTGCCTGTCGGAGGCCGGCTCCGGGAGCGACGCCTTCGCCCTGAAAACCACGGCCGCCGAGGAGGGCGACGACTACGTGCTGAACGGCGCCAAGATGTGGATCACCAATGCCGCGGAAGCCGACATTTTCCTGGTCTTCGCCACGGTCGATCCCGGTGCGGGCTACAAGGGCATCACCGCCTTTATCGTGGAGCGCGATACGGAGGGCTTTTCGGTTTCCAAGAAGGAGAACAAGCTGGGCATCCGCGCTAGCTCTACCTGTGAAATTCTTCTGGAGGAGTGCAGGGTGCCCAAAGAGAACGTGCTCGGCGAGGTGGGCAAGGGCTACAAGGTGGCCATGGAGACCCTCAACGAGGGCCGCATCGGTATCGGCGCCCAGATGGTGGGCATCGCCCAGGGCGCCCTCGACGCCGCCCTGGCCTACACCCAGGAGCGCGAGCAGTTCGGCCGGGCCATTTCTGATTTCCAGGGCGTGCAGTTCCAGCTGGCAAAAATGGCGGTGGACATTGAGACGGCGCGCCTGCTGGTCTACAACGCTGCCCGCATGAAAGAGAACGGGCAGAACTTTCTCAAGGAGGCGGCCATGGCCAAGTATCACTCCTCCGAGGTAGCCGAGCGCGTGAGCTCGCTGGCGGTAGATCTCTATGGGGGCTACGGCTACGTGAAGGAGTACCCTGTGGAGAAGTTTTACCGCGATTCCAAGATAGGCAAGATCTACGAGGGCACCTCCAACATGCAGCTCAATACCATCGCTAAACTGCTTCTCAAATAGGCGGTACGTATAGGTTTCGCCATGCAAGGGCGCCATGCGGAGTTCCAATAATTGCTGCAGTTATGGAATGATAGCCAAAGGAATGGTTGTTGGCGAGTAGGGTTCGGATCCCGGCAGATTTGTAAAGGGCCGGCCTTAGGGTCTACACAATACGTGCAGCTATCAATAAACCGCCATATCTATGTCATCCGACTATCAGAAAGAGCTTAAAGAACTCAGCAGGGACGAGAAGTCCTACAGGAAACTCAGGGAACTCTTTGAAAAGGAGCAAAAGGCCCGGAAAACCGCACAGACGCGGCTCGATCTGCTCGAAGGTGCCATCCGCAGCGATTACGATTCCATTCTTATTACCGAGCTCAGTTTGGAGGAGCCCGGCCCCCGCATCGTCTACGTGAATGACGGTTTCTGCGAGATGACCGGCTACGACCGCAAGGAGGTCATCGGTAAAACTCCGCGCCTCCTGCAGGGACCCAAGACGGACCGCGCGGTGCTCGACAAGCTCAAGCGCCGGCTCAAAGAGGGCAAGTCCTTTTTTGGACAGACCGTAAACTACCGAAAGGACGGTTCGGAATTCGTCAATCAGTGGGATATCCACCCTCTTGCCGACCGCCAGGGCAATATCACACATTGGGTGTCCTATCAGCACGACATAACCGAGCGCAAGCGCTCCGAGCGCGTGCTCATCGACGCCGAGACAGAATTTGACGACCTGCGCGAGGCCTCCCGAAGCACGGTGCTGGATGTGGATGTTCAAGGCAATATCGTCATGGCCAACAAGGCCTTCCGGGAACTAACAGGGTATACCAAGGACGAGCTGAAGAAGTCCAAGGCCTGGGAACTTTTTCCCGATAAGTTCAACGATTCCCTGAAAAAGCGGTTTGACCGGGACGACCCCTCCATCTTTGAAGGCCAGCAATTCAAGGGCATTGTCCGCCACAAGAGCGGCGTGCCGGTGCAGGTGGAGGGCCGCACCCGCGTACTCGAGCTGGCCGACCAGACCCTCATCCGCGCCACGGTCCAGAACATCTCCCTCCGCAAACGCATTATGGAGACCCTGGACCGCAGGAATGAGGATTTCAGCCGCATCTTCGACCGCGCCTCCGAGTTTATCTACGAGGCCTACCTGGAAGACGGCCGGCCGGTGGTCACCTACCTTTCCGAGGAATTCCCCGAGCTGACGGGTCTTGCACCTGAGAAGATCCTGGGCGAAGGCTGCCTCCGGCAGTACGTTCATGAAGACGATTATGAGAAGGTCTGCCGTTTCCTGAGGAACTCGGTCTCCGGGGGCAGCACCACCTGCCAGTATCGCATACAAAACCGCGGCGGCGAGTATATTCAGGTTATTGATTACTGCAAGGCCTCCGGTGAAAACGGCGGTATCAGGCTTCGGGGAGCGGTCAGCCTCAAGCCGGAGGAAGCCTCGGCCGGAGGGAGTTGAAAGGAATATCCGTCGCCCTGCCGCACTTACACGCCCCCGGAATTCTTTGTACCTTTCGGGGTTAAGGCCCGACATTCCATCCCATGAATGACATACAGGACATACAAGAGGAGATCGTCCGGGAGTTTACAGCCCTCAGCGACTGGACCGAGCGCTACAAGCACATCATCGAGCTCGGCAGGCAGCTGCCCATCCTGGACGAAAAGCACAAGGTGGAGGATAACCTCGTACGCGGCTGCCAGTCGCAGGTATGGCTGCACACCCGGCTGGAGGACGGGAGGGTGATCTTTGAGGCCGACAGCGACGCCGCCATCACCAAGGGTCTCGTGGCGCTGATGGTCCGCTTCTACTCGGGCCGGCGGCCCGAAACCATCATGGGCACCGACCCCGAATTTATTCGCAGGATTGGCATGCAGGAGCACCTTTCCCCCACCCGCTCCAACGGCCTGGCTTCGATGGTCAAGCAGATGAAAATCTACGCCATGGCCTATCGTACCAAGATGGAGAAGGAAGCCGGGGCCTGACCAACGCCCGACTCCACGCGGCACGCCGGTGCCGGCGCTATCGCCATTTGATAAAGTCCGCGCCAATCGCTAAATCTAGGAAGGGAACCGCACGTCTCGATGCAGGTACGGCGTTCGATTCCGGAAGCCAGCTAACCGGCAACTCCAAAAAGGATGGATATGGCAGACCGAAGAACTTTTCTCAAACAGGCGGGAGCGGCAACCGGGGCCCTGCTTACCGGCGCCGGGCTGTGGGACACCGGCCGCGCGCGGGAACTGCGGCAGGAACTCTCCGGCTACGGCGGCACGCCGCGCGAGGCCGCGGCCGACGAGACGCTTTGGCATGAGGTGCAGCAGGCCTTTACGGTGGACCGCAGCATGATCAACCTGAATAACGGGGGTGTAAGCCCGGCCCCTTCCATCGTGCAGGAGGCCATGAAGCGCGATCTGGACTACTCCAACGAGGCGCCGGTTTACACCATGTGGGACATCCTGGAGCCCCAGCGAGAGGGGGTGCGCCAGCGGCTGGCACGGGCCTTCGGCTGCGAAGCCGGGGAGATCGCACAGACCCGCAACGCCTCAGAAGGCCTGCAGATCTGCCAGTTCGGCTTTGACCTGCAGGAGGGTGACGAGGTGCTCACGACCGACCAGGACTATCCCCGCATGATCACCACCTTCAAACAGCGGGAGCGTCGCGAGGGAATCCGGCTGCGTCAGTTCAGCATTCCCGTTCCGGCCGAGGACGACGAGGAGATCGTGCGGCGTTTCGAGCGCAACATCACCCCGGATACTAGGCTCATCCTCCTATGCCACGTCATCAATCTGACCGGGCAGATCCTGCCGGTCAAGAAGGTGGTGGAGATGGCGCGCGGCTACGACATTCCCGTGATTGTGGACGGGGCCCATGCTTTTGCCCATATGGACTTCACGCTGGAAGACCTGGGCTGCGACTATTATGCCACCAGCCTCCACAAGTGGTTGCTGGCGCCCCACGGTACCGGCATGCTCTACGTACGCAGGGAGAGGGTCGCCGACCTCTGGCCGCTGATGGCGGCGCCCGACACCATGGATGATGACATCCGCAAATTCGAGGAGATCGGTACCCACCCGGCCGCCAACTACCTGGGCACCGGCGAGGCTCTCACCTTCCACCAGACCATCGGGCCCGCGCGCAAGGAGGCGCGCCTGCGCTACCTGACCGACTACTGGATGAACGCCCTGGAAGACCACGACCGCATCCGTTTCCATACCAGCCGCGATCCGAAATACTACTGCGCCCTGGCCAACGTGGAGATCGACGGCATTCCGCCCGGGCAGCTTCGCAATCACCTGTGGCGCAACTACCGCATCCTCTCCACGCCCATAAGCCATGAGCAGTTCCAGGGCATACGGGTCACGCCCAATGTCTATACCACCCTGGAAGAGCTGGATCGGTTTGTGGACCATATGCTTGCGGCGGCCAACCACGGGCTTCCGGGGGGTGGGCCATGAGGCGCTGGCACTATGTGGTGGGATTCCTTCTGCTCGGTGCGTTGCTGTGGCTGCTGCTGATCAAGCTGCCCGGACAGGGCGAACCGCGCGTCGGAGAGGCCACTCCCAAAACCGTAGTGGAGACCGACCGGGCGCCTGAAGCCATCGGCCCCTATTCGCAGGGCGTTATCGCGGGCAACACACTCTACCTGGCCGGGCAGATCGGCCTGGTTCCGGAGACGGGCGAGCTGGCCGGCGAAGGCATGGAGGCCCAGGCGCGCCAGGTTTTCCGAAATCTGCAGGCGGTATGCGAAGCGGGGGGCTTCGGCTTTGAAGACGTGGTGTCGGTGGAGGTCTACCTGGCCGACATGGGCCACTACGAGGCCTTTAACAAGATTTATGCGGAGTACTTCGAGGGCTATCGTCCGGCGCGTGCCGTCACGGAGGTATCGCGCATACCGCGAGACGCCCTCCTGGAGATCAAGATGACCGCCGTAAAATAGAAAAGGCGTTTCGCCGGCCGGCGAAACGCCTCTGTGAAGATTTTCCGTATACTAGATTGGAATGACTTCCTGCGCCTGAAGACCTTTTTCGCCTTCAGCCACTGTGAATTCCACTTCCTGGCCTTCCTCCAGTTTCTTGTATCCTTCCATCTGGACCTCGCTGAAGTGAACGAAAATATCCTCGCCTTCCTCGCGCGTGATGAACCCATACCCTTTACCGTTGTGGAACCACTTGACGGTTCCGACTTCTCGTTCTGCCATTGTCTTGGTCTCCAATTTTGACTTCCTGTGCTACTTAAAGTGCCGGGAACACTCCCTGAGTGGTTTTCAGGGCATCCGAACGCTTAATTATAGTATATTTTTTTTGGATTACCTACTATACAAGCCCTTACGGGGGGTGCGGCCGTTCACAGTACTAATTGTCTCCTTTAGTCTCGCACGATTGTTCATACGATGCAACCCTAAACCAATTTCTCCTTAACATGGAAAAATATATGTTGATACTGTTTGAAGACCAGAGCATCTACGAGGAGTACTCGCCGGAAGAGATGCAGAAGGAGATCGAGGTGCACCAGCGCTGGATCGAAGGAGCTGGTCAGTGGCTACTATTTCCTCATGGCCGATAGCCTGGATCAGGCCGCCGAACTGGCCCGGGGATGCCCGGTGCTGCGGCATACTCACAACGGCTTCAACCGACGCTTCCTTGAGCGCAAGCTCTCGGAGGTGTCTTGACAGACGCCTGCGCCCTCACGCCCTTTCTGCCATTTAAATTTGCAACTTTGGTAAATTTCGCCAATCATGCATTTTGCAAATTGCAAATAGGGGTCTTCTCCATGAAGGAACACAAAGGCATGCGTCCCCAGGACGTCATTGTGATGCTGAAGATGATATCTTTTAGCGGACGCGACTGGTATTTCAAAGACATCGCCCGGGAGATTCAGCTCAGCAATTCCGAGGTGAGCGAGTCGGTCTACCGATCCATGCAGGCGGGGCTGATCGAGAAGAACAAGCGAGAGGTGGCGCGCGACCGGCTGCTGGAGTTCCTGGTCTACGGGCTTCGCTACGTCTATCCGGTGGAGCCGGGTCGCCTCACCCGCGGCATGCCCACGGCGCACTCGTGCGAGCTGCTCAAGGACGAGTTCGTACTGGATCTCCCCTACGTATGGCCGGGGGGCAGCGCAGGCGTCAAGGGGGCTTCGGTAAATCCACTCTATCACACCGTGCCTCGGGCCTGCGAGCAGGACCCGCGCCTCTACAACCTGCTGGCCCTGACCGACGCTATCCGGGTGGGCAACCCGCAGGAGAAAAAACCCGTGGTCGAAAAGCTGGCCAGCGAAACGTACAGCAATGCCTGAAGCGATTCGCCGCGGACCGTCTCGCTCCACCGGCGGTCACGGCCTGTCGCGGTTCTCCCGCGGTAGCGCTTCATCAGCGCCTTGAAGTCCGGATCGTCCCGGAGCTCCTCCAGCTGCGCCATGCTCTCCAGGTAGGCGGGCGGAACTCCTGACTGCAGAAGCTCTTCCAGGTTCTCCATGGCGTGTTCCCGCTCGCCCAGCGCATGGTGGGCCATCGCCCGGAATAGCCGGGCACCGAGCGTGCCCGAGGATGCCCTCGGCCACCTCCAGGGAAAGCAGTGCCCGCCGGGCTTTTCCCCGGCGCAGGGCCTCTCGCGGAACGTAGAAGGAAGCTTTCACGTAGGCCAGCTCCAGCTTCACGCGGGCGGCCCGGGCGCCATAGGCATCGGTACTGTCCTCCGCCTCTGCCTGAAGCTCCTTCACATCGAGGCGCCGCAGCAACGCACCGGCGCTGGGCAGTGTTTCCATTTCTTTCCAAAAGACCTTCCAGCAGGCCGGAGGCCCGGACGTTGTAGTCGCGGTAGCTACCTATGAGCTCGCCGATGCGGTCGCGAAGGCGCCGGAAGTCCCGCGATCTCTCCAGGCGGCGGTAGCGGTCACGCACCGTGTCCGGATGCTCCACCAGTCCCTCGAAGGAGCGCATCAGGTCCTGCAGGCCCTTGACTCCCGGATGTCGGGCGAGGCCCGGATCTGCCGCAGGCTGGAGGCGTAGTAACGGCGCACAAAAGCGGTGTCGGTTTCTATGCTTCCAGTCCTCATGGCCTGCAGGTGCATCCAGCGCAGGGCGTCGTCGTACAGGCGCTGCCGGTTGGGCCAGGGCGTGGGGACCCGGGCAGAACCATCTTGTGGTTGAAGGTGAGCAGCTCCCAGGTGCGTTTCCAGCTCCACCATCTCCAGGTAGTTGAAATCGTGGAAGCCGCCGCCCCCGTAGAAGGCGAAGGGCTTGCCCTCCATCTGAACCTGGGCTGCCGGCACCATTCCATGGGCGGTGCCCCGCCCCAACCCCGATCACCCCCGCCACGTTGCGGGGTATCTCGGTAGGCATACAGACCAGGAGAGGCGGGCGGTGCCCTGAAAACCCGACCAGGGTAGTAGCGGCGGGCGTCCACCGACCAGGTGGCCGCCGCGTCAGCCAGCATGGCGTTAAGGGCCTGTACGTTGGGCTCGTCGGGACCGTCGCTCATGGTATTCCGACAGCTGACCATGATGTAGCCCAGGGAGTCGGCCACGGGACGGAAGCGCTGCAGGGGTACCAGGGCACGGCCCCTCGGGTCCATGAGGAAGAGCACCGGCCAGCTGCGATCCGGCCGGTAGCCGGAGGGCAGGAAAATGGCGTGGGCCTGGGGAGGGATCGGCGTCGCTCAGCAGGCTGTCCCCGACACCACCCCGGGCCCCGCCCGGGAAGGCCGGGCGTGCGCGGGCACCTGCGCCAGAGCATGCCAGGACCAGCAGGAGCAGGGCTGGCCCGGAATAGTACAGGCAGGAAAGACGGGTCTTCGTGATCATGGGAGGTTATGATTTCCGCGATTTTGCGCCGGCGCCGGCGGATTCTAGGGGAACGCATTTTCCCTTTTCTGAGCGGGGTCTCCGGCGCGGCAGCGTATACGGCTCCGGTCCGGAAACCAGTCGGGCCTTGGAGGTCCCAGGTGTCGATTCAGGTCCCTGGCATCTCTCCGCACGGGCGCGTCTTTGGCTACCTTGGTAGCCACCATCCCAACGCATACAGCACCCGGCCATGACTCGTTATCGTCATCTCCTGAAGCGGGGCTCTCTCCGCGCCCTCTCCATGCTGCCTGTTCTCCTTCTTCTGCTCCTTCTGGGAAGCGTCGTGTGATCCCGCCCGGGCGCAGAAAGACGCGGGAGACTGATCACCGGGAGAGCGTGGAGGCCTACCGGAAGGGCGACACCGAGGCTTTCTACCGGGCGTCCGGACGGGCCGACTCCCTGCGGCCCTGGCACCCCGTGCTGAGCTATAACCTGGCCGCCGCCCTGGCTCTGCGCGGCGAGCATGGCCGCGCCCTGGAAACGCTGGCCGCCCGCAGCCGCCTCTATGCCGACTCCGCTTTTGCGGAAGATCCGGATTTCGCCGGGCTGCGGGAACATCCGGCCTACCGCAATCTCCTCGCTGCGGTAAGGGCACAAAATAGAACCCTGCAGTCCAGCCGGCCCTACGCGACCCTGGGGGAGGAGCAATTCCATGCGGAAGCCCTGGCCTGGTCGCCTCTTGACGGGGCATTCCTGGCGGGGGACATTCGGCGGGGACGCGTGGTGGCTTTCGACAGCCTCGGACAGACGCTGCGGGAGGTCGTCCGCCTAGAGGAATACGGCTTCTGGTCGGCCTTTGCCCTGGAGGTTGATCCACGAGATACCACACGGCTCTGGGTGGCGACATCGGCCGTGTCTGAATTCGCCGGCTGGAACGACTCGCTTGAGGGCCGTTCCGCACTCCTGGAAGTGGACCTGCGGAAGGGGGAGGTGACCGCCGTCCATGAGCTGCCCGGGAGGCACCATTCGGCGACCTGGAGATCGGCGTGGACGGCACCGTCTTCCTTTCCGACGGCCGGCAGCCCGTCATATGGCGCCTTTTACCGGGGGATGCCGGACTGGATACCCTGGTTCGCCACGAGGAATTCGGCAACCTGCAGGGTCTGGCCCTGGACGGGCGAACCGGCACGCTCTATGCAGCCGACTACTTGACGGGAATCTATCGCCTGCGGGCGGCGGAGGGGAGTGCTCCGGAGCCCCTGTTCCCGGGGGAACATTACCTTCTCAAGGGCACCGACGGCCCGGCCTGGCATGAGGGCAGGCTCTACACCATCCAGAACGGCACCCATCCCATGCGCATGTCGGAAGTGGATCCCGGCGCCGGAACGGCCGTGGAAGGCATCCGGGTGGCACTGGACCGGGCCCTGGAATCCTACGGGGAGCCAACCACAGGCATTGTTCATCAAAAGAGTGTATACTACATTGTTAACAGTCCCTGGGGGTACTACGGGGACGATCGCCGTCCCCATGAGGATGGCTGGCCCCCGGCCCGTATTCACCGCTACGACATCCGATGAGCATGGACATGCTCCATATCAATTCCCGGCGCAATCGCCTGCTGATCAGTCTCCTGCTGGCGCTGCCCTCCTACAGCCTGCTCTTTCTCATCCGGGGCTATGAGTTCGAGGGCATGACCCTGTACGCGCACGCAGAGTACTCGTTGATGGTCTCGCACCCTGGCACTGCTCTTCGGATTCCACCAGTCCCAGTCCCGTGACCTGGACCGCCGGCTCCCCTGGAAAAGAAGGCCGCGCACGCGGCTGGGACTGGAGCTGGCGCTCACCGTTGCGGTCACCCCCCTGGTGGTCATTCCCCTTTGCTTACCTGCTCTACCGGGTGGTGTGGGGGATGGAGGTGTGGTGGCCCGGGGTCATCGAATACACGCTTTTTGCGATTCTTTTCTCGCTGCTGCAGGCGGTTTTCGTGAACGCAGGCACCCTGGTGGCGGGTTGGAAGGAATCGATCCTTCGCAGCCAGGCGCTGGAGAAGGAGAACGTGAAGGCCAAACTGGGCATGCTGCGTTCCCAGGTAAGATCCCCTATTTCCTGTTCAACAACTTTAACGTGCTCAACGCGCTTATTGACGAGGATCCCGAGCTGGCCCAGCGCTACCTGGAGAAGCTGGGTGTCATTTACCGCTATGTTCTGAACACCCGCCAGGAGGAGGTGATCCGGCTGGAGGACGAGCTCAGTTTCATACGGGATTATCTTTTTCTGCTGGGCATACGTTATGAGGAGCAGCTCGAATGCAGTATTGAGGAGAGCGGGACCGGGGGCTATTCCGACTACCGCCGGCCACCCTTCAGATCCTGGTGGAGAACGCCATCCGCCATAACAAGCTCTCCCTGCAGGAACCCCTGCACATCCCGGCTTTACTGTGGAGAGGGCGAATACTTCGGTGGTGGAGAACACGCTGCGACCCAAGAATGGGAAAACCGGTGGCGTGGGATTCGGACTGAATAACATACGGCAGCGCTATACCTTCCTGACCCACCGGCCTGTTATGATCGAAAAGGAGAATGGCACTTTTACCGTACGCGTACCACTGCTAACCTACTGAGACCATGCGTATTCTGATCTGTGAAGACGAGGCTCCCGCGCAGCGCCAGCTGAGAAATATCGTGGAAGAACTCGAGCCCTCTGCAGACGTTATAGCTGCCGTGGAAACGGGCCGGGAGGCCGGCCGGAATCATCCGCCGGGATAACCCCGACCTGATCTTCATGGACATTGAGCTCTCCTGACGGCTCCTGCTCCCAGCACGCCTGCAGGTACCTGGAGCACAACGTCAGCCCATTATCTTCACTACCGCCTACGACGAATACGCCCTGAAGGCTTTTGAGATGAACAGCGTGGATTACCTGGTCAAGCCCCTATCCCGGGACAAGGTGGAGGGATCCCTGGCCAAGCTGCGCCGCATGCAGGCTTCCACGATCGAGACCCGGCCGTTTATCTTCTCCAAAAATCTTCTCAACCAGACCCGGTACAAAAACGCCGTTTCCTGGTGAAGCTGGGCCAGCGCCTGCTTCCCGTCAACGACCGGGAAGTGGCCTACTTCCAGGCCAGCGACAAGCTGGTCATGCTGGTAACCCACGAAGGCAGAAAATACGTGGTGGACTATACCCTCACGGAGCTGGAGGGTCTGCTCGACCCGCGGCAGTTTTTCCGGCTGAACCGGCAGTTTATCGCCAGCCTCGACGCCATCAGCGAGCTGGAGTCCTATTTCAAGGGACAGGTCACCGTCAACCTGGTGCCGGATCCCGACGGGGAAGACCAGGTGGTGATAAGCCGCAGACGCACACCTGAGCTCAAGTCCTGGCTGGGCCAGGATTAGACGGGCGGGAACAGGTGGAAGGAGGCGAAACGGCATGGCGCAGGTGGCTGCCGTTGCCTGCCTTTCAGTGATTCTGCACCATTTCCAGGATCTCCTCGTTGGAGTCGACCCAGGGTTGCTGATCCAGCGGTGACCCTGCATGTAGACGCTCAGCAGCTCCGCGAATCGGCGCGGATTGCCCTCAGGATCCCGGTAGCGGTTGATTTTAACCCAACCACGTTCCCCATTCGGCCGCCAGGCCGCCTCCCCGGTATGGTTCCACACCGTTCTTCGCCGCCCAAAACCGCACGGCTTCGGGCGCCGACAGCAGGGAGAGGGTCCCATTGTCGGTACCCCCGTAGGGAAGGATCTCGTCCGCCGTACCCTGGATAAAGCGCATGGCCACCGGCTCCCGGGGGAGCAGCTCTGAGAAGGGCACCGACATGTTGGCCGACCACCACGATACCCGGAAGCGGTCGCTGGCCTCGCAGGCCAGCCGGCTGGCAAAAGTCCCCCCTGCGAAAAGCCCACCCCGTAGATTCGCTTGTCGTCCACCGCTTCATTGCGGGTCATGGCCACGATCATCTTCTCTACAAAGGCCATATCCTTGATCCCGAGACGGTCGGCGTTGTTGCAGCCGCAGCCTTCCAGCCCAGTTGCCGACTTCGGCGTCGGGGTAGGCCACGACCAGGCCGTGTTCTTCGGCCAGGCGGTTGAAGTGAATACCCTGGCTCATGCCCTTGCCGCTGCCGTGGGCCCCGTGAAACATCATCACCAGGGGCATGGGGTCTTCCGGTGGGCTCCCGGGAGGATACCCAGGAGGTGCGTGTGGTGCCGTCCACCACCACCGAGTGGCGGACCAGCCCGTCGTCGGGCGCACGGCCGCTCCCCTCCCCGCCGCTGTCGTTTCCACCCAGCAGCTTGCAGGAGGAGAAGGAGAGAAGGGACAGCAGCAGGATACCGAGAAGGGGACGTGTCATGGAGGTCCGGTCTGGAGTTGAGTTGGTAAGTCAGATGGGTTACCGCTCGACGGAGCATGCCCGAATTCCTGCATGCATGCAGGAATTTGAGAGCGAGACCCGAGACGGCCGGGATGAACAGGCACATGACAGGGATGAAGGGCGTGACGCGCATCGCCTTCAACCTGCTCTGCATCTCTTCCCGCGATTGCTTTTATTTAGCTTCGCAGTAAAACCTCCTATCGCAAAGCTTATGTTTGGCCACACCAGAACGATCGTTCGTGCAGCCGTGCTGCTGGCACTGCTGCCCCGGGCAATTTTTGGTCAGTCCGCAGAAACCGTGAAGAATCCCATACCCCGGCTCAGCGGGCCGGCGACCATCGAACGGAAAAATCGAAGAGGACGCCTGGCGCCGCATCAATCCCTCCCCTGGTCATGTTCGAGCCGGTTTACCGCGGCGAGATGTCCGACAAGACCCTTATCCGCGTGGCCTACGACAACCATAACCTCTATGTGGCCGGAGAACTCTATACCTCGAATCCCTCCGACATCCGCGTGAATACCCTCTCCCGTGACGGATACAGCGAGGACGACATCTTTGCGCTGGTGGTGGATCCGTTCAACGACAACGAAAACGCCCTCTGGTTTATCACCAATCCCGCCGGGGTGCGTGTCGACATGGCCATCTCCAACGACGCGGACTTCTCCTCGGGCAGGCCCATGAACGATACCTGGAACACCCACTGGGAAGTGGAGACCACCCGCACCCCCGAGGGATGGTTTGCCGAGATGCGCATACCCTTCTCCAGCATCGGCCTGCAGGTGCGCGACGGGAGGGCCGAGATTGGCTTCATCACTTACCGATACCTCTCAAAAGGCGTGCGCCGCCATATCTATCCTCCCATCCCGCCTGAATGGGCACTGGCTTTCGCCAAACCCTCCCAGGCCCGCGACGTGGTGCTGGAAGGCGTGGAGAGCCGCCGTCCCCTTTACCTGAAGCCTGACCCGTGGGCGGTGTGGAGCGCCAGTCTGAACTGAACGCCACCTCCGACGCGTGGGAGGCCTCCAACGACGTTACCCGGGAGGCGGGCTTCGACGTGAAGTATAACCTGAGCTCCAACCTCACGCTGGACGCCACCTTCAACACCGATTTTGCCCAGGTGGAGGCCGACAACCAGCAGGTCAATCTCACCCGCTTTCCCCTCTTTTTTCCTGAGAAGCGCCAGTTTTTCCAGGAGCGCGCCTCCATTTTCAGCTTCGACCTGGGAGGCAGGGACCAGCTCTTTTTCAGCCGGCGCATCGGACTGGATGCCGGGGGGCGTCCCATCCGCATCTGGGGCGGAGGCCGCCTCACCGGGCGCACGGGAATGGACCTGGGTCTTATCAACATGCAAACGGCCGACAGCGAGAACCTGCCCTCGGAGAGCTTCGTGCGCGTCGCGCCTCAAGCGCAGGGTGTTCAACGAAAATTCCTACCTGGGCGGCATGCTCACAAGCCGCCTCTCCGAGGCCGGGCACAACGTGGCTTACGGCATAGACGGACTGGTGAGGGTGACCGGCAACGACTACGCCACGATCCAGATGCCGCGCAGAGCGTTTTACGACGGGCTGACCGGGCGGACAGCGGGGCGACCCGGCGACACCGGTTTCCTGCGGGTGGACTCGTCCAACCGGCGCAGCGATGGTTTCTTCTATTCGGTCCTCCTTCGCCCGGTCCGGGCGCAATTTCGATCCGGGGGTGGGCTTTGTGAGGCGAAGGGATTTCACCTCGGGCGGATTTTCGGCCAATTTCGCCCGCCTGTTGGAGCAGGGTGAGGGCCTCCGGCGCTGGCAGGCGGGTCTCTCGGGATCGTCCTACTACCGCAATCCCGACGGGAGCCTGGAGACAGGCAGCCTGGAGCTTTCGGGCCGGCTGTCCATGATGTCGGGGGCGGAGCTACTCAACCTGGAGGGTGTTAAAGATCTTCTGCGGGATGTCTCCTTCCTGCCGGGCACCGAGGTATCTGCCGGGGAGTATCGTTTTCTGGACGGGCAGGCACGCTACCAGATGGCACCTGACCGGCTGCTGCGCGCCAACCTGTCGGTCAACGCGGGTTCCTTTTACGACGGGCATCGCTCGGGCGTATCGGTTGAACCGGTCTGGAATGCATCGATTGAGCACCTTGAGCTGGGCCGCACCTGCGCCTCGCCATAGCCGCCCTGCGCTTTCCGGACCGGGGACAGTCCTATGACGCCCATATTGTACGGCTGCGCACCGAGGCCGCAGCGAACCGCCGGCTGTCGGCCAGCGCCTTCGTGCAGTAGCAGCAGGGCGGTGGCCGAGCTGGTGGCCGCCAACCTCAGGGCGCGCTGCAACATTTCGGGGGAGGGGCGCGATCTACTGGCCGTGCTCGAAATCGAACAGCTTAACACCCAGCGGGAGGTGCTGGACCCCGGCGTTCCGCGCCGCCCGGTATCGCGCGGGCCGCGCGCTGCTGCTGAAATGGTCCTATTCACTCGGGCTGTAACCGGGCAACGCTCACTGCTTCCCCACGCTGTTGCGGCCGGCAATTTCCTGCAGGCGCGCGTCCATGGAGTCGGCCGGCATCCAGTCGCCGCCTGCCATCACACCCGCCAGGTCTCGCAGTCTGGAGAGGTCCTCCACCGGGTTGCCGTCGACCAGCAGCAGGTCGGCGCGGGCGCCCCCGGTTACCGTTCCGAAGCGGTCTTCCTGTCCAAAATACGCTCCCACCGTCCTCGTGCCCGAGACCAGGATTTCATAGTTGCTCATGCCGGCTTCCGACATGAGTGGCATCTCGCGGTGGATGGAAAATCCGGGTACGCTGTAGATCTGCGGGGCGTCGGTACCCGAGCAGCACGGGCACCCCCGCCTCGTGAAGGGCGCCGAGCAGGCGCAGCCGGTTCTCAGCCTGCACAGCGGCCGTTTCGGGATTCGGCATTGGACCTATATCGGAGATCCAGTTTTCCCAGCCGTCAATCACCTGCTGCGGCATGTACTTCACCTCCTCGTACGGCGCGCATGGCCTCCCAGTCCGCCGCCCCGATGATGCTCTCCCAGAGGGCCATGGTGGGTACCACCCAGGCTCCCGATTCCAGGGAGAGGTCCACGGCCCTTTGAATCTGCTCGTCGGTGGCCGGACGCTCCATGGCCCCCATGAATTCCAGGTAACCGTCCAGGTGGTCCACCGTCTGCTGGCCGGCCTGAAGTGCGTGCTCCAGTCCCACCTCATTGGGGATGTGTCCCCCGTATGGCATGCCGAGGCGATTGGCGGTAAGCGCCATGGAATCGTACTCGGCTGCGGTGAGTCCCTCGTGCACCTTCAGCAGGTACCAGCCCTCTTCGCGCTGCTCGCGCACGCGCTGCGCCGCGTGGGCAGGGGAGTTCACGGCGTTGCCGTTGAAGGCAGGTCCCGCCAGGAAAGGTGCGGACCGGTTACCACCCCGCTGTCTACCGCCGCCTTGAGATCCAGCTGTCCAGGCGAGCCCAGCATGCCGCGCACCGTGGTCACTCCGCCGGTGAGGTAGAGGTAGAGCATATCCTCGGCGTACTGGCCGGGGCTGGCGCCGCTGCCCTGCACCTGCGGGATGTGGCCGTGCATTTCGGCCAGGCCCGGCATCAGGTACTTGCCGGCGGCGTCGATGCGCGTGGCGCCCGCCGGGACGTTCACTTCCCGATCCGGGCCCACCTGTGCCCAGACGGCCCTGGTGCACAACAACGGTATGACCGCTGAGCACCGCGTCGCGGTCCATGGGCAGCACATTCGCCGATTCGAAGGCGGTCACGGGTCCTCGTACTGCGGCGCCTGCGAGCAGGCCGCGGGCAGCAGGAGCGCCAGGGAGAGCAGGGCCATCAGCCCGAGACGGCCGGCAGGTAATTCCAGGGGAGGATTGAACGAGAAGATGTCAGGGACGGTATGCGGGTTCTTATGATAAAAAAGTGCCTGGGTTGGGACGCCGAACGCATGATAATAAATCGCCCCTTCAGATACAGCGTTTTGGGTCAGCTGTAAACTATCTGACAAAAGTTTTGCAATGTCATGCAGGACGGCCGTAAATTAAGACTAAAGACTCTTAAAACTTTAATAACGATCTCATGCTGCTGTCCAAGTCTTGCGTTTACGGTTTGCGGGCCGGGCTCTACATGGCCTCCAACGACCATGGGCAGTATATCTCCATCAAGGAAATGAGTGACAAGCTGGACATCTCCTTCCACTTTCTGACCAAGATTCTGCAGCAGCTCAACGGTGCCGGACTGGTGGAGTCGCACAAGGGCCCCAACGGAGGGGTCAAGCTCATTAAGACGGGGGAGGAGGTAACCCTTTTTGACATCGTGGTGGCCATTGACGGCGAGGAGCTGTTCACGGAATGCGCCCTGGGCCTTCCGGGGTGCCGTACGCAGAAACCCTGTCCCCGGCACGAAAACGGGGCCGGCACCCGCGACGGCTGCTCCGGGCCATGCTGGAAAACACCAACCTGGTGGAACTGGCCGAAAAGGGAAGGGTGATGAACCTGCGTATCACGCATGACGGCGACTTCGACTGGGAACGACAGATTCAGCACCTCGCTATTTCAAGATAAAAGACTCTTAATAACTCGAATGACGATCACTTAGAACCAGACCTCTAAAACCTGCGCTTATACGTCATGAAAACACTCAAGAAATTATCAGGATGGATGGTCGTGACGGCCCTGCTCCTGGGCGGCTGCAGCAGCGGCTCCACGGAGAGTGGCGAGAACGACGCCTCGTCGGCGCGCCGAGTCCACCGACCTCCGGAGTCTCTCGGAATCCGAAATGGAACACGGCATCGGGCCCGTGGACGAAGTGGTCACGCTCGAATCCCTCGATCCCGATATGGCGGCAGGCAGGGGGCCCAGGTTCTCAAGACCGAGTGCTCGGCCTGCCACAGAATGGATGAACGCTATGTGGGACCCGCCCTGGGTAACATCTCCGAGACGCGCTCGCCCACCTATGTGATGAACACCGGTTCTCAACCCGCAAGAAGCGGTCAAGGACCACCCGGGAGCCAAGAAGATGCTTTCGCGATCTCCTGACGCCCATGCCCAATCAGAGACCTGACGCAGGAACAGGCGAGGGCCATTGTCGCATACCTCCGCCGACCCCAACGCAAAGAGCTCGACGAAGAGGAGAGCTGACTTTAGACAACCACCAACCCTCACAAACGAAACCATCATTATGAACACTTCCGATCCTCAACAAGCCACGGATATTGCCGCTGGCGGCCCTCTGCCCGCTGGTCCTGGGCGCAAGGCTCCAGCCAGGAGCTGGGCTCGCGACGCCGAGCGCTGCCACGGAAACCGGTCGTAGCCCCCGGTGAATACGACGAATTCTACGGATTCATGTCTGGCGGCTACAGCGGACAGCTCAGCGTCTACGGCATCCCCTCGGGACGCCATATCTACACCATCCCTGTCTTCCTCATGCCGGCCACCAACGGCTACGGCTACAACGAGGAGACCAAGGCGATGCTGGAGACCTCCTGACCGGTTCCGCGCCCCTGGGGCGACGCTCACCACCCCGAGCTGTCCCAGACCCCATGGTGTGCCTGACGGGCGCTACATTTTCATCAACGAAAACAACACGCCCCGTGTGGCCAAGATCGATCTGAACAGCTTCCAGACCACCAGAAATCATCGAGATTCCCAACTCCGGCGGCAACCATGCCTCGGCCCTTCGTAACCCAGAGCACCGAGTATATCTCGGCCGCCACGCCTTTCATGCGTGCCCATGGGCGACGACGGGGAACGGGACGTGGCCATTGACTCCTACGCCGAGAAATTTCCAGGGTACGCTCTCCTTCATCAAGATGCAGGATGACGGTTCCACGCCGCCTGGACTTCCAGATCCTGGTGCCCGGATTCGACTACGACCTCTCCCACGCGGGCAAAGGTCCCCTCGCACGGCTGGTCCTTCTTTACCAGCTACAACAGCGAGCAGGCCCACACCCTGCTGGAAGTGAATGCCTCGCGCAACGACAAGGATTATATCGCCGCGGTCAACTGGGCCAAGGCGGCCGAGTATGCCGCGCAGGGCGAAGGCGAGATGGTGCCCGCCGACTACGTGCGCAACTACATCGACTCCGACCACATCGCCAAGACCAAGCGCTACGACCAGGTGCGCGTACTCGATCCCACCGAGCTCCGGGCATGATCTGCTCCTGCCCACGCCCAAATCCCCCCACGGGGTGGACGTTTCGCCGGACGGGGAGCTTATTGTGGCCGGCGGCAAGCTTTCCACGGTGCATCCCGGTGCACTCCTTCAGCAAGATGATCGAGGCCATCGAGACGAGGACTGCGAGGGTGAGGAAGAGGGCATTCCGGTGCTGCGCTACGACGCCACAGTGGCCGGCTGAGGTGCAGAACCCCGGCCTGGGTCCCCTCCAGCACACGGAGTTCGACGGGCGCGGAAACGCCTATACCACGGCATTCATCTCCTTCGGAAATCGTGAAGTGGAGCCTGGATTCCTTCGAGGTGCTCTGACCGCATCGATCCTGCTCTCCGGGTCACCTTATGATTCCCGGCGGGGACAGCCGCAAGCCCTGGGCAAATACATGGTGGCTCTCAACAAGATCACCAAGGACCGCTATCTGCCCACGGGTCCGGAGCTCTTCCACTCGGCCCAACCTCATAGATATTTCGGGCGACAAGATGCGCCTGCTGCTGGACTTCCCCACCGAGGGCGAGCCGCACTACGCGCAGGGCATACCGGCCGACCTGATCATGGACGACGACATGGTCCGCATTCTACCCGCTGGAAGACAATCACAACCCGCACGCCATCACCAGCGAGGATGAGGCACGGGTAGAGCGCGACGGGGACGAGGTGCACATCTACATGTCCACCATTCGTACCCACTTCGTCCCGCGATAACATCGAGGGCATTAGGATGGGTGACACGGTCTACTTCCATGTCACCAACCTGGAACAGGATTGGGATGTGCCGCACGGTTTCACTGTCCGCGGGGCCAACACCTCCGAGCTCCTGATCATGCCGGGTGAGACCCGGACCCTGGTCTGGACGCCCGACCGCGTGGGTGTAGCGCCCTTCTACTGCACGGACTTCTGTTCGGCACTCCGACCAGGAGATGCAGGGATACATCAGGGTTTCACCTGCCGGCTCCGACGTGCCGATCAGCTTCGGCACCGGCGAATAGTCTGACTCTCAATCCATCGTGGCGGGGCGTGTGACAGCTCCCCGCTACCTATCGCCGGACGGAGCGGCTCAGCCGCCCCCGGCCGGCACCAAACGGAATGCAATACCCGGACGCCGGGCGAGAAACACAAACGATTGAGATAAGCCATGAAAAAGAAAAACAGAATAGCAATGGCGGTTGCGGCCCTGCTGCTGGCAGGTGTGTTCGTATTCCCCATCTGGAGCATAAATCTTGACGCCCCCCAGTATCCCGAGGGCATTGGCCTCAATATCCGCGTGAACACCATTGAGGGCAAGGCCCCGCAGGACCTGCAGAACATCAATGGCCTGAACCACTATATCGGCATGCAGGGGATCCACCCCGACTCCATCCCGGAGCTCAAGATCATGCCCCGCTTTTCGCGGCGCCTGATTCTCACGGGCCTGCTGATCGCCTATTGGGGCAACCGGAAATGGCTGGCCGTGTGGCTGGTCTTCTTCGTGCTGCTGCGCGCTGGCGGGCCTGGCACGACTTCTGGCTGTGGGAGTATCGACTTACGGGCACAACCTGAGTCCCGACGCCGCCATCAAGGTGCCGGGCATGACCTACCAGCCCCGCTGATCGGCACCAAGCAGCTGCTGAACATGCGCACCACCTCCATGCCGCACATCGGCTTTTTCCTGGCCATGTGTTCCATGGGCCTGGCCGCGCTGGTCTGGTGGCGCGAGCGGCCGTCAAAGAATGCATCATGACAAAAAAAGAGGAATCAACCATGAATGGATGGAGAAAAACTAACCGCGACACTGGCGCTGGCTCTTCTGATGGCCGCCTGCGGCGGGGGACCAGCAGAAATTCACTACGGCTCCGACGCAGGCGCCCACTGCAAAATGATGATCGCAGATCCCGCTTTTGCCTCCCAGATGGTCGCGCACCACGGGGCAAGGCCGTCAAGTTCGACGCCATTGAATGCATGGGGCGACTACCGCTCGGAGCACCCGCAGCGAGGCCGCTATGGCGCATCCTTCTGGGTGAGCGATTTCAATGAGCCGGGCAGCTGGCTGTCGCTGACCGAGGCGGTGCTGATACGCAGCGATGAGATACCGGAGTTCCTCGTGGGCGCCGCCGCCGTGGCCGTACGCATCGCAGCAGGCTGCAGAGCGTCATCTCGAAGAATACCCGGGCGAACGCATCGAATGGGAGCGTGTCTCCCGTTGAGCAGCATTTGGAGTCAAGGCACTGAAAAATAGATGGATTGCGTATCATGAACACACCAGGGATCATATTTCCGGGGCCCGCGGGCCGCGGGCCTCTGCTGTCGGCGGCTCTGCCGTGGCTGGCCGCCGCCAGGGCTTCCGGCGGACGCTGCCGGACAGCCGTCCTTCCTCGCCAGTGTCGCCCCTGCGCACCTGCACCGTCTCACCGGGCGGTGAAATTTCCTCCCTGCAAGAGGCCGTGGACCGGGCCGATTCCGGCGACACCGTCGTATTGCGGGAGGGAACCTATTCCGAGCGCGGGAACCTCCTTGATCGACAAGACGCTTACCATCCGCGGCGAAGGCCGGGCGGTGGTGGACGCCGGGGGCGAGGGTTCCGTGCTGATCGTCCACGCCGACCATGTGACCATTCGCGACCTGGAGGTGCGCGGTTCGGGCGTGAGTTTTATGGACGACAATGCCGGGATCCTGGTAGAGGAATCCGCCGGCATTCGGCTCGAGAACCTTGTGCTGAGCCAAAATTTCTTCGGCATCAACCTCGCGCAGGTCGGACGGCGGCACGATTAGAAACAACATCTCACCGCCGCGGGAGAGCGGGAGACCAATGTCGGGCAACGGCATCCGCCTCTGGTACAGCAGAAACATCGATATCGCGGACAACCGGGTGGAGGGACACCGTGACTGGCATCTGATCTCCCAGTTTTGCGCGCGGAAGCGCGCCTCACCGGCAACCACGGCGAGGGCAACCTGCGCTACGGACTGCACTTCATGTTCTTCCAACAACTGCACTTTCACCGGAAATACGTTCCAAGAATGACGGCGCAGGCGTGGCTGCGATGTTCACCGACCACGTGGAGCTGACAGACAACCGCTTTCTGGACAGGACTGGGGATCGGCCGCCTACGGGCTGCTGATGAAGGAGATCCGCTCCAGCACCGTCACCGGCAACCTGTTCGCCGACAACTCCATCGGCCTCTACATGGAGGCCTCCAGCCGCAACCGCGTGAAAAGAAACGACTTTCGAAGCAACGGCTGGGGCGTTGAAGGTGATGGCCAATTCCATGGACAACCAGTTTGTGGAGAACAACTTCATGGCCAACACCTTCGAGGGTGGCCACCAACAGCCGGCAGAATTTCAACATTTTCAACCGCAACTACTGGAGTCACTATTCGGGCTACGACCTGGACCGCGACGGCGTGGGCGACGTGCCCCACCGTCCCGTACGGCTTTTCTCCATTCTTATTGAGAAGCAGCCGGAAATCCTTGTCCTCATGCGCAGCATGCTGATCGGCATCCTCGATACGGCCGAGCGCATCATGCCCGTACTAACCCCTGAGAATCTCCAGGACAAAAAACCCCTGATGGAGAGGATACAATGATTACCATCGATGGATTGAGCAAATCATTCGGGGAGCTGAAGGTGCTGGACCGCGTGGACCTGCGTATGCCGCAGGGAAGCTGCACCGGCATGCGTCGGCCCCAACGGCATCGGCACGACCACCTCATCAAGCACCTGGCCGGGACCGGCACGACCCGACGGGGGACATCGAGATTGACGGGCGTCACCCCGAACGGGTCATGCGAGACTACCGGCGCCTCCTGGGGCTGCATGCCCCGGCAGGCTCGATATCCCGAAAGCACCGACGTTGCGGGAGATGATGGACTTCGTCGTCCGCATACGCGGCGAGGAAGCGGTTTACGCCCGGGAGCTGATTGCACTCTTCGAACTGGACAAGGAGATGGACAAGCCCCTGAGGGTGCTGTCCGGAGGTACGAAGCAGAAAGCCGGCGCCCTGGTGGCGCTCATGTTCGATCCGCCCGTCTTGATACTGGACGAGCCCACAGCCGGCCTGGATCCGCGCTCCAGCTTTCGCTTCAAGCAGTGGATCCGCCGGGAAAAGGAGCGGGGCAAAACCATCCTGCTCACCACCCACATCATGAGCGAAATAGAGGAGTTGTCCGACCGCATCGTGCTGCTGGTGGAGGGTCGGGTCCGCGTGACGAGAGGACCCGAGGACCCGTTCGTACGGCGAACAACGAGCACGGCGGCGCTGGAAGGGGCTGAGGCTGGAGCTGTCTCGACCAGGCCGCTGCATGAAGACCGTGGGCCGTCCGCCAGGATTACCGATGGAAGGAACCGCTCGCGCGGCACCTCGGATGGTATGGCTCCTGCGCTTCTCGCTCGCGCTGTGCTGTACCGACGCGCTTATACGTTTCGGCGGGGGCGGCGTGAAGGCGCTGCTGAGCCTGTCAAATATTATGCTCCTCTTCGTGCCCCTGGTAAGCCTCATTTATGGGGTGCTTTACCTGTACCAGTCACGGGAGTTTGTGGAGATGCTGCTTGCCCAGCCCATGGACCGCCGCCGCATCTTTGCGGGCGTCTACGGGGGACTCGCCCTGCCGCTTTGCCTGGCCTTTCTGCTGGGCGTGGGCGCGCCCCTGTTGTATACGGGCGCCTGGACAGGCGCCAGCGCGGGCGGCATGGTTACCGTGCTTGGACTGGGCGTGGTGCTCACGCTGATATTCACGGGCATTGGCTTCCTGTTCGGGCTCCGGTACTACGATGACCGGGTGAAGGGATTCGGTTTCGCTCTGATCAGCTGGCTGCTGCTGGCCGTACTCTACGACGGACTCATCCTGGCGGTGGTCAGCTCCTTCAGCCAATACCCGCTCGAGAAGGTCGTGATCGGCCTGTCGGTGCTCAACCCCATCGACCTGGCCCGGATCGGGGTGCTGCTGGAGTTCGACTTCTCCGCGCTCATGGGCTACACCGGTGCGGTGTTCAACCGCTTTTTCGGAGGCTCGCTGGGCATGGTGATCTCCTCCGCCTGCCTGGCCCTCTGGATGGGTGGTTCCGGTATGGCGCGGACTCAGGCTGTTCGAGCGAAAGGATTCTAGAAGAAACCGCCGTCCCCATGGATGACCTCATTCGTAAATACAACGTAACGGGTCGCCGTTACACCTCCTACCCCACCGCGGTGCAATTCCGGGAGGGTGGGGAGCGGGCGTACGCCGAACTTGCGTGCTCTCTGGAGGACCGGAACCGGCGCAGCCGCCCGCTTTCCCTCTACGTTCACGTCCCGTTCTGCTTCTCCCTATGCTGGTACTGCGCCTGCACCAAAATTATCACCAGGGACCGCGGCCGGGGAGACCATTACATGGATTACCTGGAGAAGGAGATGGACCTGCTGTCCGGGCGCCTGAATCCGGGCGCTCCCCTGCAGCAGCTTCATTTCGGGGGAGGCACCCCCACCTTCCTGGAGCCCGCGCAGCTTCTGCGCCTGGGGGACGCCCTGCGTGAACGATTCCAGTTTACAGGACAAACCGAATTCAGCGTGGAGATTGACCCCCGGCGCTGCACCCGGGCACACGTGCAGGCCCTGGCCGCCATCGGCTGCAACCGCGCCTCCCTGGGCGTGCAGGACACCAATCCCGAAGTGCAGAAGGCCATCCACCGCGTACAGCCCACCGAGCAGGTGGAACGCGTCTGCCGCTGGCTGCGGGAGGAGGGCATCCGATCGATAAACTTCGACCTGATATACGGGCTGCCCCGTCAGAGCCGTCAGACCTTCGGGAAAACCCTGGAGGAGGTGACCGACCTGGGGCCTGACCGACTGGCTGTCTACAGCTATGCGCACCTGCCTTCTCGTGTGCCCGCGCAGCGCCTGCTGGAGCGTGAGGACCTTCCCTCGGCCGACGAAAAGATTGCCATGCTGCGGCTGGCCATTGACCACCTGGACCGGGAGGGGTACCGGTTCATCGGCATGGACCACTTTGCACGGGAGGGAGACGAGCTGGTGGAGGCGATGGCCTCCGGCGATCTGCACAGGAATTTCCAGGGCTACAGCACCCGGTCGGGGGCCGATCTCTACGCCCTGGGCATGTCGGGCATCTCCGGGGCCGGAGGCTGGTACTGGCAGAACGCCAAGGAACTGGGCGACTATTACAGGGAACTCGACCGGGAAGGCTGCCCGTCGCCAAATACGCCCGCCTGGACCGCGATGACGAAATACGCCGCATGGTCATCGGCCGCATCATGTGCCGCATGGGTGTTGACTTTGCCGAAGTCGAGCGGTGCTGGGGTATCGACATGAACGACTATTTCGCGAGGGAGCTGGACCGGCTGGGGGAACTGGAGCAGGACGGGCTTCTTCGCCTGCATGACGACCGAATATCTATCAACGAAACGGGGCGGCTTTTCCTGCGGAACATTGCCATGTGCTTTGACCGGTACCTGCACCGCGCCGGGGACCGCCCCAAATACGCAAAATCCCAATATTCAAAAACCGTATGACCATGAACCAGGAACTTACCCATCGAACCATAGGAGAGATTGTCGCCGAAGATTACCGCGCCGCGGGCGCCTTTAAGAAATTCGGACTGGATTTCTGCTGCGGGGGAAAACGCACTGTGGCCGAAGCCTGCACCAAGAAGGGCGTGGACGTACAGGAACTGCAGCAGGAGCTGCGTTCCGTCCTCCGGCGTGCCGGAGGAGAGGCCGACTATGCCTCCTGGCCTGCCGACCTGCTGGTGGAGTACATTGTCAGCATGCATCACCGGTTCGTGCGGGACAAGCTGCCCGAAATCGAATCCTACGCGCGAAAAGTGGCCAAGGTGCACGGCCGCAGCTATCCGGCTCTCAAAGAGATGCTGGAGGTGTTCCTGCAGCTGCGGGACGAGATGACTGATCACCTTGACAAAGAGGAGCTTCTGCTGTTTCCTTATATCAGGCACCTGGTGGAGGCCGATTCGAAAGGCCGGGCGCCTGAATCCGGGCTGGACGAAGGCACTCCCGCACAGGCCGTGGCCATGCTGGAATCCGAGCACGAAGAGGCCGGCCGGCTGATGGCAAGGCTGGAAGAGCTGAGTGACGGTTTTACGCCGCCTGAGGATGCCTGTCCCACTTTCCGGGTCTATTTCCAGAACCTGGAGGGTTTCCGAGACGATCTTCACAAGCACGTGCATCTGGAAAACAACATACTGTTTCCCCGGGCCTGGAGCTACATGAACGTCTGGCCGGCTGAAGCCCGGCTACCTGCCCGGGCAATGGGATCAACCGACGAGGACGATGAGAAAGGACCAATGGTTATGGCAGGGTTCCCTGTTCTGCTTCGTGCTGGCGGGGGCCACGGGCCTGTTTTTCCGTGCGGGCATGGTGTCCCCGCTCCCCGGGGAACTCAGCCTGGATAACCTCCGCCACGCTCATTCCCACCTGATGTTCTTCGGGTGGGCTGTCCCCTTCCCATGTACCTTCTCTGGAAGAGCATGGCCCGCCTGCTCCCCGAACAGTCGCGCCTTATTAGCCGGCTCCGGGCCTGCATCGGCTGGGGACTGGGACTCGGCCTGCTTTCCTGGCTTTTTTCCTGCTTTACGGCTACCGGCCGGTTTCTCTGGGCGGTATCTCCCTGCCCCTCTCCGTCATGATCAGCGGGGCCGTGATGGTCAGTTGGTATGCCTTTATGGCCATCTGGTGGAAACTGCGCCTGCGGCCGGGCAACCGGCCGGGCCTGCTGTTCATGGACTCCGCGCTGCTCCTGTTGCTGGTCAGCAGCCTGGGCGCCTGGGGGGTGGCCCTGGCCCAGAACCTGGCGCCGGGCACGCCCCTGCTGGGCATGGCCCTGACCCATTTCTTCCTGGCCTGTTTTGCAGAGGGCTGGGTGGTGCTGGCCGCGCTGGCCATGCTTGCCGAGACGGCAGACCTGCGCGCGTGGACCGGCCGGGGGGCGTTTGCGCTGCCGGTGACGGCCATTGTGCTGGGTGCCCCTCTTACCTTTATCTACGGCATATCGGAGGATCTGCTCTCCCCACTCATGCTGGTGATCGGGCGCCTGGGAGGGGTGGCGGCCGGCGTGGGACTGCTGGTTCTCTGCTACGGTTTCTGGAAGCATAAAAGCCGGCTGGGGGGACTGCTTCTGTGGCCGCTGGCCCTCCTGGCGCTCAAGGGTTTCATGCAGGTTGCTGCTTCGGTGGTTCCCGGTGACTTCCTGCTCTCCAGTCATGCGCTTCGCATTTTCTATCTGCATGTATTGCTGCTGGGCGCTTTACGCTGGCGGGCGCTGCCGGACTTGCACCTGCTCCGTCAGGTGCCGTACCGGTCGTGATTATCTGCTCGCGGGCAGCGTGGTCGCGGTGCTGCTGTCTCCTGCTGCTTACCCCGGCCGTACCGGCGGGGTGGACCGGCATGTGGGCCTTCTGGACGCTTGCGGCCGCAGCCGCCCTGCCCGTGCTGGCCATGACCTGGATGTGGGCCGTCCTGGCGCGTTCGGCCCCCGTGGAAGGAATAGATTCGGTCGTCGAACCATCCGGAAAGGATGACCGCTGATTCATGCCTCGTATCACCCGGCTTTTTATCAAGTCCGGCCTCGTCTGGTTTCTGCTTTCCCTGGCCGCGGGCCTTCTGTCCGCCCTCGACCCGGCGGGACTGCCGGCGCTCATGCCGCTTTTCTGGCATATGCTCACCGTGGGATGGATCACCCAGATTATCATGGGCGTCTCCGTCTGGATGTTTCCCGGGCGGACGCGGGAGGAGGGATTCCGTGCCCAGCCCAAACCCTGGCTGGCCTTCCTGGCGCTAAACGTCGGACTCATGCTCCGGGTGGGGGCCGAACCTTTCGCGGCGGGCCGGCCTGACGAGGCGGCTGCCGTCGTCCTGGGCCTTTCCGGGCCCTTCTGCAGTTTTCCGGGGCCGGGGCCTATCTGCTGGAGATCTGGCCCCGGGTGCAGTCCAAGGAGAAGCGGCGACGGCAGCGTAGAAAGGAGCGGGAGCGCAGGCGGGCGAAAGGGAAGCGGCAACCCCTCTGGTCGAAATAAACCCGCAAGCTAGATGCCTCTTGTGAGCCGCATCATGATCCGATCCTCCCTCGCCTGCCTGCTGACGGCCACGGGCATGGGAGGGCTGCTGCTGGTGCACAAGGCCTGGCCGCTGCATGACGGACTCTGGCATCTGCTGCCCCTGCACATCGAGCTGGCCCTTCCCGGCTGGGTGGTCCAGTTCACCCTCGGCACGGCTTACTGGATGCTGCCCCGCCACCTGGAGGGTCCCCCCGAGGAAATCCCGTCGCGGCCCTGGGCCGATGGCCCTGCTGCTGAACGGGGGCATCGCCCTGGTGCTGGCCTACCACCTGGCGGGTTCCGGCTGGATGCAGCTTGCGGGCCGGGGCATGGAGGCGGCTGCGGTGGTTCTTTTTGCAAAACTGCACTGGAAGCGCGTGGTCAGCTACGCAGCCTCGTAGGCGTTGGTGTGGATACGCTACTAGTAATCGGAGACGCCAGTATCGAACAGGACCTGCCACCTTCCGGTATCGTCCTTTTCCACAAGGTAAGGTATTGCCCGGTGTCTCTCTTGCCTGCATCTACCGGACACATCCTCCAGCAACCGGTAACTGCCCGTGGTCAGGCCTAGCGATCCGCCGGAGTATACTACCGACTGCTCGGGCTCCCATTCCAGGTGCAGGCCGGGCGTATTCCACAGGGAGGAGTCCAGCCGGGCGACCTTGTCTCGTCCTTTGATAAAGGCACTCCCGAATACGGGCATGCGTACCACATCCCGGCTCATCATGGAAAGCCACCCCTCCAGTCCCTGCTTCCGGCTGGTCTCCTGGAAGGTTCGGTCCGCTTCCATCAACTCCTCCTCCTCCCACCGCGCGATCTCATCGGTGTCAGCCTGTCTTCGATAAGGGAGACACCCGCTCGCTATAAGCCAGAGAATCACAACACCCGCGATTTTTGATCGATTGTTTCAGGCCTGTGATGCGGGTGTACATTTTCATGTGATCTGGTTGTTAAGGGGAAAGGAAATGGGGCATGTCAGGGAGTACACGCTCAGTTAATGGTCCGTATTTACCTACGCCCTGGTATCCTGGAGGTCACGGAAAAGTGCAGGCGAATGGTTTGACCTTCTCTTATCACCTCCACAACCACCTTTTGGCCGGGAAATTTTTCCAGCTCTTCCTTCCACTCCCGTACGTTCCAACTGACGGCGTTTGCTGTTCACAGAACGGATGGGTGTTTGCGTTTTTAAAACCGGCATGCTCGGAAGGTGAATTTTTGTCAATTTGGTTGACGGTGAACGGGTTCTTCCCGGGCGTGAATCCCACGCCGGTGTATATCCATTCGGAAGGGCGGCCGAAACGCCTGTTGGGACGGAGCCATATGCGGTTGCTGTTCAAGTCCAGCCAAATTTCGGAATTGGCTCAGCAGGCCTAGTCCCACCAGGCCATCCCATGGGGGGTTAAAATCGGCTCCCGATCTTTCCCTGGCCAGGGTTACCACCAGGGAGTCCAGGTTGAATTTTCCCACGGAGAGGCGAGGCAGCCGGCCCGCCCTACTTTCCAGGCTACCCAGGCCGCTTCTCCCTCCGTTGTAATGGTGGGATGCAAGCGACAGGAGATCGGGGGAGTCCGTGTGGAACGTGGTGAATTGCTATGGTCCCGCCCATTCTGAAATCCAGGAGAAACCGACCTTGGGACAATCTCTTCCCGGCGCGGTAAGTGAGGGTGACCGTAGGACGCCGGCGAACCCATGTTATGGAAAGCGGCACCGCCCCCGGTGGAGGATCAAAGTCCATGTGTGGATGCAGCTGGAAGCGTTTTCCGGGGAAGTCAAAGGCAAGCACGAAATCCGAGAATGACATTGATGCCCAGGAGACCGTCGACATGACGGCCCAGGGAAGAGGCCATCATCGAATCGAGGGGAATGGCCGGCGTCAGGCTATAGCCGTAGATTTTCCCTCCCGCCTCAAGGCTGATATTTCTTGCAAATTGCACCAAGGCGCTCCCGGGGGCCGGGCTCCCCCGGCTCTTACCGGTCCACCGTAACCGGCTTCTTCTCCTCCGATTCGGTGGATGTCGTGGGAACGGGCGAATTTAGAATCAAGCATGATGTCTTGAATCGGGTCGAAGAGCAGGTTCGCCTCCCGGCCGTTAATCAATACGGGCACATGTAGATGGTGAACAAAATCAAAGGGGGAGAACCTGCGCCCCGCGGATTTCCTGATTCTGCTGGCAGGAGGCCTGGGATACGGCAAGGGTAAGCAGTACCAGGAGGGCAAGGCTGTTACGATGGATATTCATGTGCGGCGGGGATGTACCATGCAGGATGTGCTCTACGATAAGCAAATCGGTAGAAAGTAGGCGTCTCCAGCGTATGAGACCTCACATTTGCGGAGTGAATGAGTCTAAATGCGAGGTCGGCCCTTCTGCGGCTTCGCCGGGGAATGGGCGCCCTGCTGCGATCGAGCTACTTCCAGTCGATGCTCTTTTGCTCAGCCATCGCGGGGCTCCGGGACTTGTAGTTTCAGAATGCGGAAATCATCTTGGGGATCTGCAGGACGTTCCAGGCAGAGCACCGTGCCGGGCTCCCCGGTCAGCGTGCAGTTTCCCACATAGGTATTCAGCGGATGGCTGGAGACCAGCCTGCCCTCCCAGTCGAAGATGAACAGGTGGTTGGCGAAGTCGGCGGCTCCCTGCCTGCGCTGCCGGCCCGAATAGAGCCCGTAGATAAACCGGGCGTCGGCCATGACGTGGACGTAGGAGAGGCGTGTGTTGTTGTCCTGCGCCATATAGGGCTGGCCGGAAGGTGTGTAGGCCAGGACCAGGCCCGGTTCCGAGGTTCTCTCGGGATGGGCGACCTCGCGCAGAAGTTCTCCTTCGGCCGAGTAGATGTCAATCTGGTCCGTGAACCGGTAGGCGAAAGCCAGCCGGCCGTCCAGCGGATGGGCCGCCCACCCGGGCCAGGGCGGCGTTGTGCTGAACGTTGACCGGGGCCCTGGGCATGACTCCCGAAATGGCGCCGGAACGCTGTATGACGCGCCCGGTGCTGTCGGAAACGAGGTAGCGGGTTTCGTCGGCGAAGATGCCGGTAACGATGAACTCCTTGCGCGACAGGCGTGCTTCGAGGTTGAGGGGCATGCCGAAACTTCCGTCCAGGTTGACCGTCAGCTCAGGCTCCACACGGGAAAAGTCAGTCGACACCTGGTCGGCATCGTAGCACGATATGCGCCGTAGATTGAGGTCGTAGATGCAGAAGAGCGGACACCCGGGCTCGCCCATGATGAGCCAGGGACTCAGGAACTCCGCGGGCCCCCTGCCGTTACGCCCGAATCCGCCCAGGTACTGCATGTCCGATTCGTGCGAGAGGGCTACCTGCCGGTCGGGGTTGCCGTCGGTCAGCACGATGTATCCCCGGACATACCGGATCATGGAGGGATTGTCAGATGACTTCCTGGTCCAGCACCCACTCCCCGGCAGGGGTGAGAGGCTGTACCGGAACGGCGGGTTCCTGGCCGAGGAGGTCTCCGGCCCAGAGCAGCGCCAGCAGGAGGGCGCCGGAAGTGCGTCGAAGGAAGCGTGTTCGGGTATTCATAGCGTTGCCAGATGAATGTTGGTGGTTGCGGGACCTGGTTATTCGGTGTGGTCGCCCGGGTTGCCGGGGCGGAGTGCATCGCCTGCCGGGAGGTATGGCGTAGTAGCCCGGGAATTTCAGCTCCTCCGAGAAGAAGCACAGGCTGTTCTCGCTGGGCAGCAGGTGGCGGCTTCATCGGTCCGGGTCCAGGTACTCGCTGCCCCTGCTCTCGGGGAGAAGGAAGGGGCAGGCTGTCAGGATTAGAAGAATAAGGGCCAGTCGGAATCGGATTCGGGAGGTCATGGCAGGAGGTTGATTGGTTGAATGGAGGTGCCGGCTACCAGGGGTTGACACCGGGGCACGGGCCGCCTTCCACGTAGACCAGCGGGTAGGATGGACAGTTTTGCATTTCGGTCACTGCGTAGGCATTGTTCCGTATGTGGCAGTTTACAATGCACAAGGCTTCGGCCTGTGGACAGCAATATCCCTCGTGGGCCAAGGAGCTCTCCCCTCTCAGGCTGGATGGATTCCAGAAGAGGATCACGAACGCGCTGGCGGCAATTAGGGAAGTGAGGGCAATACGGTAGGAATGGGCTGGTGATTTCATGGTCGGAAGGCTGATGTTCAGGTTTCGTCGTCGGGCGGGTCAACTCACGGGCGGACAGGGGATGTTCGGCATCATGGCGTAGCGGTGCTGTATCATGTGTGGGGGGATGACACAGAGGCTGGAGTCACTCTTGCAGCAGGTCCCGCTGCTGGAAGGCGCCTCGCGAAATGATAGCCAATCCGCAGGGCTGCCGAACAGCGCTATGGGACCGAATAGGAGGACGGCTAGCACCCTTAATAACCTGCTTCGTTTCTTGCGGGTCATGAGAAAGTACCGTGGGTTTTCAGGGTGAGGAGAAGGGACTCTGACTAGTGGTTGCCGTCAGGGTCAGGTAGTGGGATCGGTCCCCAGACGGGGGGACAAGGATCAGCCCGGTGGCAAGGCATAGAAGTTGTGCACGGCCAGCGGCGGAATGACGCAGATGGCTCCCTGCTGGCTGCAGCAGGTTCCGATTTCTGCTCTGGCATCGTTGAATGCGGGTGCCCCGCTGTTGCGGTCGGCCAGTAAAAATGGACTGAGTGCGAGAATGGTGCAGATACAGAGGATCCGGAAAATATAAACGGCTTTCATGATGAAACCTCTCGATTTGACGGTGGGCGTTTGTGTGTTTTCTATAATTAGATTAGCATCGACGACTTAACGAATCAAATAAGTTTAATTCAAAATTGTTTTTCTAATATTTGTAAAAAACTTATTCCCTATATTGTTGTTAAAACAGGCAGTTAAATACTATTCGTACATAATCTAATACACTTAATATTGAATACTATTGGATGAAAGATGGTTGTATGCCTTTTCGGCTGGGTTGGGTAAATTCTGTGCGCGAAGGGGAATGCCTCGTGGGCGATTGCAGCCGATGTCGTATACAGAAGGGCAGGCACATAAAAAAAGCCGGGACTATGGTCGGTCCCGGCTTTTGTGGTGGTGGAGGAGGAGCTGTTGGAAAATGAGTACGCCCGGGAGGATTCGAAAACCAACCTCCGTCGTAAAATTTACACGTGATATTTCTGTGCGGGGAAATGGGCCGTGAATTTGCACTTCATGTAGTACTATTTGTAGTACTGAAGGTAACTGTGGGATAAGCTTTCCCGAAAACTTTATCCAATGAGCTGTTGCTTGGAGACAAAAACCAGTCGAAAAGTAACTATACCATAGTTCCCAAAGGTTGTTTAAAGAAATATTTTTCACTAGAGATTGATTTATCAGCTATATCCATACTTTTACTTAAATAAGTTAGAGGATATACAATAAAAGCATAGCTGTTTAAGAGAGTATATTATGCAAATAAAAACTTTATTAGTTTTTTCGTGATAACCCCATCCCGATGTGTATTTACGATCCGGACGATTACTCCATAAAGGATGTCAATCAGTCGATGGTTGAGCTATGCGGTATTCAAGCGACTCCAACGTCTCCCCTCACCTTATTTGACCTGTGCCCTAGGAAGAAGTTCCCAAACTGAAAAAACACCTGGCCCAGATGGATAATGAAATGGTCAGTGATGAAGGGCTGTGGAAACATCAAAAAAAGACCGGCGAATTTACATATGCGTATGTCATCACCAATCCGGTGACCGTCTGAGGGCGCTGTACCTATCAGTTGGCCATGTTTAAAGATCTTACGGGGGAGCTGAACACCCAGCTAAGCAATAGATATACCCTTCAAGCAGAGCATGGGAGGGATGATGCTGACAACTTCCAACGGGGGAATCCTGCAGGCGAACTACGCGGCCTGTGACATGTTGGGCATGACCGAGAAGGAGATCACGAAGCGGGGGCGCGAGGGCATTGTAGCCAAGGATGAAAAATCAGAAAAGGCATTAAAAGAACGGGCAGAAACGGGAAGTTACGCTGGTGAGCTTACCTTTTATTCATAAAGAAGGCCAAAAGATACCCGTTGAAGTAACGTCGACGGCGTTTAAGAATTATGCCGGTGAAAGCGATCATGCTTAATATTTCGAGATAATCAGCGATCGAAAAGAACAGGAACAAGACCTGCGGGATGAAAAAGAATTTACAAAAGTATTACTTAGCAGTTTGCCCGGGGTCTTTTATGTGTTAGACCAAGAGGGAACGGTGGTACAGACGAATGAGCATACGGCGAACGTCCTTAAGGGGGACCTGTCTCGGAAAAATAGAAGGGCTAGCCCGCTGTAGAACTTCGTCGCATGAAGCCGACAAAGAGAAAGCTGCCGGAGGAAATTCAACACGTACTTAAGGAGGGATATGGCTCGTTTGAGATGACCAGCAGATACAGCCGGCGGTAACACGGCCACGTATACCATTAATGCAGAAAGGCTGGAATCAAGATAACCAAACTAATATTGGTCGGTATTCGGAGTGGATATCACGAAGCAAATCGGTAGCTTCCAGGAGCAGCTGAGCACGTTGCTCGAACAAGGAGCAAGACCCAACGCAAGAAAGCCGAAGGCGATCGAGACAAGCTTAAGAAGATGTTTGAAAAAAGCCCCGACTCCTAAATGTCTGTTGAGAAGGGCGAGAAATGAAATTTGTTATTGCTAACAAAGCGTACCGGGAAGTGGCAGGGCAAGAGGATATTATAGGAAGTGCGTGTTGATGAGGTTATACCCGAAGCCGAAGGTCAGGGCTATATCGATAGACTGAAAACAAGCAGCACGACACGGGAGAGCCGTATTTTGGCCGTAGCGAGCGGATATTTATTGATAAGGGCAACGAGGACGCACAACAAGAATAACACATCTAATTTGATTGTATGAACCACTCTTTAATGATAAAGGGGACGTCTATGGAGTTTCTGTGGAAGCGATGGATTTTAGTGAACAGATTGCCTCCCAAGAACAGTTGAAGGAATCCCTCAAAGAAAAGGAAACGCTCCTGGCCGAAATCCATCACCGGGTAAAAAATAACTTAGCCATTATTACGAGCATGATGGAGTTGCAGGTCATGAATACTGGTAATAGTAAGTTGCAGGATTTGCTTAGAACTGCTCAGCAGCGAATACAGACCATAGCTACCATTCATGAATTGTTGTACAGTTCAGAAAGCCTTTCTCATTTAAACTTTGGGGAAAATATAACCCGGCTGGTTCGAAGCCTTGAGGAAATGTATGACAGGGATAAACAAATTACTATTACCGTAGAGGCGGATCCGGTTTCCATGAATATTAACCAGGCCATTCCGTGTGCGCTACTGGTTAACGAGGTTGTTACCAATGCCTATAAACACGCCTTTAAAAATCGGGAGGAGGGCGAAATTGAGGTTAAACTGCATGAGAATGACAAAAAGGTAATAGTGGAAGTTCGAGATAATGGCGTAGGATTACCTGATGATTTCATGCAAGAGACTTCTTCATCCATTGGAATGACCTTAATTAAACACTAAAAAACATTGGAGAGAGTTTTTTTAACAAGGACCTTTGTTACCTTTAAAAGCCGATGAAAGGATTGGAACGGTTTAATCAAAATTATTCAAAATAAGGTTTTCTGTAGAAGGTTATGAACAGATTACAATATTGATAGAATTATAAAAATATAGAAGGCCGTTATTTGTTACCCAAATGTTACCGAATTTGCCGGGAGGATTCGAACCCAACCCTGGTCCGTAGCCAGACGCTCTATCCAGTTGAGCTACGGGCGCAATCGGAAGCCTCAAAGATACGCAGCTCTCTGCTGCTTGGCAAACCCGGGCCACTTTTTTCAACCCCTCATCCTATCTTTTTCTCGATTCAGTCCCAAACAGAAAAAGCTACTTTGCCCGTATTCCTGTTTTGTTTTAACGACTCATTCCCAACCAACGGACACGCATATTATGAAGAAGTACTACCTGCTTATTTTCTGTGCGTGTCTGCTTCTCTCCTCCGCCGATGCCTTCGCCCAACGGGGCGGCAACGGGGAAGGCGAGGCGGCGGACACGACGGACACATTTACGGAACTGACAGAAGGTACCACCCACCGGCCCGGTTACATCGACACTTACGCCAAGGACGGACATCTCTACCTGGCCATTCCCAAGGATATGCTGGGACGGGGTTCTCTGATGAATTTCGAGATCGCCGAGGGCATCGGCTCCAGCGGCCTCTACGGGGGCACCATGCTCAACTATTTCCGAGGGCCATCTCGTAGCCTTCGAAAAACACGAGGGCAAGATTTTCTTTATGCAGAAGCCACACCGACACAAGGCCGAACCCGATACTCCCGAGGCCCTTGCGGTGCGACCCTGGCCTACAGCCCGTCGGGCGCTCGAGACCGCTGAGATCGCGGCCACCGATGACGATTCGGTGATGCTGATCGATGCCTACAGCTGGTTCGTGTCGGACATGTCCAATATCAGCCAGCGTGTGCAGGGCGCGGCCGGCGGCCGCGTGCAGGTAGACCCATCCCGGAGCTACATGAAATCGGTGAAGGGTTTTCCTGGAGAACGCCGCCATCACCGCGTCCCTTACCTTCGGCAACCGGAACATCCCGGCGGTCCGCGCACGGTGCCCGACACACGCTATATCCCCGTCTCCATCCACTACGATCTGGCCAAGCTCCCCGAGCAGCCGATGGAACCTCGGATGGGGGATGACCGCACCGGCTTTTTCCTGACGGTGCACAAGGATTTCACCACGGAGGACAAAACCTTCTTCAAGCGTTATGTGAACCGCTGGCGGCTGGAGTGCGACGGCGCGCCCGGATCCGACGGACTCTGTACTCCGAAGGAGCCCATCATCTACTACATCGACCACACGGTACCCGAGGAATTTCGGGAGGCCATGATGGAGGGGGTGCAAGCCCTGGTCCTGATGCCTATGAGGCTGCCGGTTTCCGCAACGCCGTGCAGTCTGAAATGCTGCCCGAAGGCGTGGATCCGGCGGACATCCGCTACGCCACCCTGCGCTGGAGCACTTCCGACCAGCCGGGTTACGGTGCCATCGGTCCCTCCATCGTCGATCCCCGCACCCGGGAGATCATGGACGCCGACATTCTCTTCGAAGCCGACGTGATCCTGGGTGACAAGGCGGATTACCGTGAAATGGTTGAGCCCCGCAATGCCATCGACGAAATCTACAACCGCTCCGAAGAGGAGCTTGCGTTGATGGAGCAGGGCGTGAAGACCAAGGCCTTCTTTGCCGAGCTGCATACCCAGCTTGACATGGCCCGCGGCATCATGGTGGCCCGCGGCGTCATCGAGCCGGGCTCGCCGGTTCCCAAGGAATTCCTCGACCAGGCCATCCGCTGGGTGACCACATGCGCGAGGTGGGGCACACGCTGGGAGCTGAGCGCACAACTTCCGCTCCTCCATCGACACGCCGCTTGAGCAGCTCTACGACGAGGAGTTTACGGCGCAGAACGGGGTCTTCAGTTCCGCCATGGAGTATCCCGACGGCGGAAGCGCGAATCCCGAAGGCGAAGGCACGGGCGGGCACGACTGGGAACCCAGGGCGTCGGATCCTGCCGGGCCGCTGGGTCGTCAGCTACGGCTATACGCCGCAGCAGGCCGACGCCAGCCGATCGACGCCCGTAATTCGGCCTTCCCCGGTCACGCCTACGGGACCGATACCGGCGGGACTCGATCCCGCACGCGCACCTACGACCTGAGCAACGACCCTCTGGCCTGGGGCCGGCAGCGAGCCGATATGCTTCGCGACCTGATTTCCCGGGTGCCGGAAATTGCGCTTGCCGACAACATGCCCTATTACGAGGCCACGGACCTCTTCCAGTCCTATTTCTTCCAATACGCCCGCGCGCTGGCGCCCACCGTCAAGTACATCGGAGGCCAGCACCAGTACCGAGATCATGTGGGCGACCCGCAGGGCCGCATGCCCTTTGTGCCGGTTCCCCGGGAGGATCAGGTGGAGGCGCTGGATATGATCATCGAATACGCCTTCCGGCCGGGCGCCCTGGACGTCCCGCAGGAGGTCTTCCAGCAGTTCGGCGCCAACCGCTGGAGCCACTGGGGCAACAGCTCCTCCCTATGGGGACGTGTCGACTACCCACTGCACCAGACCATGCTGGGTATCCAGCAGTCGGTGCTCAGCCAGCTCCTTGACGGCGAACGCCTCTCCCGCATCCGTGACACGGAGGCCAAGTTCGGTGCAGAGAACACGGTGACCATCCCTGAGCTGATGGGGCGCCTGACGGGCGCCATCTGGCAGGAGATTTGGAGTGCACCGGGGCAGAACATCGTCAGCAACCGGCGCGACCTGCAGCGCGCCTATCTGGAGTCGATGATCAGCATTGTCACCGAAGCCGACGACGAGATGCCGGCCGACGCCATTTCGGTGGCCCGCATGCAGCTCAAGAACCTCTCCTCGCGGCTGGCCTCACGCCTGTCGCCGCCCACCTTCGAGTTCGACGACTATACGCGCGCCCATCTCGAGGAGGCGAAGGCACGCATAGACAAGGCCCTGGAGGCGGGACTGACCCTGCAGAACTGACGCCGGGAAACCGACCGGCAGCCTGAACATTTCAAAGGGGGCTCCGCGCAGGCGGGGTCCCCTTTACTATTTGCAGTTCATGCGCAGGGTACCCAGCACCTGCTGGAAATCGCCGGGCAAATCGGAGTGGAATTCCATGAATTCGCCGGTGCGGGGATGGTCGAAACCCAGCGTCTTGGCGTGCAGGCACTGCCGCTCCATGCCGGCCAGCAGATTGTTGAACATGGCCTTGCGGCTTCCGGTATTGGGTCCGTAGCGTACCGAGTCGCCCCCGTACTGCCGGTCGCCGAAAACCCACATATGCATGTGCGCGAAATGCACCCGTATCTGGTGGGTGCGCCCGGTCTCCAGCTGCACCTGCACCAGCGTCAGGTGATCGAAGTGCTCCAGCACCTCGTAGTGGGTGACGGCGTGCTTGCCCTTGCCGGCCGGCACCACTGCCATTCTCTTGCGGTTCCTCGGGTCGCGCCCGATGTTCCCTTCGATGGTGCCCTTCTCCTGTTCCGGCCGCCCCCATACGATCGCCCAGTAGGTGCGTTCGATCTCCTTGGTGCGGAAATACTCACTCAGCGTGCGGTGGCTCTCGTCGTTCTTGGCCACCACGAGGATGCCGCTGGTGTCCTTGTCCAGCCGGTGTACGATGCCAGGGCGGATGGTGTCGGTGTCGGGCTCCGAGAGCTCGTCGGCATGCCAGAGGAGACCGTTCACCAGGGTGCCGGTCCAGTTGCCATAGGCGGGATGCACCACCATGTCGGCGGGCTTGTTCACCAGAATGATATGGTCGTCCTCGTAGATGATATCCAGCTCCATCTTTTCCGGCGTGGCCTCCGGGGGAGGGGACTTGGGGATGGAGATGTCGATGATGTCGCCCGCCTTCAAATTGTATGAAGACTTCTCCTGCTTGCCGTTGACCAGCACATGTCCCTCCTCGATGGCCTCCTGTACCTTGGTGCGCGAGGCGTTCTCCACGAAGCCCGTGATGTACTTGTCCAGGCGCTCTCCCGCACGATATCCCTCGGGGACTTCAAAGTGGTAGTCGGTGGTTTTGGTATTCTTCTGCTTGTCGGACACGTCTAAGCGGTTGTTGAATAGTCGGTTAGGCAGAGCGCCTCATGATAGGGAAAAATTTTGTAAGGATCGGCTCCCGCGACGGTCTTACCTGTGACTGTTCATTAAGAGAGACCTGCAGGGCGCACGATTTTACCACAGGAGAGGAAACGGCCTGTCCCGTTCCGGCTTTGCCGGGAGGGCGGGCCGTTTTTATTTTCGCGCCCATTTGAACCTCAGCCCTCAAAGGCGGATATTTCCTTTTGAACCGGGCGCCAGCCAACGAAACACCTCCCCATGATCCAGTCCCTCTACATCAAAGACTATGCGCTCATCGACGAACTGGAGGTGCAGTTCAGTGAGGGGCTCAATATTCTTACCGGGCAGACCGGGGCGGGGAAGTCCATCATTATCGGCGCCTTGAATATGATCCTGGGCGAGCGGGCCGACACCGACGTCATCCGCCAGGGCACCTCCAAGGCCATCGCCGAGGGCATTCTTCATGTGGAGGAGGACCCGGAGCTGAAAGACCTCCTGGAGGAAAACGCCGTGGAATTTCGCCGGGAGATGATCCTGCGCCGGGAGATTCGCGACTGCCGGCAGCCGCGCCTTCATCAACGACACCCCGGTCACTATCACCCTTCTGCGCCAGGTGGGCGACCGGCTGGTGGACCTCCACGGGCAGCACGACCACCAGATGCTGCTTCGCGAGGAGCACCACCGTGGCGTGGTGGATGCCTTCGGGAACCTGGACGAGCTGCTGGCCGACTACCGGGAAACCTACGACCGCATGCGCGGGCTTCGGAGCGAACTCAGGAAGCTGCGCAAACGCGAGTCGGAGCTGGAGGAGAAGCGTGAGCTCTACAGCTTCCAGGTAAAGGAACTTGAGGAGGCCCAGATCGAACCGGGCGAAGAGGAGGAGCTGGAGGCGGAGATGAACCTGCTGGACAACGCCGAAGAATTGGACGAGAAGGCGGCGGCCGTGGTGGAAATGGGCGGCGGCGACGAGGGAGCGTCATGGAACTGCTCAACCGCATGAAACTGCACTTGGAGGATATGGCGCGCATCGAACCCGAATTCGAGACCTACCTGGAGGAGCTCTCCTCGGCGCGTATCAGTATTCAGGAAACCGTCAGCTTTACCGAACGCTACCGCTCCGGCATCGAGTTCAATCCTCGACGCCTGGAGGAGCTGCGCAGCCGTCTGTCGGAGCTGAACCGCCTTCGTAAAAAATACAGCCCGTACCCTGCCCGAGTTGGTCAACTATCTCCGGGAGATCAAAAAAGAGCTCAACCTGGCGGAGAACTTCGACCTTGAAATCGAGAAGAAGGAGAAGGAGATCGACAAGGTCTCCGGGCAGCTGAAAGAACGGGCGGCGGCTCTGCACGAGCGCCGCCTGGAGGTGGGCGAGAAACTCTCCGGGGCCATCGAGGAGGAGCTCGCCTCTCTGGGCATCCCCGACGCCAGCCTGGAGGTACAGGTGTCGTGGCATCGAGGCCGACGAGGGGTGGATCCAGATCGACGGCACCCCGGTGGAGTGCACCGAGCACGGCTCGGACCGCGTTTCTCTCTTTATCTCCACCAACAAGGGGGAGGCGCCCAAACCCCTGGCCAAGATCGCCTCAGGCGGGGAGATCAGCCGCGTGATGCTGGCCCTCAAATCCATCCTGGCCCGCGAGCAGTCCCTGCCCGTGATGATCTTCGACGAAATTGACAACGGCATCAGCGGACATATTTCCGAGAAGGTGGGGCGCACCATGCGGCGCCTCTCCTCCCGCTGCCAGATCATCGCCATCACCCACCAGCCGCAGATCGCCAGCCAGGCCCACAGCCACTACCGCGTGGAGAAAATGGAGTCCGGCGGCAGAACGGTGACACGTATCGTGCCCCTTTCGGAACAGGAGCATGTGCGGGAGGTGGCGGGACTGATGAGCGGGGAGGACATCACCGACGCCGCGCTGGAGAGTGCCCAGGAACTCATCGAAAAGAATTCTTCACGTAACTGACCGGCTCTGTCGGACGGGAACACTCGGCGCCGCATGCGACTTGCAAGGAAGCCGCACGAACGCTAATCTCTTTCCAACCCACATTTTTGCCCCCATGTCCAAGCAACACTCCGAGCGATTCGTCACCCTGGTCAACGACGCCCTCACCCGCGTGGAGGAGATAACCCCGGAGGAGGTGCAGGAGAAACTGGACAAGAAGGACGACTTCCGGCTGATTGACGTGCGCGAGCGCGAGGAGTGGGAGGAGGCCCGCATCGCAGGCGCGGAGTACCTGGGCAAGGGCGTGATAGAGCGCGACATCGAAGAGGAGGCCGACGTGGATACGGAGATGGTTCTCTACTGCGGAGGAGGATACCGCTCCGCACTGGCGGCCGACAACCTCCAGAAAATGGGATACAGGGACGTCAAATCGCTCAAAGGGGGCTTCCGCTCCTGGAACGAGGCGGGCCTGCCCATCGAGAAAAGGGATCATAGGACTAGGATCTTCTGACTAGCCTTATAGATGCCATGAAGAAACAGATCCTCGTGTACGGCAGATTAGGGAGTCACGACGGAAGTGCGGCTTCCAGCAGTTCCGCCGGATGGAGCGCGCGTTCGCCCGTCCCGTCGCGGATCTGATGGCGGCAGGAGAAACCGGGTGCGCAGATTATAGTCTCTTCACGCTCTTGTACGGACGATTGCCGTATGGCAGGGAAGAGTCGCTGCCCGCCGATCTGCATGGAGAGTTCGTATTTGTCGGCCTCGTAGCCGAAGCTGCCCGCCATGCCGCAGCATCCGGTGTCGGCCGCCTCAGGCCGGTAGCCCGCCTGTGAAAGGGCTTCCAGCACGGGACCGTTGCCGGTCAGGGCTTTGGTGTGGCAGTGACCGTGCAGGAGTACTGCCGCCTTCTCCCTGTCGGTGCGCCACGCCGGCTGGAGGGGGTGGTCTCCGGATAGCAGAAACTCCTCCAGCAGGAAACTACGGTCTGCCAGTTTCCGGGCCTGCTCCAGCATGTCGTCGGGAGAGAGGTCGAGGTACTCATCGCGCAGGGTGAGCAGCTCGGAGGGTTCCAGGCCCACCACCGGGATGCCCTGTGCGGCGAGGGCGTGGAGACGGGGAATGTTTTCGAGGGACAGCTCTCGGGCCCGGTCCATGAGTCCCTTCGATATCTGCGGGCGTCCCGTTTCGGTGACGCCGTCGCAGATCACCCGGTAGCCGAGCGCTTCCAGCACGCGGACGGCCGAGCGGGCAATCTGCGGTTCGTGGTAATTGGTAAAGAGGTCGTTCAACAGGTAGACCGCCGGGCGCTTCTCTACGTCGGTGCCGCCTTCCCGGCGTTCTTCCCACCAGTCCGTGAACGTCTGCCGGGCGAAGCGGGGCAGGGTGCGGCGCCGGTCGATGCCAAGCAGTCGGTAGAGCATCTCCTTGCCGGCCGGCGAGGCCAGCAGTGCATTGCTCAGACGGGGGAAGCGCGCGGCCAGGGGATAGAGACGCCCTGCCTGCCCGAAGAAGCGTTCGGTCCGCGTGATCCCATGCTCACGGTGCCAGCCATGGGTGAACTCGGCCTTCATCCGCGCCATGTCCACGTTGGCCGGGCATTCGCTTTTGCATGCCTTGCAGCTCAGGCATAGGGAGAGGGCGTCATGCAGCTCCTCCGACCGGAAGGCTTCGGGACCTTCGCCCGCGAATAGCTGGCGGAAGAGGTTGGCGCGCCCCCGAGTGCTGTCCTTCTCCTCGCGGGTGGCCATATAGGAGGGACACATGGTGCCCCCGCTTCCGGCCAGCTTGCGGCAGACGCCGGCGCCGTTGCAGAGCTCCAGGGCGCGGTCGAAGCCGCCCTCCCGGCGCCAGGCGAAGACGGTGTCCGCCTCCATCGCCCGGGGACGGGTGGGCCGGCGCAGGTCCACCCCCAGGGGCTTGGGCTCGATGATTTTGCCGGGGTTGAAGCGGTAGTTGGGATCCCAAAGTTCTTTCACCTGCCGCAGCAGGGGCATCATCTCCGTGCCCAGCACCTTCTCGATGTAGGGCGCCCGGACGCGTCCGTCACCGTGCTCCCCGGAGAGGGAGCCGCGGTAGCTGCGCACCAGGGAGGCCACCTCTTCCGCCATGGCCCGCATCTTCTCCACACCCTCCGGGTTCTCTATGTCGATAACCGGTCGCAGGTGCAGCTCGCCCACCGAGGCGTGGGCGTAGAAGACGCAGTCGGTGCCGTATTTGTCCAGCAGCCGGCGGAAATCGGCCACGTAATCCGGCAGGTCCTCCACGCGCACCGCGGTGTCCTCGCAGAAAGAAGGCGAGCGTTCCTCGCTTCCAAGTCCCATCAGCAGTCCCAGCCCCGCCTTTCGCAGCTCCCACACGCGCCGGATGTCACCCGAATCGTCGAGTACCGGGGCGGCCTCGCAGAGTCCTTTTTCGCGCAGCAGGGCAACCACCTCCTCCGCACGCTCACGCAGCCGAGCGGGATCGTCGCCGTCGAACTGGGTGATGAGAATGGCGCGCGGCTCTCCCTCCAGGAAGAAGCGGTTTTTCTGCTGCTCCAGGTTGCCCCGGGTGGCCTCCAGGATGATGTCGTCCACCAGCTCCACCGCGGAGGGGCCGTGCCGGACAATCTCCACGGTGGCCTCCATGGCCGCTTCGATGGAGTCGAAATGGGGCACCACCATGCAGCGGTGGGGATCCTGCGGGACCAGCCGTACGGTGGCGGAGGCGGTTATGGCCAGGGTGCCCTCGCTTCCGCAGAGCAGCTCGGCCAGGTTGAAGGGCGGTCCGCCGGGTTCGAAGGGGGCCATCCGGCAGAGGCGGTCCAGCGCGTAGCCCGTGTTGCGGCGCAGGATGTCGGGGTGCGGATAGGCCTCCAGGATGGCCTCGCGGTTGCGGCGCACCAGCTCCGTCATGCCCCGGTAGATATAGCCCTCCAGGCTGTCGAGCTGCTTCTTGGCCTCCAGCTCGGCGGGGGTCAGGGGACCGAAAACGGCGCGGCTGCCGTCGCTGAGCACCGCTTCTATTTCCAGGATGTGGTCGCGGGTGGTGCCGTATTTTACCGAGTGGATGCCGCAGGAGTTGTTGCCGATCATCCCGCCCAGCATGCAGCGGCTGGTGGTGGCTGTATCGGGACCGAAGAGCAGACCGTGCTGCGCCGCGGCGCGGTTGAGGCTGTCGCGGATCACCCCGGGCTGCACGCGGGCGGTGCGCTGGTCGGGGTCCAGTTCCAGCAGGCCCGTCATGTGACGGGAGACGTCCATGATGACGCCCTCTCCGGTGGCCTGTCCTGCCAGGCTGGTGCCCGCACTCCGTGCGGTAAGGGAGAAGTCCTCGTCGGCCGCCCGCCGTACGAGTGCCTGTATCTCCGCGGCGTCGTGGGGGAAGGCCACGCCCCGGGGCAGCTCCTCGTACATGGACGCGTCGTTGGCGTACAGCAGCCTGGTCTGGCGATCCCGGTGCACGCGCGGAGTAACAGCGTCGGTTGGGTTCATAGGCCAAAGGTTTGCTGGGCGCGGCGCACAATCTCGTCGCCTATGGCCAGTCCGGCCGTGGCCGCGGGACTGGGGGCGTTGAGCACGTGGATCTCCCGGCGGCTCTGCTCGAAGCGGAAATCGTCCAGGATGCTCCCGTCGGGCAGCATGGCCATGGCACGTACGCCGGCCGGGGACGCTTCCAGGTCGCTGGTTTCGATGGAGGGGATCAGCTTCTGCAGGCCGCGGACGAAGGCGCGCTTGGAGAAGGAGCGGTAGAGTTCGTCCATGCCCTTGCGCCAGTGTTCGAAGGCCAGTTTCCAGAAACCGGGGAAGTTGACGGTCTCGATGGTGTCCTCCAGGTCGAAGGAGGTGCGTGTGTAGCCCTCACGCTTGAAGGCGAGCACAGCATTGGGGCCGCACTCCACCCCGCCCAGTACCATCTTGGTAAAGTGCACGCCCAGGAAAGGAAAGTCGGGATCGGGAATGGGGTAGACCAGCCCGTTGACCATGTGCCGGGCGTGCTCCCCGAGCTCGTAGTACTCACCCCGGAAGGGGACGATCTGTACGGGCGTGGAGACCCCGGCCGATTCGGCCACGTGGTCGCTGTGCAGCCCGGCGCAGTTTACCAGGTATTTCGAACGGAAGGTGTCGCTGCCGGTGCGCACCTCCAGGTCGCCGTCGCGCCGGTGCACCGCGAGCACCTCCTGTTCCAGGCGCACCTGCTGTCCACGCGCCTCAAGCAGTTCGCGCAGCTTCTCGCACATGCCGGTGAAGTCCACGATCCCCGAGCAGGGCACGTGGATGGCCTTCAGGCCGCGCACGTAGGGCTCGATCTCGCGAATCTCCTCGGCGTCGATGATGCGGATGCCCTCGATGCCGTTAACCGTGCCGGTATGATAGATTTTTTCCATACGCGGGATCTCCTCTTCACTGGTGGCCACAATCACTTTGCCGCAGATCTCGTAGGCCACCCCGTGCTCCTCGCAAAAGTCCACCAGCTGGTGCCGCCCGTCCACACAGTTGCGGGCCCGGTAGGAGTGGGGTTTGTAGTAGATGCCCGAGTGGATTACCCCGGAGTTGTTGCCCGTCTGGTGGGCGGCCACACGGTCCTCCTTCTCGAGGACCGTGATGTTCATGTCGGGGTACTTCCGGGCGAGTTTCCAGGCGGCGGAGAGGCCGACGATGCCGGCGCCCACAATGATGACGTCGTGATTCATGCAGGGAATGCTGGGGACTTCAATGGGGTTGGATTTTGGTCACGCCGCCAATATACAAAAATGATGGTCCACCGTGCATCGCACGGGCCGGCGCGGGAGGCGCCCCGGCGGGCTCTACGGCCCCACCCGGTCCACGGTCTTTTTGTATATTGCAGGCCCGAACCCACTCCAAGGAAATGCTGTATTGGCTTATGAGACACCTGAACATCCTCGCACTGGCTTGCATGGCCTTGCTCATTCTCGCTTCCTGCGGTGAGAAAACCGAAGCCGATTACGTGGAGGAGGCCGTCTTCACCGACCTGGAGGGAGAGGAGGTGGCGGTGTCCGATTTCCAGGGTAAGGTGGTGCTCATCGATTTCTGGGAGACCTGGTGCTCGCCCTGCCTGGCCACCTTCCCGGTGCTGCAGAAACTGGTGGAGGAGTATCCTGACCGCTTTGCCGTGCTGGCGGTTACCCCGGGTTTCACCGATACGGTGGAGGACGCCCGACGGTTTGCCAGCGAAAACGACTACGATTTTCATTTCCTGATGGACTCCAGCGGTCTGCACACCAAGCTGGGTGTTCAGGGCATACCTTTTAAAGTGTACGTGGATGCCGGGGGCGAATTTATCGAGAAATCCATGGGCAGTTACGGACCGGAGAAGGAGTACCAGGTGGTCCGCGACCTGATCGAGAAGCACAGCTCCCCGGTTGCCGAACAGCAGGAAAATCTGAGTCACTTTCCTCTTGAGAGGAGAGCGGAAAACCGTTAATTTGCGAGACTTTAACACACAACCCAAGCCATACACGGATTCATGTCACAGCAAGTCAAAGAGAAACTTCCCTACAAAGTAAAAGACATCGGCCTGGCTGAATTCGGCCGCAAGGAGATTCGCCTTGCGGAAGCCGAGATGCCTGGCCTGATGGCCCTGAGAGAGGAGTATGCCAACGAGCAGCCACTGAAAGGCGCCCGGATTGCCGGCTGCCTGCACATGACCGTGCAGACGGCGGTGCTCATCGAAACGCTGGTTGAGCTGGGCGCACAGGTGCAGTGGTCCTCCTGCAACATTTTTTCCACGCAGGACCACGCCGCGGCCGCCATCGCCGATACCGGCGTGCCCGTCTACGCCTGGAAAGGGGAGACCGAAGAGGAGTACACCTGGTGCATCGAGCAGACGATTTTCTTCGAGGATGGTGAACCGCTGAACATGATTTTGGACGACGGCGGCGACCTGACAGCGCTGGTCCATGACGAGTATCCCGAGCTGCTCAACGGCATTCGGGGCATCTCTGAGGAGACCACCACCGGCGTGAACCGCCTCTACCGCATGGCCAAGGAAGGCACCCTCGGCGCCCCGGCCATCAATGTGAACGACTCGGTTACCAAATCGAAATTCGACAACAAGTACGGCTGCCGGGAGTCCTGCGTGGACGCCCTTCGCCGCGCCACCGACGTGATGCTGGCCGGCAAGGTGGCCGTGGTCGCCGGCTTCGGCGATGTAGGCAAGGGATCCGCCGCCTCGCTGCGTGGAGGCGGTGCCCGCGTGATCGTTACCGAAATTGATCCCATCTGCGCCCTTCAGGCCGCGATGGAGGGCTACGAGGTGAAAAAGATGGACGACGCGGTCAAGGAGGCTGACATCGTCATCACCGCCACCGGCAACAAGGATATTCTGACCGAGCGCCACTTCAAGGCGATGAAAGACAAAACCATCATCGGCAATATCGGCCACTTCGACAACGAGATCGACGTGGCTTGGCTGAAAGGCAACGCCGAGCGCGACACCATCAAGCCGCAGGTGGACCTCTTCCGCCTGGACAGCGGCAAGGAACTCATCCTGCTGTCCGAAGGCCGCCTGATGAACCTGGGCAACGCCACCGGTCACCCCTCCTTCGTGATGTCCAACAGCTTCACCAACCAGACGCTGGCGCAGATCGCCCTCTGGAACCGTCCGGAGGACTTCGAGCTGGATGTCAGCGTGCTGCCCAAGGACCTCGACGAAAAAGTGGCCCGCCTCCACCTCGAGAAAATCGGCGTGGAGCTCGAGGAGCTGACCGAAGAACAGGCCGAGTACATCGGCGTGCCGAAGGAAGGCCCTTACAAGCCCGAGCACTACCGTTACTGATCCATTGCACAAGCCAACGTATGGAAAGCCCCATTCATAAACCGGATGGGGCTTTTCTTTTAATAAAGCCCGAATAAGCCATGCCCGATACCCAGAAAAAGGACATCAACATCACCGTGGAACTGGATGAGGAGGATATTCCCACCAGCATCCTCTGGAATGCCAGCGACCTGCAGGGACAGGACGTGGCCGAATGCCGCGCTATGCTGCTTTCGATGTGGGACCCGCAGCGAAAGGACACCCTGCGGCTGGACCTGTGGACGCGCGATATGACCGTCGACGAGATGAAGATTTTTTTCCACCAGACGCTGGTGACCATGGCCGACACCCTGGAGAATTCCACCGAGGAGACCGACATGGCGGAGGATATGCGTGATTTTACGGCCTACTTTGCCGACAAGATGGAAATCGCGGGGTAGGCTTCTATTCTTCGGTGTTGCGGGGGCTCATAACACCGGAATCTCTTCACGGAGTATATCTTCACGGAGGGCAGGTTTAATGGCGTCGTACTCGACCAGATCTACCTTTAAATTTAGATGATCCTCCAGTTCCTGCTGTAGTCCCACGAATTCCAATAAACTTATTTTTTTATCGATTTTTACCAGCAGGTCTACATCTCCGACGTTCTCCTCTCCTCGTGCTGAAGACCCGAAGATTCCTGCCTTTTGTATCCCATACTTGTGTAAGATGGGAGTAATTTGCTCTTTTAGCTCTTCAATATTCATGGTTAAAGAGGCATATTACTGTTACACTGCTTTCCAATATAACAAATATCTTGTTTAGGAAGGTCTGCCTGGCGGGGATATTCATTTACCGGTAGGCGATGGATCCGAAGGAAACAGCACTCTCGCGCTCCTGCTCGTCCCATATCTCGTAGTTGATCAGCTCGCCCTTCAGGTCGGGCAAGGTGTGCATGAGCGTATAAAGAGGGGGGAAGCCGCAGATGCGATAGGGGTCGTACTCCTCTTTCATATGGGCCAGCAGCTCCCCGCGCCGGTTTTCAACGGCATGGTCGAGGAAACGGGCGTCGAACTCCCGGATTTCGTCAAACATGGTGTCGGCCGCCCGGTCGTCCCCGAACTTGCGTCCCACGTGAGCCAGGTCACCGCTGACCAGGAAGAGGGTGTTCCCGTCGCCAGCGAACGTCTCCCGCAGCACGTCCGAAAAGCCGGCCACGCTCTCCCCGAGAAAACCGTCATCCTTGTAGTATAGCTCGTCGAAACCGTTGACCAGGATGGGCACGATTTGAAAATCGTGGTCCCACAGGTGATTCAGGAATACCAGGTGCAGCTCGATGCTGTGCTCCATGCGGTGAGCGCGATCGCTGGCGGTCACGCCCAGGTTCTTGTCGGCCTCGGCCAGCCGTTCCAGGGACTCGCGGTCGGCCGGCACAAGGCCGTTGGGCATCTCGAAGTCCTTGTCAACCAGGATGTAGGGACGATTTTTGTACCGCTCGGGGTAGAGGCCGGCGTAGTGGGAGGTAGCCAGCATGACCACGCGCTCCGGCCGCTGCTCCGCGATGCGGGAAAAGGCCCCGGCGTAGACGTCGAGGGAGACCCGCGGGTCGATATGCGGGGCGTAGAGGGCTCGGACGGGATTTTCGTCCCGGGTTGAGGCATCCTTTCCCTGCTTGGGCTTGCCATCTACCGGCTGATCGTTTCGCTTCTGGAAGGCCTCATCCAGCAGCGCGTGCAGCTCCTCCGGGTCGGCCGGGTAGCTCCCGCCGGCGGTCACCGATGCGTGGGTGCGGGAGGATTCGTAGTCCGATTCCACCTTTTCGCGGTAGTCGTCAAGGTAGGCGGAGTTCAGCAGGCGTTTTTCGTCCAGAAACTGTACGAACTCCAGCAGATGATCCGTGGTCACGTCCTCGCCGAGAAAGGGTTTGAGATCCTCTACGCTTTTGCGACCGTCGAACAGAGACAGCAGAGTCTGCACCTGGGCGTTGAGGGCCAGGTCGTCGGGCACGTAGCCCATCATGTCGTGCACGTAGAGGTAAGAGTCCCCGTTCTGGCTGACGGGCACCAGGGAGATTTCCCGCCGCACCCCGGGAATGGGCTTGTCCTTGGAGTTGAAGAGCTCGTTGTTTGCCGCCATGCCGCTAGCCTTCCTCCCGCATTTCCCGGCATTCGCAGTGCACGCCGTACGTTTTGCAGACGGGATGGTCCGGCGGCTCGGAGATGCGGGCCTTGCATGCGTTGCGCCCGTGGTGGATCATAAGATGGGAGAGGTTGGTCCAGTGTTCCCGGGGGAAGAGAGCCATCAGGTCGCGCTCGATCTTGTCGGTGTTCTTCTCGTGTTCGGTCAGTCCGAAGCGGTTGGACAGGCGCCGCACGTGGGTGTCCACCACCACCCCCACATTGGTATCGAAGGCGTTGCCCAACACCACGTTGGCCGTCTTGCGCGCCACCCCGTAGAGCTCCAGCAGGTCTTCCATAGTGTCGGGCACCTTGCCGCCGTGCTTCTCCACGATGGCCTGGGAAGACTGCTTGAGCGCCTTGGCCTTGTTCCGGTAGAATCCCGTGGATCGCACCAGCTCCTGCAGCTCCTCCTCCGGAGCCTGGGCCATCTCCTCGGCGGTGCCGTAGGTCTCGAACAGTTCGGGGGTCACCTTGTTAACCCGCACATCGGTGCACTGGGCGCTCAGGATGGTGGCGATAAGAAGTTCAAAAGCGTTGCGGTGATCCAGCGCGCAGTTTGGTTGGGGATAGTGCTCGTAAAGGGCGTCCAGGATTTCCAGCGCGCGCTTTTTCTCCTTTTCGCTCTTCTCGGGCAGCTTGGGAAGCTTGTTTTTCTCCTTGGTCTTGGGAGCCATGTCGGGGGGATTCCGGTCAAAATTGGCCCACGTAAAATGGCAAAGTGCGGGGACATTCACAATGCGGCGGCCGGCAGGTCCCGCCTATGCCGGAACGCTGAATTCCACGGCGCAATTGCCTACCTTTTCCGACGTCAGCAAACCCAATTCCAGCATGAGCGATACCGACAACCAACCCCGCAAGCTGGTCGGCAGCCCCTACGCCTGGGGCGTGCTGGGACTGCTGACGCTTATCTACATCAGCAGCTTTGTGGACCGGCAGATCATTGCCGTCCTGGCCACGCAGATCCAGCAGGAACTCAGCCTCAGCAACCTGCAGGTGGGCGCGCTCTACGGCACGGCCTTTTCGCTGATCTACGCCGCCTGCGGTATTCCCATGGGCTGGCTGGCTGACCGCGGTTCCCGCAAGCGCATTATCATCGCAGGACTGGTGACCTGGAGCCTGATGACGGCGGTCAGCGGCTTCGCCACCTCGCTTGCCTTCCTGGTGGTGGCCCGCCTGCTGGTTGGCGTGAGCCAGTCGGCCCTCAGTCCGGCTGTTTACTCCCTGCTGGCCGATTACTTCCGTCCCGATCAACGCGCCACCGTCTATTCCATCTACGCTTCGGGCATCTTTGTTGGCATCGGCACGGCCTACCTTGCCGGCGGCGCGGTAGCCCAGGCCTACGACTGGCGCACGGCGCTGATCGCCGTGGGACTCCCCGGGCTGCTCATTGCAGCCCTGGCCTGGTGGCTGATTCGTGAGCTTCCGCGTGGAATCGCCCATCTGGAAGAGGCGTCTGCCGGGAGCAACGGGGAGGCGGCGTCCGCCCGCCGCTTCGAAACCGCCCTGCCCTTCCGGCAGGTTATCCGCTACCTGATGGCCAAGCGCACCCTGCTCTGGCACTTCCTGGGCTTCTCCTTCCTTGCCTTCACCGGTTACGTCGTGCTGGGATTTGTGGGTACCGTGCTCACGGAGGTGCATGGCGCGGGCGAGCTCATCCCGCACTACGGCTGGTTCATGCTGGCCACCGGCGGCAGCGTGATGCTTGCCGGGAGGATGGCCGACCGGCTGGCCCGGCGGTGGGGACCTTCCTTCCGTTTCGTGATGGGGATGGTGGCCGGACTGGCCTGCCTGCCGCTCTACTACGCCGGACTCTTCGCGGGGTCGGGAACGGCGGCCCTGGTGGGCATCGGACTGGCAAACGTGATTTCCTCCTCCTACAACGGGGTGGCCGCCGCTCTCATCCAGTACCTTGTGCCGCCCAACATGCGGGCGGTGGCCGGCTCCCTCTATCTCTTCGTGATCAGTGTGGTGGGCTTCGGGGTGGGTCCCCCGCTCACCGGCTGGCTCATGGATGCGGTCTTTACCGGGCCCTACGGGCCATCAAAGGCGCTCATGACGGTGATTGCCGCCTGCGGCGTGCTGGGCACCGCCTGCTTCCTGGCGGCCATGAAACACTACGGGGAGGACGCCGAAGGAGGGTAGGGCATTCTAATCCTTCATCTCGCTGAGCGCCTGGCTTATTTTCTGCAGGGAATCCTTGGCGTCGCCGAAGAACATCTGGTTCTTGTCGGCATAAAAGAGCTCGTTGTCGATGCCGGCGAAACCCGGGCTCAGGCTGCGCTTGAAGATGATGGTGCGCCGGGCCTCGTCCACGTTCATGATGGGCATGCCGTAGATGGGGCTGCCCGGATTGGTTTTGGCGGCGGGATTGACCACGTCGTTGGCCCCGATGATAAGCACCACGTCGGTGGACTTGAATTCGGTATTGATCTGCTCCATGTCGTAGAGCTGGTCGTAGGGCACGTCCGCCTCGGCCAGCAGCACGTTCATGTGTCCCGGCATGCGTCCCGCGACGGGATGGATGCCGTATTTCACGGTTACGCCCTTTTTCTCCAGCTTGTCGGCCACCTCCTTGAGCACGTGCTGAGCCTGGGCCACCGCCAGCCCGTAGCCGGGCACGATCACCACCTTGTCGGAATAGGTGCACTGCAGGGCCACGTCCTCGGCGGTTGTCTCATGGACGGTCCGGTCGGTATCGGCGGCGGGACTGCCTCCGCCGGAGGAATCGCCCCCGAAGGCCCCGAAGAGCACGTTGGCCAGGCTGCGGTTCATGGCTACGCACATGATGTTGGTGAGGATCAGTCCTGCAGCCCCCACCAGCGCGCCGCTGATGATCAGCAGGTTGTTGTTGATCACGAAGCCGGCCATGGAGGCGGCGATGCCCGAGAAGGAGTTAAGCAGGGAGATGACCACCGGCATGTCGGCCCCGCCGATCGGAATCACGATCAGTACCCCGAGCAGCAGGGCGACGCCGTAGAGGGTCCAGAAAACCGTCATAAACGCCGGGTCGACAGCAAACCACCCGATCAGTCCCAGCGAGCCGAACGTCAGCACCAGGTTGAAAATATTTTGTCCGGGGAAGGTGATGGGGTTGCCGCTGATGAATCCCTGCAGCTTGCCGAAGGCTATGAAACTGCCGGTGAAGGTAATGGAGCCGATCACGATGCTGAGTCCGATGGTCACCAGGTCCTGTGCCCCGAACGCTATCGCCGGTTCGGCGGCGCGGGCGAACTCACCCCAGGCCACCAGGGCGGAGGCGCCGCCCCCGAAGCCGTTGAAGATGGCCACCATTTCGGGCATGGCCGTCATCTGGACCGTGCGGGCGGCGAAGACTCCAATCGCTCCGCCGATGAGCACACCCGCGATGATAAACTGGTAGGAGACAATCTGCTGGTCGAAGAGCGTCACGATTACGCCGATCAGCATGCCGAGGGCCGCCATCTGGTTGCCCGATCGGGCGGTGGCCGGCGATCCCAGTCGTTTGATGCCCACGATAAAAAAGCCGGTGGCCACCAGGTAGGTGAGCTGGATCAGGTCGGGAAGCAGGGCCTGTACGGAGGGGGGGAAGAGCTCACTCATCGGCGTCCTCCTTCTTTTTCTTCTTGAACATCTCGAGCATCCTGTCGGTCACCAGGAATCCTCCCACCACGTTGATGGTGGCGAAGATGATGGCGGCCATGCCGATATATTGTCCCATGGTGTCCCCCACCTGTCCGGCGACCACCAGGGCGCCGATGAGGGTAATGCCCGAGATGGCGTTGGCCCCCGACATGAGGGGCGTGTGCAGGGTGGGCGGCACCTTCGAGATGAGCTCGAAGCCCACGAAGGAGGCCAGCACAAAAATAAAAAGGTTGAAAATGAGTCCGGACATGGGATCCTCCGTCAGTTGCTGTCGTGGTCCTTCAGCATGGGGGAGACGATCTCCCCGTTGTGCGTAATGGTGGTATTGAGGGTGATCTCGTCCTCGAAGTCCAGCACCAGCTCGCCTTCCGGCAGCAGGTGGTTCAGCAGGGCCTGCATGTTTTTGGCGTAGAGCTGGCTGGCGTGGTAGGCGAGGGAGCTGGGCAGGTTGAGCGGTCCTACTATTTTCACCCCGCCTGCATCCACGGTCTCGCCCGCCTCCGTCAGGGCGCAGTTTCCGCCCTGTTCGGCGGCCAGATCTACGATCACCGCGCCCGGGTGCATGTCGCCCACCATCGCTTCGGTGATCAGCAGGGGCGCCTTCTTGCCCGGAACCAGGGCGGTGGTAATGACGATATCCGATTTGGCGGCGTGTTTGTGGATGACCTGGCGCTGGCGTTCCTGCTCGTCCTCCGCCAGTTCCTTGGCGTAGCCTCCTTCGGTTTCGGTGTCGGCCCCGGCCGAAGGCACCTCCACAAAGGTGGCGCCCAGGCTCTCCACCTGCTCCTTGACGGCGGGACGTATGTCGAAGGCCTCCACGCGGGCACCCAGACGCTTGGCCGTGGCAATGGCCTGCAGGCCGGCCACGCCCGCGCCCAGTACCAGCACCTTGGCGGGCGGGATGGTGCCGGCTGCGGTCATCATCATGGGCAGGTAGCGGTCAAGTTCCTGCGCCCCGATCAGCGCCGCCTTGTAACCGGCGATGGAGCTCATGGAGGAGAGCACGTCCATATTCTGCGCCCGGGAGATACGCGGGATGGCGTCCATGCCCAGGGCAGTGATATTCCGGTCCTTGAGGTAGTCCACCAGCTCCGGTTCCTGCAGGGCCCAGAGCAGGCAGATAAGCAGGCTCCCTTCGGAGAGGCGGTCGAGGTCGGCCTGCGGGGGGCACTGAATGGCGATGAGGATATCGGCCTGCCGGAAGAGCTCCTCGCGGCCGTCGGCGATCTCCGCGCCCGCCTCCTCATAGGCACGGTCGGGATAGTTTGAGGCGGTTCCGGCGCCGCTTTCGATGAGCAGGCGGTGGCCTTTGTCGGCCAGCTTGCCGGCAATCTCGGGCGTCAGGGCCACGCGTTTCTCGCGGTCGCCGGTTTCTTTGGGAACGGCCAGATTCACTTCACCCTCCGTGTTTGGTTCTACGGTACAAACATAGCGAAATGGCCCGGTTTTGCAAACCGGATTGTGCAGGGGGGAAGGACCTTTCTTGCCGTGATATGGCGGATGAGGCAGGCTGTACGCTTAAGATAGACCTATTCTCAGCTTCTTCTCCAAGGTCATGCCTAGCTGTCCTTCTCGTATTTTTTTATTCGCTGTAATTCATCTACATCTGCTTTGTCACGTAATCGGCCCGTCAACATTTTGTTGATCACCAGTTCATTAAACCCGAGAAAATTTACTTCCAGTCCTTCTGAAATTTCGAAAAGGATGCTATTCTTGGATGCTTCTTGATAGTCGACTCCCGTAATAGCATTAAAGACATCCACTTGAATAGGTTCTTCGCCTAATCGAATGGCAAAGGGTTTCTTAAAATCGAGTTGGCTCAGGTAATGCATCCGAGTCCCTCACAGGTAACGCCGATGCTCCTTACATGGCCTTTACAGATCAATCTGGGTTTATTCTCTTTGGAGGGATTAATCCAAATATCCAGATCACCTGTGGTTCTTCCATATCCGTGAAAAATTACTGCATAACCGCCGGTGATAAGGTAATCTACCTCGTTGGCATTAAATGCTTGTAGGATCTGTTCAAAATTATTTGCCAGCGTCATCCGTGCGCGGTTCTATAATCTTGAATTTCCTCGAAATCTCGGGCCATGTTCCGTCTTCCTTCAGATGCTTACCGAAGACATGTTTTCTGAGTCAGTCTCGAACATGTCTGAGACGTTCACCATGGGATAATTCAGCACGCTGTTTGGCGGTATACTCCGCTTCTTCTTCAAAGGAGCTGAATATTTTAACGGTTTTAAAAGCTGCCTGGGGTTCCTCAGCTCTACCTTCTTTACCGTTTTGTTCCTCTTGTTCTTCTGAAGACATGGTACAATGATAAAATTGGTTAACTGGGAAGGGACTTGATAAAATGAACGCGCCTTCCAAAGGGATATTTGGTCTTGCGTTTGGGGTGGGAGGCTGTACGCATAAGATACACTGATCGCAGCCGCTCTTCCGGAGTCATACGGGCATATCGGCGGATATCGTATTGGTTCATCTGCTCGAAGGAGTCAAAAACGACGATTCGTTGCCCCTCGAACGCCGTTTCAGGTTCTTCAGCTCTGCTTAGTTTGTGATCGCTATTATTATAGTTCTCGGAGGTCATGGACGGTAATGTTGAAATGCAATCAGCGGTTATCCGGAAGATAATGAGAAAGAAACTCTTCCGGGGTCAGAATAGGAATTTCCCGTCCCTTGAAATCAGCGACATTGCGCGTGACCAGTACGTCGCACTCCGACTGCAGAGCGGTGTGGTACTGTATAGCATCCTCCAGGTCTTTCCACCCGGCATCAATAGCTTTCCTCACGGTTGCCTCTGTAACCGCACCGATTCGGACGTGCCGGCTGAGTTCCCGAACTCTTGAATGGGCGGCGTCAGTCCCCATCGCCGGACGAAGAAGGTAAAAAATAGTGTCGAATGAAATGGCGGGTACCACACCGGTGATGATTTGTCGTTCGACCGATTGCAGGATCCTGAGGGCGGAATCTGAGAAGGGTTGACGATCCAGCATGGCATCCAGACAGATATTGACGTCAAGCAGAGCCCTGATCTCCATGCTTCCTCCCTATTTCTCGCTCTTTGATCTCTTTGTAATCCAGGTTTTTGTATTCTTCCGGGAGTTTTGCGCTTCCGCGAAGGGATTCCGTCCACGAACCGGGATCCGGGCGGTATCGAGATCCCTCTCTTGTGAGCACTTCCAGGTAGTTTTCGACCATTTGGGACACGCTGGTGTTGTTATGCGCGGCATATTTCTTGGCTTTTTCTTTTACCGCGTTTTCAACCGTGAGGGTCAGTTTCTTTTTCATGTTTCCGGGGATGGATTTGGAATACGTATTAATGTAATAAATCATACGTATACTTTCCATATCTCTGTATGCTCCTGTCATGGGATCAAGGGAGAGATTAGCCTCTCTCTATGCCCATCATAGAAAATATCGAGGCCATAAGGGTGCATTTTTTTTGTATTTTTGTATGCCATTTATAATCGGAAAGAGAAGCGCAACATGGAAGACATCGCTGGCAAAACTTTTGACGTGGTAATCGTGGGCTCAGGCCCCGCAGGACTCACCGCCGCCCTTTACGCGGCGCGGGCCGACCTGAAGCCCCTGGTGTTCGAGGGAGCCGAGCCCGGGGGACAGCTCATGCAGACCACCGACGTGGAGAACTATCCCGGCTACCCGGAGGGGGTAATGGGACCCCAGATGATGCAGGATTTTCGGGAGCAGGCCCAGCGCTTCGGGGCCGACTGCCGCTACGGCACGGTAACGGACATTAATTTTGACGAGCGTCCCTACAAGCTGACGGTGGACGAGGAGCACGAACTCTACGCCAAGGCCATCATCGTCTCCACGGGCGCCTCGGCCAAGTGGCTGGAGCTTCCCAGCGAGCAGCGACTGCGCGGGCAGGGCGTTTCCGCCTGCGCCACCTGCGACGGCGCCTTCTTCCGCGACCAGCACGTGATTGTGGTGGGCGGGGGCGACACCGCCATGGAGGAGGCCACCTTCCTGACCAAATTTGCCGGCAAGGTTACCGTGCTGCACCGCCGCGAGGAGCTGCGCGCCTCCAAAACCATGCAGAAGCGCGCCTTCAACGATCCCAAGATCGAGTTCATGTGGAATACCGAGCTGCAGGAGGTGCTGGGCGACAAGGCCGTGGACGGCGTGAAGGTGATCAACAACGAGACGCAGGAGATTACCACGCTGGAGGATGTCACGGGGGTCTTCATCGCCATCGGACACAAGCCCAACACCGATCTGTTCAAGGGGGTGCTGGAGATGGACGATGTGGGCTATATCAAGACCGAGGGCCAGTCCACGCGCACCGGCGTGCCGGGCATCTTTGCCTCAGGCGATGCCATGGACCCGGTCTACCGCCAGGCCGTCACGGCCGCCGGCACGGGCTGCCGGGCCGCGCTGGACGCCGAGCGTTACCTCTCCGAACTGGAAGTGCAGGAGGAGAGTGAAGAGGAGGGCAGGGAAAAAGCGGTGGCGGGGTAGTCGGTCTTTAGTCTTCTTCGTCCTCCACCTCGATCACTTCGGCGTCTGCCTCCACCTCGTACTCGTCCCCGTCGGTTTCCTCGTCGGGGTAGCGCTCCACGACGATCTTTACCTCGCTCATGAAGAGCAGGAACATGCTGATGGCCGATACCACGGGAGCGATGGCGGCGACCACCACGGCCCCTCCGACGCCCACGGTCATCTGGGACTGAAACAGGATCTTGCCTTTCTTATCCATGATCATGACCCGCCGGGCGTTGCCCTCCCTGATGATCTTCCTGACCTGGGAGATGATCTCCGAAGCGGTACCCTTGATCTCCTCGGTGAAGGTTTTCTTCTTGTTGGATTCGGAAGTTTTCATAATCTCATGGCCCATGGATTCGGAAGCTGGTTCGCATTGGGGTGACCCGCCAATGTAAGGATTTTGTGCGCTACAGGTCTATTACGAACATCCTTCCCCAAAGATTCATCCGCACGCCATGCTCGCCCGCGTCTACTGCGCATCCACCCTCGGGGTGGACGCGCGCATCATCGAGGTGGAGACCAACATGTCCGCCGGCATGCCCCGCTACTTTCTGGTGGGGCTGCCCGACCGGGCGGTGACCGAATCGAGCCGCCGCATTGAGGCCGCTGTGCGGAACTCCGGGGCTGAATTTCCCTTCGGGCGGGTCACCGTCAACCTGGCGCCGGCCGACCTGCCCAAGGAGGGCAGCGCCTTCGACCTTCCCATCGCTGTAAGCCTGCTTACGGTTTCCGGGCAGGTGAGCTCCCGGCGGCTGGAGGACAGCCTCATCGTGGGGGAGCTGGCCCTGGACGGGAAGCTCAAGCCGGTCTGCGGGGTGCTTCCCATTGCCCTGGAGGCGCGCCGGCGCGGACTGAAAAACCTTGTGGTGCCGCGGGATAACGGCTATGAAGCGGCCGTGGTGGAAGGCCTGAGCACGTGGGCCTTCGACAGCCTGGAACAGGTCATGGCCTGGCTGCGGGGGGAGGGAGACTTCGAGCCGGTGAGGGTGGATCTTCAGGAGGCGTTCAGGGAGGGCGGATCGGCTACGGTACTCGACTTCCGGGAGGTGCGCGGGCAGCAGAACGTCAGGAGGGCCCTGGAGGTGGCCGCGGCAGGTTCACATAACGCAATCCTTGTAGGTCCACCGGGTTCCGGCAAGACCATGATGGTGCGGCGCCTGCCCGGCATCCTTCCGCCGCTGACCCTGGAGGAGGCGCTGGAGACCACCAAGATTCACTCCGTGGCCGGACTGCTGCCCCGCGGCGACGCCCTGGTGACCGAGCGTCCCTTCCGCGCGCCTCATCACAGCCTCTCCGACGCCGCGCTGGTGGGCGGCGGGGGCATTCCGCGTCCCGGCGAGATCTCCATGGCGCACAACGGGGTACTCTTCCTGGATGAGCTGCCGGAGTTCCGTCGCAGCGCCCTGGAGGTGCTGCGTCAGCCCGTGGAACGCGGGGAGGTGCGCATCGCCCGGGCGCGGCTCAGCGTTACCTATCCCAGCCGCATCATGCTGGTGGCCTCCATGAATCCCTCGCCTTCAGGCGACTGGTACGACCCGGCCAATCCCGAGGGACCCTCCCCGCAGGAGATGCACCGCTACCTGGGCCGTCTCAGCGGACCCCTGCTCGATCGCATCGACCTTCACATCGAAGTGCGAAAGGTGCCCTTCGAGGAGCTCTCCTCCCCCGGGGCATCCGAGGGATCCGCCGCCATCCGCACCCGCGTGGCGTCCGCCAGGAAGCGGCAGGGCCGCCGTTTTGAGTCCCTCGACGGCGTCTACGCCAACGCCCAGATGGACGCGCGCACCACGCGCACGGTCTGCCGGCTGGGACCGGAAGGCGCCACTCTGCTGCGGCGCGCCATGTCGGTGCTAGGATTGTCGGCGCGCGCCTACGACCGCATTTTGAAAGTTTCACGCACCATCGCCGACCTGGAAGGAAGCGAGTCCATCCGCACTGCCCACGTGGCCGAGGCGGTGCAGTACCGCAGCCTGGACCGTGAGGGGTGGCTGCGGTAGCGGGCCCTGCCGCCTGTACAAATCCGCGTTGACAGGCACCCCTAAATTGGATACCCTTTTCGCTACAGCCAACTCCAGTCCAAATACGAGCGCCCGTGCCCGGCTACGCCGACATCGTTTTTCCCACCGCCGTGCGGCGGGTCTTCACATACGCCCTGGCGGAGGACGTCCTGGGGCGTGAGGCGATCGAATCTCTGCGTCCCGGCATGCGGGTCTGGGTGCCCCTGCGCCGGCAGATGGCCATCGGCATGACGGTGCGGGTGCACGACGAGCAGCCCGACTTCGACACACGTCCCGTGCAGAAGGTGCTCGACGGGGAGCCGGTGCTCTCCGAAGAGCTGCTGCAGCTCACCGAGTGGATCCACCGCTTCTACTACTGCAGCTGGGGGGAGGCCGTACAGGCCGCCCTGCCTGCCGGACTCAACTTCTACTCCTCCCGGCAGATCCGGCTTCACCCCGGCCTGGAGGGGGAGATCCCGGAGGCCGCCGGCAAAACGGAGCGCAACGTGCTGGAGGAGGTGGGCGCATCCGGCAGCTACGACTGGAAGGAGGCCTCCCGCCGCTGGGGCGCCGACGTGCTCAAGCGGCTGGTGGGACGCCGGTGGCTGGAGGTGTGGGAGGAGCCCCGCATGCAGATGTCGCCCTCCACCCGCACGCTCTGGGAATGGTCGGTGGAGGAGAGTCCGGACAGGGCGGGGGAGATCGTGAAGGAGCACCGGGAGGCGGGCCGCGACTACAAGTGGGTGCGCGCCCTGGAGCTGCTGCTCAGCGAGGGGCTGCCGGAGTTCCAGGACGACCTCTACGCCCACGAGCTGCTGGAGCACTACACCCTGAAGCGTATCGCCGAGGAGGGGCTCATCTCCTCCCGTGAGGTGGAGCACGCCGACCCGGGCCTGCGCCACACCTACGACCCCTCGGCCCTCAAGGAGCTGAACGCCGAGCAGCGCAGCGCCTGCGAGGCCATCTGCGAAGGCATCGAAGAGGGACGCTTCGCCAGCCATCTGCTCTACGGGGTGACCGGCAGCGGCAAAACCGAGGTCTACATCCACGCCCTGCGCAAGGCGCGCGCCATGGGACGCGGGGGACTGGTGCTGGTGCCGGAGATCGGCCTCACGCCGCAGATCGTGGAGCGTTTTTACCGTATTTTCGGCGACGACATCGTGGTCATCCACAGCCGCCTCACCGACCGCGAGCGCTACGACGCCTGGCGCGCCCTGCTGAACCGGGAGAAGCACATCGCCATCGGCGCCCGGTCGGCGGTTTTCGCGCCGGTGCCCGACCTTGGACTCATCGTGGTGGACGAGGAGCACGACGCCTCCTATAAGCAGGAGGACCCGTCGCCCCGCTACCACGCCCGCGACACGGCGGTCATGCGGGCCCACCTGAACGACGCCGTGGTGGTGATGGGTTCGGCCACCCCCAGCATGAGCGCCCTGCACGGCAGCCGCCGCGGCAAGAGCACCTTCCTGGAGCTGAGCGAACGCCCCTTTCAGGCCGCCATGCCTGAGGTAAAGGTGCTCGACCTGCGGCAGTACCGTGCGGCCATGCGCGGCTCCCTGGCCGTTCCCCTCTACGAGGCTGTCGGGGAGGCGGTGAAGCGGGGGGAGCAGGCCATCCTGTTGTACAACCGCCGGGGCTACTCCAACTACCTGCACTGCGAGACCTGCGGGGAGATTCCCCAGTGCCCCAACTGTTCAGTGAGCCTCAACTACCACAAGGCCAAAAAGCAGCTTCGCTGCCATTACTGTGGCGCCTCGGCGCGCCTTCCGGAGCGCTGCCCCCGATGCGAGCAGCCCGGGGGACTCTCCCCGCGCGGCGGCGGCACCCAGCAGCTGGAGGAGGAGTTGGAAGGGCTCTACCCGGAGGCGAGGGTGCTGCGCATGGACTACGACACCACCTCGGGACGAAGGGGACATGCGGAGATTCTCTCGCGCTTCGGGCGCAAGGAGGCGGACATCCTGGCCGGCACCCAGATTGTGGGCAAGGGACTTAATTTCCCGGACGTGACGGTGGTAGGGGTGGTGGACGCCGACACCGAACTCGCCTTTCCCTCCTTCCGCTCCTCCGAGCGGATGTTCCAGCTGCTGAGCCAGGTGGCCGGCCGTTCGGGACGCGCCGACAAGGAGGGACGGGTCTTCTTCCAGACCCGCCAGCCGGAGCATCCCTCCCTGCGCGCCGCCCGGGACCACGACTACAAGGCCTTCGCCCGCCGTGAGATGGCTTTCCGCCGCGAGCTGGTCTATCCTCCCTATTCGCGCATCGTGCGCTTCGTCTTCAAGGGGAGCCGGCAGGATAGGGTGCGCGAGGTGGCCGGGCGCTTCACCGAAGCGCTGGAAGAGGCGGTCCGCCGAAGCGAGCCGGTGCTGGGTCCCACCCCCGCCGCCGTGGAGCGCATGCAGAAGGAGTACCGCTGGGAGAGCATGCTCAAGATCCACCCGCGAAACGGTGCCCGCGCCATCGAACGTTTATTGGACGAGGTATTCGGCCTCTACGGTGATCGCAAGCCCGAGGGGGCCAGTTCCGTGCGCATCAACGTAAACGTGGACGCCCTCGAATAGGGCTTGCATTAGGTGGCAGAAATTCGATTATTGACATAGCATCCGCAAAAAAGTCCCCCGAATATGGGCGAAGAAAGAGTTAAACTGGCCGACAGCCAGGAAGAGGTTCAGCGCTTCATGAAATATGTGCTGAAGGACCTGCGCGCGTTGGACAAGATGCTGCAGGGCGACTGGTTCGAGACCGATCCCATCCGCATCGGCGCCGAGCAGGAGCTCTGCCTGGTGGACCGGCAGGCCAAGGCCGCTCCCCGCGCCATGGAGATTCTGGCGCAGCTCGGGGAGGATGACGGCGCCTTTACCACCGAGTTCGCCAAGTTCAACCTGGAGATCAACCTCACTCCGCTGGAATTTACCGGCGACAGCCTCTCGCGTATGGAGGAGAATCTGCAGGAGAGGGTGGACCGGGTCAGGCGCGCGGCCGAGGAGATGGACGGCAACCTGGTGTTGACGGGCATCCTGCCCACCATCCGCAAGGTGGACCTCGATTTGAAGAACATGACGCCCCTGCAGCGCTATCGCGCGCTCTGCCAGGCCATCAACAACCTGCGGGGCGAGGAGTTTGAACTGCGCATCCAGGGCATGGACGAGCTGCTCATGAAGTTCGATTCCCCCCTGCTGGAGGCCAGCAACACCGGATGGCAGGTGCACCTGCAGGTGACGCCCGAGGAGTTCGTCAACAAGTATAACATCGCCCAGGCTATTACCGGACCCATCCTGGCCAGCGCTGTCGGCTCTCCGCTGCTTTTCGGCAAGCGCCTCTGGAGCGAGACCCGCATCGCCCTTTTCCAGCAGTCGGTGGACACGCGCACGGTGGGCGACCACCTGCGCGACAGCTCCCCGCGGGTGACCTTCGGAAACGAGTGGGTGAAGGAGAGCATCCTGGAGATTTTCCGCGAGGACACCGCCCGCTACCGTGTGATGCTCAGTTCGGAGGTGACCGAAGACGTAGAGGCGCTTATGGAGGAGGGCAAGCCTCCGGCCCTGAAGGCCCTGCAGGTGCACAACGGGACGGTCTACCGATGGAACCGCCCCTGCTACGGGGTGGGTCCCAACGGCAAGCCCCACCTGCGCATCGAAAACCGGGTCTTCCCCTCGGGTCCCACCGTGACCGACGAGATTGCCAACTCCGCCTTCTGGCTGGGCACGCTCAACAAATTGGGCGACTACTACCCGGATATCACCGAGGTGATGAGCTTCGACGAAGCCAAGATGAACTTTATCTCCGCCTCCAAGATGGGGCTGGACACCACCATACGCTGGGTGAACAACAAGCGCTTCAACGCCGCGGAGCTTATCCAGGGCGAGCTGCTGCCCATTGCGCGCGAGGGACTCGAGAAGGCGGGCATCCGGGAGAGCGACATCGATACCTATCTGGGCATCATACGCGACCGCGTGGAGAGCGGACAGACAGGCGCGCAGTGGATGATCGACAACTACAACGGACTGATGAAGGAGAACAGCTCGAAAGAGCAGTCCCTGGCCGCTGTTACCCGCGCCATGATCAAATACCAGAAGAAGGGGGAGCCGGTGCACAAGTGGGGTCGCGCGCGCCTGGAGGACCTTGAGGACTGGCAGCCGTCCAGCCTGCTGGTGGAGGAGTTCATGACCACCGATCTGTTCACCTGCCAGAAGGACGACATTCTGGAATTCGTGGCTAACCTGATCGACTGGCGCCGCATCCGATACGTGCCGGTGGAGGACGACAAGAAGCATCTGGTGGGGCTGGTCACCATGCGCATCCTCTTCAAGGAGTACATCAAGTCCATCAACCATGACGAGGAGCTCTCGCAGACTGTAGAGGAGATCATGATCGACAATCCCATCACCATCCATCCTGAGGCCTCTATCATGGAGGCCATGGACATCATGGACTCCCAAAAAATCGGCTGTCTCCCCGTGGTCAAGAACAACCGCCTGGTGGGCATCATCACCGAACAGAACTACATGACCATTACCGCACGTCTGCTGCGGCTGCTGCACGGCAACAACGAATAGAATGAAGCATACCCTTGCCGAGCACATAGAAGAGGCCGAAGCGGACCGCGTGGTCGGTCATGCCGAGGGTCCCGTTCCCGGACCGCGCTTCCTGATCCTCGGCGGGATGCACGGCAACGAGCCGGCCGGCGTCGAGGCCCTGCAGCAGGTCTTCGGCATGATGGAGCGGCATGGGGCCGTGGTGCGGGGCACCGTACTGGGACTGCGCGCCAATCTCCCGGCCCTGCGGGAGGGCGTGCGCTACATTGACGAGGACATGAACCGGATCTGGTTTCCACGTATCCTGGAGCAGGTGCGCGGCACGCCGGCAGGGGAGCTGGACAGCAGCGAGCGCCGGCAGATCAAGAAGCTGCTGCCGCTGATCGGGGAGTCGGCCCTGCCCTACGGCGACCACGGCGGTTCGCCCGACAACATCCTGGTCGACCTGCACTCCTTCTCGGCTGAGGGACACATCTTCGCCATCACCGCTCCGCGTCAAAACCATGTGGATTTCCTGAGTCACCTGCACGTGCCCATGGTCTTCGGCATCGAAGAGAGCCTTCGTGGCGCCGCCCTGCGCTACTTCCAGGACCGCGGCTATCTTACCTACGCCTTCGAGGGAGGACAGCACCGCAACGACCTGACGGTGGACAATACGGTGGCCGCCCTGCTGCTGGCCCTGTCGAAGGCCGGGATCATCGACAGCGGGCGCCTGCCCGATTTCGAGGAGTACCATCACCACCTGCGGCGGCAGACCCGCGTGCTGCCCGTCAAGTCGGACCTGGTTTACCAGCACATCATCCAGCCCGGTGACCGCTTCCGAATGCGTCCGGACTACCGCAATTTTCAGCCCGTCAAGGAGGGAGAGTGGCTGGCCTCGGACCGCGAGGGGCGCATCGTGGCACGGTGCGACGGTTACCTGCTTATGCCCCTCTACCAGAACCAGGGAAACGACGGCTTCTTCATCGTGCGCGCCCGTACCTGATCGGAAATCGGTTCCATTTTTTGTTATTTTGACGGTGCAAGCGCGGACGGCCCGCAACCCTGAAGTCTCCACATCATTGCCATGAACGATTACCAGTTTATTGACGGCACGCGACTCTCTTCGGTAATCGAGGCGATCATCTTCGCCAGTGAGGAGCCGGTCTCCGCCGACAAGATCGTGGACATCATCGCCAGGGGTGAGGAGGAGCTGGAGCTGGAGGCCGACGCCATCCATACTTTTGTGGACAAGCTGAACCGGCGCTACGATGAAAACGGGCTGGCCTTCGAAATACGCAATCTGGGCGGGGGCTACACCTTCGCCACCCGCAAGCGCTTCGAGCCCTGGCTGAGCATCTTTCAGCACGAGGACGCCTACCGCAAGCTCTCCCAGGCGGCCATCGAGACGCTCGCCATCGTGGCCTACAAGCAGCCCATCACCAAGCCGGAAGTGGACGACATCCGGGGGGTCGATTCCGGCTACATCCTGCGGCAGCTGCTGGAGAAGGTGCTCATCGAGGTGGCGGGACGCATGGACGCTCCGGGAAAACCGCTCATCTACCGCACCTCGCGCCATTTTCTGAAGCATTTCGGCATCAACTCCCTGGACGAGCTGCCGAAGCCACGGGAGATCGAGGAGATCCTGCAGGACGACGACATGTCCGAGCACCGCCAGTTCCTCTTTGACCGGCAGCTGGAGCTGGAACGCCTCCAGGCAGAGGTGGACGAGGATGAGGCCGACATCGTAGATCCCAGCCTGGTGAATGCCGTGGAAAAGCTGGCGGGACCGGCTTCGGAAGAGGACGGTGGGGAGAAAAGTGAGGGGGAAGAGAAAGAGGCCGCCGGCAGGGACGACGAAGAGACGGCGCCGGAGGAGGCGTCCGGAGACACATCGCAAGAGGAATCCGAAAAAACCGAACAGACGTGAGCAAGGACCAGCGAAAAGAGCGCCCGCAAGGCAGGAAATCGAGGTCCGGGGGAGGGGACAGGCCCGGCAGGAAGAACAAACGTCCCTCCGGACAAAGGCGCGGCGGTCCCAAAGGCAAGGGCAAGAAGCCACCCGAAGCCGATCAGGACTACGGGAAGGACGAGGAAATACGCCTCAACAAGTTCATCGCCCATTCGGGATTCTGCTCCCGCCGCGATGCCGATGACTACATCGCCGCGGGCAAGGTGACCGTCAACGGGGAGACGGTCACGGAGCTGGGCTCCAAGGTGCGTCGCAGCGACCGGGTGATGGTGGAGGATCAGACCATGAGCCTGGAACCCTTCGTCTACATCCTTCTGAACAAGCCCAAAGACACTATTACCACTACGGACGACCCGCGGGGACGCGATACGGTCATGGACCGCATCGAGGACGCCACGGGCCAGCGCGTCTATCCCGTCGGGCGACTGGACCGTCACACCATGGGCCTGCTCATTCTCACCAACGACGGAGACCTGGCCCACCGCCTGATGCACCCCAGCTATCGCGTGCGCAAGACCTACGAGGTGGAGTCCAGGCCCAGGCTCACCGAAGCGCAGCTCCGCGAACTCGCCGCCGGCATCGAACTGGAGGACGGCCCGGTCAAACCCCACCGCATCACCGGCACTCCTGACGGTTTTCTGCTGTCGCTTTTCGAGGGACGTAACCGGCTGGTGCGGCGTATCGTGGAACATTTTGGCAGCGAGGTATCCCGCCTCAAACGCATCGAGTACGCCGGGCTTACCCTGGAGGATGTGAAGATGGGACGCTGGCGCTATCTGCGCCGCGAGGAGGTGAACGCCCTCCGCAAGCTGGTCAAGCTGGACACCCTCAATTTTAACCGCAGCGATTCCTGAGCCCATGGCCCACCATGTTATCAGCAGGCGTACGGGCAGTATTCCCGCCGATGACGGATCCTCCATTACCTGGGACCTCTACCTGCCCGGCGACCGCAGCGGAAGGGCGCTTCCCGTGATTATTTTCCTGCACGGCTTTAAGGGTTTCAAGGATTGGGGTCCATTTCCTGATGCCTGCGAGGCTATCAGCGAGGCGGGTTTTGCTGTGATGGCCGTCAATTTTTCCCACAACGGCATCGGGGAGGATCCCAGGGTCTTCGACCGGCTGGATCTCTTCCGTCGGGAAACCCTCAGCCGCGACCTCGACGAGGTGGACCTGGTGATCCGGGCTCTGAAGGAGGGCGATGTCGACGCCGGCGGGAGGCGGTTGAATACCGACGCCATAGGACTTCTGGGGCACTCCCGCGGGGGGCATACCGCCGTGGCGGCGGCCGCTGAATACGAAGAGGTGGCTTGTCTGGTCACCTGGTCAGCCGTGGCGGACTACAACCAGCGCTGGTCCGAGGAGATGATCGCCGACTGGGAGGATAAGGGCGTGACGGAAATCAGGAACGGACGTACCGGGCAGATGATGCCGGTGGACCGTGTGGTGTGGGACGACGCCCGCGAAAACGCCGGCCGTCTCATGGCCGCCGAACGTGTAAAGGAACTGCATATTCCTGTGCTGTTCGTACATGCGCGGGGGGACGAGTCGGTGCCCCCCGCCGACGCCGAACTGCTGCACCGGAACTGTCCCTCGGCCGACAAGAAGCTCATGCTGGTTCCCGGCACCGGCCATACCTTCGGCGGCTCCCATCCTTTCGGGGAGGAGTCCTTCCCGGAGCCTTTCGAGAAGATGCTTGGCCGAACCGCCGGCTGGTTCGAAGACCACCTGCTTTGAAGCGTTTCCTGCCCGCCTCTTGCCGCGACAAGGTTTTTCTACCCCTGCTGCTCCTGCTGCTTTTTGCCCCGCCCGTCCTGCCTTCGGCCGGTGCGCAGGTGCCGGAACTGGTCATGGATCACGAATTCCGGCCCGATGCGAGGGCCGCCATTGACTCCATCTACAATTTTCGCTTTGACGCGGCCCGGGAGGTGCTTCGTCCCTGGCGCAACCGCCACCCGCAACACCCGCTCTGGGAACTGATCGACGGTATTGAACTCTGGTGGCAGGTGCTGGCCGACCTGCACGACCGGTCCAGGGACGAGGAGTTGATGGAGCGCATGGCACGGGTCGACTACGCCGCATCCCGGCTATTGGACCGGCAGGCAGGTCACGCAGACGCCCTGATTATCAAGGCTATCAGCAACGGGTACATCGCGCGGCAGCGGTCGAATCGCGGCAACTGGATATCCAGCCTGAACGTTGCGCGGAAGGCACTCAGCGCCTACGATCTGCTGCAGCAGCAGAACACCGGGCTGGCCGACCTGAAACTTGCCGAGGGACTCATGATCTACTATTCGTCCTGGGTGCCGGATACCTATCCGGTCGTGCGTCCCGTCGCCTGGTTCCTGCCGGACGGGGACAAGCAGAAAGGCCTTGAACTGCTGCGGCAGGCAGCCGACAGCGCTGTGTTCGCCTCTGCCGAGGCCACCTATTTCCTGGGCAACATCACCTACCATCACCAGAGAGACTACCGGGAGGCCGCGCACCATTTCGAAAGCCTCTACCGGGACTATCCCCGCAATTCCTACTATGTGCGCACCTATGTAAGGGCGCTTTTCGAATCGGAGCGCTACGAGGAGGCCCAGTCGGTTATTCGTGCGTCCCTTGAACGATGGGAGGCGCGTAGCCTGTCGTTCGGCAGGGTTCTGCGGGAAGAACTGCTAGGCTACCGGGGACGCATCCATATGGAGCGTGGAAACCATGATCTGGCCGAAGAGGCGCTGCGAGCCTCCTTTCGGCTGGGCGAGGAGCTGCCCGGCACCGACGAACGTCCCAGTCATGTGATTTCGGGGTACTACCTGGGACGCGTGCTGCATGAGCTGGATCGAAACGAAGAGGCGCTGGAGGTTCTGGAGCACGTGCGCCGGCACGATGCGGAATCCGGATACCGGGACCGTGCAGGTGCGCTGATCCGCCGTATAGGTTCCTGACGCGTCCGGCGCGCCGGGGAACAGGCAAGCCGGTCAGGCAGACTGCAGCTTGCTGAGCTGCCCGCACACCGCCTCGGCAAAAACCGAAGTGGAGCCGCTGCCACCGATGTCCGCCGTGCAGACCGACGAGTCAGCCAGCGTTTGGTAGACGGCTTCCCGAATAACATGCGCCTTCTCCTCCTCGCCTATATAATCAAGCATCATCAGTGCGGAGAGCAGGAAGGCGATGGGATTGGCCTTATTCTGCCCGGCAATGTCGGGGGCCGATCCGTGTACGGCCTCGAACATGGCGGCGTCGTCGCCTATATTGGCCGAGCCCGTCAGGCCCAGTCCGCCTACCAGTCCGGAGGAGAGGTCGGAGAGGATGTCTCCGAAGAGGTTGGTGGTCACAATGACATCGAAGGTTTCGGGACGCAGCACCATCTGCATGGCCATGTTGTCGACGATCAGGTCTTCGTATTCCACAGAAGGGTAGTCGGAGGCGATGTCGTTGCCTACTTCCAGGAAGAGCCCGCAGGTATATTTGAGGATGTTGGCCTTGTGGACGAGGGTCACCTTGTCGCGGTTGTTGTCCACGGCGTATTCGAAGGCGGCGCGGATGATCTTCTCGCTGGCCTCGCGGGTCACCACCGCAATGCTTTCGGCATGGCCGTTCTCGCGCACCCACTGCTCCTTGCCGATGTAGAGCCCCTCGGTATTCTCGCGGAAAATCACCAGATCCACATCCTCGTAGCGTGAGGGAATATGCGGAAGGGTCTTGGCCGGGCGTATGTTGCTGTAGAGGTCGAATTTCTTGCGAAGGGCGACATTCACCGAGCGGAATCCGGCGCCCACGGGCGTGGTCAGAGGACCCTTCAGGGCGAGGCGGTGTTCGGCGATGGCCTCCAGCGTCTCTTCGGGGAGGGGAGTGCCCATTTCCTCGTAGGCCTTTAGTCCGGCGGTATGGCGGATCCAGTTGATCTCTACCCCGGCTTCCTCAAGAATGGAGAGGACGGCATCGGTGATTTCGGGTCCGATTCCGTCGCCGGGAATGAGTACGACGTCTTGCATGGGTCAGGTATTGATGATTGCGGAGAACTTCTTTCTGGCAGCGCGGAAGATATGAAGAAAATAGGCCAAATGAACGTTTCAGTACCGCCTCCTGCGGTTGATGCGCCACTCCAGGCTGTAGCGTCCCGGTCCGATAAACAGCAGTCCCAGGAAGACCAGGGCCAGTTCAATGGGATGGGCAATGCCGGTGAGTCCCCCGCCTGTGGCCACCTGCTCGGCCGCAGCCACGGCCATCACCAGGATCATCAGTGCCAGGGTGGGGGTGAAAAAGAGGCCGAAAGCCAGGAAGAGTCCTCCAAACAGTTCGATGGCGCCGGCCATAAAACCGAAGAACATGGGAGCGAATTCGATGCCCAGGTACTGCATGGTGGCGCCGACCTCCTCCCACTTTTCGGGTCCCCCGAACACCTTGGGATAGCCGTGAAGAACGAAGACCACGCCCAGACCAGCGCGGATAATCAGCAGTCCGATGTCGCGGTATACTCCTCTTCGTCTTCCTCCTTTCAGCATAGGTCCTTCCGGTGACTCGATTATTGGTATGCTCCGCAGGGCGCCATTATACAAGGAGCTAACGTTAATATCGAATGGGAGGGGCCGCTTAGTGTTTAAATCTTTGTAAATAGGTGTTTTTCCGGTAGCGCTTATCAAAATATTACAACAAGACAGCGTTTGGTATTTTACATTGAACACGCGTTACTGCTAGCGACTTCACGGGCAAATTAAAAACAATGGGGTATTTATAATGAAAGGATGGATGAGCATTACGGTATTGGCGGCGGTCATCGGCATGGCGGCGGGGTGTTCGGCTCCCGAGCCCCCGGAGCTGGTGCCCGAGGCAACTGATTTTACGGAGACCTCCCGGTACGATGATGTGATGGAGGTGGTGGACTACGCCCGGCAGCATGCCGACAATATGCACTATGAAGTCTTCGCGCAGTCCGAGCAGGGCAGGGATCTCCCCCTGCTGGTCTTCTCTGACCGTGTGGTCAGCAGCCCGCAGCAGGCGCGCGACCTTAGTCGACCGGTGGTGTTTATCGTGGCCAATATCCACTCCGGTGAGGTGGAGGGCAAGGAGGCCCTGCTGCGCCTCATCCTGGAGCTCACCGCCGGTGAGCACACCGAGTGGCTGGGCAAGGTCACCCTGGCCCTGGCGCCCATCTACAACGCCGACGGCAATGAGATGATCGACCGGGAGCACCGCACCAACCAGTGGGGACCCTCAGGCGGGGTGGGTACGCGGCCCAATGCCGAGGGACTCAATCTGAACCGCGATTTTACCAAGCTTGACACCAGCGAGGGACAGGGACTGGTACAAAACGTGCTGGCTACGTGGGATCCCATGCTCTTTATGGACCTGCACACCACCAACGGCTCCCCGCACGGCTACCACCTGACCTACGCCGAGCCCCTTAATCCCAACACCGATCCCATGATCCGCGAGTTCATGCGCGGGCGAATGCTGCCGGAGATCCGCAGCGACATGCAGGAGAAGGGCTGGCAGGTGTTCGACTACGGCAATTTCTACCGTGGACCCGAGCAGGGCTGGTTCACCTACAGCCATATGCCGCGCTACTCCTCCAACTATCACGGCCTCCGCAACCGTCTGGGACTGCTCAGCGAGACCTACGCCTACGTGGACTACGAATCGCGCATCGACGTGGTAGAGGATTTCGTGAAGGAGACCGTCGCCTTCATGTCCGAGAACGCCGTCGAGATACAGGCCATGAAACAGGTACTCGACGCCAACTACACCGAACACGCCGACAGCCTGGAGGCGGGCATCTCCTTTGACTATACGCAGGTTCCTGCCGAGTTTCCCGTGCTGATTGCCGACCTGGACACCATGCGCCATGATGACCTGGAGCGCAACACCTATATGCGCATGGGCATCGCCGATACGGTCAGCTCCCTGCTCTACAACGAGTTCCGCGCCACCGAGAGCCGCTCCATACCCTTCGCCTACGCCCTGGACAACCGCTCGGGCGACTACGATCACGTCGTGGAAAACCTTCGTATGCACGGCATCACCACCGTGTCAACCTCCAACGGAGACCCGGTGCCGGTACGCCGCTTTGCGGCCGAGACCTTCCAGCAGGAGGAGGACGCCTACGAGGGGCACCGCCTGGTGACCGTGGAGGGCGCATTCCGGGACGAAGAGGTGGCGCTGGACGACTGGGTGATCATTCCCACCAACAACTCCAACCGCCAGCTCATCTTCTACCTGCTGGAGCCCGAATCGGACGACGGCTATGTCAAGTGGGGACTCTTCAATCAGGCCCTCGAATCCGGCGATTCCTTTCCGGTGGTCAAGGTGCCTTCCGCCGGCGCCCTCAACCTGGAGTAGTGCGCACGGCAGCCCGCCTTATTTGCCTCTGAAGCTTGTTGAAGCTGCGGGGTGAGGTCCGGTTTCCGCCGGCCCTGGGCTGCAGCGGGTTGTTTGTCCTTTTTTAGATCGAATGATTAAATCCGTATATTAGTTAGACTTATATTAAAGGCAACAATCTAATCCAAGACTGACTTTTTCTATGAAAGTTTCAACGAAATTTTTCTCCCTCGTGCTGGTATTTGCCCTGACGGCAGGCACTGTTTTTGCTCAGGGCCAGCAGCAGATGCAGCCGCCGCAACCCGATCCCATCCCTGCTGACAGCGTCACCGATGCCGACGTCCAGCAGTTTGTAGAGATTGTCCAGGGCTTCCAGCCTATCATCTCAGAGGTGAACCAGAAGCAGATGCAGATCGTTGAGGAGGCTGACAGCATCACGGTACAGAAATTCCAGCAGATCATGCAGGCCCAGCAGACCGGCCAGCAGCAAAACATGCAGCTGTCCGATTCGGAGAAGCGCGCCCTTCAGCGCCTGCAGCCGAAATTCCAACAGCTGCGCATGCAGGTGCAGAAGCAGCAGATGCAGATCATTACGGAAAGCGAGATGAGCATGCAGCGATTTCAGCGCATGGATGCTACTATTCGTTCAAACCCGGACATCCAGCAGCGCGTGCAGGCTGAGATGTCAGACACCACCGGTACCGGCGGCAATGGAGGCGGTAACGGCGGAAATCGGTAATCACCGGTCGTGATCCCGGGCGGACATCGTCCGGAACGCACACGCAAGGCAATGAATCTACAAACGGCCTGCCCCAGCGGCGGGCCGTTTTTTTGTGTGCGCCCGGCAGGGTGTATCCCATGCACGCCGGATATCAGCCCCGGCTCACCCACCGGTTTCCCTCCAGCCAGAAGCGCCAGGGTCGTTTGGCGTGCTCCCCCGCGTAGTCCACGCCCACGCGGGGGCCTGATGCAACGCCCGCGGAGCCAGTATTCAGCCCGCGGTCCTCGATCCAGATGGTATCGCCAAGCAGGTCGGTCCCGTAATGGTCGACCGAGATGCCCAGGGCCTGGGTGAGTCGTCCGGGTCCGGCCGTGAGGGCCGGCTCCACCTCTTCCCGCTCCCTCCTCCGGAGCATCCGTTCTTTCCCTTCCAGGGGACGAACGGCGCGCACCAGCACGGCGTCGGCCGTCTCCTCCCGGTTGGTGACCACATTGAACAGGTGGTGGATGCCATAGCAGAGGTAGACATAGGCGGTGCCGCCGCGGCGGTACATCACCTCGGTGCGATCGGTGCGGCGCCCGTCGTTGGCGTGGCAGGCTTTGTCGTCGTGTCCGCGGTAGGCCTCCGTTTCGGTAATTATGCCCGAGGTGAGCTCCCCATCGAAACGCGTGTAGAGCACCTTGCCGAGCATCTCCCGGCTGATCTGCACCACATCATCACGCAGATAAAATGCACGTTCCAGCTTCATGACATTCGACTTTCCGACTTTCCGACTTTTTGACTTTAAGACTTCTGGACTTTTCGACTTTAAGAGATGGCTGTATACGGGTTTTCAGAGATCCCTCTTTCGACGAAGGTCTGCTGGTAGGAGCGCGCCACGATAGCCGACATCACCAGCAGCACCGCCGAATAGAAGGCCCAGATCGCGATGATGACCGGAATGGTGTAGCCGGAGTAGAAGTATCGGTAGGCGCTGAAGGCGTAGCCCAGGTAGAGTCCCACCCCCCATTTGGCAACCTCAAAGAGGGCGGTGTAGACCAGGGCGCCCACCAGGGCCACCTTGCGCTGCATGCGCTTTTCGCTGATGTATCGGAAGAGGGTGTAGAACAGGAATAGGGTAAACAGCAGCGGGATTAGAATGTTCAGCAGGTTGTAGAGCCACCCCATGCGCAGCACCAGGTCGGTAAAGGGCAGGGCGATCTCGCTGAAGGAGAAGAGGGAGAGGAAGGAGATGGAGACGCTGAAAAAGATAAAGACCCCGCCCACCAGTCCGAAGGTGAAAAAGTTGTAGACCATCTCCATCACCGGGTGACGTCGGTCTTCTATCTCAAAAATGTCAAAGATCACGTGCTTGATGGTGTAGAAGAGGCCCTGGGAGAAGAAGACCAGAATGACGGCCCCCGAAATACCGAAGACCTGACGCGCGCCGACCAGGGGGTTCAGCAGGTTCTCCAGGGTAACCGCCCCCTCAAAGACGTCCCCGCTCTGCGTCTCGTGCGAAAAGGCGGGAAAAAGCTCCCGTCCATAGCGCAGGATCTCGTTGAAGGCGTCCTCGTAGGAAAGCACGTAGCCGATGAGTGAAATCATCAGCAGGACGAAGGGTACGGCGCAGATAAAGAGGTTAAAGGTGATCGCGGACGCGTTGAAAAACACGTCCTTATTCTTTAACAGATCTACGATGCGGCGCCAGAAATTCTTATACTTCTGCACAACAGATACGGTTGTTTGAGAACAGCTTAAATTAATTCCTAGCACCCGGTAATGCCAACAGATTCTGCCGGGCTCCCGATTCCGCAGGATGGCGCCTGTCGCCCGATGCACCCTCCCGAACCCAGCAAACCGCCCAGATGAGTCCCAAGAACAAGTCTTTAACCCCCCTGATGCAGCAGTATCACGCCATCAAGGAGGAGCACGAGGGGGCTATTCTGCTCTTCCGGGTAGGAGATTTCTACGAGACCTTCGCCGACGACGCCGAAACGGTGAGCGAGGAGCTGGGCATCACCCTCACCAAGCGCAACAACGGCAGCGACCAGACCCTGCTGGCGGGCTTTCCCTACCACGCCCTCGACACCTATCTCCCCAAGCTGGTCAAGCTGGGACACCGGGTGGCCATCTGCGAGCAGACGGAGGACCCCTCCGAGGCGAAGAGTGCCGGCCGCAAGGTGGTGCAGCGGGAGGTGACCGAGATCACCACTCCCGGCGTCACCATGTCGGAGAAACTGCTCGAGCACAAACGCAACAACTACGCCGCCGCGGTGCACTGGTCGGGCGGCACGGTCGGGGTGGCCTTCACCGATGTCTCCACGGGGGAGTTCGGCCTGTCGGAAACCCCCAAAGAGCGGTTGGGCGACCTGCTGCAGTCTGTCACCCCCTCGGAGCTGCTGCTCCCCCGCAGGCTCAAGAACAGTCTGCCGGAGGGACTGGAGGGCTACAACGTCACCTATGTCGAAGACTGGGTCTACGAGGGCGACTACGGCTACGAGCTGCTCACAGATCACTTCGAGACTCACTCCCTGAAGGGTTTCGGCGTGGAGGGTATGGAGACCGCACAGGTGGCCGCCGGCGCGCTCATGCACTACGTCCAGGAGACCCAGAAGGCTTCGCTGGGACACATCCGACGGCTCTATGCCTACGAGGACGATGAGTACATGTCCCTGGACGGCTCCACCAAGCGTAACCTGGAGCTGGTCACCAGCCTGCAGGAGGGAGGCACCGAAGGCACGCTCATCTCCATCCTCGACCGCACATGCACGGCCATGGGCGGCCGCATGCTGCGCAAGTGGATCATGCGTCCCCTCAAGCGCCTCGAGCCCATCGTGGCACGCCTCAACGCCGTGGAAGCGCTGAACGGGGACCACGAGGCGCGGGAGAACCTTCGGGAGGAACTGGATCAGGTGGGTGACCTGGAACGGCTCATCTCCCGCATCTGCGTGGGACGCACGAACGCCCGCGACCTGGCGGCGCTCAGCAGTTCGCTGCTGCGCGTGCCCTTCGTGAAGGAGCAGTTCCAGGGGCTGGACGAGCCCCTGCTGAACGACCTGCGCGGGCGTCTTCCCCTGCTGGACGAGCTGCAGGAGCTGATCGAGGAGTCCATACAGGAGGATCCCCCCGCCAGTCTGCGCGACGGCGGCATCTTCCGGGACGGCTACAACGAGGAGCTGGACGAGCTGCGCGACATCGCCCGCAACGGCAAGCAGTACATCGAAAAGATCAAGGAGGAGCTGGCCGCGGAAACCGGCATCGGCTCGCTCAAGATCGGCTACAACAAGGTCTTCGGCTACTACATCGAGGTCACCAATACCCACAAGGAGAAGGTGCCCGACCACTTCACGCGCAAGCAGACCCTGGTCAACTCCGAGCGCTACATTACCGAGGAGCTGAAGGAGGTGGAGGAGAAGATCCTCTCCAGCGAGGAGCGCAGCAAAACCCTGGAGTACGAGCTCTTCGAGGAGCTTCGCAGCCAGGTGGCCGAATACGCCGAGCAGGTGCAGCAGGTGGCCCGAGCGGTGGCCGAGCTGGACTGCCTGCAGAGCTTTGCCGAGGTGGCCTTCCGCAACAACTACTGCAAGCCGGAGATGGCCGACGACCAGGTGGTCGATATCACCAAGGGGCGCCACCCGGTGGTGGAGAAGACCCTCCCGCCCGGTGAGCCCTTCATTCCCAACGACATCCACCTGGAGAACGAGGACGAGCAGATCCTGATCATCACCGGTCCCAACATGGCCGGCAAAAGCATTATTTTACGACAAACCGGCCTCATTGTGCTGCTGGCGCAGGTCGGCTGCTTCGTGCCCGCCAAAAAGGCGCACATCGGACTGGTGGACAAGATCTTCACCCGCGTGGGCGCCTCCGACAACCTGGCCGCCGGGGAGAGCACCTTTCTGGTGGAGATGAACGAGGCGGCCAACATCCTCAACAACGCCACGCGCAATTCCCTCATTCTGCTGGACGAGGTGGGGCGGGGCACCAGCACCTTCGACGGGCTGAGCATCGCCTGGGCGCTGGCCGAGTACCTGCACAACCAGCCCTCGGTGGCCGCCAAGACCCTCTTTGCCACCCACTACCACGAGCTCAACGAGCTGGAGAACCTTTACGAGCATATTAAAAACTACAACGTGCAGGTGAAGGAGCACGAGGGCAAGGTGATCTTCCTGCGCAAGCTGGTGCCCGGCGGCACCGACCACAGCTACGGCATACAGGTGGCCGATATGGCCGGGCTTCCCTCCATCGTCATCGAGCGCGCCCGGGAGATCCTGGGGAACCTGGAGAGCCACAGTCTCGACCTGACCGACTCCGCCGGCACCCTCAAGGAGGGGGGCGAAAATGGCAAGGCCGCCGCCGCGGCCAGGCAGGCTGCGGCCCGTAAGGCGGCCCAACAAATGGACAAGCAGGAGCAGATCGAGCAGATGTCCCTCTTTCAGGCGGAGCTTGACCCCCGGATCGAGCAGCTCATGGACAAGCTGGAGGCCTGCGACCCCAACCGGATGACGCCCATCGAATCGCTCATGCTGCTCACCGAACTCAAGAAGATGGTGGATAAGAAGGGGTGAAAACCTCCGCCAAATATATCGCCGACCGCATCCGGCTGATGATCGCCACCAAGCAGTTCCAGGTGGGCGAGACGCTGCCCTCCACCCGCGAGCTGGGCCAGCAGCTGGAAACCAGCTTCCACACCGTTCGAAAGGCGTATCATATCCTGGTGGACGAGGGACTGGTCCGCGGGGAGCAGGGCCGCGGATTTATCGTGGAGCGCCAGACCACCACCCTCGACAAGGCCGACCGACTGGAGGTGGGCTCCGAAAAGATGCGCAGGCTGCTGGAGGAGCTGATCGGCTACGGGCTGGACGAATCTGAAATTGACGAGCTCTTCCAGGAGCAGCTCAGCTTCATGGACTGGCCCGACCGCATCGAGACCTGCGCCACCGTGGGGGATACCGAGGAGCTGGGGGGCATGCTGGCCGAGGCCATCCGCCGCGAGGTGGGGGTGCGTTCGAAGGTGCTCACGGCCAACCAGTACAACGAGACGGTCAAGTACGACGCCCTCTTTGTGCCGGTGCAGCACATCCATACCTTCCGGGACTTTGCGGAGACCGGCCGCCTGCTGCCCATTGTCTATTCGGTGCACCCCGACACCCTGCTTTCCATCGTGGACCGCGCCGCCATCGAGACCATCGGCCTGGTGGCGGCCGAGGAGAAGAGCATTCCCAAGATCATCGACGAGCTCAAGACCAGCATCCGTTTCGAGGGCTCCTTCGTGGCCGGGGCCTCCTACGGGAAGTCCCTGCCGCTCTTCGTGCGCAACACCGATCTTATACTGTATACTTCCCGGAGCGCCACCCTGGTGGAGGAGAAGATTCCCGAGCGGCGGCGGATCAGGGTGGAGTACCAGATCGCCTCCAAGAGCGCCGATACCATCCGGGCGGAGCTGTGGGACCAGTAGGGGGAGGCTGCCATCCCCGGCGGCCGATCCGTTTCCGTCCATCAGAAATTGTAAGGACCTGAATCCGCACTGTTCTAAACACCAATGACCGATAGCATCAAAAAACTGCTGACGCGCTCCATCGAGGCGGTAGAGTCTGAGATCGACACCGTGCGCGAGAAGCCCTCCCGCGACGTGCTCTTCGGGGGACGCCGGCGGGAGCACCATCCGCCCGGGGTATTCTACTACGTCTTTGAAACGCGCAACACCTCCCTGCGCTTCGCAGAGGAGATCCGCGGCGAGCTGGAGGGCTACGACGAGGAGCTGACGCTCTATTCGGTGGAGCACGGGGAGCGCGAGGTCGTTCTTGAATTTCCCCACAACCTGGGTGAGACCATCGAGAAGATCAGCCTGGAGTGGGAGAACGATTTCGTGCTGCGCAAGCTGCGGGGGGAGCTGGAGTACCTGTCGGAGAACGAGGAGGCGCAGGAGCGCATAGGCCGCCTTTTTTCACCCGACCCGGAGCAGCACGCGGGTGAGGGCGAGGTGCGGGTGCTGGACGACAGCAGCCGCAACGAAGCCCAGTCGGAGGCCCTCCGCAAGGCCCTCAGCAACCGCGTGCTCTACGTCTGGGGTCCGCCGGGCACCGGCAAGACCTCCACGCTGGGATTTATCATGGCCAACTACCTGGTCAAGGGCAAAAAGGTGCTCTTCGCCTCCAACACCAACCGGGCGGTGGACGTGGGTCTGCTAAGCGTCCTCGACGCCCTGGAGGCCGTGGAGCGGGACCATCTCTTGGACCGCATCTGCCGTTTCGGGGAGGTGGCCCTGGATGACCGCCGCCTGGAGGAGGTCCACTTTGACGCCCAGCTGGAGCGGGAGGAGGAGCGCCGAAAGGGGGAGGCGGGCGAACTGAGCGGGCTTCTGGACGAATTCCTCAACCTGCAGAAGGAGATCGACAACCTGATGGAGCACGGGGAGGAGGTGCCGAAGGTGCTCGACGACCGCATCGACGCGCTGGGTGAGCAGCTGGAGGAGTACGGGGGGGCTGAGGCCCTGGAGGAGAAGCTGGAGCGCATGCTGAAGGTCAGCGAACGCGAAGAACTGGAAAAACGCGAGCTGGTGGCTACCACCCTGGCCAAGGTCTGCACCTCGGAGTTGTTTCACGGGCTTCATTTCGACGCCGTGGTGGTGGACGAGGCCTCCATGGCCAACCTGCCCTATCTCATGGTGCTGGCCTCCAAGTCGCGCAGCCACATCGTGGTGGTGGGCGATCCCATGCAGCTGCCCCCCATCGCGCTGACGGACGAGCCGGAGGCACGCGATTTCCTGGAAGAGGATATTTTTACCTGGGTCTCGGGCGCCGGGAGGGCCGAGGAGCTGTTCGACTGGCACGACCGCAACCGTCCGCTGACCTCCTTTTTCGACGTGCAGTACCGGATGAACCGCGACCTTGCGGAGGTGCTCAGTAGCGTCTTCTACGAGGGGCGCCTCAAGACGGCCGGTGCGGCGGGGGAGGAAGCCGCCGGCAGCGGGGAGGATGAGGCTCCCACCGTGAATGTGGTGGACACCCGGCGCTACGGGCCGGAGCTGCGGCAGAAGGACGAGGGTCGGGGCTTCAGTCCCGTCAACGAGGTGCATATGGCCCTGGTGCAGAAACTGCTCAAGCGCCTGGTGCTGAAACATCACGTGCCGGTGGAGGAGATCGGGGTGATCGTGCCTTTCCGCAGCACGGTGTACGACCTGCGCAGGGAGCTCTATGCCGAAGGACTGGACCAGGTGGAGGTGGGCACCATCCACACTTTCCAGGGACGCGAAAAGAAGGTGATCCTTTTCGACACGGTGATGAGCGGGGAGTGGGAGCACGGGCGCCGGCGGCACTACTCGGTACGCCCCTTCGATGAGGAGAAGAACGGGCTGGCCGTACCCCGCCTGCTCAACGTGGCCTTTTCCCGCAGCAAGGAGCGGCTTGTAATTATCGCCGACATGGACCACATTTACCGCATGTACCACAAAAAGTACCTGGGACGCCTCCTCGCGCGTTTCCTCGAACTCGAAAACAACCGGAAGAGCTCATGATTACCCGTCGTACTCCTTCGCTTCTGACGCTCACTCTCCTGCTGGCCCTGGTTCTCGCTCCTGCTTTCGTACCGCCTGCCTCCGCCCAGCACTACCCGGCCGACCTGCCGGCGCTGGACGAAAGGTACGAGGCGGCCGCCACCCGGGCGCACGCCCTCATCGACTCCATGATGGCCGACCAGAACATCCCCGGGGTGCAGGTGGCCGTATCGGTGGCCGGCGCCACCGCCTGGTCGGAGGGCTTCGGATGGGCCGACGTGGAACAGCGCGTGCCGGTCTGGCCCTATACGCGCATGCGCATTGGTAGTGTCTCCAAGACCATCACCTCCGCCGCGCTTGGCAAGCTTATGGAGGCGGGCCGCCTCGACCTGGATCTTCCCGTGCAGGAGTATGTCCCCTATTTCCCGGAAAAGGAGAAGGATACGATCACCACACGCCTGGTAGCGGGACACCTGGCGGGCATCCGCCACTACCGGGGCGATGAATTCATGAGCGACGAGCACTATCCCACGGTGCGCGAGGGCATTACGATTTTCCGCGAGGACACCCTGCTCTTTGAGCCCGGCAGCGACTACAGCTACAGCAGCTACGGCTGGAACCTGGTGAGCGCGGTCATCGAAGGAGCCTCCGGCCGCCCCTACCTGGACTACATGCGCAGCGAGGTGCTGGACCCCCTGGGCATGCAGCAAACCGTAGCCGACTACACCACCCCCATCATTCACCACCGTACGGCCTACTATGCGCAGAACGAGGAGGGACAGCTTCAGAACGCCCCCTACGTGGATAACTCCTACAAGTGGGCCGGGGGCGGCTACCTGGGCACGGCGGAGGACCTGCTGATCTTCGGCCAGGCGATGATGGGTGACCGCTTTCTGACGCGCACCACCGTGGAAGAGCTCTGGCGTCCCATGCAGACCTCCGACGGGGAGTCCACCGGCTACGGCATCGGCTGGAGCAGCGGCGAGGACGAACAGGGTCGCCCCTGGGTGGGACACAGCGGCGGCTCGGTGGGCGGCACCACGCAGTTCGTGGTCTTCCCCGAACAGCAGGTGGTGGTGGCCATCATTGCGAACATGGGCGGCGTGGGCTACGGCGACATCCACCGCCGCATCGCGGCGCTGTTTATGGAGTAGGGAACAGCGGTATCAGAAATCTCCTGCCTCGTAGCGCGCGGCCAGGCGCTCTTCGTTGACCCTTTCGAAACCCTCCAGCATGGAGGCATCGGGGGAGGCGAGGCTCATCTCGCGCTTGCCCAGGGCCCCGGGCGCACGAGCCACTTTCCAGCCGGCCCAGCACATGGCGCCGCGGGCCGCCGAGGCGGCGCAGTAGGTAGCCAGCACGGCCGAAGGGGCGCTCCAGGCAAGCAGCTTGCTGAACACTTCGCCGGTCCACAGTTCCGGGTTCACGTCGGGAGAGAAGGGATCGTGGAAGATGAAATCGGCCCGGCGCCGGATGCCCCTCATGCTTCGCCGGCTCAAAGTTCTCGAAGGCGCCCTGCCACAGGTGCAGATGCACGCCTTCGGCAGGATGCAGGCGGTTCATGCCGGGCTCTAGGGTGGCGAAGATGCCGGGCAGCAGCCCGGGGTCGACGTCCAGCAGCCCCGGGTAGTTCAGTCCCGCGGCCTGGTCAGGGTCAAGAGGCCAGGCTTCCACACTCACGTAGTCCACGCGTGCAGGCCGGCCGCGCTCGCGCAGGGCTTCCAGCAGCAGGAGCAGGTTCAGTCCCGTGCCGAAACCCACCTCCAGGATGGTAAGCGCTTCGCCCCCCGCTTCCAGGCGGCGGTAGAGTCCGCTGTGCTCGAAAAAGACGTGCCGGCTTTCGGCCACAGCCCCGGCAGGGTTATGGTAGTGCTGGGAAAAACGGCGGGAGTAGAGGGTATGGGATCCGTCGCCGGTTTCGGTGCGCTCGACGCCGGGCGTCTCGCCGGAATCACTCATGCCGGATGACGATGTTGCCGAAGGAGCAGCGAAGGGTGATGGGGATGCCGCCGCCGTTGAGGGTACCGTCCAGCGAGCCGTTGGTTTGCGTGCCGTCGAAGGCAAATCCCTCCGCAAGCGTAACCTGTGATCCGTCGGCCTGGATATCGGCCTGTACGCCGGAAGGAAGTACGAGGGTGAGGTTGCCTGCCGAGGTGGTAAAGGAGAGGGGCCCGCCGGCCGAGGCCATCGAAGCGTTGATGTTGCCGCCAGAGGTGCGCGCCTCCACCTGTCCGCTGAGAGACTGCATATCGATGTGTCCCCCGCCGGTCTGGGCCACCAGGGAGCCGTCGAAATCGGATACGCGGATGTGTCCCCCGGTGGTCTTCAGGTCGGCCTCCCCGGAGAGAAGTTCGCCGATGATATGTCCCCCGCTGGAGCGCACGACCGTGCTGCCGGAGACGGCGGACAGGTTCACATGGCCTGCCGAGGTCTCGAAGGAGTGATTGCCCTCCAGGTTGCTGGCGTTGATGTGTCCCCCCCGCGTGATCGCCTGAAGGGCGAGGCTGCGGGGCACGGTAAGGGTGGCGTTGAGGTTGATGCGGTTGCGCAAATCGGAGCCTTCGGCCCCGGTCACACGGATGGCATTGCCCTCGCTTCCTTCGGAGCGCTCGACGGTGAGCTGTTCGGCCAGCACCTGTGCACCCGGGATGTCGCCGGTGGCCTTCAGGGTGAGCTCGCCGCCGCCGTTCTCGCTGCCTACGATGGTGAGATTGCCGAAACCGATGAGCAGCTCAAGGCGACGGACGTTTTCGGTGTCCAGGGTCTGGCGGAAGACGTAGACGCCGGGGGAGACTTCGGTCCAGTTGGCCTGCTCCACGTTGTAGTTGCGGTTGATGAAGAGCTTGCGGTTCTGGAGCTGCACCCGGAAGTTGGCTTTGCCTGCCTCCTCGAGATGCTTGCGCAGCTCTTCCAGGGTCCGCACGGTGGCTTCCTCCGATTCCGACTCCATGAGCGCTTCCAGGTTCTCCAGTCGGATGTCCAGGTTTTCGATATTGCCCAGGTTTCGCAGGTTCTCCAGGTTGCCCAGGCTGCGTAGACTCTCCAGCCGCTCCAGGTCGATGACCACCGCGCCGGGCATGTTGGGATGGGGAACTTCGGGGGCTTCGGGGTGACCGGGTACCTGGGAGACGTTCGCCTGGGATACGCTTTCGTTGTCACCGGCGCGGGCCATCAGGAATAGGGCCACGGAGGTGAGGGCCAGCCCGGCCAGTACAATCTCCCAGGATGTGAATCGGTTTTTCATTGAAATTCCTTCAGCCTCGTTGGATTGCCGGCGGATACACTTGCGCGTACGTCAGCGCGCGTGCATAGTTGCGCATTCTGTATTTTCAGCTCTGTGTTCTATATTGCCGGTACGCAGCCCATGATGAACAATATTTGGCATTAAGGCAATGGACAAGGATCGCATTCAAAAGCTGGTGGACGTCCACTTCGACCGCATGGTGGCCGACCGCCGTCATATTCACCGCAACCCGGAACTGAGTTACCAGGAGCACGAAACCACCCGCTTCATCCTGGACGCCCTGGAGGAACTGGGTATCCCGGCCGACCGCCCCCTGGAAACCGGTTGCGTGGGCGTGCTGGAGGGAGGGCGCTCCTCCGATCGCGTGGTGGCCCTGCGGGCCGATATCGACGCCCTCGCCATGAGCGAGGAGGGCGAGCACAAGCAGGAGTTTCTCTCGCAGAAGGAGGGGGTGGCCCACTGCTGCGGTCACGACAGCCATACGGCCAACCTGCTGGGCGCGGCCCGCGTGCTGGCGGAGCTGCGCGAGGAGATCGAGGGCACGGTGCTGCTGGTCTTTCAGCCGGGGGAGGAAAAGCTGCCGGGCGGGGGACGCCTGCTCTGTGAGACGGGCTACCTGCAGGAGAAGGGGGTGGACGTGATCTACGGGCTCCACTCGAGCCCCCACTACGAACCGGGTACCGTCGCCGTGAAGGAGGGGCCCTTTATGGCGAGGCCGGACGAATTCACCGTCGAAATCATCGGCAAGGGCGGGCACGCCGCCTATCCCCACCAGGCGGTGGATCCCATTGTGCTGGCCTCGCAGGTGGTGGGACAACTGCAGACCATCGTGAGCCGCAACGTGCGTCCCACCGAGGCCGCCGTGGTGACGGTGGGTTCCATCCACGGGGGCACCGCTTTCAACATCATCCCCGAGAAAGTGACCCTGGAAGGTACGGTGCGCACCTTTTCGGCCGATACGGCCGGCATGATCCGAAACCGCATTGAGTCCATCGTCAAAGGCGTGACCGAGTCGGCCGGCGCCCGCTACACTTTCGACTTCAACCACGGCTACCCGGCGGTAATGAATACTCCCTGGGCCACCGAAGAGCTGCGGGGCGCCGCCGCGGAGCTGCTGGGCGAGGAGAAGGTGAAGAGGATGGACGATCCCATTATGGCCGGCGAAGATTTCGCCTTCTACCAGCAGCACTTTCCGGGGGTCTTCTTCCTGCTGGGAAGCGGACACGAGCGCTCCGGCAGCACCTGGTCCTGGCACCACCCGCGCTACAACGTCGATGAGGCGTGCTTCCGCACCGGGGCCGCCCTTATGGCCGGCCTGGTCTTCCGCCCCCTCGCCCCGACCAACTGACTTCGGACTTCGGGCTTCGGGCTATTCGACTTCCCGACTTCGGACTTTTCGACTTCGGACTTTTCGACTTTTCGACTTTAAGACTTTAAAGACTTTATGGCGTCATTCTGGGAAAAAGAGTCCTTTCTGGCACCCTGCGACCTGATCGTGGTAGGGGCGGGTATCGTAGGACTTTCAGCCGCTCTCTTCTACAAGCGCGACCATCCCGACAGCCGGGTGATCGTGCTGGACAAGGGGGCCATGCCGGAGGGCGCGAGCACGCGAAACGCCGGCTTCGCCTGCATCGGCTCCATTTCGGAGCACGTGGCGGACATGCAGAAGGAAAGCCCTGAAAACATCGGCCGCCGTATTGTGCGCCGCTACCGCGGTCTGCAGCTGCTTCGCGAGACGCTCGGTGATGAGGCCATAGGCTATGAAGCCTGCGGGGGATGCGATTTTTTTACCGACCGGGAGGCTTTTGAGCATTCCCTTGAGCACGTCGAGGAATTTAACGCATGGCTGAAGGAGCTTACGGGCGAGAATCAGGTCTACAGCGAAGACACCCTGAACGGCTACCCGGTCATCCGCAACAGGCTGGAGGGGGCGCTGCGGCCGGGGCGCATGATGCAGCACCTGGTCCGGCGAGCCGCCGCCGAGGGCATCGAGATCAGGTGGAACAGCCCGGTCGCCTCCGTCGGGGAGGGTGAGGCGGTGCTGGAGGACGGCCAGTGCTGGTCCTCGTCCCGGGTGCTGGTGGCCTGCAACGGCTTCAGCCGACGTCTCCTGCCCGAGGTTTCCGTGGCGCCGGCCCGGGGATACGTGATGGTGACCGACCCGCAGCCGGATTTGCCCTGGCGCGGCATTTTTCACCACGACCGCGGCTACGTCTATTTCCGCAGCGTGGACGACCGGCTGCTCATAGGCGGCGCGCGAAATATCGCCATGGAGGAGGAAGAGACAGACCGCTTCGGGATCAACAAAAAAATTCGCTCGCACCTGGTCTCTTTCGTGAACGAGCATCTGCTGCCCGGTCAGGACTGGTCGGTGGAGTACGAGTGGTCGGGCATTATGGGATTCACCCCCACCAAAACCCCCGAAATTCGACAGGTCCGCCCCGGGGTGCACGTGGCGGCCGGACTCAGCGGCATGGGCATCGCCATCGGCATGGAGATCGCACGGCAGGCGGCCGGTGAGCTGGACTAGCGCTTCCTTCCGGCAGCGCCTGTCTCAGCTGCGCCACTCCCGGAAGAGGTCCATCAGCTCGCTGATCATCATGGCGGTGGCGCCCCAGAGCGGCACCCGGTGCACATTCCAGAAGGGAACCCGGTAGGTGTATTCGCTCAGGTTCCACTGTTCCACCTCCAGGTTCTTCTTGGTGGCCAGGGAGCCCAGCTCGACGGCAAAGATCTCCTCCACCTCCGCCGGGTTGAGACGCATGGCGGGGCGCTCCGGCAGGTAGGCCACCACCGGGGTGATGAGGCTGTTGGAAGGGCTCATGTAGAGCTGGCTCAGGGTGCCCAGCATCTGTATTCCCTCCCCGGAGAGCCCCACCTCCTCGCGCGCCTCGCGCAGGGCCGTCTGGCGTGCGGACTCCCCTTCCTCGGCCCGTCCGCCCGGAAAAGAGATCTGTCCCCCGTGATCGATGTCGCGGCTGCGGAGGGTGAGCAGCAGCTCGAGCTCCCGCTCGGGATTGGGGAAGAGCAGCACCAGCACCGCGCTCCTGCCGGCGTGGTCCGGAGGCTCCATATTGCGGCCGGGCGCCTCCCCGACCGGTTCCGGCGCCATGCGCACCTGGGAGGTTTTCCCAGGGAGATTTTCCTCGAGGCGTTCCTGCAGGAAAGCGATGAAATCGTGGGGGGTCACGTCGGCTCGCTGTGGTCGGGTATGAGCGTCATCCGGCCCGGATTTGAGGCGGTTCCCGGGGCGCGGGGGCAGGAATATACATAAATTTTGTTACCTTTAGGCCGCATCGAAAATCTCAAGAAAAGGTAGGTACATGAGCACGCTTGTCGTTGGATCCGTGGCATACGACGGACTGGAAACGCCCTTTGGAAAGGTAGACCGCACCCTGGGCGGTTCGGCTACCTACATCTCGCTTGCCGCCAGCTATTTCACCGATCCCGTAAATCTGGTGGGCGTGGTGGGACGCGATTTCGCTGAGGAGGACATGGATCTTCTGCGTAACCGCGAAATCGATCTGGAGGGGCTGCAGGTGGACAACTCCGGGAAAACTTTTTTCTGGAAGGGACGATACCACTACGATCTGAACACCCGCGACACCCTGGACACCCAGCTCAACGTCTTTGAACACTTCGACCCGGTAATCCCCGGCTCCTACCGCGACTCCCGCTTCGTCGCCCTGGGCAACATCCAGCCGGATCTGCAGGGCAAGGTGCTCGACCAGGTCAACAGTCCCGATTTTGTGATCATGGACACCATGAATTTCTGGATCGAGGGCGCGCCCGAAGAGTTGCGCGAGACCATTGCGCGCATTGACATGCTGGTGATCAACGACTCGGAGGTGCGCGAGCTCACCGAGGAGCCCAACCTCAACAAGGCGGCCGGGCAGATCCTGGAGATGGGACCCAGCAGCCTTATTATCAAGAAGGGCGAGCACGGCGCCCTGCTCTACACGGAGGACGAATTTTTTTCCGCCCCCGCCTACCCGGTGGTCGACATATTTGATCCCACGGGCGCCGGCGACACCTTTCTCGGGGGACTTATAGGCTGGCTGGGCTACACCGACGACCTCTCGCCCACCAACCTGCGACGCGCGGTCACCTTCGGATCGGTCATGGCCAGTTTCTGCGTGGAGCAGTTCGGCACTCTGCGTCTGCGCGAACTTTCACAGGACGAGATCTACGGACGCTACCGCGAGTTCATGGAGCTGAGTCGCATTCCCGATCACACCCAGCTGGCCTGAATCTCATGGACACCATCGTCCTCGCCTCCCGCAACGAGCACAAGATCGCCGAACTGCGCGAGCTGCTGAAGCCGCTGGGCATCCGGCTGCGTCCGGCATCGGACTTTGAGGGACTGGGCGAGGTGGAGGAAGACCGTCCCACCCTGGAGGGCAACGCCCTCAAGAAAGCCCGCTATGTGCACGGGGAGACGGGGCTGCCTGCCCTGGCCGACGACACCGGCCTGGAGGTGGATGCCCTCGACGGGCGACCGGGCGTCTACTCGGCCCGCTACGCCGGGCAGGACGCCCGCGACGAGGACAACGTAACCAAGCTGCTGGAGGAGCTGGCCGGAGTGGCACAGGACGACCGCGGCGCGCAGTTCCGTACGGTGGTCGCCTTTGTGCATCCCAGCAGCACCCACACCTTTGAAGGGGTCTGCCGGGGCGCCATCCTGGAGGAGCGCCGCGGGGAGAAGGGCTTCGGCTATGACCCGGTCTTCCGGCCGGAGGGCTACAGGGAAACCTTTGCCGAACTGGAGGCGGGTGAAAAGAACCGCATCAGTCACCGGGGACGCGCCCTGCAGGCCTTCCTGGACTGGCTGCACACACAGGAATTCTGACCGTTATGGGATTTACCCTCCTCGACCTGGTTGTCATCGTCGTCTACCTGGCGGGCGCCGCCCTGCTGGGCACCTGGATTGCAGGCCGTCAGACCTCCACGGCAGACTATTTCATGGGGGGACGTGACATTCCCTGGTGGGCCGTCCTCTTTTCGGTAGTGGCTACCGAAACCAGCACCCTTACCTTCATCAGTATTCCGGCCGTCTCCTACGGGGGCACCCTCACCTTTCTGCAGATCACCCTGGGCTACATCGCCGGACGCATCGTGGTCAGCGCCCTCTTCCTGCCGCGCTACTATGAGGGCAACATGGCCACCGCCTACCAGTTCCTCCAGCAGCGTTTTGGGGCGGGCATGCGCAACGCCGCCTCCTCCACCTTTATGGTGACGCGCCTGCTGGCCGACGGCGTGCGCCTGTTTGCAACCGCCATTCCACTGGCCATTATCCTGCGCCTGGGCGGCGCCTTCGCCGGCTGGGGCGACCTGGAGCTCTACCTGCTGGCCATCGCGGCCATCTCCGTGATCACCCTGGTCTATACGCTGGTCGGCGGCATCAAGGCGGTGGTCTGGATGGACGTCATGCAGATGGGCGTCTACATTGGCGGCGCGCTGCTGGCCGCCGCGGTCATGGCCGGGGGCATCGAGGGCGGAGTGGCCGGGGCCTGGGAGCTGGCAGCCGGGGCAGGCAAGACCCAGGTTTTCGATTTCGGCCTGGATATGGCCTTTGAGGAATTCATCGCACAGCCCTACACCTTCTTCACCGCCCTGATCGGGGGCGCCGTTTTTTCGGTGGCCTCCCACGGTACCGATCAGCTCATCGTACAGCGGCTGCTGACCACCCGCAATGTGCGCGACGGGCAGCGCGCCCTGGTATGGAGCGGCGTGGTGGTGGCCCTGCAGTTCGCCCTCTTCCTGGGCATCGGTCTGCTGCTCTACGCCTTCTACGGGGGCGCTTCGGCGGAGGCCATGGGACTGGCGACCACCGACGAGATCTTTGCCCGTTTTATTGTCGAGGAACTTCCGGCCGGGCTGACCGGCCTCATCGTAGCCGCCCTTGTCGCCGCTGCCATGAGCAGCCTGAGTTCCTCGCTCAACTCCCTGGCCTCGGCTACGACATTGGACTTCTACAAGCCCTATTTCGGCCGCGGAAACAGCCAGGCAGAGGACCTGCGCGTATCGCGCCTGATCACGGTGGTTTGGGCGTTCATCCTGACGGCATCGGCCTTCTTTTTCGCCGTGCTGCAGCTGCAGGAGGGCGAACGCCCCGCGGTGGTGGAGCTGGGCCTGGGCATTGCCTCCTATACCTACGGTGGACTCCTGGGGGCTTTCCTGCTGGGACGTCTCTCCCGACGGCCGGACAGCCGCGACGCCCTGACCGGATTCTTCGTGGGACTGACGGCCCTGCTTTTTATGGTGGAGGGTCCCATCCACAGCCTGCTTCCGGGCGATCCCCTTGCCATCGCCTGGCCCCTCTACACCCTGGCGGGCAGCGCCATCGTAGTGGCCGCGGGCCTGCTTTCGGCGCGGCTGCGGGGCAGCGGCAGGGAGGGATGAGGCCAGGCGGGATCTCCACCGGTCCGCCTACCAGCCCAGCACTTCCCGGCGCTTGGCAATAAGATTGCGGTAGTCCGACTTGCGACGGTCGTCCAGGAAGCTGCGGCCGATGAGGCGGTTCCAGCGGGGGAGGGCCTTGCTCAGATCGTTGGCCACCCGGTCCATCGCCTCGCGGGTGAGTTCCAGGCACTCTCGGCCAAAGTACCCGAATAAGAGCTCCCGGTTCATGCCTTCGCGTCGGCCGTCCAGACTGAGGGCCATCTCCCCGTCCGGGTTTTTGCGTACGATGGCGGTGTTCACCAGGTCGTAGGCGGGGGAGAGCGCCACAACATTGCCCTGGTGAATCAGCGAGAGGTCCTTCAGGTGCATCTCCTCGTTACCCGTCAGCCAGGCGAAGAGCACACGCCGGAAAAGCTTCCATTTGTCCACCATGGGGAAGGAGGCATGGCGCTCGAGCAGGCGCGCCACCTCCTCCAGGGGGAAGCCAAATTTGCGGTCCGGGGTTACTCCCGCCACCTGGGCCAGGTCTTCCGTGTGCACCCTGCCGGCCTTGCCGGTGCGGTCGAAGCGGCGCACAAAATAGAGTAGGGAGCCGTCGGCGGCGCGGTGCAGCCCGTGCAGGGGCACCTCGATGCCGGCCAGCCCCGCCAGGCGCATGGTCAGGTCCTCGTTTTCGGGCACCTGTTCGAATTCGAGCAGGGAGGGTTTGAGCAGGTAGATGCCGTGGCTGCGAACCGGCAGAAATCTCCGTTCCTTCAGGCTGAGGCGGGCGCTCATCTTGCGCTGCAGGCCGGGCAGGGCCATGACGGCGGCGCGGTCGCGCGCCTCGCGCAGCTGCTCCCGGTGGTCCAGGGGCAGGGGGCGCAGCTCCTTGAGGGCGGGATTGAGCCGGCCCAGCCCGGTGGAGCTGTAGTCACCGTCCCCGGATATCTCCTCGTAGGTGATCAGGCAGCGGCTCATGGGTGGTCCCCCGCTTCCGGCGTCTCTTCCATGGCGGGATACACCTGCAGCGCTCCCGCCGTGTCCCCGCCAACCGCAAGAAGCAGCCCGAAGAGGTCGTCCTCCTCCAGGTTGTGGTCGCGCCGCGCGGATTCCCGATTCACCCCCTCAGGAAGCATTCCCTCGAAAACGTCCGGAAAATGCTCCCATCGCCAGGGTCCCCCGTCCACCGGCAGGGTGAGCGAGACAGGCGGCCCGTCATAGTCCTCGGCGTAGGCGAACGCAAAGACGTCTCCATCCTCCTGCGTGAGGTGGCCGGCAGGGCGGCCGTGAAGTTGTACAAGGGCCTTACGCACGCTCCACCTCCTTTCTGCACTGATCCATCAGGGGACTCTCCAGGCGGAGGGTCATGTTCAGGGCACGGCAGATCCTGTGCAGGGTGTCAAGCTGCACGGTGGACTTGCCGTGCTCTATATCAAAGACGGCGGTCTTTCCTACCCCCGCCAGGTCGGCCAGTTCAGCCTGCGTAAGCCCGCTTCTGCTGCGATGCCATCGAATGTGTGCGCCTAATTTGCTCATATATCAAAATTTACTGCTTTATAATAAAAATACAATATTTCAAAATAAATTAAGGCCAAAGTTCATGAGCGACCAGGTAATTATCTGACAGATCTCCCGTAAGGGAAGCGGTCTAATTGTGGTTGTATAAGTTTAAATTAATAAATATTACTTATAAAACAGTAAATATAGATATATAGAAAGCATTTAACGGATTACCAATTACCCCAGCCGTTGCGCGCAACCTGGCACCGCGCGCTGGACCGCCCCGACCACGTTCCGTCCCGTTTTGCGGGTGGTATGTATTTCGTAATTTTTACCCCTATGAAAGCGATGGTACTTCATGCGCCCGGCGAGCCGTTGCGCCTGCAGGAGCTGCCCCGGCCCACGCCCGGAGAGGACGAGCTTCTGCTGCGCGTGCAGGCCTGCGGGGTGTGCCGCACCGACCTTCACATACTGGACGGGGAGCTGAAAGAGCCCAGCCTGCCGCTGGTCCCGGGCCACCAGATCGTGGGCGTGGTGGAGGAGGCCGGGGCCGGCGTGGAAGGCTTCCGGGAAGGCGACAGGGTGGGGGTTCCCTGGCTGGGAGGCACCTGCGGCTCCTGCGAATATTGCAGGGCGGGCAAGGAGAACTTATGCGACGATGCCCGCTTCACAGGTTATGACCGCAACGGGGGATTTGCCGAATATACGGTCGCCGACCATCGCTTCTGCTTTCCCGTTCCCGAATCCTACGATGCCAATCAGGCGGCGCCCCTGCTATGCGCGGGCTTGATTGGCTACCGTGCCCTGCGCATGGCAGGGGAGGGCAAACGCATCGGCCTCTATGGCTACGGCTCCTCGGCGCACATTCTCACCCAGGTTATTCTCCACCAGGGCCGCGAGGCCTACGCCTTCACCCGGCCGGGTGACAAGCAGGGTCAGCTCTTTGCATTGGAACGGGGGGTCACCTGGGCCGGGGGTTCGGAGACCCTTCCTCCCCAGCCGCTGGATGCCGCCATCATCTTCGCCCCGGTGGGACCGCTGGTGCCCCAGACTCTCCGCAGCGTGAAGAAGGGCGGGCGCGTGATCTGCGCCGGCATCCACATGAGCGACATTCCCTCCTTTCCATACCGCCTGCTCTGGGAGGAGCGCAGCATCCAGTCGGTGGCCAACCTGACGACGCGCGACGGGGAGGAGTTCATGAAGTTGGCGCCCGAAATTCCGATTAAAAGCCGGGTGACGAGCTACCCGCTGAAGCAGGCCAACGAGGCGCTCGAGGATTTAAGGGAGGGCAACTTTGAGGGGTCGGCGGTGCTTTCCATTTCCGACGGATAAGAGGCAGACTTACAGGGCGCACTGGATCCTTTGTCTCCTGCAGAGTGATGTTGTAAACGGAAGCGACTCCTTGGGAATGGAGACACAGCGGCTGGCAAGACCAAACATTAAAAATCGAGAATTTTAATGTTTGTACGTGAATCCGGCCTTAAAGTGGGGAAGAGTCACAGGTGGAGACATGCTCCTGCTTTTCCCTCTAATTGTAAAGATGGGTTCCGAAAGATAACTATGGAAGTAGATATGCTAATACTTTTACCCGCCCATTCTCCGGAACGTTTCCGTCACTTGCCGGACCAGGTCCCGCGCAGTTTCAAGTTCCAGACCGGACATTTTCGCCAGATGTTCGATGTCGGTCGCTTTCCCTGCATTGTGGTCTTCCATGTAAGCCGCAAAGAATGTGTTCATCTTATCCAGCATCTGTCGATCAACCTCGTCGACTTCCTCTCTGAAAAGCTCACCGTAGGGAAGGATGGTAATCTCTCTTCCCAGAAGCGTCTGGGCGGTCGTGTGCATGGCGATATTTACGCAGATATCCGGATTGGGTAAAAGCTCATAACCGTAGCTGTTCAGGTCACGGATCAGCATCTCGAAGCCTGCGGCCGTATGGGCATAAAGGGTGAGCAGCTCTTCGTCCTCTTCATAAAATACGGTGGCGAAGTGCGGAAACTCACCCATCTCAAGTGAGGTAAACCGGTACACCCCCTCCGCGTATTCGCTCCGGAAGTGCATTTTAAATGGCTCGGAGTCGAAGGAATCGTCGAGATACTCCGCGAAATGATATTTAAACTGGTGGTTTTTATGGAAGGTCAGGGGCAGTTGACTTTTGGCAAAGAGGGCCATGTAGGGCACCGGATTACGGTCCAGGTCTTTCAGCAATGCAGCAGGATCTTCACCGGCGTTGCGGGGACGAAGCTGCCGGAAATAGAAGAGGATATCCTCCGGTTCGAATCCCCAGAAGGGACAGATGGGACCGTAGGTCTGCCAACAGGACCCGTTGTAATCCAGCAGGTTAAACCACATGACAGGACGGCGAAGCTGGAGTTCCCGGGTTGTGCCGGGTGAGTAGAGCAGAAAAGTATCCCCGGTGAACACGTCTTTCATCTCAAAGAAGTGACGTTCGGGCTGTGAAACAATTTGGCTGAAGGAGAAACGCCAGGGATGATCTGCCTGGTGTTCCAGATATCTGCGGTCGTCGTCGCTGAGCCCCTGGAGGGCAGCATGCTTGAGGTAAGCGCGGATCAGTCCCCCCTCCCTAAAGAGACGGTATGCTATATACTGCGCCTTGCAGCTGTTCTCCCAGCTTGCCGGGAGCTGGCGGGTGACGTGCCGGAAGCGCGCGAATCGCTTGTCCATCTCCCGGTCCAATCGTTCACGCTGGGCTGCGTAGTAAAGCAGGAATTCATCGACCAGGCGGTCGCACTGCTCGCTGCTTCGGCCGCAGAGTTCTTCTATGTCGGACCATGTACTCATGAGGGAAGATAAGCGTTTTCCCGAAATATCCCCCCTTCAACTGGGGGCATGGGTCACCCGATCATCTGTTCGCCATGCCTGCCCCTGGTGAGGCTGGCCTCCTACGGTGATCAGGGAATCGACCCGCTGCCCATGGCGGGCAGCTGCGCACGGATCTCCCCATTGACGTGTTCGTAGGAGGATATGCTGATGTAGAATTCCCCTTCGGCCAGCCACATCTTTTGGGGTTCGTTGAGATGGAACTTGTTTTTTTCGGCGAGAAATTCACCCCCGGTCTTTTCCTCGTTCAGATCCACGGTGAGCAGGAAGAGCCTGTTGCCTCGCTCGTCCTCGGGGCCTACGAAAATGCCCGCGCTGTGATATTGCCCAGTTAGCGACTCAAAGGAACCCGAAACGGTGAGGGTGTCATCGGCGAAGCGTACGATCAGCTTGCCGTAAGCGCCGGTTCCAACCGGCGGAACCGTTTTATCCCCGGTAAGCCGAAGCTCATGGCTCTGCTGGGCCCCGGCGGATACGGGCAGCAGGAAACCTACTAAGGACAGAACAAGCACGGCCAGGGTAGTTTTCTGAATGGGTTTGTTTGCCATGACGTCTCTACCTGTATTATACAATTAGTTTAAGGGTGGTCGGCTATTGTGGTCAACGGCTATCTTCGCTTCCATATTTCATTTTCGTGATATCACACTGCATGAGTTATGGCTCTCAATTTCATATTGCACGCGTTACATTATAAATAGATGATTTAAATATAAATACTCAATATGTCGATGGCAGAACGTCTGCTGGCCTTCGGAGAAGGGTCATGAACGGCTTTCGAATGAGGAGAATTTTTTGCCTATAATCCCATCAGTCATTATATGTCATGCGCCATTATTTTTACCGCTATGCCAACTTGGCTTAACATTCGACGGCTTTCTTTCCGGATAACTGTCTGCTTTGTGATGCTGAGTTGCGCCGTTTTTGTATCAACGACCCGGGCCCAGGAACGCGCGTGGGAAGACCCGGAGATGGACATCCCCCAAAGGGTGGAGGCGCTGATCGGAGCGCTGGAATCCGGCGAGAAAATCGACCTGCTGCTGGCCGACAGTCCGGGCGTCCCGCGCCTGGACATTCCGCCCTATCACTGGTGGAATGAGGCTCTGCACGGGGTGGCACGCAACGGTCGGGCCACCGTTTTTCCCCAGGCCATTAATCTTGGCGCCACCTTCGATCCGGTACAGATCCACCGCGTGGGGGAGGCCATCTCCACAGAAGCCCGCGCCAAGTTCAACCTGGCCCGCCGTCAGGGCAACCGCGGACAGTATGCCGGACTCACGTTCTGGTCACCCACCGTCAATATTTTCCGAGACCTCCGATGGGGCAGGGGACAGGAAACCTACGGGGAGGATCCCCTGCTTACAGGGAGCATCGGCAGCGCCTTAGTCCGCGGCATGCAGGGCGGCCACCCGGAATATCTGAAAGCCGCGGCCGCCGCCAAGCATTTCGCCGTGCATTCCGGTCCAGAGGCCGGGCGCAGTTCCTTCGATGCGGCGGTCAGTCCGAGGGACCTGACCGAAACCTACCTGCCGCCCTTCGAAATGCTGGTGAATGATGCGGAGGTGGAGGGCGTGATGTGCGCCTACAACCGCATCAACGGCATCCCTGCCTGTGCGGATGAAGCTTTGCTGCGGGACATGCTGCGCGGGTCGTGGAATTTCAACGGCTACGTGGTTTCCGACTGCGGGGCCATCGGCAACATCTACGGCTACCATGAATATGCCGACTCTCCCCAAGAGGCCGCGGCCATGGCCCTGAAGGCGGGGGTCAACATCAACTGCGGCGGAAGCTGGGCGAACAATCTGCGGGCGGCCCTCGAAGGAGGGCTGGCGGAGGAGGCCGACCTGGACCGCGCGCTCCGCGAGAGCCTGCCCACACTGTTTCGGCTGGGAATGTTCGATCCGCCGGGACGCGACCCCTGGCGCGAGCTGGGCGAAGGAGACCTGGCTACGGACGAGCATCATGAGCTGGCCCGTGAGACCGCGGCACGAAGCATGGTGCTGCTTAAGAACGAGAATGTGCTGCCACTTGAGGCGCAGCTGCCCAGCCTGGCGGTGATGGGACCCACGGCCACCTCGGCCGAAGTGCTCCTGGGCAACTACCACGGCACCTCGGCCCGGCTCTCCACCTTCCTGGAAGGGGTGACCGGCGCGGTCGGCGGAGGCACCAAGGTGATCCACTATCCCGGCATCGACATCGAGGAGGGCTCGGTGGCCGAGAGCGGATGGGGCATCAGCCAGGCCCAGACCACCGGGGCCATCGTAGCGTGTATTGGACTCAGTCCCCGTTTCGAGGGGGAGGGCAGGGAAGCGGTATTCGGATCGGAGGAACCGGTGGTGGAACTTCCGCCTCACCAGGTGGAGTGGGTGCGCGCGCTGCGTGAGGGATACGACGGACCGCTGGTCGTGGTGGTGACGGGGGGGAGTCCACGCGCCATACCGGAGATTCATGAGATGGCCGACGCGGTGATCTGGGCGGGCTACCCGGGGGAGGCTGGCGGGGAGGCCTTGGCCGACCTGCTTTTCGGGCGGGCAAATCCCTCGGGGAGGCTGCCGGTTACGGTGCCCTATCGCACGGCCGACCTGCCTCCCTTTGACGACTATTCCATGGAGAGTCGAACCTACCGCTTCCTTGAGAATGAACCGCTCTATCCCTTCGGCTTCGGGCTCTCCTACACGCAGTTCAGCTACGGAGAGGTAATCCTCCGGCAGGCGGGGCAGCATGTCAGGGACGAAGGCGGTCGCGCGATAGCCTCTGGGGATACCGTGCGGGTAACCGTGGAGGTCACCAATCGCGGGGATCGTCCCGGCGAGGAGGTGGTGCAGATCTACCTGGAGGACCATGAGTCCGCCGTGCGTATTCCCCGATACCGGCTGGTGGACTTCCGGCGCGTGCGCCTGCGACCCGGCCAGACGGCCACCCTCGATTTTGAGATTCTGCCCGAACAGATGACGGTCGTTACACCCGAGGGCAGGAGAGCCGTGGAACCGGGAAGGTTTACGGTACATGCGGGCGGTGCCTCACCCCTTCCGCGATCGACAGCCCTGGGAGCGCCGGAATTCGCGACGGCAGGGTTTACCGTGCGGTGAACGAGTGGCTCAGGTACAGGTACTTCGAGGTCGGTTTTTAACAGAGCAGTGTCTTATACCCTGAAATTTGAAAATTATATTTTGATATTTCAGGGCACATATCTAAATTTACCCCGTAAATTGAAATATTAACTTTGTGATTTCGGGGTTATGATCTCTCGCCTGCTACAATCCAGCGTTTTGGAAGCTATTGGAGTGATGCCTGCAGTAGCCATAACCGGCGCCCGGCAAACCGGCAAAACAACCCTTGCCAAAATGATCCGGCCGGATTTGCCCTCCGCATCTCATTATTTGGATCTGGAATACCCCGAAGACCAAGCCAAGTTGCAGGATCCGGCCTTTTACCTGCAACAATACGAAGAGGATTGTGTGATACTTGATGAAATCCAATACATGCCCGAACTATTTCCAGTACTTCGGTCCCTCATCGACCGGAACCGAATACCGGGCCGGTTTCTTCTGCTTGGCTCTGCCTCCCCATCGCTCATCAGAGAAAGTGCAGAATCACTTGCAGGCCGTATCGCCTACCTGGAGTTGCATCCGTTGAATTTACTGGAAGTGAAGGATCAGCAGAACTGGAAAACATTGTTTTTTCGAGGAGGTTTTCCGAATTCCCTGTTGGCCGACTCCGCCCGGGAATGCGAATTATGGAGGAATAATTTTATCAAAACGTACTTGGAGCGGGAATTGCCTTTGCTGGGACTGAACACTGATGTACGCCTCATGCGGAAACTGATGTTGCTGTTGGTACGTTCGCAGTCCCACATGTTGAATTTACAGAATTTCGCCTCCTCCCTGGGTATCACCGGTCCTACTGTAGCCCGCTATATCGATTTTCTGGAGCGTTCGTACATGGTGAATCGATTGGAGCCCTACTACAAAAATATTAAAAAACGACTGGTAAAGAGTCCGAAGATATACTTGTCAGATTCCGGATTGATGCATTCTCTTCTGGGCGTATCCGATTACGAGAATTTGATCAATCATCCGAGCGTCGGTCCCTCCTGGGAGGGATTCGTAATCAACCAGACCAGATCGTTGCTCCCGGATTATGCGGAACTCTGGTTTTTCAGGACCCACGAGGGGGCGGAGGCCGACATGGTGGTCAGTATAGATGACCGTCCGTTAATTTCTGCGGAAATAAAATGGACCAACGCTCCGAAAGTCTCCAGAGGTTTTCGGAATGTCATGAATGATCTGGGAACGGAACGCAACTACGTGGTAACCCCGGAAGCGGATACCTACATGGTATCGGAGGGAATTACGGTCACCTCCCTCCAGGAGTGGTTGAAGAGCGTGCAGGATCTGCAGCGAGGTTAGTTTTCCATCAGCATGCCGGAGACCGGTTGTTCAAGGAGGTAGCGGTAGTAGAACTTGTAGCGCTGGTGCTGGTAGTGGCGCTGCTTGCCCGGCAGGTTGTACCAGCCGTGCTTGCCGCCTATATAGGGGATGAACTCGAAATCCTTGCCGGCCGACTCCAGCGCGCTTACCAGCTGCAGGGTGTTCTGCAGGTGCACGTTGTCGTCCATCGTGCCGTGCACCATCAGCAGGAAGCTGTCATCCTCGTAGCGGTCGACGTAGCTCATCACGGAGCTGGATTCGTAGCCGTCGGGATTGTCCTGCGGGCGGTCCATGTAGCGCTCGGTGTAGTGGGTGTCGTAGAGGTGCCAGTCGGTCACGCTGCCGCCCGCGAGTCCGAAGTCAAAGGTGCCGGCGCCCCAGGTGAGGGCCAGGCTGGAGACGTAGCCCCCGTAGCTGAATCCGGTGATGCCGATGCGGTCGGGGTCGATGAAGGGATACTCCTCCTGCAGCCACTCCACGATGGTGGTGTAGTCGGCGATCTCCCATCGTCCCAGGTCGCGGTGCATCCAGTTTTTGCCCTCCTTGCCGAAGTGTCCTGAGCCGCGGTGGTCCATCGAGACCTGGATCAGGCCCTCCTTCGCCCACCACTGGTTCATGCCCAGGCCGCCCCAGCGGTCCCACACGCCGGTGGAGCCGGGTCCCCCGTAAATGCTTATCAGCACGGGGTAGGAGCCGTTTTCGTCCAGGTTCATGGGCCAGGTCACCTCCACCGGCAGCTGGTGGCCGTCGCCGGAGGGCACGCGGAAGATCTCGGTGCGCGCCAGATTGTAATCGTCAAATTCGGGGCCTTTGCTGTCGGTCAGCTCGGCGGTGATGTCTCCCTCGTCGTTCAGCACGGCCAGGCGCGTAGGCGTGGCGGCGTTGCTGTAGGAAGTGGTGAAGTACGACCCGTCCGGAGAGACGTTCACGCTGTGGGTGTACTCACCGAAGGTGAGCCGCTGCAACCCGGTGCCGTCCATGCGCACCTTGTATAGGTCGATGCGGGCGGAACTCTCCCTGCGGGCGGTGAAGTAGACCCAGCCGGTTTCCTGGTTTACCCGCTCCACGTCGGTCAGGGTCCACTCGCCCGAGGTCACCTGGCTGACCAGGTTGCCCTCCATATCGTAGTGGTAGAGATGCATCCAGCCGCTTTGGTCGCTCATCATGAGAAAGCCGGCGCCGTCGTCCAGGAACTGCAGTCGGTCGCCGCTGTCCAGGTCGATCCAGGTCTCCTGCCGCTCCTCATAAACCGGGGTGCGGGATCCGTCGGCCAGGTCGATTTCATAGATCACCAGGTGGTCCTGGTCGCGGTTCATCCACTGCACCCAGAGGGCGTCGGAGGAGGGGGTCCAGTAGGGCATGCCGAAATAGTGGTCGCCCGTCGGGTCAAAGTCGGCCCAGGTGATCTCGCCCGAGGACAGCTCGGCGACGCCCACCCGCACGTTCGGGTTGTCGCTGCCCGACTTGGGATAGCGCTGCTCGATCAGGGTGCCGTAGGAATCTTGCACGCTTTCGAGTTCCACCACGCCGTGGATGGGAAAGATCTGCACGGGACGGTCGTCGGTGCGGAAGAAAGCCAGGCGCTCGCTGTCGGGGCTCCACCAGTAGGCCTTGAAGTTGGTGCTTCGGCCCAGGATCTCCTCCATGTAGACCCAGGACGACCAGCCGTTGTAGATGACCTCGCTGCCGTCGTCGGTGAGCCGCTGCTCCTCGCCGCTGTCAAGCTCGATCACGTAGAGATCGCGGTCACGGGTAAAGGCGACTTTGCTGCCGTCGGGGGACAGGGTGGGATTATTTTCCTGTGCGTCGGTCTCCGTCAGCCGTTGCTGCGCTTCACCCTCCAGCAGGTAGAGGTCCCCGGCGCGGATCCCCACCTGTCGCTGCGGCTCCTGCTCCTCGGGCTCGTAGTTCTGCTGCTCTCCGGTTGCGGCGTTCACCAGCACTCGCTGTCCCCCGTTGCCGTCCTGCGGAACGGCCATGACAAAATGGGAATCGTCGGTCCACGTTACAATACGGGGCATGGACTGCAGGATGCCGTCCCAGTTGCCTTGAAGGATCTGCTCGCGCGTGAGTTCCTGGGTTTGGGCATGCAGGCCGGTGGATGCGGCTGTCAGCAGGAGGACGGCAAGGAGGGAACGGAGGAGGTAACGAAGATTCATAATCCCTTGGTTTTTTGTAATTACTGGGTTCGAAAAAGAGGAAGGTAACACAAAAAACCGAACGGAGCGAAATGGGGCCACAATTTCCGGATGTTGCTATCGCCGTTTTATATACACGAAATTTGCATTGCACGGTATGAACGGGCTCCTTTTAGTCTTGCCGTTATACGAAAGTGAAGTTCTGGGTGTGATCCCCCTGCGTTTCCAAGCAGGATGGATACGAATCGAATTTATGTTATATAATTAGTATATACTCGAAAGTAATCACCTATTAACATGTACATATCTATATGCTCTCCTTATTAAGAGGAAAGGTAAGGATTCAATCGCTGCTTGTTTTATGGTTGATGGTCTCCTGCTCGGAAACGCAAGTGCGTGACTACAGCGATTTCACGGAAAAGAGGGCGCAGGCCGAAACCGAACGTACCGTGCGTGAGCTTGTGGCCGTGGACAGCCTGCTGGTTGGGGAGGATATTCCCGAGCTGTCACTCTCTTATTTGGAGCTCAGCGAATCGTTTATATTCTCCAAGTCCGACGAGAAGCTGGTAAAATTACACAAGGGAGACCTGGGCAGGGCGGGTGCCATCACACTTCCGGAGGGACGGGGACCGGGCGAGGTGCCCAATTTCAGGTTGATCAGGTTCGGGGTGGCGGGAGAATCCCTCGCCTTCTACGACCGCAACACCCAGAAGACCGTGGTCTACGATCTTCAGGGGAATTTTCAGGGGGAGTTCCTGAACGGGGGCTACCAGCCGAGTGGGGTTGTGATGGCCGACCCCGAGACCTACTATTTCCAGATCATGCCGACGCCGGGTCGTGAGGCCATTTTCTACGAAGTGAGGCGGCAGGGAAACGAGAGCATGGTCAGCCGCCGGTTTCAGGCGCCCACAGAAGGCGACAATCTGCTGGCCTACGGGGGCAGCCTGGCGTACCGCGACGGGACGCTCTACTTTGCCGGCCGTCCGGAGCCTCTTCTTCGGCGGTATGATATTACCGGGGACAGCGCGCGGCTGACCTGGTCGCGGGAGGTCATCGACGGCTACGACAGCGCAAACAACTACGAGACCCCGGAGGAGCGGGGTGATTTTGTAGCCTTTGGCTACAGCGACCAGGCGCAGTACGCTACGGTGGATCTGGCGACAGACGGTCGCTTTCTCTATTCGGCGCGCCACCCCAACGACCGGGAAGGCTACAAATATCTGGACGTCTATGCGGTCGAAGACGGGGATTACCTCGCCAGCTTCCTCCTCCGGGGCTACCCGCAGCATGTGGCCGTGGACGGGCAGCATATCTACACCCTCGAGGAGGAGGGCGAGCGGAGTTTCCTGATGAAATACGAGAAGCCCGACCTGGAGTAGCGGTGGGAAGGCCAGGGAGGGTCCAGGCACGATCTAGTCCGGGTCGTAGTTGAGGCTGGACTGCAGCCAGCGCTCCACCTCCTCCACAGTCATGCCCTTGCGCCGGGCGTAGTCCTCGACCTGGTCGCGTTTCAGGTTGCCCACATTGAAATAGTCGGCTTCCGGGTAAGCGAAGTAGAGGCCGCTCACCGAGGAGGCCGGGCTCATGGCGTAGTGCTCGGTAAGGGTGATCTCGGCGTTCTGCTCCACCTCCAGCAGGTCGAAGAGAATGCGTTTCTCGGTGTGGTCGGGCTGGGCCGGGTAGCCGGGGGCCGGGCGGATACCCTGGTACTGCTCCTTGATGAGCTCCTCGTTGCTGAGGTTTTCGCCGGACGCGTAGCCCCAGAGCCGGGTGCGCACCTTTTGGTGCAGCAGCTCGGTGAAGGCCTCGGCCAGGCGGTCGGCCAGCGCCTTGGTGAGGATGGCGTTGTAGTCGTCGTGTTCCTCCTCGAACTTTTTCACCAGCTCGGGCGCGCCGATGCCGGCGGTCACGGCGAAGCCGCCCATCCAGTCGGCCACGCCGCTGTCTTTCGGGGCTACAAAATCGGAGAGCGCGCGGTTGGGCTGCCCCCGGCGTTTTTTAGCCTGCTGGCGCAGCATGTGGAAGACGGTGCGCACCTCCTCGCGCTCCTCGCCGGCGTAGATTTCAATATCGTCGCCTACACTGTTGGCCGGGAAGAATCCCAGCACGGCGCGGGTGCGCAGCAGCTTTTGTTTAACGATGCGATCGAGCAGCGCGTTGGCGTCCTCATACAGCTCGCGGGCCTCCTCCCCGTACTCCTCGTCCTCGAGCACGTCGGGAAACTTGCCCTTCATCTGCCAGGCGATGAAAAAGGGTCCCCAGTCGATGTAATTCCGGATCTCCTCCAGGGGATAGTCTTCGTAGACGTGCAGGCCCGGTTCGGCCGGCTGGACGGGCTCGCGCTCCGACCAGTCGGTTTGCAGGCGGTTGGCGCGCGCCTTGCCGATGGAGAGGTACTCCTTGCGGCGGGAGCGGCTCTCATGCTGCTTCCGCAGCTTCTGGTACTCCTCTTTTTTCTCGCTCACGAAAGCCTCGCGCAGCGTTTTGGAGATGAGGTTGCCGGTCACCGAGACGCTGCGGGAGGCGTCCAGCACATGCACCACGGGCTGGTCGTAGTTGGGCTCGATCTTGACGGCCGTGTGCATGCGGGAGGTGGTGGCCCCGCCGATCATCAGAGGCTGGGTAAAGTGCTCGCGTTTGAGCTCTTTGGCCACATGCACCATCTCGTCGAGCGAGGGCGTTATCAGTCCGCTGAGCCCGATAATGTCAACCTCGTGCTTTTTGGCCTCCTCCAGGATTTTGTTGGCCGGCACCATCACCCCCAGGTCGATGACCTCGAAGTTGTTGCAGCGCAGCACCACCGAGACGATGTTCTTGCCGATGTCGTGCACGTCGCCCTTCACAGTGGCCAGCAGCACCTTGGCCTTGGAGCCTTTGGCATCGCTCTTCTCCTTCTCCTTTTCGATGAAGGGCACCAGGTGGGCCACGCCTTTTTTCATCACGCGGGCGCTCTTGACCACCTGCGGCAGGAACATCTTGCCCGAGCCGAAGAGGTCGCCCACCACGTCCATGCCGGCCATCATGGGTCCCTCGATCACATCGATGGGATGATCGCTGGCCTGGCGCGCCTCCTCCACGTCGTCCACAATATGGTCCACGATGCCCTTGACCAGCGCGTGTTTGATGCGCTCTTCCACCGTCTCCTCTCGCCATGCGGCGGCCTTCTTCTCGGCTGCTCCGCCTTCATCCTCTATCTGCTCGGCGTAGTCCACCAGCCGTTCGGTGGCGTCGTCCCGGCGGTTCAGCAGCACGTCCTCCACCCGCTCCAGCAGCTCCTCGGGAATTTCCTCGTAGACCTCCAGCTGACCTGCGTTCACGATGGCCATGTCGAGGCCGGCCTGGATGGCGTGGTAGAGGAAGGCGGCGTGGATGGCCTCGCGCACGGTGTTGTTGCCGCGGAAGGAGAAGGAGACGTTGGAGAGTCCCCCGCTCACCTGTGCGTGCGGCAGGTTCTCCTTGATCCACCGGGCGGCCTCGTATGAAATCGACGGCGTAGTTGTTGTGGGCCTCTATGCCGGTGGCCACGGTCAGGATGTTGGGATCCAGGATCACATCCTGCGGCGCAAAGCCGACTTCTTCGGTGAGAATCCGGTAGGCGCGCCTGCAGATCTCGATGCGCCGCTCGTAGCTGTCAGCCTGGCCCTGCTCGTCGAAGGCCATCACCACCACAGCCGCCCCGAAATTCAGGATTTCGCGGGCCTGCTGTCTGAATACCTCCTCCCCCTCTTTGAGGCTGATGGAATTGACCACGCCCTTGCCCTGGATGGTCTTCAGCCCCGCCTTGAGCACCTCCCATTTGGAGGAGTCCACCATCACGGGCACCCGGGAGATGTCGGGCTCGGCGGCCAGCAGCTGCAGGTAATCGGTCATCACCTCGGCCGAGTCGAGCATGCCCTCGTCCATGTTCACGTCGATGATCTGGGCGCCCCCCTCCACCTGGTCGCGGGCCACCGAAAGGGCCTCCTCGAAATCGCCGCCCGTGATGAGCCGGCGGAACTTGCGGGAGCCGGTCACGTTGGTGCGCTCGCCGATGTTCACAAAATTGGTGTCGGGGCGCACCACCAGCGGTTCCAGTCCGCTGAGCCTGAGATACGGCTCCTGGTCGGGGATGGCGCGCGGGGTGCATTCGGCGGCCGCCTCCGCAATGGCGCGGATGTGCTCGGGGGTGGTGCCGCAGCAGCCGCCCACCACATTGACAAAATTCTCCTCGGCGTAGGCGCGCAGCTGGTCGGCCATGAATTCGGGCGACTCGTTGTACTCGCCCATCTCGTCGGGCAGGCCCGCGTTGGGATAGAGGCTGGTGAAGCAGGTGGCATTTTTTGCCAGCTCCTCTATATAGGGACGCATCTGCTCGGAACCCAGGGAACAGTTGAGTCCCACGCTCAGCAGGTTTTTGGTGTGGGAGACGGAGATCCAGAAGGCCTCGGTGGTCTGTCCGCTGAGGGTACGCCCGCTCTGGTCGACAATGGTGCCCGAGATCATCACCGGCAGTTCCTTGCCGGTCTCCTCGGCGTGCCTGTGGATGGCGTAGATGGCCGCCTTGGCGTTGAGGGTGTCGAAGATGGTCTCCACCAGCAGCAGGTCCACTCCGCCGTCGGCCAGTCCGCGGATCTGTTCGGCGTAGGCTTCGGCCAGCTCGTCAAAGGAGATGGCGCGGTAGCCGGGGTCCTCCACATCCGGTGAAATTGAGAGGGTCTTGTTGGTGGGTCCGATGGCGCCGGCCACCAGTCGGGGCTTGCCGGGCGTCTTTTCGGTGAAGGCGTCGGCGGCCTCGCGGGCGTTGCGGGCGGCGGCCAGGTTGAGCTCGTAGGCCAGCTCCTGCATGCCGTAGTCCGCCTGCGAGACGGAGGTGCTGTTAAAGGTGTTGGTCTCGATGATGTCGGCGCCCGCTTCCAGGAAAGAGCGGTGGATCTCCCTTATGATGCCGGGCCGGGTGAGGCTGAGGAGGTCGTTGTTGCCCTGCAGTTCGCGGCCGTAATCGGCGAAACGTTCGCCGCGGTAGTCCTCTTCGGTGAGCCTGTAAGACTGGATCATGGTGCCCATGGCACCGTCCAGCACCAGGATACGGCCTTCCATCAGGCCGGAAATGTCGTCGAAAGTCATGTGGCGGTAATCGGTTCGCAGGTACTTGTGGAAGCACAAAAATTTTTCAAGTGAGTCCGCTAGTGATTACCTTTGATACGATCTAGAAGATTCAGCGGACTGTTGGAAAAATTTTTGGACTACAAAGGTACAAAGAAGATTCAGTAAAATGAAAGTCATTGAACACTACAGGCAGGCGGACGGCCCCCTCATTTCCTTCGAAGTGATTCCACCCAAGCGGGGCGGATCGGTGGAGGAGGTCTTCGAAACCCTGGACCAGGTGATGAAATTCAACCCGCCTTTCATCGATGTGACCTACCATGCGGCGGAGTCCTACTACGAGGAGCGCAGCGACGGCACCATCAAGCGCCACCTCACCCGCAAGCGCCCCGGCACCATCGGCCTCTGCGCCGCCATCATGCACAAGTACGGGGTGGACCCCGTTCCGCACCTGATCTGCGAGGGCTTCACCAAGGAGGAGACCGAAGATGCCCTTATCGAGCTCAACTACCTGGGCATCGACAACGTTCTGGCCATCCGCGGCGATTCGCATGATGACACCATCCGCCGCTTCAAAACCGGCACCTTCAACGACTACGCCATCGACCTGGTCAAGCAGATCGAGGGCCTGAACCGGGCGGAGTACCTCAAGGACATCGTCAACGCCCAGCGCACCGATTTCTGCGTGGGCGTGGCTGGCTACCCCGAGAAGCATTTCGAGGCGCCCAATATGGAGACCGACATCAAACATCTCAAGGAGAAGGTGGAGGCCGGCGGCGACTACATCGTGACGCAGATGTTCTTCGACAACGAGGCCTATTTCCGTTTCGTGGACCGATGCCGGGAGGCGGGCATCGAGGTGCCCATCGTGCCCGGCCTGAAGATCTTTACGCGCGAGCGGCACCTGAGCTGGCTGCCCAAGAACTTTCACCTGAACATCCCCTTCGCCCTGGCCGACGAGGTGCGGGCCGATCCCTCCAACGCCCGCAGCATCGGCATCGAGTGGGGCATACAGCAGTCGCTGGAGCTCCTGGAGGCGGGCGCGCCCGGCATTCACTACTATATCATGGGCGATCCCACGCCGGCTATGCAGGTTATTGAGGGACTTCCGCTAGGAAGCCAGGCCGTGAAAAAATAGGATCCCATGGAGCTCAGAAGGCTTTTTCTGACACTCTTTTTCCTGGCAGCTGCCCCGGCGGCCCTGTGGGCCCAGGATTCCATCTCCGCCCTGGAGGACAGCCTTCGGGCCGCCTCCCCTGATACCCAGCGCGTGAAGCTTATGCTGGAACTGGTGCCCCGCTATGCCGAGGCCGGACGCTACGGGGAGGCCCGGTCCCGCCTGGAGCGGGCCGACTCGCTCTCGGAGGCTCTCGGCTACGACTACGGCCGCGCCGGCGTTATGGCCGCGCGTGGTAACCTGTTGCTCCTGCGTCAGCAGGTTGATTCGGCGCGCGTGGTGTTGGAGGAAGCCAATCGGCAATTTTCCGGCCAACGGAACCGCGACCGGATCGTGAACCTGCTGGGCAGCGCCTACCGCTACCTGGGCCGCTGGGAGGAGGCCCTGGAGCACTACCGCTTGGCCCTGTCGCTGACCGACACCCTTCACCAGAAGGTGCGGGCCTCGCGCATCCGCATGAACATGGCCGCTGTGCATGAGGAGCGCGGGGAGATGAGCACCGCCTATCGCTACTACCTGCAGGGACTGCAGCAGGCGGAGGCCTCCGGCGACTCCACCTACCTGGCCGTGGTGCTGAACAATGTGGGGGAGGCCTACACCTCCGACGGCCAACCCGAGGAGGGCCTCTACTATCTGGAGCGCTCCTGGGAGCTGGCCGAACGCCTGGGCTATACCTACGCCCGGCTGCTGAGCGCCAACAATATTGCCAACGCTTATACCGAGCTGGGTAATGCTGACGAGGCCCTCGCCTGGTATGAGCGCGCCCTGGAGCTGCACCCGAGGGTGCGCAGCACCCCGCCCTACCAGATACAGTACAACATGGGAAACCTCTACGGGCAGATGGGGGAATTGGACCGCAGCGAAGAGCTTTTCTCCGCCTCCCTTGCCTCGGCCCGTGAGGCCGGCGTGATGCAGGGGATCTATTACAACAGCATCGGACTGGGACGGGTAACGTGGGAGCGCGGGAACCATGCGGCCGCCTCGGACCGCTTCGGGGAGGCGCTGGACGCGGCAGACTCCCTGGGTTCGCCGCCCTTCATGCAGAATGCCCACCACTGGCTCTACCGCACGCGGAAAGCGATGGGGGACTATGACAGCGCCCTCACCCACCTGGAGGAAAGCACCTTCTGGGCGGACAGCCTCGACCGCGTCCGCCAGGAAAACCTGCTGGCCGAAACACGAACCCGCATGGGGCTCCGCCAGCAGGAGGAACTGAACGAGGCCCTCCGGCAGACCCAGGCCGAACAGGAGGCCCGCCTGCAGTTCCAGAACTGGCTGATTGCGGCCGGCGTCGCAATTGTACTGCTGCTGGGCGCGCTGGCCCTTATTCTCTACCGAAGTTCGCGCCAGCGCGAACGCCTGAACCGCCAGCTGGAGCAGCGCGGGGAGGAGCTGGAGGAGTTGAACCGCATCAAGGACAAGCTTCTCTCCGTAGTGGCACACGACTTGCGTAATCCCATCACCGCCCTGCGTGGCATGCTACATTTCTACCGCGACCGCGATTTTGACCGGGAGCAGCTGGACGAAATGGCTGAAGAGCTGGAGGGCTCTCTGGAGCAGAATCTGAACACCATGGAGAACCTGCTGGCCTGGGCCCTCTCGCAGATGGGAGGTCTGACGGTACGCGCCGAGGAGGTGGCCTTGGACGGCATGGCGGAGGAGCTGGTGACCTCCCAGGGGTTCCAGGCGGAGCGGAAGGGCATTGCCTTGGAACGGCAGGTGGACCCTGACTGTGTGGCCGAGGCCGATCCCGATATGACGCGGGTGGTGCTTCGTAACCTCCTCAACAACGCCGTCAAATTCTCCGGGGAGGGCGACCGGGTCACCCTGCGCGGTGGGCGCGCAAACGGCGAGGTGGTGGTGGAGGTCTCCGATACGGGGGTGGGCATTCCCAAGGAGGACCGCGAGGGGATGTTTGACTACAACATGAAGCACCGGCAGGGCACGTGGAGCGAGAAGGGAAGCGGACTGGGACTGAGTATCTGCCGGGAGTTCGTGGGGCTGCAGGGGGGACGCATCAGCTTCGACACGGAGATCGGGCGGGGCACCACCTTCCGTGTGGTGCTGCCCGCAGCCACCGGGAAGGCTTCCGGCGGGGAGAAAGCGGACGCCGCTCCCGGTGAAGGCGACCGTAACGGCTGACGGGCCGCCTCTTCAGTCGGAGGCCTTTGCGCGCCGCTCCGATAGCCACACCGCAAGCTCCTCCGCGCCTTTCGTATTGAGCACCCGCTCCGGACCGAAACGGCCCTTCCGCGCGATGCGCACCCCGTAGCGGATATGATCGATGCCCTCCACCGAATGGGCGTCGGGGTTGACGGAGGTCATCAGTCCCGCTTTCAGGGCCCGGTTGCCGAAGCGCCAGTCCAGGTCCAGCCGCCGTGGATTGGCGTTGATCTCGATGGCGGTGCAGCACTCCGCCGCCCGGTCGATCAGCTTGTCGAGGTCTACGTCCGACGCCTCCCGCCTGAGCAGCAGGCGTCCCGTGGGATGGCCGATCAGGTCGCACAGCGGGTGTTCGACGGCCCGCAGCAGGCGCCCGGTCATCTTCTCCCGCGGCTGGTCGAGGGCGCTGTGCACGCTGGCGATGACCAGCTCGAAGCCCTCCAGCAATTCGTCGGGATAGTCGAGGGCGCCGTCGCCCAGGATATCCGACTCGATGCCTTTGAAAATGCGGAAATCTTTGCCCTCCTCCTCCAGGTCGCGGTTCAGTTCGTCGATCTCCTCCCACTGGCGGCGCACCTCTTCGGCGGAGAGTCCCCCGGCGTAGGCCGCCGATCGGGAGTGGTCGGTGATGGCCAGGTAGCCGTAGCCGCGCTCCATGCAGGCCTCGGCCATCTCACGTATGGAGTATTTGCCGTCGCTCCAGGTGCTGTGGGCGTGCAGCACCCCGCGGATCTGCTCCTCCTCCACCAGGGGCATGGACCCGTGTTCGGCGTACCAGTCCACCTCCCCGCGGTCCTCCCGCAGTTCCGGCGGCACGAAGTGCAGGTCCAGGCGGCGGTAGAGATCCTCCTCGGAGCTGAAGTCCACCGGACGCTCGAAGTCGGTCTCCCCCTCCCCGTCCAGCTGAAAGAGGCCGTACTCGTTCAGGGAGAGTCCCCGCTCGCGGGCCCGTCCCCGCAGCGCCACGTTGTGGTTTTTGCTGCCGGTGAAGTAGAGGAGGGCGGCGGGGAAGGCGTTTGGGGCGACCACGCGCAGATCCACCTGCCGTCCCCCGGCCGTACGCACCGAGCTTTTGGTGTCGCCGCGTCCCAGCACCTCCACCACGCGCTCGTGACCGGTGAAGGCGCCGAAGAGTTTTTCGGCCGCCTCCGGGTCGGCCGCCGCCAGCAGGTCCACGTCTCCTATGGTTTCGCACGATCGCCGAAGCGAGCCGGCCACCTCGAGGCGCTGCACCTCCTCCATCCCCCGCAGCAGCTCCAGGAAGGGGCGGGCGGCCTCCTCGGCCTGGTCCAGGCGGCAGCGCTCGTCGTACTGCTGCATCCACTCGATGGATTTCAGGATCTTGGCGGCCGACTTCTCGCCAAGTCCGTCGAGCGAAGCCACGCGTCCGTCGCGGCAGGCCTCCTTGAGTTCGTCCATTTCGGTAATGCCCAGCTCGTCATGGATCCTGGCGATGTTCTTGGGTCCAAGTCCCGAGATGTCCAGCCATTTGATAACGCCGGCGGGGATCTGCTCGCGCAGCTCCTCCAGCACGCCGATGCGTCCCGTTTCGGCGTAGGAGGTGATGTCATCCGCGATGGAGGAGCCGATGCCCTTGATGTCGGTGAGAGTGCCTGCGGCGATATATTCGGCGATGGGTTCGTCCATGGCCTCGATGGTCTGGGCGGCGCGGTCGAAGGCGATGGCCTTGAAGCGGTTGACGCCGGCGAGCTGCATGAGCCTGTGGATTTCGCGGAGTCGATCGGCTATTTCGCGGTTGGTAACGGACATGGTCGTAGGGTCGGGCGGGTCTGGGTTCGTGTTGCAGGCTGCAAGGTACGGAATCCGGGCTCCCGTTTCGGGCCTTTGTAACTTTCCCTCATTGTAAGTACTATCCAATTCCCCGGAAAAGAGTCCCCCGTCATGAATCAACGTACATCACACCTTCTGCTGTCGTTCCTTCTGGCCCTGTCCGCCGGCCACGCATCGACCGCGAATTGAATGCGAACTGATCAACCCGGATACGCATGACTTCCAACACATACTTTCGCTCCTCCTCGACCCTCCGCGCACTCATCCTGGTCCTGCTGCTGGGCGCGCTGGCCCCTTTCCGGGCCGCCCTCGCCCAACAGGGACCGCAGTCTCCGGAAGAATTCCTAGGCTATGAGCTGGGCGAGCAGTGGACGGTCCACCACCGCGTGGTGGACTACTTTCGGCATGTGGCCGAGCATTCGCCCATGGCGGAGCTGAAGGTCTACGGCCACACCAACGAGGGACGCGAGCTGGTGCTGGCCACCGTCTCGCAAGCCTCCAACATGTCGCGCCTGGAGCAGATCCGCACGGGCAATATGAGGCGGGTGGGCCTGGCCGACGGGGAGCTCCCGTCCGACACCACCGGCATCGTCTGGCTCTCCTACAACGTGCACGGCGACGAGACCTCCAGCAGCGAGGCGGCCATGAAGACCCTCTGGGAGCTGGTGCGGCCCGGCAACGCCGAGACCAAGCGCTGGCTTTCCAACACCGTGGTGATCATGGACCCCATGGTCAATCCCGACGGGCGCGACCGCTATGTGCACTGGTACCGCGAGACGGCCGGCGAGGAGCCCAACGCCAATCCCGAGGCGCGCGAGCACGACCAGCCCTGGCCCGGGGGACGAACCAACCATTACTACTTTGACCTGAACCGCGACTGGGCCTGGCTTACCCAGACCGAGAGCCGCCAGCGGGTGGCCGAGTACCAGCGCTGGCTGCCGCACATCCACGTCGACTTCCACGAGCAGAGCTACAACGACCCCTACTATTTCGCCCCGGCCGCCGAGCCCTTTCACCTGGCTATCACCGACTGGCAGCGCGAGTTCCAGTACACCATCGGCCGCAACCATGCCCGATACTTCGACCGGAACAACTGGCTCTACTTCACCCGGGAAGTCTTCGACCTGTTCTATCCCAGCTACGGGGACACCTACCCCATTTTCAACGGCGCCATCGGGATGACCTACGAGCAGGGGGGAGGCGGCTCGGCCGGGCTGGCCGTGGCGCGCGAGGCGCGGGGCGACACGCTCACCCTTCGCGACCGGCTGCTGCACCACCACACCACGGGTCTTTCCACCGTGGAGGTGGCCTCCCGGCACGCCGGACGCATGGTGCAGGAGTTCACGGACTACTACCGCACGGGCGTGGAGAATCCCCAGGGAACCTACAAGACCTATGTGATCGACGGGGAGAACAATCCCGACAAGCTGCGGGGACTCTTTGAGCTGCTTGACCGCCACCGGGTGCGCTACGGCAAGGCCCCGGGCAGTCGCGCCGTGACCGGTTACAACTACCGCACCGGCGCGGAAGAGCGCGTGGAGGTCACCGAAGACGACTGGATCGTGAGTGCCTACCAGCCCAAGTCGGTGATGGCCCGCATCTTCTTTGAGCCGCGGCCTGAACTGGCTGACTCCCTCACCTACGACATTACTGCCTGGGAGCAGCACTACGCCTTCGGGCTGGAGGGTCACGCCCTCACCCAGCGCATCGATCCCGTGCCCGCCGCCGCGCCGGAGGAGAGCGTCCAGGAGCCCGCCCCTGCCGGAGCCACTCCCTACGCCTATCTGGCCCGGTGGAGGGACCTGGACGACGCGCGCATGCTGGCCGACCTGCTGCAGGAGGGCGTGCTGGTACGCAAGGCCACCGAGCCCTTTGCCATCGACGGGCGCGATTACGGCCCGGGCACCCTGGTGATCCTTCGCAACGGCAACGCCGCCATGGGAGAGGCCTTCGACCGGACGGTGCGGGAAGCGGCCGGCCGCTACGGGGAGGAGCTGCACGCGGTCTCCACCGGCTTTGTGAGCGGGGGACCCGATTTTGGTTCGGACGCCGTGGCGGTCGTGGAACCGCCGCGCGTGGCCCTGCTGACCGGCAGCGGCACCTCGTCGGGCAGTGCGGGCGAAGTTTGGCACTTTTTTGAAAAGCAGCTGCGCTACCCTGTGCACCTCATCAACACCGATGACTTCGGCGGCGCGGAGCTCTCAAACTACGACGTGCTGGTGCTGCCTTCGGGCTACTACGGGCAGGCTCTTTCGGACGGCCGGCTGGCCGAGGTGCGCGAATGGATCTCCGGCGGCGGCCGGCTGGTCGCCCTTGCGGGTGCCAACGGCTTTCTCGCCGGACGCGAGGGCTTCGCCCTGCAATCGAAGTCGCCCGACGCTTCCGCCGGGGAGCAGGAACCGGAGGAGCCCATGGACCTGGGCACCTACATACGCCGCCAGCGCCAGAACATCCCCTCTTCCAACGCGGGATCCATCTTCCGGGTCACCCTGGACAACACCCACCCGCTGGGCTACGGATACGGGGAGCACTACTTCAGCCTGAAGCTGGACGCCGACGCCTACGCTCCCCTTGAGCGAGGCTGGAACGTCGGGGTTACGCCGGAGGGCAGCCACATGAGCGGCTTTGTGGGACACCGGGCCGGGCAGCGCATCGCCAACACCCTCACCTTTGGCGTGCAGGGCATGGGAGGAGGATCGGTGGTCTATATGGTGGATAATCCGCTCTTCCGCGCCTTCTGGCAGAACGGCAAGCTTCTTTTCGCCAACGCCGTGTTTATGGTGGACTGATCCGGGCTGTCCCGGCTGTCAGAACTGCAGGGTGAAGGTGTGCTCCTCGCCCTCCCGCACGACGGTAACCTGCGTCTCGGCGCCATCCTCCAGCGTATTGAGGGCCTCCATGTAGCCGTAGATGTCCCCCACCTCGCGGCCGTTCAGCCTCACGATTACGTCGCCGCCCCTCAGGCCTGCGCGGTCGGCGGGACCCCCGCTTCGCACGCCGGTGACGCGCATGCCCTCCCCGTCGAAACCATAGTCGGGCGTCACACCCATGGTGGGGCCTTCCATGGCCACCTCGCGCGACTGGGTGACCGGCGCTTCGGTGTAGGCCAGGCTGGACCGCTCCAGGGTGTCCATGGCCGAAACCAGGCGGCGCAGGTGCTCCAGCACCCGGTCCTGGCCTTCGTAGTTGACGTACTGGGGATCGTCCGACGGGCGGTGGTAGTCGGCGTGCGTGTCGGTGAAGTAGTGCAGCACGGGGATCTGCCGGTTGTAGAAGCTGGTGTGGTCACTGGCCCCCGTTCCGTCCGGGACGGTATCAATCTGCAGGGAGTCGGCGGGGTCGGCGGCGGCCTCCAGCAGCTCCTCCCAGCCGCCGGAGGATCCGGTGCCGAAGATCATCAGCCGGTTGTCCTGCAGGCGCCCGATCATGTCCATGTTGACCATGGCTATGACGCTGTCCAGCGGCACGGTGGGGTTTTCCACGAAATGCTGGGAACCGAGGAGTCCCATCTCCTCCCCGGAAAAGGCCAGGAAGAGCATGCTGCGCTCCGGCGGATGCTCGCTGAACCAGTGGGCCAGTTCCAGCACGCCCGCCGTGCCCGAGGCGTTGTCGTCGGCCCCGTTGTGGATCTGCGGCTGTGCGCGGTCGAAAAGGGATCCGAAGCGTCCCATGCCCAGGTGGTCGTAGTGCGCTCCGATGACGATGTACTCGCCGGGACGGTCGGTGCCGCGCACCAGTGCGGCCACGTTGCGCGCCAGCCGTTCCTCGTCGGCGAAGGAGGCGGTGTCGGGGCTATGGGGGTTGTTGAGAATGGACATGTTGACGGTGAACTCCTGGTACCAGGAGGAGCCGCCGGCGTCTCCCGCCGGCTCCAGTCCGAAGTCGCGGAAGTGGTCGGCAATCCAGGCGGCCGCACGCGCCGAGCCCGCGGTGCCCGTCTCGCGACCCCGCAGCGAGTCAGAGGCCAGGAAGGCGATGTGCCGCTGCAGGTCGGCCGCCTCGATTTGGGGTTGCAGCTGCGATGTGCCGGGATCGTCCCCGTCTCCGCCCCCGCAGGAGGCCAGCAGCACGGCGGTTGCGAGGAGGGTAAACAGGAGCGGGAACAGATTTTTCATGGAAATGAAGTGGCTTGGGTTCGCGTGGGTCGACTCCCAAGGTAGGCATATCGCCGTTATCAGCCAAGGTTTGCGGCGGGCCCAGATGTAGTGACCCGCCGCTCTTGCCTTCCTGGGGCCAAGCCCCTATCTTCTGCGTCTTACACCACACACCGACTCAAAGGTTGGGGGTGCTTGCAACTGCGGGCTGAGATCATACCCTGAGAACCTGAACCGGATAACACCGGCGTAGGGAAACCTCGAACCGGCACCTGCCGGCGCTTTTCTTGCAAGTCTACCTCCTCCTCTTATAACCATAAGACGGAGGATTCCATGTTATTATCCACGCTTTTCACGGGCGCAGGCCCGAAACGAAGCTGCCTCGCCCTCGCTGCGGCAGCCTTTCTACTTTTCACCCTGGGCTCCCATACCCTGCAGGCGCAGACCGTCAGCGGACGGGTGCTCGACGCCGGGACGGGCGATCCCCTTCCCTCGGCCAACATTCTGCAGGCGGGCACCTCCAACGGCACGTCCACCGGCGATGACGGTACCTTCCGTCTCACCATGCTGGAAGATGCCTCCCCCATACTGCGAATCACCTATGTGGGTTACCGCACCCGGCGGGTCAACGTAGAGGAGGGGGGCACCGACCTGGAGATCAGCCTGGAACCCACAGCCGTGCTCAGCAACGCCGCTTTTGTGAGCGCGCTGCGTGTAGATGAGTCCACTCCCATGGCCTACGAGAACATCTCGCGCGAGGAGCTTGAAAAGAGGAACCTGGGACAGGACGTACCCTACCTGCTGGGCAACACCCCCTCGGTCACCACCACCTCCGACGCGGGGACGGGCATCGGCTACTCTGCCATCCGCATCCGCGGGGTGGACCAGACGCGCATTAACGTCACCATCAACGGGGTGCCTCTCAACGACGCGGAGTCGCACGGCGTATTCTGGGTGAACCTGCCCGATCTGGCCTCCTCCGTGGAGAACATACAGATCCAGCGCGGCGTGGGCACCTCCACCAACGGCGCGGCCGCCTTCGGTTCGAGCATCAACATCCGGACCACCGGTATGAATCCCGAGCCCTACGGGGAGGTCAACACCTCGGTGGGCTCCTTTGCCACCCGCAAGGCCAACGTGATGCTGGGCTCCGGGCTGATGGACAACGGCTGGCAGTTTGAGGGACGCCTCTCCAAAATTGCTTCCGACGGCTACATCGACCGCGCCTGGTCTGACCTGAAGTCCTTCTACCTCTCCGGCTCCAAACAGTGGGAGAACAGCCTGCTTCGGGCCGACGTCTTCGCCGGCGAGGAGCATACCTACCAGGCCTGGTACGGGGTTTCGGAGAGCCGCCTGGAGGAGGACCGCACCTACAATCCCGCCGGACAGGAGAAGGAGGGCGAGCCCTACGACAACCAGACCGACAACTACCAGCAGGACCACTACCAGCTTCACTACTCCCATGATTTGGGGGAGCGCTGGAAGGCCAGCGCCTCCCTGCACTATACCTACGGCCGCGGCTACTACGAGGAATACCACGCCGGGGAGCCGCTCGAGGATTACGGCATCGGACCGGTGCAGGCGGGTGGGGAGACCGTGACCCAGAGCGACCTGGTGCGCCGTCTCTGGCTGGACAACCATTTCTACGGGGGCGTCTGGTCGGCCGAATACCGCGAGGAGGGCGCGTTGACGGTCACCGCGGGCGGGGGTTACAACGAATACCTAGGCAGCCACTTCGGGGAGGTGGTCTGGGCCCGCTTCGCGGGGCAGTCCGACGTGGACGAGCGCTACTACGACAACGATGGCGTCAAGACCGATTTCAATTCCTGGGTAAAGGCCAACTGGTATCTCACCGACTCCTTCAACGTCTTTGCCGACGCACAGGTGCGTCACATTACCTACGAATTCCTGGGCGTGGACACCCGCCCGCGTCCGGGCGGCGGCGAGGAGATCGTCAACGTGGAGCAGACCGACCGGCTCACCTTCTTCAATCCCAAACTGGGGGCGGTCTGGCGTCCCTCCCCGGGACAACGGGTCTACGTCTCCCTCAGCGTGGGCAACAAGGAGCCCACACGCGACGAGTACGTGAACTCCACCCCCGAAAACCGTCCCGCCCACGAGAGCCTCTACGACTGGGAGCTGGGCTGGCGCGCCACGGGTCCCACCTGGCAGGCCGGGGTGAATCTCTACTACATGGACTACAAGGACCAGCTCATCCTGACCGGCGAGATCAACGACGTGGGGGCCTACGTGCGCAGGAACGTGCCCGAGAGCTACCGCGCGGGCATCGAGCTGCAGGGCGGACTGCGCCTGCTCCCCGGGCTGGAGTGGTCAGGCAACGCCACCCTCAGCCGCAACCGCATCGAACGTTACACCTACTACCTGGACAACTACGACACGGGCGGCCAGGAGGCCGACGTTTACGAAGACGCCCCCATCGCCTTTTCGCCCTCCCTGGTAGCCAACTCCATGCTCTCCTTTACCGCGGGGGAATTCACCGGGGAGTGGACCTCCAAGCACGTCTCCCGGCAGTACCTGGACAATACCGGCTCTCGCAGCCGCTCGCTGGACCCTTACTGGATCAACGACCTGCGCTTCTCCTACGGTTTCGGGGGACTCGATTTCGCGCAGAACATACGGGCCACGTTGCAGCTCAACAACATACTGGACCATCGCTACGAGTCGAACGGCTACACCTTCGGCTACATCAGCGGGGGCGAAAGGCAGTTCTTCAACTACTACTACCCGCAGGCCGGCCGCAACGTCATGCTGGAGCTGAGCATGCGCTTCTAGAGACTCATTCGCCGCTGGTGCCGGCCACCACGTTCACGTCGTCCTCCCCGTTGTCCGCCTCGCCCTGCCGGAGCCGCGCGCGACGCGCTCCGGCGTCGATGATCTGGATGAGGATGGCGCCGCTGACGATGAGGAATCCTGAAAGCAGCTCAAGCAGCGAGGGGTTCTTGCCGATGCTCAGCCAGGCAATGAGGATGGCGGCGACGGGCACCATGTTGCCGTAGAGCACCACCTGGGTGGGGCCCAGTTTTCGCAGGGCTCGTACCTTTACCCACTGGCCGATACCCACGCCTACGGCGCCGCCCGCCAGGATGGCGATCCAGGTCCACGCCCCCAGCGAGAGCCAGGGCTCCCCGGCCAGCGCGGGGGAGGCGATGACCAGGTAGAGGGCGCCCCCGATGGCGGTGCGGAGGGCTACCACGGAGACCGACCCGTATTTGCGGGCAAGGGGCTTGATCAGGTGCAGCTCCACCACCGTGAGGGCCAGGGCGGCGATCAGGATGAGGTCGCCCAGCCAGTAGCCTTGCTCGGGCTGCAGTCCGTCGAGGGCCAGGACCACCGTGCCCGCCATGGCCAGCACGATGCCAAGGTAGCCGAAACGTCCCATGCGCTCGGTGCTCAGCAGGTAGCCTAGGCCGGTACTGATGGCGGGTCCCAGCGCCAGCCACAGGGAAGCCCGCGCCCCGTGGGTGAGTCCCAGTCCCTCGATGCCCAGCCAGGGCGCCAGGGTGGCGCCGATAACGGAGATGACCAGCATGCGGGGCCAGTCGGAGCGGTCGAGTTTGGGGAGGAAGGGGACGTAGGTGCCGCTCGTGCGCGCCTCGTCGCGGCACTGGTACCAGAGCACGGCAAACATGGCCAGTCCCCCCATGGCAAAGCGGGAGACGCTGAATGAGATGGGCTTCATCTCCATCAGGGCCACCTCGGCCAGGATGAAGTTGGCTCCCCAGAACAAGGTAAAAAGTAGAAGAATGCCGTGGTGGGGCAGGGCCCCTCCCGGCCTTGGCGCATTATGTGACCCGTCGCTGTCGATCGGCGGTCAGGCTTCGATGGTGAAAGGCACCCGCACGTTTTCCCAGTGCAGTACGCGCTCGGCCGACGATTCGGAGAGGTTGCGGAAATAGATCATAAACCACTCGCGCATGGGGGCCTCCTCGGCCTGTACGTCCACGCGGATCACGTCCTGCGAGGCGTCGTACTGGGTGCCCCAGGAGAGCTGGGAATTGAGGATGATGGTCCAGTTTCCGTTCTCGCGGGGAATGGAGTAGAGGGAGTAGGTGCCCGCCTCCACCGTCTCTCCCTCGACGGTTACGTCGCCGGAGAAGGTGATGGCGGTGGATTCGTTGGCGCCGGTCCTCCAGACCTCGCCCCAGGATTCAAGTCCGCCGAATACCTGGCGGCCTTTCACGCCGGGCCGGCCGTAGGTGATCGAGACCACGGTGGTACCGATGGTCTGGCTCACGGATGCGTTGGGACTGGCGCGCACCTCACCGCCGCCGCGCTCCTGGGCGGACGATGTGTAGGGAAGGAGCAGGGTAAAAAAGCCAAGCAGTACCGAAAGGGTCAGCAGTCGTGTCATCGAAGTCATGATCGAGGGTTTTTATTTTGGGTACGTATGCCAGGTAAAGGTTCGTCCATTGTAAAACGGCACGCGGGTTCTCATCCGCCGGAACCTACTCGGACGGGAAGAGTGACTCGTCGATGCCGGGAATAACCTTCAGGGCGTTCTTGTAGTAGACCTTGCGCAGCACCTCGTCGGGCAGGTCCATTCCGTACATGCGCCAGAAGGCGTGTCGCTTGCGGTAGTATTCGAAATACTCGTCGGCCGTCTCGAGCACGCGGAAGTAGACGTAGTACTCCTCGGGCCGCCAGGTGTCCTTGCCGAACATGATGCGGTCCTGGTAGTCGATGAAAAACTGGCGGGCGAAACGGGGCTGCCGGCCCAGCTCGCCGATGACCGCAGCGATTTCGGTGTAGACGTTGGGATAGGTATCCAGCAAGTCGCCCAGGCGGGCCAGGTCGTTGCCCATCCAGCCCAGGTGGGCGTTGATGAAGGTGGTCTCGGGATGCTTCTCGAAGACGTGCCACTGCTCCGACATCACCTCCTCCCAGGAGGGATATTCGTCGGGATCGCGGTGGCGGTTGGGAAACATTTTCATCTCCAGCCAGCGCTCGTTGTAGCGGTCGATGGGGGCCCAGAAGACGGCCGGCTCGCCCGTGTGGATGAGCACCGGGATGCCCAGCTGCCCGCATGCGGCCCAGACCGGATCGAGGTCCGGATGGTCGGTGGGGATGCGGTTGCCGTCCGCGTCGGTGGCGGTCAGCCCCAGGTTTTTGAAGATCTTGAGGCCCTGCGCCCCGTTGGCCACGTCCTCTTCCAGCTGTTTCACGGTGCGTTCGGTCCAGTCCTGCGTGCCGAAGCCGTCAAAGTCGAGGTTGGCGAAGACCAGGAAGCGTCCCGGCGCCTGTTCGCGGATGTTGGCCGCGGCGCCGCTGATCCGCTCGCCGCTGCCGCCGCTCAGGTTGACCATCACGCGCATGTTGAGGGTGTCCATGTGCGCGGCGACCGTGGCGAGGTCCGCCTCATCGGAGGACATTTGCCACTGGTGGTTGTGCACGTCCACAAAGGGGAACTTGGCCCGGTGGACGGGGTTTTCGGGTACCACCAGCGTGGAGACCGGATCGTACTCCTCGAAGGTCATGGTGGTGTCGGCCTGGGCGGCCGCGCGTCCGGGCAGCAACAGGGCCGCACAGAGGATAAGGAAGGGGAGTTTGGAAAATCTCATGGCAGCAGATTGGTTGGAGATCGCATCAACCGAATATAGCATACCAGAGAGAATAATCAGAATGGCGCGTCGGCCTTCCCGGCCCCGCGTCCGCTCAGCGTGAGCTAGTTCCCCTTGATGAGGTGGGCGAAATCCTGCCGGAGCTTTTTCAGCTTGGGCGCAATGACCACCTGGCAGTAACCGGCGTTGGGGTTGTTCTTGTAGTAGTTCTGGTGGTAGTTTTCCGCCTCGGAGTAGTTGGCGAGGGCCTCGATTTCGGTCACGATGGGGTCTTCCCACAAGTCGGTGGCGTCGGTCTCCCGAAGCGACGCTTCGGCTTGCTCCTTCTGGTCCTCGTTGTGGTAGAAGATCACCGAACGGTACTGCGGTCCCACGTCGGCGCCCTGCCGGTCTTTGGTGGTGGGGTTGTGGGTGTGCCAGAACACGGTCAGCAGCTGCTCGTAGCTGATGACCGAGGGGTCGTAGGTGAGGCGGGTCACCTCGGCGTGGCCGGTGGTGCCGGTGGTCACCTGCCGGTAGGAAGGATTCTCCACGTGTCCCCCGGCGTACCCGGCTACTACCTTCTCCACGCCTTTGAGCTCTTCAAATACGGCTTCCACACACCAGAAGCATCCCGCTCCGAAGGTGGCCTGCTGCAGGTTGGATGAAGACATATCGGGGTGGGTTTGTACGTTGGAGGATTGTGCATGCGCGGGTGAGGCCCCGGCCGCAAGCAGGAGCCCCGTCATGGTGAGGATGGTCCACAGATTTTTCATGGCGCAGGGCGGTGGGTTGGGTTCGCATGTATCCGGGTATCGTATATATGTAACATGGCGCAGGCTTGATTGGTTCGGCCCCTCCGTAATTTTCGTGAAAATGGTACATAGTTTCGTCTATTCTGGTAAATTATACGGGCATCTGCTTTTTTATATTACCTGAACGAATTGCATGTGGCAGAAATCCGCGTCCATTACGTCCGGTTCACTCATGTCATTCCATCCGTCACGTTTTATTCTCCTTGTTTTCCTGGCCTGCTTAGCCGTGATTGCGGCAGGATGTTCCTCCACGCAGAGCTACTTCCTGGACCCTGAGTATGCCTCCGAAAAGACCAAGGCTTCGGTAGGCATCCTGCTTATTGAGAAGAAGTTTTTCCCTGACGTGTACAGCCACACCTTTGGTTCCCTGCGCACTACGGAGGTGCAAACCTTCCGCCAATTTCTGGAGTCCCACTTCAGCACGGCTGCCGAAACGGAGACGTGGCTGGTGCCGGGCGAAGCCGTCGCCGGGCGGGGGGACTTCCGCTCGCGCCTTTTCAGGGTGGATGCGGATTCCTTTCATGTGATGGTGCCCGAAAATCGCCAGGCTCTTGCCTTTCCGAATCGCACGCCCCGGTTCCTGTTGATCCTGGACCAGTTTCATTATCGCCGGACGTTAGAGTCCAGCTCCGAATCCAACTACGCCGGACATGAGGGCAGCGAGCTGCAGCTGCTGGTTTTTGAGACCCGTTATCTCTACTGGGACGTGGTGCAGGAGCGGGTAATCGGCTACGGCACGGCCCGAGGCCAGAAAAACCTGGTGTCGGAGGATCCTGCCGTCTCGGAGTACTCCGAGGTGCTGTCGGAGGCTGTGACCCAAATTGCCCGCTGGGGCCCTATTATTACGCCCTGACGGCAGTGTTCGGGTGCCTCTGTCCACCGCAGGCCGGCAGGTGCGCCGGGGATCAATTCCAGCCCGAGGTCTTGTCCGCGCGGCGCCATTTGACCGGGGGCGGCGGCTCTTTCTTGAGCACCACGTCTTCGGTCTGCAGCAGCCGCAGGGCCTCCTGCACGGCGCGTTCGAGCTGGGGATCCTCCCCGGCGATCACCCGGGCCGGTTCCTGCCGCACGGTAATGTCGGGCGCGATGCCCTCTCCTTCCACCGCCCATTCGCCCTGGGCGTCGATGAAGCCGCCCCGGGGGGCCACCATGCCACCCCCGTCGATGAAGGAGGGGGTGTCCCACGTGCCTACCAGTCCCCCCCAGGTGCGGGTGCCGACCAGGGGACCGATTTCCTGGTCGCGGAACATGTAGGGCAGCAGGTCGCCCCCCGATCCGGCCCGCTCGTTGACCACCATGACCTTGGGTCCCCAGAGTCCCGCCATGGGCGTGGTGAAGGGCGGGTGCCTGTCGCCCGCCCTGCTGTTGAAATACCCCATCAGCTCGCGGTTCATGACGTCGATCATATAGTCGGCCGCCGAGCCGCCGCCGTTGTTTCTCTCGTCAATAACGGCGCCGTCCTTGTGCTGCTGGGCGAAATAGTAGCGGTTGAAGTTGCTGAATCCGCCCCCGCCCGTGTTGGGCAGCCAGACGTAGGCGAGGCGCCCGCCGGACAGTTCGTCCACCTTGCGGCGGTTGGACTCCACCCAGGCCGTGGTGCGAAGCTGCGACTCGCTGTCCACCGGCACCACCTCCACGGTGCGCGCGTCCTCCATGTCCGGCGTGTCGCTTACGGTCAGGATGGTGTTACGATCGGCCGTACCCTCCAGCAGCCGGAAGGGATTGTCGGAGGAAGTCAGTTCCACCCCGTTCACGGCCAGCAGGTAGTCGCCCTCCTCCACGTCCACGCCCGGCGCGGCCAGCGGGGCCTCCAGTCCGGGATTCCAGTCCTCGCCGGTAAAGATGCGGGCGAAGCGGTAGCGTCCCTCGGCCGCATCAAGGTCGGCGCCCAGCAGTCCCACCTCTATCTCCTCGACGTCGGGGAAATCGCCGCCCCCGGTGTAGGAGTGTCCCACGCTGATCTCCCCACCCAGGATGTCGATGAGGTAGTTCATGTCGGAGCGGTGCCGTACGTGATCCACCCAGGGACGGTACCACTCGTAGATCTGCTGCCAGGGCGCTCCGTGCTGGTTGTCCACGTAGAGAAAGTCGCGCTGAAAGCGCCAGCCTTCGCGGAAAATCTGTGCGTACTCCGCTTTGGGATTCACCCGCACCTGCACGTCGTCGATGTCGAGGGCGCCGTCGCCGGGCTCGGCGGGTCCCCCGTCCGTGGACACGATGCCCCAGGTGTCCCCGCTGCGGTAGAGGAGGGAGCCGCGGTCGTGGGAGACCACCGCATTCTGCACCCCGCCCATGAAGTCAACCGAGGCGCGGCCGTCCACGCTGTAGCGTTTGAGGGTGCCGCCTTCCCGGTAGAAGACGTGGTTCTCGGGACCGGGTAGCAGGCCGGAATACTGGGCCTCGGGGATATCCGCCGCCACGATACGGTCCATGATGCCCTCGGGATCGATGACCACGTTGCCGGAGCCGGAAGCGCCGCTTTCGGCTTCCTCCCCGGAAGCGTCGTCCTCCCCGTCATCCTCTTCCGCCGCAGGCTCCTCGTCGCTGCGCGGCAGGAAGGGGGAGGGGGTCTCCTCTGCAAGAAGGGCAAGGTAGAGCCCATAGCTGGTGGTGCGGTCGTAGGAACTCATGTCCAGCCAGCCGGTGTTGAGTCCGAAGTCGGTGCTGGCCAGGAAGTAGAGGTACTTGCCGTTCTGGTCCCATACCGGGTCGATGGCGTCGGCCATACCGTCGGTGAGGCGGTGGGTCTCCCCACTCTCCACGTTGTGCACCATGATGACGCGGTACTGGCTCTCCAGGCGCTTGGCGTAGGCGATCCACTGCCCGTCGGGCGACCAGACCGGGTTCATGGTGCGCTCGGGGTGGGCGTAGCCGTCGGTGTCCACGTGCGTGGCCTCGCCGCTCTCCACGTTTACGTACCAGAGGCGGTAGTGGGTGTCGGTGTAGGCGATGCGCTCGCCGTCGGGCGACCAGCTTGGCGTGAAAAAGAAGCTGGGCTCGGGCAGCTCGACCGTACGCGGCTCGTCCAGGCCCTTCTGCCCCGCCAGGTAGAGCCGGTATTCGCCGCCGGCGTCGGAAAACCAGGCCAGGGTCTGTCCGTCGGGCGACCAGACCGGGTAGCGGTCGGCGGCCCCGCTGCTCTCCGAGAGGTTGCGGAAGCTCCCGTGCTCGCGAGGGACGGTCACAATCTCGCCCCGGTGCTGGAAAGCGGCCCGCTGGCCGGTGGGTGATAGGGCGGGGTTGGCCAGGTCGCCCGCATCAGCCTCTGCGTAACGGGGACGCGCCCAGGTCATGTCGCCTTTCACACGGATTACGATCTGCCGGTGCTCGCCGGTTTCGGGATCCAGCTCATAGATCCAGCCCCCGTTTTCGTAGACGATCATCCCGTCGCCGGCGTCCAGGTGCTTGACGTCAAACTGCGAATGGAAGGTGCGCTGCTGCAGTTCGTCAGAGTCGGGGTTATAGGACCAGATGTTGTTGGTGAAGTCGCGCTCTGACAGAAACCAGACCTCCCCGTCCAGCCATACCGGGTCGGTGTGGCGCTCGCGGTTGGCGCGCGGGACGGTTTCGAGGGCGTAGTCGTCCATGTCCACGATCCAGATGGGCTTGGCCTGTCCCCCGCGGTAGTTCCTCCACTCGGGATCCCAGAAGGAGACCGGCTGGTAGGCGATGCGTCCGCCGTCGGGCGAGAGCTCGCCCGCGGCGGCCCGGGGAATCGCCAGGGCCTCGGGCTGTCCCCCGTCCAGGCTGACGCGATAGAATTTGGAGCTCTGGGTGGGATGGCCCTGTCGTCCCGAGACAAAGAGCACGCCCTCCCCGTCGGGCGTCCACCCCGTCACCCGGTCACCGTCCCCGTGCCAGGTGAGGCGGGTGGCCTCGCCGCCATCGGCTGGAATGACATAGACGTCGGTGTTCCCGTCGTACTGCGCGCTGAAGGCGATCATGGACCGTGGGCGAGGAGTGCGGGTCGGTCTCCCCGCCGGCGTGGCTGGTCAGCCTGCGCGCCTCTCCGCCCTGGCGGCCGGTGATCCAGAGGTCGTTGGCATAGGCGAATACGATGTGCTCCTGGCTAACCGTGGGTTCGCGCAGCAGACGCGTGCCCTGGTCCTGGGCCGACAGGAGCCCGGCGCCGGAGAGCCAAAGCAGCGCAGCAAGGGTGCAGGTGACGAGGGTGGTAATGGATTTCATGGGAAAGGGATTGGTTGACATTTTACGGGAGCGGCCGGGTTGCGGGGCCCGGATACCGCCGTCCCCCAATTTAAAAGACTCTGCGGGAAAGGCAATGCGCAGATGGCAGGCGGGCCGGCCGGATGGCAGCCGGTTACCTATTTGCATACCATTTGGTTATTATGACCTGTGCGGTAGCGTCGGAGCCACCGCACAGGTATACAAGGGCAGATAACGAACAGGAATGGCCGATCAAACAAACAGGATGGGAGCACGGGGACCGGTTCCCTACCAGACCCTGGTGCAGTCTGTCAACGGAATTGTCTGGGAAAGCAACGCCGAGACCTTTGAGTTCAACTACGTGAGTCCTCAGGCAGAGGAGATACTCGGCTACCCGGTGGATCGCTGGTACGAAGACAATGCCTTCTGGAATGAGCACATCCACCCCGACGACCGCGACTATGCCGTCACCTACTGCCACCGAGAGGCCAGCGCGGGGAGGGACCACACCTTCGAGTATCGCATGATGGCGGCGGACGGCCGCGTGGTCTGGCTGCGGGACGTGGTCACCGTGATTCACCGCGAGGGGGAGTCCAACCTGCTGCGGGGCATCATGACCGATATCACGGATCTGAAGGAGGCGGAAGCGGCCCGCCGGCGGGAGCGGCGGGACAAGGAGGCACTGATCAACAGCACCAGGGACCTGATCTGGAGCGTGAGTCCGCAAATGGAGCTGATGGCGGCCAACGAACCCTTCCTGGACCTTATGGAAGAGCTGGTCGGCCGGCGCATGCAGCCCGGCGACGATCTGGGGGCTGTTGCGAGTGCGGATGAGAAGGAGGGCGGCTTCTGGATCGCACAGTACGAGCGCGCCCTGCGCGATGAGTCCTTCGTCATTCAGAACACCAATCCCCGGCTGGGAGAGGACCGCCTCTGGTGGGAGACCAGCCTCAGCCCCATACGCGAAGGGGAGGAGATCGTCGGTATTGCCTGCAGTTCGCGCAACATCACCCGACAGAAGACGGCCGAGGAGAAGATGCGCCGCGCCAAGGAGCGCTACGACATCGTCTCCCGCGCCACCAACGATATCATATGGGACCTCGACCTTGTTGAGGAACACATCACCTGGTACCGCTCGATACAGGATCAGATGGGCTATGACGTACGGGAAACCTCGCTTGACTGGTGGAAGGACCATCTGCATCCCGATGACCGCGAACGCGTGGAGCACAAGCTGGAGCGCCATATCGCGGAGGGCTGCGAGAAATGGGAGGACGAATACCGGTTTGCCGTATCCGACGGAACCTACCGCTATTTTTACGACCGGGGTTTCCTGGTTTGGAACGACTGTGGGGAGGTAGATCGCATGATCGGATCCATGCAGGACATTACCGAGCGCCGTACCTACGAGGACAAGCTGGAGCAGCTCTCCCTGGTGGCCTCCAAGACTACCGACGTGATCATCATCACCGATGCCGAAGAGCGCATTACCTGGGTAAATCAGGCTTTTGAGCAGCTTACAGGCTATTGTTTTGAGGAGGCGGAAGGCCGCAAGCCGGGCGAGCTGCTGCAGGGGCCCGATACCGATCCGGATACGGTCGAGAGGCTGGCGCGTGCCGTGGAAAGCGGGGAGAGCATACAGGAGGTGATCCTCAACTACGACAGGAACGGGGAGGCCTACTGGCTGGACATGACCATCAATCCCATCTTCAATGAGGAGGGCGAGCTGACAAATTTTATCGCCATCGAAAAGGACGTCACCGACCAGAAGACACACGAAAACCGCATTCGCGATGCGCTCAAGGAGAAAGAGACCCTGCTGGCCGAAATCCACCACCGCGTAAAGAACAACCTGGCCGTCGTCTCGGGCATGATGCAGCTGCAGGCCTACGACGAGGAGAACGAGGAGATCCGCAACAAGCTGCTTGACAGCGTGATGCGCATCGGGTCCATGGCCACCATCCACGAGCAGCTCTACCAGTCCAGCTCCTTTTCGGAACTCGATTTTTCGGACAACCTGAGGAGCCTGGTGGACAATGTCGTAAAAACCATTCGCAGCCGCGCGGAGGTGCGCATCGCCTACGAGCTCGAACCGATCAAGCTGAACGTCAACCAGGCCATTCCCAGCTCCCTCATCGTCAATGAGGTGGTGACCAACAGCATGAAGCACGCTTTCCGGGACAGGGAGAGCGGGGAAATTCGGCTGTCCCTTGCCGAAGAGGAGGAGAGCGTCATACTGGCGGTGGCCGACGACGGGGTGGGTCTGCCCGACGATCTGGAGGTGGAAAACAGCCAGACGCTGGGAATGAACCTGATCCGTACCCTGGCCGAGCAGCTGGACGCCGATTACGCCTACCGGTCCGAGGGGGAGGGAAGCCTTTTCGAGCTGCGGTTCTCGCGTTCGGAGTTTAAAGGCATCGGCAGCTCGCACCTGCAGTAGCCGGTCCGATGTGTGAGAGGGGGCGGCGTCAGATCAGCCAGGCGCCGGCGAAAAAGCAGGCGTAGAGCGCCAGCAGCAGCGCGCCGGCCGGCCGGCTTACCCGGCGGCGCCACATGCAGAAGGTGACGATGAGCACCGCGGCCACGCAGAAGGGCCAGTAGAAGGCAAGAATTTCGGTGCTGACCGGCAGGGGACGCACCAGGGCAATGGCCCCGGCGTTGAAAAGGAAGAAGGCCAGCACGGAACCCAGTACATTGCCCACGCTGATATCGGGCCTGCCCTTCAGGGCGGCCGGCAGTTCGCGGGCCACCTCCTCCACGCTGACCAGCAGGGCCAGCAGCGTCATCCCGAAGACCGTCTCCGAGAGGCCAAATCCCCCGACAAGCCGTTCGGAGGAACGTACCAGCAGTTCGCTGCCCGCCGTGATGGCCACCAGCGAGCCCGCCAGCAGGGCCAGCGATTTGCCCCTACCGGGCGGACGCTCTTTCTCGAAAACCTCTGCCATCTCGCCGCCGGCACGGATTTCTAATCCGCGCCGCCCCATCCGCAGCAGCCAACCCACCCCGCCCGCATAGGCCGCCAGCAGCAGGGCCCCGTCGACACGGGAGAGCTGCCCGTCCCAGCCCAGCAGGCCGGGCAGCAAAACGGCCGCCACGGGTACGGCCAGGACCGGTCCCGGTGCCGATTCGAACTCCATGGGCGCGACGAGCGCCGTGAATCCGAAGGCCAGCGCGACGGCTACCATGGCCGCGCCCATGATCGAGCCCAGGGCGATGCCGCTGGCCCCCTCCCACGAGGCCACGGCCCCCACGGCGAGGTTCTCCGGATCGAAGCCGATGAAAATGATGCTGATCAGGAAGGCGGAAAGGCCGAAATGGAGAGAGCTTCCCACGGTACCCTCCACCAGTTTTTCAGAGAAAAAGAGAACCAGGGCGAGTCCGGCGGCGAAGAGTATGGCGGCGGTGAGCATGCTCATGGCCCGTTAAATTAGCAAACGTGAGCATATGCGCAAGATGGCGTGCCGGTCCTTATTGCACTTTCGGTTGCCTTGGGCTATCCTGTTCCAGGATGTACCCCGCCGGCCGTGCGTTCGGGCAACCATTCTGGACCCCAAAATTTTAATACGACAAGATCCCTTTCCCATGCGAAATATGCTTGCTCTACTGTTAACGCTCCCCCTGCTCATAGCCGCCTGCAGCGGCGAATCCGGCACCCCGGCCGACGGGGAGATCCGCATCTCCGAACTGCCCCAGGTCCGCCCGCAGATGACCGCACGGGTCGATTCGGCCGACACCAGCTATTTCCAGCATCTCGGGTACAAGTCCGTGCCCCGGGAGGACGGAAGTTTCGTGATATACGACCGCGAAAGCGGCACGCTGTTTCATCTGGACGCCCAGGCACAACTGCTGCAGCGCCTCACACGCAAGGGCAGGGGCCCGGGCGAAGTGCAGGACATCACCTCGCTCATGGAGACTCCGGAGGGCGGGCTGCTGATATATGACCAGCGTAACAACAAGGTTATACGATTCGGAAGCGACCTGGCCTACAGGGACGAATTCACGCCGGAGCCTTTTGAGGGGGGCAACCTGGTATCGGTCTATCCGGGGGCAAGCGACACCACCTACATCATGCGCTTCGGCACGAGCGAGTGGCTTCGGGATCCCTCCGAGGAGATGGATATGGTGCTGGTCCCCTACTTTCCGGAGTCGCGCCGTTACGGCACGTCCCACCGCATGCACGACCGTTATTTTGCGCACCGGATCATTTCCGACCAGGTTGTGGGAGGCATGATGGTCCCCTACGCCCCCACACAGAGGATCCGCTACCACTCCGCGTCGGGGAACCTCTGGTTTCACCTAACCGGCTCGGAGGAGGTCGCCGAGGTGAGTGTCCAACTGGACACACTCCGCACCATCCAGCTGAACCTTCCGGGCGAGGATCTTTCGTCGGTCGAAAGGGACTCCCTGCGTAAGGGCGTGGAGCAGCAGCAGTGGGAGACGCTGCAAGAGGATCTGCCCGATATCAAAGCGCCGGTGGACAGTCTGGTTGTGGGGACCGGCGGGGATGTCTGGCTGGAACTGAACTACCGGGGCGAATCTGACCGTTGGCTGGTGCTCGGCGATGAAGGTGAACCCAGGTACGTGGTGCACCTGCCCAAGGGTTCGCTGCTGCTGCATGTCTCCCCGCGGAATCTGGCCGTCAGGCTTGACCCTGTGACACTGGCACTGTTCGAGGGTACTTCTTCCTTTGAAAGTCCCTGAGCCGTTTCATGGCCGCGGACAGTGAGGCGTAGCTGCGCGTGCGCTGAAGAGGGAGGTGGGGCACACTAGAGAAGAAACCACGCCAGCATCAGGGCAATCATGATCCAGGCCGCGATCTGTACGGAGGTGCGCATACGCGGGAATTCGTAGCCGCAGATGGGACAGGCCTCGGCGGAGGCGTCCACCTCCATGGCGCAGCCGGGGCATTCTCGCTTCTCCATACGGGAAAGGATAAACGATTAAAGGGTAAAGCGCAGGTAGCCCTCGTGCCCCGGTTAGGGACCCTGCTGCCAGTGCAGCATGGGATAGTCGTTGGTGACGGTCACCCAGATGTCGGCGAAGTCGAGGGCGTCCATCTCATCCTCGGCCGAGGGGCCCTGCATGGCGTCGGTGGTCAGACCGGTGGTGCCGCTGTCGCTGCCGATGCCCACACCGGAAGACTGTCCCGAGTTCTCCTCGTCCCAGTAGCCATTCTCGACCGTGCCGGCGTTGGCGCCCGCGAAGCCGCCCACGTCAAAGTTGCCCGTCACCGTTCCAGCGGCAAAGGAGAGGGAAATCCGACTGTCGCTGTTGACCGCGCCGGCCAGACCGCCTACCGTATCGTTGCCGCTGACGGCGCCGAGGGCGTAGGAGTTGACAATTTCCGACTGCGGGGCAGCCACGCCTGCCAGTCCCCCCACCTTCTCGTCGCCGGTCACGTTGCCCGAGGCGTAGGACTCGTCGAGGGTACCGTTGTGGGTACCCAGCAGACCCCCGGTGTCGGTGCCGGTTCCGGTCACGTTGCTGGTAGCGTAGGAGCGAAGGACAGCGGCGGCGTTTTCGCCGATGAGTCCCCCGGTGTAGCTTGCGCCTGTAACCGTCACGCCGGCGCCGGCGTCGGTGACCTGCGCCTCGCCCTCCTCCTCGAGTATGCGTCCGATAAGTCCACCGGTATAGTCGGCGCCCACCACGGTGCCGGATGCGGTTACGCTGTCGACGGCGGTACCGTCCAGGTAGCCCGCAAGTACGCCCGTGTGAGAGCCTCCCGTCACGTCGGCGGTCTCGATGACCAGGTTGCGGATGGCGCCGCCCGAGACGTAGCCGAAGAGTCCCACGTCGGTCTGCCCGCCCCGGTCGATGAAGAGATTGGAGATGGTGTATCCCTGACCGTTGAAGGAGCCGGTAAACTGCACCACGTCGTCGCCCAGCGGACGGAAACCGCTGCCGGCGTTCCAGGCAGAGGTGGGGGTGGCGTCGATGTCATTGATAAGTTCAAAGTGGCTGTCCGTGTAGGAATTGATCAGCTGCAGCTGATCGAGGGTGGAAACCTGGAAGGGATTATCCTCCGTGCCGTTACCCCCCTCGAAGTCGTCGTTGGCAAAGACGGCCTCCACGGTCATGTTGCTGTCCACGGTAACCGTGAGGGGATTGTCGGTCTCGTCGACGTCGCCTGTCCAGCGCTCAAAACTCCAGTTCTGGTCGGCTTCGGCGGTCAGATCGACCTCCGTACCGGCCACGTATTCACTCTCGTCGGGATCGGCTGTCACCGAGCCCTGCCCCTGGGTGTTCACGGTCAGGGAGAAGGTTCGTTTGACGAAGACCGCCGTCACCTCCTTGGGGCTTTGGACGGTCACCCAGGCCTTGTTACCGTCGGTCGAGTCGACGTCGCCCTCCCAGGAGTCGAAATTGTAGTCGAAATCGGCCGCGGCGGTGAGATGGACGATGGTGCCGTGGTCGTAGCTGGAGGTGTCGGCGTCCATAACCTGCTGCATCACCTGTCCGCCTCCCTCGGTGTTGACGATCAGTTCGTAGTTCTTCTTGACAAAAAGGGCGGTAAGCGCGAGATCTTCTGTCACTTCGAGTTTCAGCGGATTGTCCGCCGTGTTCAGGTCGCTGGTCCACTTGGAAAAGGCGTAGCCCTCGGCGGGTACGGCTGTCAGCGTGAGGGAGTCGCCACGCGCGTAGGTGCTGTCAGCTGTGGGGGTGATGGAGCCGGCCCCTGTGGGATCCACGGTTACCGACACGTCGTAGTTGACCGAGCCGGAACCGCTGAAAATGTCGCACGACTGTATCATCAGTCCGGCTACAAGAATGAGAAGGATGGCGGAGGGCCGCAGAAGGCCCATGGCCGATTCGGTGGCATTGCGGAAGGGGGTACGCATGGTCTGGATGATAAGTGAACAACTAAGACAAAGGCCCGCTTATGATGAAAGCGGGCTGCAAATGGGTATGGTGCCCTGGACTGGAGTCGAACCAGCACTCCCACAAAGGGGAACTGCCCCCTCAAGACAGCGCGTCTACCAATTCCGCCACCAGGGCAGGGGGGTACGTGAATCAGGCATCAAATATAGCGGTTTTAGGGGATAATCATAAAATGGAATGACGTCCCAAATAACCTTTGGTGACGAATGGCTGCCGGACGGATGCAGGCGGTCCGATGCGTTGGAGAGGCCGGAACGGAATTGCGGTTTCAGTCTTCTTCCAGCTGCTTCTTCACGTAGTCGTTCTCCGGGTCCATCTTGTTGGCCTGCTCGTAGTAGGTGCGGGCCTTGGCGTCCTGGCCGGCGCGCTGCATCAGGTCTCCCATAAGGATCCAGTTCTCCACATCCTTGGGGTTGTTGCGGATGCGGTCGAGCAGGTAGGAGACGGCCTCGTTGCCCTGATCACTCATGATCATGTGGAGCACCCGGTTGCGGTGGGCGGCCGGGGAGTCGTCCAGGTCGATGGCGCGGTCAAAGTCCTCTTTGGCCTCGTCCAGCTCTTCCATCTGCAGGCGCGCAAAGCCCCGCAGGTTGTAGAGCCCGCTCTTTTCGGGATCGTACCGGATGGCGTCGTCCAGTGCCTCCACGCTTTTCTCCCACTGGTTCAGCTTCTGCATGACCATGGCCTCCAGGTGGTAGCCGTCGGCCGAATCGGATTCCATGCGCTGCAGCTGCCGGGAGACGTCGAGGGCCATGTCGTAATCTCCCTCTTTGAGCAGGGCCAGCCCTTCTTCCAGTTGCTCTTCAAAACTTATGGACATTGCGTTGTGCTTGATTTGGTGGAGTGTGTTGGAATTCGTCTTCAGGATAAGAGAACAACAGGTCCCGCGGTGCATCCATTCCGACCTCCGACTTCGGACTTCCCGACTTCCCGACTTTTAGACTTTCCGACTTTATGACTTTTAAGACTTAGAGTCTTCATCTTGAATCTCCTCGTACTCGGCTTCCTCGATTTCGTCGAAGCGGTCGCCCCGCCCGTCCGGTCCCTTGCTCGCGGAGCCTTTCTGGCGCTGTTTCTGCTCGTTCATCTGTCGGTTGAGGTTGCGGAAGGTGCGGAAGATGATGTGCGCGTTACGGCGGGCGGAGGCGGGCAGAAATACCCGTGCGATCACCTTCACCAGAAGGTAGATCAGTACCATGACCGCTATGGTTTTCAGCAGCATGTCAGCCCGGGTTGATGGAAATGTGCGTGTTGCCCCGGATGGGTTCGTTGAAAATCTGTTCCTCAATATAATCCAGGTGCTTCTCCTCGCTCACAAAATCGATTTCGGTGGCATTGATGATGATGAGCGGGGCTTTGCTGTAGTGGTAAAAGAAATGGTTGTAGGCCTCGGTGAGTTCCGCAAGGTAGCTGCGGGAGATGTGACGCTCGTAGTCACGGTCCCGGTCGCGGATATTTTTCATGAGCCGGTCCACCGACGACTGCAGGTAGATGACCAGATCGGGGCGCGCCGAGATTCCCGCCATAATGTTGAAAATAGAGTCGTAAAGCGCCAGCTCGTCGTCCTCCAGGTTGAGCCGCGCGAAGATGCGGTCCTTTTCGAAAATATAGTCGGCGACGGTGGTCTGGTGGAAAAGGTCCTGGTCGAGCATCTCCTGCTGCTGCTTGAAGCGGCTGGCCAGGAAGGCCATCTGGGTGGGAAAGGCGTAGCGCTCGCGGTCCTGGTAGAATTTGGGGAGGAAGGGATTCTCCTCGAACTGCTCCAGCACCAGGCGCGCGCCGTGCCGTTCGGAGAGCAGTTTGGCGAGGGAAGTTTTGCCGACCCCAATAACACCTTCAATGGCAATAAAATCGAATTGGTTCTGCATCCTACCAGGTGGCATTCAGTTTTCTGACCGAAAGGTCCGGGGCGCGGGCGATGAGCTCGTCAACGGGGGTGCGGGTCTCCGGATCCTTCCACTCCGGCCGCAGCTCGCGCAGGGGTTCCAGAACAAACAGGCGGTTCCGGTATTCGGCATGCGGAATAATAAGGGTATCGTGCTGAATCACCAAGTTCCCCCAGGAGATTATATCCAGATCGATGGTGCGCGCGCTCCAGCGGGGTGCCCCGGCCGAGCGCCCGTGCGCCTTCTCAAAACGCTTGAAGCGGCGGACCAGCGTTTCGGGCTCCGCAGAACTGTGGATTTCCACCGCCGCATTGAGAAAATACCGTGTGGAGGGTCCCACCGGCTCGGTCATCCAGAGGGAGGAGGCGCGCAGCCCCTTCTCGGAGATCTCTTCCAGAAAGCCCCGGGCGTCGCTCATGTAGCGGCGTCGGTCCCCCACGTTCGAACCGAGGGCGACGATCACCGGGTCCATGACATGCGTATTTCGGAGTGGGAAGCGGGCGAGGGAAGCGGAGGGTCCATCTTGCGTACGGCAACCTCGATGCGACGGGCCTGCGGGTGCTGCGCGAGGAGACGCTCACCGATGCGCAGCGCCAGGGTTTCCAGCAGTTTTACGGAAGGGCCTTCCATGACGGATCGCACGGCCGTCTCGGCCTGCTGGTAGTCCAGCGCGTGCTCCAGCTCGTCGCTGCGGCCCGCCTGGCGGAAATCACCCTCGAACCGAAGGTCGACCTCGAAGGTGTTGCCCCGTCGGCGCTCCTCCTCATGGTAGCCGTGGGGAGCCTTGTAGCGAAGCGCGTTAAGGCGAAGGGTGTCCATCCGCGTGGAAATCAGAGGCTGGCGACTTCGATTTTCTGCTTGAGCTCCTCGACGATGCGCTTGTGCTTGGGGGAGGTCTGCATGCGCTCCTCCACAGTGGATATGGCGTGGATGACCGTAGAGTGGTCGCGTCCCCCAAAATGCAGGCCGATGGTTTTGAGGCTGGAGTCGGTAAACTGTTTGGCCAGGTACATGGCGATCTGGCGGGCTTCAACGATCTCCTGCTTGCGTGTTTTTTCGCGCACTTTGTTGGTGTCGATGCCGAAGTATTCGCACACGTAATTTTGAATGGCCTCGATAGAGATCTGGGTGCTGGACTCCTTGATCATGTCCTTGAGCACCTTCTTGGCCATGCCCAAATCCAGTTCGTCGACGTGCTGCAGGGAGGAGTGGGCCAGCAACTTGATGATGGCCCCCTCCAGGTCGCGTACATTCGACTTGAAGTTGTGAGCTATAAACTCCAGTACGTTGTGGGAGAGGTCGATGCCGTTGTCCACGGCTTTGCGCTCCAGGATGGCGAAGCGTGTTTCGTACTCCGGCACCTGTAGGTCGGCGCTGAGTCCCCAGCCAAAGCGGGAGATGAGCCGCTCTTCGATGTCGGGGATCTCGCGGGGGGCGCGGTCACTGGAGAGGATGATCTGCTTGCCGTCCTGGTGCAGCGCGTTGAAAATATGGAAAAACTCCTCCTGGGTCTTCTCCTTGCCGCTGAAGAATTGGATATCGTCAACGATGAGCACGTCGATCTGGCGGTAGAACATGGTGAATTCGCTGGCCCGGTTGTTGCGGATGGCCTGCACGAATTCGTTGGTGAAGCTTTCCGAGGAGATGTAGAGCACCGCCACCTCGTTGCCGTACTCCTGCTTGATCTTGTTGCCGATGCTCTGGATCAGGTGGGTCTTGCCCAGGCCGGTGCCCCCGTAAATGAAAAAAGGATTGAAGGAGTTGTTGCCGGGGTTCTCGGCGATGGCCATGGCGGCCGAGCGCGCCAGCCGGTTGCAGTCGCCCTCGATGTAGCGTTCGAAGACGTAGTTGTTGTTGAGATTGGCGTCGATCTTGGTCTTGCGGATGCCCGGGATGACAAAGGGGTTCTCGATCTTGCCGGGGCTGTACTCAGAGTAGCCGTTGATGTCCTGCTCCTTGTTGGGGGGCATGGGGCGCTGGGGGAGGCGGACCGACCGTGTGTCGCTCTGGTTGTCCGACTTTTCGAGCACCACCGAGTATTCCAGCTTTCCGTTTTCGCCCAGCACTTTCGCCAGGGTTGAGCGGAGCATCCCGTAGTAGTGTTCTTCCAGCCACTCGTACCAGAATTGGCTGGGCACCTGTATGGTCAGCGTGTTGTCATCCAGCTTGACCGGTTCGATGGGCTCGAACCAGGATTTGTACTTCTGGTAGCTGATGTTATCCTGAATAATTTCGAGACACTGCTCCCATGCGGTGTCCGCAGAAATCGTACTCAAATCCCTAGACCTCCTCAAATGGTTCTATAGTTATCTCGGATGGGAATCCGCAGTTATCCACACAAAATTAGCGGCTTTCCCCTTGCGGCTGAGATGAAGATGATAATTTCCGGGGCAGATGTCAAAAATTTTGTGGGCCGTTATCCAAAAGTTATCCACATTTCCCTAAACATCGTAAGGCGTTGTCTCCCAAGGACTTAATATTTTATCGGCTTTTCTATCAAATTGCCCTTGACATTGCCTGAGGTCTCCCTACCTATGATTTAACCTTTTGGTAACATTGCCTTAATACAATACAAAAAGTTTTCAACAAGTTATCCACACTAATTATTTCATGCGGAACCTGCGGCTGGAAGGGCGGCCGGTGAGGGTGAACCCGGCGGGAGGAGGCGCGGCAGATCCGTCCCTAGGTCCTGGATGCCAGGACGAAGCGCGGCTTTTTTTCGTAGTCCTTCACCATGCGCGCCTGCCAGCCGGAACGGTCGAAAAGATCGAGGATCTCCCCCGGGTTGTTTTCGTGAATTTCCAGGTAGAGGCGTCCGTCGTCTGCAAGCAGTTCCGCGGCGGCGTCCCGGATGGAACCGTACATGGCTTTCAGGTCTTCGCAGTAGAGGGCCTCTGCGGGTTCGTGGTCGGCCACCTGTTTCTGGAGTCCGTCCTTTTCTCCCGGACGCACGTAGGGGGGATTCGAGACTATCAGGTCGAAAGGGCCCTCGAGCGGGAGTTCCCGCCAGGCCGTCATGTCGCCATGCAGGAAATGCACGTCCGTTCCGTTGGCCTCGGCGTTTCGGCGGGCCGTCTTCAGGGCCTCCGGGGAAAGCTCCACCGCGTGAAGCTCCCACCCCGGACGTTCCTGCTTGAGGGCGATGGAAATGCAGCCCGAGCCTGTGCCCAGATCCAATGCGCGAAGCGAGTCGGCCTCCTCGTACTCCAGGATGATTTCTACGAGCTGTTCGGTCTCGATGCGGGGGATCAGTACCTCGGGACCTACCGTGATGCGCGCATTCATGAAATCGGTGTAGCCGGTGATGTACTGCAGGGGCTCATGGGAGGCGCGTCGCTTGACCATGGGGCGGAGTTCCTCCAGTTCGGTGCGGCTCAGCGGGCGGTCGAATTTCAGGTAGAGGTCGAGACGCTTGACTTCGAGCACCTCTGCGAGCAGCCACTCGATGCTGTGGCGGGCGTCGGGAATACCGCGCTCGGCGAAATAATCGGTTGCCCACTCCATCATGGAGAGCACAGTCCAGTCTTCGGTACGGGTGGCCTTCATGTCAGAGACGTGATGGGATCAGGACTCCTCTTCCTTGGGCTCCTGCTCTTTCTCCTCCTGCACCGTCAGCCCGAACCGCTTGGAAAAGTCCAGAATAAAGTCGGTCACCTCGTCGTCGATGGTGCGTTTTTCTTCGTCCAGGGAGGAGCCGCGGAAGCCCATGCGTCCCCCGGTCTTGTTAAGTTCGAAGCGGCACTGTTTGCCCGTAAACTCGATGATGCAGGTGAGGGTGACGCTGGCGTTGATCTGCTTCTCGTACTCTTCGTATACGGCGACATGCACCACGTCCTTGGTTTTGTCGGACTCGTACTTGTATAGGTGCTTGGGCTCGATGCTTGAGAATAGCTGGTTGGGCATTCGTCGCAGCGTGCCGGCAGGCCCAAAAATGATGTACTTATTGGCTGAACTCATAGGGGGTTTGTACAGTATTCGAAAGTTAGGATATGCATACCTCGTAAACAGCCTGAATAAACGCCATTATTCATCAATTGTCAAATGGTTGGTGAGGTCATCGGGGACTATTTAGTCGTATACTTTTTTTGTAGTTTTGGAGTTATAATGTCGCGTACCCCCTATACTCGACTAAGGACCTAAGGCCATGCATACGATCACGAAGGGTTTTGCCCCGCTAATGCTCATGCTCCTGCTTGCCGTTGCCGCGACGCCGCCGGCCCACGCCCAGCTTCAGGAGCCCGAGGTACTCGACATCGAAGAACCCCGCACTCTCTGGGGCGAAGGCCTGCGCAACGGCCTGGGCGCCAACCTGGTAGTCAACAATTTCGGTTTGGGGCTGCAGGGCCACTACTCGCGCATCCTGTCACCCTACACCGAGTTGACCCTCAGCGTCGGCATCACCGGCATCCGCGATGTGAGCGAGCAGAGTTTCCAGGACTTCTTTACCGGGCAGCGCGTCATCCCCAACAAGTACAATCGCGCCCTCGGCTTTCCCTTTCTGGTGGGCATCAAACATCGCATGTTCGCCCGTCAGATCGACGACAATTTCCGCCTATTCATATCAACGGCCGCCGGACCGGCCTTAGGCTTTACCTATCCCTACTTCAACGACGTTGACAATAGCGGATTTCGAAATGTCGTCGAAGTCAACGGCGTACCTCGGGTGGAGAAGATCAACGACTTCTTTTCTGGCTGGAGCGACGGAGCGTCCCAATGGGGCCTTTCGGCCGAATTCAAGGTGGGCGTCGACTTCGGAGAGAACTTTCGCCACCTTACCCGCGTGGAGTTCGGATATTTCTTCTACTACTTCCAGCAGGGGCTGCAGATTTTGGAACCCTACCAGGGGATAACCAACAGCGAGGGCACCCTCGTGGACCGCGAGCCCTTTCACGACGCCCAAAAGTTTTTCGGAACACCGCAGATAAGTCTCATCTTCGGCAGCATGTGGTAACCCTTCCTTCTTTTCAAGCTTGGGAAATCCTCGTACCTTGGGGCTCCAACCCATCCGGAACCCTAAGACAGCGGGCATGAGTTACATTGAGCAGATTCTGGGCAGGCAGATTATCGATTCGCGGGGCAATCCAACCGTCGAGGTGGATGTGATCCTGGAGTCCGGCGTCTTTGGCCGCGCGGCGGTTCCCTCCGGGGCCTCCACCGGCGAGCACGAGGCGGTGGAGCTGCGCGACACCGACTCACCCCGCTGGATGGGCAGGGGCGTGAGCCAGGCTGTGGATATCGTCGGCGGCATGATCGACGAGGAGCTGCGCGGAATCGAGATATTCAACCAGGCGGAGATCGACAACACCCTTATCGAGCTCGACGGCACCGATAACAAATCCAACCTGGGCGCCAATGCCATCCTGGGCGTATCCCTTGCGTCCGCCGATGCGGCGGCCAACGCGCTGAACCTTCCCCTGTGGCGTTATGTGGGCGGGGTGAACGCCAAGGTGCTGCCCCTGCCCATGATGAACATCATCAACGGGGGCTCCCACGCCGACAACAACGTGGACCTGCAGGAATTCATGATCATGCCGGCCGGGGCGCCAAACTTTTCGGAGGCCCTGCGCATGGGCACCGAAATTTTCCACCATCTCAGGGACGTGCTCTCCGGCCTCGGCTATGCCACGGCGGTTGGGGACGAGGGCGGTTTTGCGCCCGACCTGAAATCGAACGAGGAGGCCGTGGAAGTGATTCTGCGCGCCGTGGAGTCCGCCGGCTATACGCCAGGCGAGGAGGTGCTGCTGGCCCTCGATCCCGCCACATCCGAACTGTACAACCCCGACGACGGCATCTATACCTTTCAATGGAGCGACGGCTCGCGTCGGGATGCCGACGAGATGGTGGCCTACTGGACCAAGTGGTCGGAGCGCTGGCCCATCGTCTCCATTGAGGACGCCATGGCCGAGGACGACTGGGAGGGCTGGGAAAAAATCACGGCCGCTGTGGGAGAACGCGTGCAGCTGGTGGGCGACGATCTCTTTGTAACCAATACCGAACGCCTGTCCCAGGGCATCCGACGCGGGGTGGGCAACTCCATCCTGATCAAGGTAAACCAGATCGGAACTCTCACCGAAACCCTGGACGCCATTGAAATGGCCCATAAGAACGACTATACCGCTGTCATATCCCATCGTTCGGGGGAGACCGAGGATACCTCCATTGCCGACCTGGCCGTGGCCGTCAATGCGGGTCAGATCAAGACCGGCTCCCTGAGCCGAACGGACCGCACCGCCAAGTACAACCGGCTGCTGCGCATCGAGGAACAGCTGGGATCCAATGCCATCTTCATGGGCCGGGATGCCTTCGGCTTTTAGGCCATTCCCATGATCATCACGCGACTTGCGCTTGAAAATTTCCGCAACCACGAGTTCACCGAACTTTCGTTGGCGCCCCACCTGAACGTGATTACGGGACCCAACGGCGCGGGAAAGACCAACATCATTGACGCCATTCACTACCTGTGCATGTCGCGCAGCTTCATCGCCGGCAGCGACCGCTACGTGGTAAACCACGACGCCCCCTATTTTACGGTTAAAGGCGATTTCGAGGGCAACATACGCTCCAGCTTCCAGGTGGGATGCTCTTACTCCCGCGGGGAGGGCAAGAAGATCTTTGTCAACGAAAGTCCCCTGGACCGGCTGTCGGATCTCATCGGCATGGTGCCGGTGGTGGTTCTGGCGCCCGGCGACAAGAAACTGACCAGCGAGGGTCCCACGGAGCGTCGCTCCTTCGTGGACTCCTTCATCAGCCAGCTCTCTTCGCGCTACCTGCGCGACCTCTACGATTTCCGCAACGCGCGGCGCCAGCGAAACACCCTGCTGCAGGAGTTCCGCGGCTCCCGGGACGTGCTGACAGCCTACCTGGAACCCTGGAACGCCCAGCTGGTAGCGTACGGCTCGCGCATCGTGGCGCGCCGCACCCAGGTGCTCAACCGTTTCGAGGAATACCTGGCAAGGGAGTACGAGCTGATCTCCGGCATGCGCCATCGTCCCCACCTGCAGTACCAGACCCTCTGCGAGCCGTCGGAGGACGCCGAGGTTGTAGAGGAGCGCTACCACCAGGCCCTGGAGGAGGCCCTCGACCACGAGCTGGAGCGCGAGGTGACTACCGTGGGACCGCATCGCGATGAAGTGGTGTTCTACCTCGACGATTTCGAGCTGCGCAAGTACGGCTCTCAGGGACAGCACCGCCTCTTTGCCCTTGCTTTGAAACTGGCTCAGCTTTTGTATTTTTCGGACGAACTGGACGACCTGCCCATTTTCCTGCTGGACGATGTCTTCGGCGACCTCGACGAGCAGCGAACCGAAGTGCTGCTGAGTGCAATCCGGGACCATGCCGGGCAGACCTTTATCACCTCGGCCAACCCCGCGCCCCTTGAGAAATTCCTGGACTTCGACGGGACGCGCAACCGCAGGTACCGCGTGGAGCAGGGCGAGGTAACTCCGATGCAACCTCAAGCCTCCGACGGATGAGCCGATTCCGCTCCGACCCCCCCAAATCCCTGCGGGAACTCGTCAAGGATTTCCTGGACGACTATCCGCACCGCAAGCGTCTCAAACGCGGAATGATCCTCTCCCTCTGGGAGCGCACCGTGGGCGAGCGCATCGCGCGGGAGACGGAGGATGTGCATTTCGAGCACGGCAAGCTGGTGGTGCACGTGAAGAACCCGGCCTGGCGGCATGAAATTCATATGAAGCGCTACAATATCGCCCGCAAGCTCAACGAGGAGGTGGAGGAGGAGATTATTCAGGAAATTGTAGTGCGCTCCTGAGTTTGACTGCTTTGGCCGCCCGATCTATATTATTGCGAATACAAGCCGAGCCATGAGCAAATCTACCTTTGAACAACTGAAGGAAAAATTCCTCGACCGCTGGAACCGCATCGTGCGCCGCCCGGACGACGAGGGCGTGCCCGACGTGAGACGTGAGAAGGTGGCGGTATTTGTCGTAGCCTTCGTCCTGGCGCTGGGACTCTGGCTGCTGGTGGAGCTGAGCAGCGAATTCCCCCTCACCCTTAACATGCCCCTGGAGCTGGGCAACATGCCCGCCGACCGCGCGCTGGTGGAGGAGCTTCCCGACATGGTGACCGTGAACGTGACCGGGGAGGGATGGGACCTGATCACCCTCTACAACAACCCCACGCCCATCTACGTGGATGTCACCGAAAGCGAAATCAACCTCTCCGACGAGGTCCGACGCCACATCACAAGGCCCGGGATCACCGTCCAGCGCGTGCAGCCTCTTACCCTCAGCCTGGAGATGGAGGAGCGGGTCTCCCGCACGGTGTCCGTCACCCCGCACGTTGAGCTCGGCTTCCGCGAGCGTTTCGGGCAGGTAAGCGAAGCACGGGTGGTGCCCGACAGCGTCACGATCACCGGGGCGGCCTCGCTGGTCGACACGCTGACCAGCTGGCCTACCCGGCCCACCGCCATCACAGGCATCGGGGGGGACGTGAGCCGGGAACTGGAGCTGCAGGATCCCGGCGAGCTGATCGAGCTGGACCGCCAGGCCGTCTCCTATCAGATGGACGTGTCGGAATTCACCGAGGCTGAAGTTCGGGTACCCATCACGACACAAAACCTGCCCCCCGGCCGAAGCGTAAATTACAGTCCGTCGGTGCTGACGGTAACCTACGACGTGCCCATCGACCAGTACCGACTTGTGGAAGATCAGGTGCCTTTCAACGCCTGGGTGACCTACGAGCAGATCCTGAGCGACTCCACCGGGTTCGTCACGCCGGAGCTGGAGATCTCGGCCAAAGACCTTAACCTGCGTCTGCGATCCCAACAGCCCAGCGAAGTGGCCTACTTCATTGTGATGGACAACTGATCACGCCACAGGGCCCGGTCGGCTACTCCGCCAGCTCTTTTTCGAAGGGCGCGAGGACCTGCTCCAGCGGACGTGTGCCTTGGTGCCAGTCCAGGATCTTCACCAGCACCTCGTCCACCAGCACGTCGGGACAGGAGGCCCCGGAGGTGAGAGCCACCTTCAGCGGCTCGGCCGCCGTCGGCATCCAGTCTTCCGTCTCCTTCAGGATATCCTCCCACTGGTCGTAGTGGCGTACCAGGTGGGGGGAGGCCATCTCCCCGGCGTCGCGCACGTGGTAGGTGGGGAAGGCGTGCTCCAGGATCTCCACCAGGTGCATGGTGTTGGAGGAGTTGTAACCCCCTACCACAAGGGCAAGGTCTGCATCCGTCTCCGCCAGGGCGAGGGTGGCCGACTGGTTTTCGTTGGTGGCGTAGCAGAGGGTGTCGGAGGTGTCCGCGAAATGGTCCAATACCTCCGCCTCCCCGAATCGCTCGGCGGCCGCCTCCTTCAGGATGTCCATGACCTCCTGCGTTTCGGTTGCCAGCATGGTGGTTTGGTTAATAACTCCGAAGTGCTGCAGGTCCACCATCGGGTCGAAATCCTCCGTGCTCTTGTGCCCGAAATGCTCTTCGAAATCCTCTTTGGGACGCTTGCCGGTCATGATGTCGGCCAGTACCTGCGCCTCCCCGGGGTTGAGCACCACTACGCAGGCCGAGTGCTCGGAGGTATGCGAGAACGTGGCGCGGGTCTCCTCGTGGTAGTGCTTGCCGTGGATGACCAGCGAATGGCCCTTGTTGCCCAGCTGTCTCCCGCGCTTCCAGACCTTCTCCACGAAGGGACAGGTGGTGTTGTATTCGTAGGGATCAATCCCCTGTTTTTTGAGCTTCTCCTGGATTTCAAGCGTGGTGCCGAAGGCGGGCACGATCACGATGTCGTCTTCGTCGAGCGATTCGATGGGGATGAGCTCCGAGCCGTCGGTCTCGAAGAGGAATTTCACGCCCCGCTCCTGCAGGTCCTCGTTCACCGTGGGGTTGTGAATCATCTCGCTGAGCAGGTAGATGTCGCGCTCGGGATGCTCCTCCACCGTCTTGTAGGCGATGTCGATGGCATTTTCCACCCCGTAGCAGAAGCCGAAGTGACGGGGGATGTAGAAGTGAACCGGCCCGAAATCGAGCAGGGTGGGCTCCAGATCCTTCTTGCGGGGGTCCACCACCTTGTTGGCCTCCTTCACCTTTCGGATGACGGGCGACCGGTAAATCTCAGGGATGTCGAACTTCTTTCGAGCCATTCAGGATGGGGATTCGGAACGGTGAGAATTCTACCCTGAAATATAAGGAAATTGGATGGGACTTCCCGACTCCCCGACTCCCCGACTTCCAGACTTTATGACTTCAAGACTTTCAGGCTTCCGTAACTTCGTCCATCTTCACGCCCACCAGCCGGCTGATGCCGGTTTCCGGCATGGTGATGCCGTACATCATCTCCGCCTTGCTCATCGTCTTCTTGTTGTGGGTGATGATGATGAACTGGGTGTCCTGGCTGAAACGCTTGATCATGGCGGCGAAGCGCTCGATGTTGGCGTCATCCAGCGGCGCGTCCACCTCATCCAGTACGCAGAAGGGGGAGGGCTTGACCAGGTAGATGGAGAACAACAGGGCGATGGCGGTAAGGGTTTTCTCGCCGCCTGAGAGCTGGTTGATGGTGGAGGGTCGTTTACCACGGGGATTGGCCTTGATCTCGATGGTGGCCTCCAGCGGATCTTCTGCCTCCTCGTCGATGACAAGGTCGCAGTGGTCGTCTTCGCTGAAGAGGGTCTGGAAAACATCCACAAAGTTTTCGCGGATCTTCTCGAAGGTGGTGTTGAACCGCTCGGTGGCGGTCTTGTTGATCTCCTCGATGGTTTCGCGCAGCTCCTCCTCCGCCTGCCGCAGGTCGCCGATCTGTTCTTCGTAGAAGTCGAGCCGCTCCTTCTCCTCCTCGTACTCCTCGATGGCCAGGGGATTCACCTCGCCGATCTTGTTGAGTTTTTGCCGCAGGAAGGCCAGCCGCTCCTTCACCTCGTCGGGCTTGCGGTCCTCGGGCAGCTCCACCTCGATCTGGTCCATCAGCATGTCGTAGGTCTCCCAGATGTGGTCCGACAGGTTTTCGGCCTGCATCTCGAATTTCTCCCTGGCCATGGAGAGGTGGTGGATGAGCTCCATGTTCACCTCCTTGCGCCGGCGCACCTCCTTGAGTTCCTTCTCCACCTCATTGATGCGTCCCCGCGCCTTGGCTGAGCTCTCCTCGGCCGCCTCAAGCTCCTTGTCGGCTTCGTTCTTCTTTTGCTTCAACGCTTCCAGTTGCTCTTCCGACTCGGCGATGGAGGACTTGTACTCCCGGATGCGTTCGCGCGCCTCCTCGGTCTTCTCGGAGCGGTGCTCCAGGCGCTCCTTCAGGCTGGCGATGCCGCTCTCGGCCCGGCGGATCTCCTTCTCGTGGTTCTCCACCTTGTTCTTCAGGTCCTGGTGCTTCAGCCGGGCGTCGTTGTAGCGGTTTTGGGCGATGGAGCGCTCCTCTTCCAGCTCCTTCAGCTCCCCACGCCTGGCCTCCTGCCTTTCGGTCAACTCCCCGCGACGCTGTTCCAGTTCCCTGCGGCGGGGCTCCAGCTCCCCGAGTTCCTCGCGCAGCTCATCCGCGTCCTTGCCTACCTTCTCGCGGCGGCCTCGCAGCTCCTCGATATTCTTACGGTAGATCTCCTGGCGGGAATCCAGTTCACTGAGCTTCGTTTCGAGTCCCCGAACCTCCTGCTCGCGCTCCCGAAGGTCGGTTTCCAGGGCCTGAACGTCGATATTCCCGCGTTCCTCCTGTACCTCCCCGAGTTCCTTCTCGAGGTCGTCCAGGTCGGACCGGGCGGCCCCGGCGCGGTCTTCCAGGCTCTCGATCCTGTCGCGCAGTCCCACCCGGATGCCGGCGTTTCTGCCGGTGCTGCCGCTTTTCAGGAAACGGCCGGAGGTGACCACCTCGCCTTCGGGGGTGACACCAGCGCCGCGCGTAACGGCCACCTCTTCCCAGGCCTGCTCGACCGTATCGTACATCTTCACGTGTCCCAGCAGCAGCCGCGCCAGGGGCCGGCAGCGGTCGGGACAGTCGACGGCCCCGGCCAGCGATCCCTCCAGGCTCTCGTAGTCGTCGGAGAGGCGGTCGAGGGGGACGAAGGTGGCGCTGCCCTTCTCATGCTCTTTGAGCAGGCGAGCCGCGCGCCGGGCGTCCTCCAGGCTCTCCACCACTACGTAGTTGAGAGCCTCGCCCAAGGCGGCTTCCAGGGCCACGGCATGGGCCTGGTCGGTGGAAATAAGTTCCGACAGCACCTCCAGGGTCTCGAAGTTGCCGGCATGCTCTTCCAGCAGGTAGCGTACGCCCGCGGGAAAGGCTTCGTTGGAGGCGGCCAGCTCCTGGAGCAGCTCGATTTCGGACTGCAGGGAATCGAGGTTGCTGCGCAGGCCACGGCGTTTCTCCTTGAGCTCCTCGACGCGCCGTGACAACTCCTCTCGTCGCCCGCGCGCCTCCGTCCGTTTCTTTTCCTGCCTGTCGCGGGACTCGGCCGCCTCGTGGTGTTTCTTCTTCAGCTCTTCGCGCTCGCCGGCAATTTCTTCGATGCGTTTCTCCAGGCCGTCGATCTCCCCGGCGATGCGCTCGTCATCGTCCTCGCTGTTTTCGATGCGCGACTCAAGTCGCACGCGCCGGTTTTGCAGCTCGCCGATCTTTTCGGTGCAGCGGGCGCGTTCCTTCTCCAGCTTTTCCAGCTCCTCGCGCGCCTCGGTAAATTCCTTTTGTATCTCTGCGTAGCGCTCCTTGGAGGCCTCCAGGTTGTTTTCAGCGCGCTCCAGCTCGCTGTCGAAGCCCTCCAGCTTTTTCCGGGTACTCTTGAACAGCCCGCGAAGCTCCTCCAGGTCCGCCTCGCCCTGCTCGATGTCCTTGGTATACTGCCCGATCACCCCCTCCTCGTTGCTGATCTTTTCGCGGGTGATCTTCAGGGAGGTCTCCAGGTCGCGGATGGACGACTGCAGCTGGTTGACGCGCCGCTGCGCCTCCGACTGTTCGCGCTCCTTGTCGGTGAGCGTGGCGCGCGCCTTTTCGGCAGCCTGCTCCAGTTCTTCGGCGCTGCCCATGATCTCCTTCTTCTCCTTCTCGGCGTTGGCGATGCGCTCCTGCAGCGGCTCCAGCTCCTCCTGGATGTTGGCGTACTCAAAACGGTGCAGGGCCTTGTCCAGGAACGTCAGCTCCTCGCGGTATTCTTTGGCGGCCTTCGCCTTCTCGGCCTGCTTCTCCAGGGAATTCACCTTCTTGCGCACCTCGCTGAGGATGTCCTCCAGCCGCTGCAGGTCGCCCATGGTGTCGTCCAGCTTGCGGAAGGTCTTCTTGCGCTTGTCCTTATAGCGGGTCACCCCGGCCGCCTCCTCAAAGAGGCGGCGCCGGTCGTTGTTGCGGTCGTTGAGGATCTCCTCCACCATCTTGAGCTCGATCACCGAGTAGGCGTCGGAGCTCATGCCGGTGTCCATGAACAGGTCGTGGATGTCCTTCAGCCGGCAGGTGGTGCCGTTGATCAGGTATTCGCTCTCCCCGGAGCGGTAGAGGCGGCGGGAGATGGTCACCTCGTTGTATTCGGTGGGCAGCAGGCCTTTGTTGTTTACAAAGGTGAGGTCGACCTCCGCCATACCCAGGGCATTTTTCTTGGAGGTGCCGTTAAAGATGACGTTGCTCATGGTGGAGGAGCGCAGCATGGTGGGACGCTGTTCCCCGAGCACCCACCGCATGGCGTCGACCACGTTGGACTTCCCGCAGCCGTTGGGTCCAACGATGGCGGTGATACCGCTGTCGAACCTGATGCGCGTCTTGTACGCAAAGCTCTTGAAGCCCTGCAATTCCAGTTCGGAAATGTACATGTTTTAGGTCGCTGTGAAGATGCGCCGAATGCGCCGAAACCCGAACCCGGGGCGGCGGCCGATGGTGACGCCGGCCGTCACACGGTCATGATTTCCTGTTCCTTCTTCTCCAGGAGCTTGTCCACCGTCTGGGTATGCTTGTCGGTGATCTTCTGGATCTCTTCCTCGGACTCGTAGCGGGAATCTTCGGGGAGCGACTCTTTCTCCACCTTCTTCTTGATCTCGTCGTTGGCGTCCCGGCGGACGTTGCGGATGGAAATGCGGGTGTTCTCGGCGATCTCCTTCACGTGCTTGACCAGGTCCTTCCGGCGCTCCTCGGAGGGGATGGGGAGGGGGATGCGGATGATGTTGCCGTCGTTGTTGGGATTGAGCCCCAGTCCCGAGGACATGATCGCCTTTTCGATCTCCTCCATGGCGGTTTTGTCGTAGGGCTCCACGGTCAGCAGGCGAGCCTCCGGGGCGCTGACGTTGGCCAGCTGGTTAAGGGGGGTCTGCGTGCCGTAGTAGTCCACCTTTACCCCGTCCAGGAGGGAAGTCTGGGCCTTGCCGGCCCGCACTCTCGAGAGTTCCTTCTTGTAATAGCCCACCGACTCGTCCATCTTGTTGTCGGTCTTGTCGATGATCTGCTGAAGTTCGGGAGGAATCATGGTACGCTCAAAGGGTTAGGATTGCGCCTTCAGCGGGGCCGCGGGGCCCCCAAGCCAGAATGAATTTACAAATTCTCGGTATTTTCCCAAACCACGGTGGAGCCCACATCTTTGTCGCCCAGCACCACGCGCTTCAGGTTGCCCGGCACATTCATGTTGAAAACGATGAAGGGCGTCTCGTTTTCCCGGCAGAGGGTAAAGGCGGTCAGGTCCATGATCGACAGGCGGCGGTCCAGCACCTCGTCGCCGCTGATGGTGGAGAACTTTTCGGCATCAGGATTCTTTTCGGGGTCGGAATCGAAGATGCCGTCCACGCGGGTGCCCTTCAGGATTACCTGGGCTTCCACCTCGATGGCGCGCAGGGAGGCGGCGGTGTCGGTGGTAAAGTAGGGGTTGCCGGTGCCGGCCCCGAATATGACCACACGCCCTTTCTCAAGGTGGCGGATGGCCCGGCGGCGGATGTAGGGCTCGGCAACCTCCTCCATGCGGATGGCCGACATGAGCCGGGTGTGCACGCCGAGTTGTTCCAGCGCGTCCTGCAGGGCCATGGAATTGATCATGGTGGCCAGCATGCCCATGTAGTCGCCCTGCACGCGGTCCATCCCCTCGGTAGCGCCCTTGACGCCGCGGAAGATGTTGCCGCCGCCGATTACCACGCAGATTTCGATATTCTCGTCGTGTACCGTCTTGATCTCATCGGCATACTGGCTGAGAATGTTGCCGTCGATGCCGTGTCCCTGCTCGCCCAGAAGTGCTTCGCCGCTCAGTTTCAGTAGAACGCGTTGGTATTTGCTTCCCACAGTGCTTTTGCCTCTGTTATGGATCGGTTATATATAAAAAAAAGGCTACCGAATTGGTAGCCCTAATTTGTGCCGCGGTCGGCTTACCCGTCCTCGCCCAGCTGCAGCCGGTGAAAGGAGCGCACCAGCGGCGTGTCGTTCTTCTCCAGGTAGTCCCGGACCGACAGGCTGTTGTCCTTTACGAATTTCTGCTCCAGCAGTACGCGCTCCTCGTAGAAGCGGCGCAGTTTGCCCTGGGCCGCCTTGTCGGCGATCTCCTCGGGCTTGCCTTCGTTGAGCAGCTGGTCGCGGGCGATCTCCAGCTCCTTCTCGACGATGGAGCTGTCCACCCCCTCGCGGGTCACCGCAAGGGGTTTCATGGCCGCAACCTGCATGGCCACATCCTTGCCGATGTCGGAGTTCTCCACAGCGCCCTCGAACTCCACCAGCACGCCGAGCTGGTTGCCCGGGTGAATGTAGGAGATGAGCTCGCCGTCCGATTTGGCCAGCACCACGCGGTTGATCTTAATCTTCTCGCCGATCTTGCCCACCATGTCCTTCAGGTGGTCGGCTACGCTCAGACCATCCACCTCGGTCTTCAGCAGCTCCTCCACACTTTCAATTTCACGGTCGTAGACCAGCTCGAGAAACTGTTCGGCACGTTCCTGAAAATCCTCATTGCGGGCCACGAAGTCGGTCTCGCAGTTGATCTCCAGGGCGGCCGCCTTGGAACCGTCCCCGCTCACGCGGCTGACGATGAGGCCCTGGTTGGCCTCGCGGTCGGCCCGCTTCTCGGAGAGTTTCTGTCCTTTCTTACGCAGGATTTCGATGGCCTTCTCGAAGTCGCCGTCGGCTTCCTGCAGGGCCTTCTTGCAGTCCATCATGCCGGCCCCGGTCTGTTCGCGCAGTTCTTTTACGTCTTTTGCAGAGATGCTCATAGTGCTGTTGGCTTCAGCGTTTCAGGTGAATGGATGTGGGGCGGGAGGGAGCTCTACTCCTCTTCGCCCGCACCGTCGCCGGATTCCCCGGCGTCAGTGTCGCCGGACTCGTCTTTGGCTTTCAGCCCGGCCGCCTTCTTGTCGCCCTCGTCCTCCTCATCCTGGGGCGTGATGTCGGTCTCGGGAGAGGAGGCGGCCTTTTCGACGCGCTTGCGCCGGGTGCGGCGGCGTCCTCCTGAGGATGAGTCCGGCTGCCGGCTCTCTTCGGCCCTGCGCGCCTCCTCGGCGGCCTGCTCCATCAGTTCCTCCTCCTTGTGGGCCTCGCGCTCGGCGTTGCCGGCAATGATGGCGTCGGCCACGTGGGAGGCGATCAGCTGTATGGTGCGCGCCGAATCGTCGTTGCAGGGAACGATGTAGTCGGGAATGTCAGGGTCGCTGTTGGTGTCGACCATGGCCACGATGGGGATGTTCAGTTTCACGGCCTCGTTGACCGCGATGTCCTCCTTGATGGTGTCCACCACGAAGATGGCCCCGGGAATGTGGTTCATGTTGGCGATGCCGCCCAGGGTCTGCTCCAGCTTTTCGCGTTCGCGATCGAGCATGAGAGCCTCCTTCTTGGTCAGCTCCTCAAAGGTGCCGTCCTCGCTCATCCGGTCGATCTCCTCCATGCGCGAGATGCTCTTGCGGACGGTGGAGAAGTTGGTGAGCATGCCACCCAGCCAGCGGTGGGTAACAAAGGGCATGCCGCAGCGGATGGCTTCGGTGCGGACGATGTCCTGCGCCTGTTTCTTGGTGCCGACGAAAAGGATCGTCTTGCCGGCGCGCGCCAGCTTGCCCACCTCGTCGAGGGCTTCCTGGAAGAAATGGGCGGTTTTCTTGAGGTCGATGATGTGGATCCCGTTCCGCTCCATGAAGATGAATTCCTTCATCTTCGGATTCCAGCGGCGGGTCAGGTGCCCGAAATGGGCTCCTGATTTCAACATTTCTTGCAGATCAGGTACGTTGGACATGAGTCTATTTGTAGTTGAGTTATGCTTCTACGCAGGTCCACCCAGGCGCTAACTCCCGACGGGTCGGAGCACCCGGCGCGCTGGTCGCTGCGTATGTGTGATAGTTGTAAAAGGATGCGGTACGGATGTGGGTCGTGACGGCCTAGCGCTTGGAGAACTGGAACTGCTTGCGGGCCTTGGGCTGACCGTACTTCTTGCGTTCCACCATCCGGTCGTCGCGAGTCAGAAGATCGTGTTCCTTGAGTATGCCGTGCAGCTCCTCGTCGTGGTCGTCCAGGGCACGCGACAGGGCGTGCTGTATGGCGCCGGCCTGCCCGGTGATGCCGCCCCCGCTTACGTTGACCTTGATGTCAAATTTGCCAGCCATCTCGGTTAGTTCCAGGGGGAAGGAGGCGATGTTGCGGTGGGCCTGGGTGCAAAAGTAGTCGTCCAGGTTCTTTTTGTTCACGACGAAGTCTCCGTTGCCCGGCTGGATGTAGAGTCGGGCCGTGGAGGTCTTCCGTCTTCCGATGAAATTTTTCTGTTCCATTACAGTAGCGTGCAGTCTAAAATTCGACGATTTCGGGTTGCTGTGCCTCGTGCGAATGCACCGGCCCGGCGTAGACGCGGAGGTTGGTCATGATCTTGCTGCCCAGCCGGTTCTTGGGCAGCATGCCCTTCACGGCGTTGGTCACGAGGAAGGTGGGGTCTTTTTCCATCATCTCCTCGGCCGTGGCGGAGCGCTCGCCGCCGGGGTACTCCGTGTAGCGGAAGTAGGCTTTCTGCTGCATCTTCTTGCCGCTGAGCGACACCTTGTCGGCGTTAATCACGATCACATTGTCCCCGGTATCCATATGGGGGGTATACTCCGGCTTGTGCTTGCCGCGCAGCAGCCGGGCCACGTTGCTGGCCAGGCGCCCCAGAGGCTGGTCCTCTGCGTCCACCAGCAGCCACTTCTTGTCGATGTCTGCAGGCGTGGCCGAAAAGGTCTTGTTGCTGATAGTATCCACGGTAAAAAAGAGACTTTGCAATTATTTTTGGATGAAGTCTCGCAAAATATGCTTCTTTGGAACCATTTGCAACGTGTACCGCAAAATGCTTCTTCCCTCGGGACGGGGGAAATCCCTACGCGGAAGAGAGGTTCGGGAGCACAGTTTAGGTGCCGGGGAATCGGGATATTCTGGAAAAGGTTTCGTACCTTTACGGCGGTAAAATAACCGCCTGTATTCCCATGAACCGAGTTTTCCAGAGACCATGAGCACCAGCGACATCTTCAAGTCCACCCGGACCCCCTTCGAAACTCCCGCCGGCACCGCCCACTACTACAGCCTGCATAAACTGCAGGAGATGGGCTACGGGAATGTGCGGCGCCTCCCCTTTTCCATCCGCATCCTGCTGGAGGCCGTGCTGCGCGAATGCGACGGCTACCTGGTGACCGAAGAGGACGTGCGCACCCTGGCCGGCTATGATCCCGCCGACCCGCAGGGCGAAATACCTTTCAAGCCTTCGCGCGTGGTGCTGCAGGATTTCACAGGCGTGCCCGCAGTGGTGGACCTCGCCGCGCTGCGGTCGGCCATGGAGCGCATGGGAGGCGACCCGCAGTCCATCAATCCGCAGGTGCCCGTCGACCTGGTCATCGACCACTCGGTGCAGGTGGACATGTTCGGGCAGGAGTACGCTTTTATGCATAACGTGGAGAAGGAGTTCGAGCGCAACCGCGAGCGCTACGAGTTTCTCAAGTGGGGACAGAAGGCCTTCGATAACTTCAAGGTGGTGCCTCCGGGACGCGGCATTGTCCACCAGGTAAACCTGGAGTACCTGGCCAAGGGCGTGTTCACGCGCACCGAAGCGGACGGCGCCACGGTAGCCTATCCCGACACGCTGGTGGGCACCGACTCCCATACCACCATGATCAATGGACTGGGCATCCTGGGCTGGGGCGTGGGCGGCATCGAGGCGGAAGCCGCCATGCTGGGCCAGCCCATCTACATGCTGGTGCCCGAGGTGGTGGGCATGAAACTGACCGGCCGACTGCGCGAAGGCATCACGGCCACCGACCTGACGCTCACCGTTACCGAGATGCTTCGCCGCCACGGGGTGGTGGGCAAGTTCGTGGAATTCTACGGTGACGGTCTCGCCGGCATGAGCCTGCCCGACCGCGCCACCATCGCCAACATGTCGCCGGAGTACGGGGCCACCATGGGATTCTTCCCGATGGACGCCGAGGCCATGCGCTACCTGCGGCGCACCGGCCGCTCCGAGGAGCACGTGCAGCTGGTGGAGAACTACATGAAGGCGCAGGGCCTTTTCCGGACGGCGGACACCCCCGATCCCGAGTTTACCGACACCCTGGAGCTGGATCTGGCGGAGGTGGAGACCTCTCTGGCCGGGCCGAAGCGTCCCCAGGACCGCATCGCCCTGCCTCGCATGAAAGAGACCTTCGAAAACGCCCTGACCAGCGACGACCCCACCATGGGCTTCAACCTGCCGCAGGAGAAGCTGGCCAACAAGGGCCTCTACACCAACGGGCGGCAGGTGGAGATGGAGCACGGCGACGTGGTCATCGCGGCCATCACCTCGTGCACCAACACCTCCAATCCGAGCGTGATGCTGGGCGCGGGCATCCTGGCCAAAAAGGCCCTGGAGCGCGGACTCAGCGTACCGCCCTACGTGAAGACGTCGCTGGCGCCCGGCTCCCGCGTGGTCACCGACTACCTGGATGAGGCCGGCCTGACCGACGACCTCGACCGGCTGGGATTCAACCTGGTGGGCTACGGCTGCACCACCTGCATCGGCAACTCGGGCCCCCTCCCCGAAGCCGTGGAGCGGGCCGTCCGGGAGGGCGACCTCATCGTGGCGGGCGTGCTCTCGGGCAACCGGAATTTTGAGGGACGCATCCACCCGTATGTGAAGGCGAATTACCTGGCCTCCCCGCCGCTGGTGGTGGCCTACGCCCTGGCGGGCACGGTGGACATCGACCTGGCGCACGAGCCCCTGGGCACCGACCCCGAGGGCAACGACGTCTACCTGCGCGACATCTGGCCCACCTCCGATGAGATCGCCGAGCACCTGGACAACGCCATCCGCCCCGAGCTCTTTCACAAGGAGTACGGGGAGATTTTCGAGTCGGAGGAGTGGGACGCCATCCCCGTGGGCGGCGGCGAGCTCTACGAGTGGAAGGAAGATTCGACCTATATTCAGGAGCCGCCCTTTTTCAAGGACATGAGCGCCGAGCCCGAGCCTATCACCCCCATTGAGGGTGCCCGGGTCCTGGTCAAGGTGGGCGACTCCATCACTACCGACCACATCTCTCCCGCCGGCAACATCGCCGGGGATAGCCCGGCCGGACGCTACCTGGTCGAGCGGGGCGTGGAGCCGGCCGACTTCAACTCTTACGGCTCGCGGCGCGGCAACGACCGGGTCATGACACGGGGCACTTTCGCCAACGTGCGTTTCAAGAACCAGCTCGCCCCCGGCAGGGAGGGCAGCTACACCCGCTACTTCCCGGACGACGAAATCACCACTATATTCGACGCGGCCATGCGCTACCGCGAGCAGGACACGCCCCTGGTGGCCCTGGCCGGCCACGAGTACGGCACCGGCTCCTCGCGCGACTGGGCCGCCAAGGGCACCATCCTGCTGGGCGTGCAGGCGGTCATCGCCGCCTCCTACGAGCGCATCCACCGCTCCAACCTGGTGGGCATGGGCGTGCTGCCCCTGCAGTTTACCGGGGACGAGACCCACGAAAGCCTGGGGCTTGACGGCTCGGAGGTGTTCCGCATTGAGGTGGACGACGACCTGCGGCCGCGGCAGACCGTAAAAGTCACCGCCGAAAAGCCGGGCGGAGAGACGGTCGCCTTCGATACGGTCTGCCGCATCGACACGCCGGTGGAGATCGACTACTACCGCAACGGCGGGATCCTTCACTATGTGCTTCGGGAATACCGGCGTTCGGAGAAGGGAGCCTGAATCAGTCCCCTGCGTCCCACATGGCGACCGGGCGCCTGCAACCGGCGTATGGCGCGGCGTGCCCTTGCCGTAATGGCGATTTTTCGCCATGTTACCGGGTTCCTAACCAGCTAACCAACCATACCAGCCACCCGGCCGGCCTTGGCCCGGCGGGATGCGGAGGGATCCGATGACCAACATGGGGGAAAAGGGGGAAGGCCGGAATCCGCCGTCCGGCAGGGCATCGGAGGGGCAGGGCTCCGGGGACCTCACCCTGCTGCTGGAAACCATGGAGGCCATCAACCGCGCCTCGGAGCTCCAGACCCTTCTCTCGGAAAGCATGGACGCCGTATGCGAGGTGATGCGCTGCGAGGCCGGCTCCCTCATGCTGCGCGACGAGGAGACGGACGAGCTCTACGTGGCCCTGCCCAAGGGTCCCGTAAGCGAGCAGATTCGCGGGCGCGCCATTCCGCCCGAGGAGGGCATCGGGGGCTGGGTGGTTCGCCACCGCAAGCCCTATCTCTCCAACGATCCCGCCGCGTCGGAGCTTTTCTGGGGCGAGCTGAGTCCCGATTTCGAGACCCGCAGCATCCTCTGCGTGCCCCTCCTCGGGCCGGACGGGACGGCGATCGGCGCGCTGCAGGCCCTGAACCGCCGCGGGGGCGATTTTTCGGAAGGGGACGTTCCCGTGTTCCGGGCCCTGGCCTCCCACATCTCCCGGGCCATCCTGCGCACCCGCCAGATCGAGAGCCTCACCAACGAGGTGCGCGACCTGGGGCTGCTGCTTCGCGAATCCCATCACCGCATCAAGAACAATCTGGCCACCATCGCCGCCCTCATCGACATGGAGATGCCGCACGTGGAGGATCCCGCCGCCCGCCGGGCCCTCCACAACACCCGTTCGCGGCTGATCTCCATCACCGAGATGCACGACATGGTGAGCCGGTCGGGTGAGTTCGAACAGGTGGACCTCGGCCAATACCTGCAGGCGCTCACCGGCAAGATCGCAACCCTGCTGGCCGCCGGCGACCCGAAAATTTCGCTGGACCTGGAGATCGCCCCCGGCGCCCCCGTAATCCTCTCCTCGGAGAAGGCCATGTACTGCGGGATGATCCTCAACGAACTGCTGGCCAATGTCTACAAGCACGCCTTCCCGCGGGAGGACGGGACTGGAAAAAGCGGGGCCGTTGTGCGGATACAGATGGAGGCGGACGAGGAGGAGCGCATCACGCTGACGGTGACCGACAACGGGGCGGGGCTCCCGGAGCACTTCGACGCCGCCGCGCCCGACAGTCCCCGCTCGGTGGGCATCTGGGTGATCGGGGTGCTTCGCAAAAAGCTGGGAGCCACCCTCGACTACGACGGCTCCAACGGAACCCGCGTCGCAATCTCTCTTCCAAGTCATAAAGTCGAAAAGTCCAAAAGTCCTGAAGTCCAACAAGTCGAAAAGTCCGGAACGTCTGACTACAGTTAGAAGGTCCGACAGGTCCACTTTCTGACTTGTAGGACTTTATGACTTGTTAGACTTTCTGACTTTACAGACGTCGCATGGTAAACATGCGGGCCAGAAAGTGCGAGAGGGGCGTGTGCAGGGCGGCCGCCACCAGCGCGTTGCGCAGCGGAGCCAGCGCGCTGCGCCGTCCCAGCCACATGTTGAACTCCGCCCGCCGTATGGCTTTGCGCGCCCGCCGCCGGCTGCGTCGGCTGTAGGCTTCGGCCAGCTTTTCCCGTGATCCCGGCCGCTCCAGCGCCTCGCCCAGGGTGCGGGCCAGGTCGCGCGCCTGCAGCCATCCCAGGTTCATACCCTGTCCGCCTATGGGACTCACAACCTGTGCGGCGTCTCCGGCCAGGAACACGTGTCCCCGTCCGGCGCGGCCGGCCAGGTAGCGCTGCACGCCGAAACTTCCCAGCATGACGTGCTCCTCGCCCTCCAGGTTGTGTCCCGTCCTCAGATTGATCTCCCGGACCAGCCAGGGACGCTCCAGCTCTCCCATGTAGTTGCGGGTCTTGACCACCCACCGGCGGTGCCCGCCGGGCAGGGGGAAAGACTCCACCAGTCCCTGCCGGCAGAGAAAGACAGCCGCGTCGCTGCCAAAACCGGTGTTCTCGCGGAAGTCGCCCATGGCGTAGGTATGCGGGTAGGGCCCCCCTTCCCAGGCGATGCCTGCGCCCCGGCGCACCGCGCTCTCCTTGCCGTCGCAGCCCACCAGCAGCTCACAGGTAAGGGTCCGCCTGCGCCCCTCGTGTACGACCTCCACCGTTACCCCCCCGGACTCCTCCCGGTAACCGGCCAGCTCCATGCCGCGGACCAATGCGCCCGGGGCGCGCCCGGCGAGGGCTTTCTCCAGCAGGGCCTCGGTGCGGTACTGCGGCAGGGACAGGATAAAGCGGTAGGGAGGGGGACAGCGCTCGAAGGTGACCGTCCCCAGCCGGCGCCGGCCGTCCAGGGCCACGCCGCGGCGGATGTGCACGCCTTCCTCCAGGAAGGGTTCGGCCAGGCCCAGCTCATCGAAGAGTTCCAGGGAGACGGGGTGGATGCCCAGGGAACGGGAGTGCGCCACGGGTTCGGAGCGCCGTTCGGCCACCAGGCAGTCCACCCCCTCGCGCTGCAGGGCCAGTCCCAGCAGGAGTCCAACGGCGCCTCCGCCCGCCACGATCACGCTATGGTGGCGGTCGGCGCTCACGGCTCCCCCCGGTGGACCAGCAGCAGGCGGAAGAGGGGCAGGGCGCGTACCTCCCACCCCGGGGGCGCCGCCGCACGCAACTCCCGGCGCGTGTAGCTGCGCCTGATGGAGCGCAGTCCGTCGCGGGTGATGAACGAGCGGTGGAAGAAGGGGCGCGAGAGCAGCCCGAAAAGCAACCATGCCCAGTCGCTTCGCTCGATGTCGCAGAACAGGACGGGTCCGCAGCTGAGTCGGCGGGCCTGCCCAAGCAGCTCTCCCAGCTCACCCGGCGCCAGGTGGTGCATCAGGTGGTTGGAGGTGACCAGGTCGTAGTCTCCCGCCTCCCCCTTTTCCAGCAGCTGGGCCGGCGAGGCGAGACGGTAGCGCACGCCGCTGCCGGCGTGGCGCTCCGCGGCGTAGTCCACCGCCCTCGGGTCGCTGTCCACGGCGGTGACCTTCAGGCGGAACCCGTCGCCCCTCGCAAGACGGGCCAGCCGCGCGGGAATGTCGCCGCCCCCGAAGCCTATGTCGAGCAGGCGCGCGGGTCCCATGTTTTCCGGGCGGGAGGCCAGCAGGGGACGCACCTCGCTGCGGTAGAGGTGGTCCCAGCGCGAGATGAGCCGGTTGAGTATGGCGAACTGCCGGTAGGTGCGCCGCAGGCGCTCGGGGTCGCAGTCGGGGCGGTCCATCTCCTCGGTGAGCTCCGGCCGTCGGCTATGCAGCAGCAGCGGCGCCACGGGTCAGTCCCCCACCCGGGTCAGCAGGGCGCTCTCGATGGTCAGCCCGGGACCGAAGGCCAGGGCCAGGGTGCGTCCCCTGTTGGCCTCTCCGCCGGACGGCTCCTCCATCAGGCGCTTCAGCACGAAGAGGATGGTGGCGCTGCTCATATTGCCGTAGTCGCGAAGTACGGACCGTGAAGCGGCGATCTGCTCGGGTGCCAGTCCCATCTCCTGCTCCACCTTGTCCAGGATGGCGCGTCCACCCGGGTGCACCGCCCAGCGGCTGGCCTGCGCCGGGGAAAGATCCTCCCCGTCGAGCAGGGGCGCCACCGCCGCACGGATGTGTTCCCGCAGGATGTCGGGCACGGCGGAGGAGAGCACCATGTCAAAACCAGTGTCGCCGATGATCCAGGCCATGTCGCCTTCGCTGTCGTCGGCAATATCGGTGCGGAAGCGGTCCAGCCGAAAGGAGGGGCCGGGCCTGCGGGGTTCAGGCTCCACCAGCACGGCGGCGCCCCCGTCTGCGAAGACCGACTCGGAGATGAGGTTGTCGGTGCGGTCGCGTCCCTGGAAATGGAGGCTGCAAAGCTCCAGGCAGACCACCAGCACGCGCGCCCCCGGGTCGGCCTCGCAGAAGGCGCGTGCCATGCGGAGGGCGGGGAAGGCTGCGAAGCATCCCATGAATCCCACGTGAAAGCGCTGGGTGGAGGGAGGGAGCCCCAGGTCGCGTATGATATGAAAGGCGGGTTCGGGAGCGTAGAAGCCGGTGCAGGAGACGGTGATCACGTGGGTGATCCCGGAGGGATCGGCCTCCCCCTCCTCCAGGGCCGCGCGGGCCAGCCGGCTGTAGAGGGGACGCGCGTGCTCCACGTAGCGGCGGTTGCGGGCGCCGGTGGAGGGGCGTTCCATGGTGCCGTCGTCGCGGAAGAAAAATCGCGGGTTGCCGTTGGCGTGGAAGTCGCGCACCACGGTGTGGCGCTTTTCGATGCCCGACCGCGCGTAGATGCGGTCGATGATGCGCCGGGTGACCTCCTGCGTGCCCACGTACTCGCGCATGCGCCGCCGCAGGAAATCCTGGGTGTAGCAGTGCTCCGGCACGCCGGTGGATATGTGGTTGATGTAGGCTGCCATGAGACCGGGTTGGGGGCGGGTGACTACCTGCAATACGCACACGGCCGCCGAAACATTCCACGCCGGCGGGGGATCGGGGAGGGCCGCGGGGGGACTAGGCCTCTCGCGTCAGCAGCCAGAAGCGCACGTTGTGCAGCACGGCGGCTACGGTGAGCCCGGCGATAAGCCCCATCCAGAGTCCCTCCGGACCCATCCCGCGCGTAATACCCAGCCACCAGCCCAGGGGCAGTCCGACGATCCAGTAGGCCACCAGGTTCACGTACATGGGCACGCGGGTGTCTTTCAGACCCCGAAGCGCCCCGTAGCCGCTCACCTGCAGTCCGTCGGAAATCTGGAAAATGGCGGCCATGTAGAGCAGGCCCACGGCCACCTCGCGCACGGCGGGGTCGCTGGTATAGATGGAGACGATGAGCCCGGGGAGGGTGAACATGAGCACCGCGGCGGCGCTCATGAAGAGGGTGGCCAGGGCGATGCCGGTGAAGCCGCGGCGCCGCGCCTCCTCCAGGGAGCGCTTGCCGGCCGCGTTGCCCACGCGGGTGGTGATGGCCGTAGCCAGTCCGAAGGGCACCATGAAGGTCATGGCCGAGAAGTTGATGGCCACCTGGTGGCCCGCCACGGCCACGGCGCTGAGGGAGCCCATGAGCAGGCTCACCACGGCGAACATGGTCACCTCCATGGTGGAACTGAGTCCAATAGGCAGCCCCACGCGCACGATCTCGCGGATGTAGTCCCACTGCGGGCGCCGCAGCCCGGTGAAGATGCGAAAGCGCCGGTAGGGCGGGTGGGTGGCGGTAAAGGCCAGCATGGCGGCGAACATGGCCAGACTCACGATGGCCGAGGCGTAGCCGCAGCCCGTGGCGCCCAGGGCGGGGAAGCCCAGCTCGCCGTACATGAGCACCCAGTTGCCGGGGATGTTGATCAGCACGCCCAGTCCGGCGATGTACATGCTGGGGCGCGTCACCGACATGCCCTCGTTGAAGTAGCGCAGGGCCATGTAGCCGCACAGCGGGAAGACCCCCCAGGAGAAGGCCTTCACATAGCCCTGGGCCACGGGGATGAGGGAGGGGGTCACATCGAGCAGCTCCATGACGAATCCCAGATTCCGTATTAGAAAAAAGAGAGGCACGGCCAGCAGCAGGGAGAGCCAGAGTCCCTGGCGCGCATTGGCGCCGATCTCCTCCAGGCGGCGCGCGCCCACCAGCTGGGCCACGATGGGGGTGACCGCCATGAGTATGCCTGCCGCCAGCATGATAAAAGGAAAATAGACCGCCCCGCCCACGGCCACCGCGGCGAGGTCTTCCGCCGACAGGTTTCCGGCCATGACGGTGTCCACGAAATTCATGGACATCTGCAGCAGCTGGGCTGCGATTACGGGCAGGCCTATGCGCAGGGTCACGCCGGCTTCGCGGCGCAGGTTTTTCTTTTCGGATCGCAGGTAGGAAACCACGTCGGGGGTTGCTTCGGAAATGTGCGGCGCCGCAGGCGTTACTTCAGCGGGATCTTGATGACGAAGGTGGTCCCCTGCCCTTCGATGGAGGCAAAGGAGATGCTGCCTTCGTGCGCCTCGACCACCTTCTTGGCGATGGCCAGGCCCAGGCCCGTACCGCTGGACTTGGTGGAGAAGTTGGGGACGAATATACGGTTTTTATGGGATTCCGGAATACCGCTCCCGTTGTCTTCCACCTCCAGGAAGGCACTCTCCTTTTTCTGGTAGGTGCGCAGGACGATGGCGCCGCCTTCGGGCATGGCCTCGTAGGCGTTTTTGACCAGGTTCACCACCACGCGACGCAGCTCGTCCTCCACCCCGAGGATGATCAGCGGCAGGCCGGTCACCTCGCTCCGGATCTGCACCCTCCGGTCGCTGTCGTAGAGTTCGGCCACCGAGCGCACCACCGCGTTGAGATCCACCTCCCTGAATTCGCCGTCCAGCGGCTGGGAGAATTTGGAGAAGTCGGAGGCGATGGTGTTAAGGGTCTCAATCTGCTCGATCAGGTTTTCGGTGGTGCGGCGCACCGAGGCGCGCAGCTCCTCCTCGTTAATGTCCTCGCCTGAGAGCTGGCGTTCCAGGTGCTGCACGCTCAGCTTCATGGGGGTCAGGGGATTCTTGATCTCGTGGGCCACCTGCTGGGCCATCTCCTTCCAGGCCGCCTCGCGCTCGGCCTCGACCAGCTCCTGGCGCACCTGCCGCAGGCGGCGGATCATCTCGTTGTAGGCGGCGGCCAGCTTGCCGATCTCGTCGTCGCCCGTTACGGGAATGGTGGTGTCGAAATTGCCCCGGGAGATTTCGTTCAGTCCGTCCTGGATTTCGCGCAGCGGGGCGGTGAGCTCGCGGGTGATGAGCAGGGACCCGCCGATGAAGGCCCCGAAGACCACCAGGTAGATGAAAATGAGGTAGCTGGTGGTCTCCAGCAGCTGCTGTTCGAATTTGGGCGAGGCGAGGAAGGTGGGTATGGCCAGCGCGGCGGAGGGCGGCTGACCGGCAACGCGCACGGCGCGGTAGCCCACCAGCAGATCCTGGGAGGCGAGGGAGACGTTCTGGAAGGCGTCCGCCTGACCCTCTACGTAGAGCTGCCGGTAAATGCCGTAGGGCATGGTGGAGGGCAGAAGGTGCTGGCGGTAGATCTGCGGCGTGGTGCTCTCGGCCAGTTCCTGTCCGCGGTAGAGGGAGGCGTCCACATCGAAGGGCAAGGCGAGGGAATCGAGCAGGGGCCGGCCGGCGGCGCTCTGCTGCGGGCGCGAATGCAGGGTCCGTTCCACCTGGCTGCCCATCTCGTCCATCTTGTCGTAGAGCGACTGGCGCACGGACTCCTTGTTCTGCTCCTGCAGGGCATAGTGGGTGGCCAGTACCAGGATGCCCAGGAAGAGCAGCACGGCCACCAGGAAGCGGTCGAGCAGGCGGTGGCGGAAGCGCCTGCTCTTCTCCAGCAGGCGGGTGTTGCCGCTGCGGGTGGCCTCCCGCAAGGCGATGGCGCCCAGTCCCATAAGCAGCAGTACGAAATTGAACTGGAAGTAGTGGTAGAGGCGGTTGCGGAAATCGGGCAGGAGGGTGGTGGCACGGATTACGCGGCCGGAGTCGGCGGTGCGGTAGAGGTTGCGGTAGGTCTGCCGGTCCCGCTCCTCGGTGTGGGTGAAGAGGGAGTCGTCTTCCAGTGCCCTCCGCACCTCCGCGGGCAGGCGGTTGCGACTGGGGTAGTAACCGGTGAGGCCGCGCCGGGAACTGCGCAGCAGGGTGTCGCCCTGGAATTCCTGCAGCAGGTAGGACTCCTTCCAGTCGCTCTGGTAGAGGGAGGCCAGTACGGCGCGCATGGGCTTGTCGAAGTTGGGGCGTTCGCGGTAGACCGAGGCGAGGATCCAGGCCACCGGATCCCCGCCGGGGCCGTAGAGGGGCAGCCAGCCCCGGTGGAAGCTCTGGTACTGCGCGGAGGTGATGAGCTGGGGACGCTGCACCACGGGCCGCGGATTGGCCGGGCCGATCTGCTGCATCTCCGTGACGGCCTGCAGGCGGTCTACCGGGTAGATTTCCAGCCAGGAGGGAGAGTTGAGGTCGGTGGAGTAACTGGCCAGGCTGGTGCGGCCGGCCGTGACAAAGTGCACGTCGTAGGAGTAGTAGCCGGGACGCTCAGCGATGAAGTCCTCGATGGTGTCGTTGAAAAGCAGGCCCACAAAGATCTGCTGGTTTACGAGCGAGTCGGCGTCCACCCCCGAGAAGGCGCTGCCCAGTGTGTTGAGCAGGTCCATGGTGGTTCGGGCGCCACGGCTGTCGTCGAGGTCCGCGAATTCTGCGGCCGCCTCCTGCAGGCGCACCTCGGTGTTATGCCTCAGGGCGCTCTGGAAGACAGGGGCGGCGGCCAGGGTGATGGCGATGCTGCCGAAAACCAGACCCCGCACCGAACTGAGGGGAAAGAGGTGGCCACCGCGCATGCCGTATCGCAGTCCCGCGGTCAGCAGCACGAAGAAGAGGCATCCGTAAAGACCCGTACCCGGCATGCGCACGGCCCCGGGCGCCAGCAGGTAGAAACCGCCCATGCCGAGGGTGAATCCAATGACAAGCATGACCGCCGGCAGGTTGCGCTGGTCGTGCGCGGAGAGCAGCATCAGGCGGATGAGGGTGAGCAGCAGCAGGAAGAGGCCCGCCATCATGACGCCCACGGAGACGTAGAGCAGCAGCGTGGGCACGGGCGGGATAATCTGCAGGTCGTCCAGCGTCGCGCCGGCGGTGGTCAGCATGGTATAGGTACGGTCCACCACCGAAAGGAAGAGCCCGCAGGAGGCGGCCCCGGTGAGGCCGGCCAGCGAGAGGTTGCTCAGGAAGGAGTTGGACCGGAAGCGCAGGCTGCGCACCTTGAGGGTGAGGTAGACGCTGAGCCCCAGCAGAAGTACCGCCAGGGCGTCGGCCGAGAAGGTGCAGAGCTCGCGAAGGAAGGGGCCGGCGTCGCTGCCGGCCAGGTAGGTCAGGGCGCGGCCGGGAAGGTCAAACACCCTCACCCCTCCCCAGCCCAGGGCGATCACGCCCGCCTGGGTCCCCAGCCTTCCCCAGGGATCGGAGAGGGGGAAGGTCCGGATGAGCATCACGCCCGCCGCCAAAAAAGCAGCCAGCAGGTAGAGGCTGCGCCAGAATACGGTCCCCATCATCCAGGCGCGGATACGGGCGGGGGCGTCGTCCTGTACCGGGAGGAAGACGGCTCCGGCGGAGTCTCCCTCCATCAGGTCAAGCCGCCTGTGGGCAAGCACGCTGTCGGGCATGGGGTTGAAGAGGCGGATGCCGATCTGCGGTGCGCCGGCCTCCTCCAGCGGACGGGTGAAGCGGTACTCGCTGCCCGAGCCGATGGGAAGGGCGGTGCTCTGCATGATACGCCGGCTGGTGTAGAGGTCGAGGGCGGTCACCCCGCTGCTGTCGCGTACGGTGATGGGGATCCGGCACTTCCAGTAGAGCACGTTGTTCCGCTGCTCGATGCGTATGCTGGGTTCCTGCTGCGAAGGGTTGGGAAGCCCGTCGGGGGAGGGCGGATAGCCGTGCCAGATCAGGGAGGAGTCGCCCGCCACCAGCGAAAGCCCCCACAGGTCGTCGTAGCGCGCCAGCAGCGCCTCCACGCCGCCCTCCGTCCGTCCGCCGGTACCGAGCCGTCCCTGCAGGCTGCCGGCCAGTTCCTGGCTGCGCTGCATCAGCTCCCGCTGTTCCTGCAGGAAGAGGGAGGAGGCTTCGGCGAGTCGCACGTGTCCTGCGTCGTCCGCTCCCCCTGGTGCGGGACGCTCAAGCCAGCGCCAGCCCTCTATGGCCGCCACGCAGAGCAGCAGGGCCAGGGGCACGAGCCACCGGCGTTTTGCAAGGGAAGGGATATTCATGGGTCGTCGGGCATATTCAGGCCACCAGGTTGGGAATCTCCTCCCCGGGCCGTCCTTCCAGCACCCCCTGTATGGCGCGCGCGGCCAACATGCCGATGTCGCGGCGCGCGCGGCGCGTGGCGCTGGCGATGTGGGGCGTGAGCACGCAGCCGGGGGCCTCCAGCAGGCGCGGGTGGACTTCCGGTTCCCGCTCGAAGACGTCCAGGCCCGCACCGGCAATCACGCCCTCGTGCAGGGCCTCCGCCAGGGCGGCCTCGTCCACCACCGGTCCGCGGGACGTATTGATGAGTACCGCGTGGGAGGGCATATGTTCCAGGATGCGGCGGTCCACCGCGTGGCGGGTCTCCGGGGTCAGGGGACAGTGGAGGCTCAGCACGTCCGCCGAGCGGGCCAGTTCCTGGAGCGAATCGGCGTACTCGGCCTCCAGCTCGCGCACCGTTTCGGGATCCGCCTCCGAACGGTTGTGGTAGCGGATCTCCATGCCGAAGGCGCGGGCGCGGCGGGCCAGGGCGGTACCGATTCGTCCCATGCCGAAGATGCCCAGGGTGCGTCCCCCGAGCTCCATCCCCAGAAAGCCCAGGGGTTCCCAGCCCTCGAAGCGGCCGGCGCGGAGGTAGTCCTCGGCCTCGCAGATGCGGCGGGTGACGGCAAGCAGCAGGGCCATGGCGCAGTCGGCGCTCGCCTCGGTGAGCACATCGGGGGTGTTGGCCACGCGAATGCCAAGGCGCCGCGCCGCCTCCAGGTCGATGTTGTTATATCCCACGGCGTGGTTGGCCACCACCTGCAGGCGGTCTCCCGCCTCCAGCACGCGTCCGGTAACGGGATTGGAGAGCATGGGCAGGAGGGCGTCGAAACCGGGCACGGCCTCGGCCAGGGCCTCCTCGGTGTCAAGACTGCCGCGCCGCCCCACCTCCACGGAGTAGCGATCCCGCAGAAAGTCGAGTACGGAATCCACGATGGGTTCGGTGACAAGAACGCGCTTGGCCATGGGGACTCAGGCTTGGGATGAGGGAGTGCCGCGGAAGGGCGCGGGGTGCCGCGGTCAGCTCTCGGAAACCCGGGTGATCTCGGCGTCGTTCCACATGCGCTCCAGGGCGTAGTATTCGCGCAGTTCTTTCCGGAAGATATGCACCACCACGTTTACGTAGTCCAGTATCACCCAGCGGCGCGTGTCGCGCCCCTCTTCCTTCCACGCCTTCTCGCCGAGCTCCTCGGAGGTGCACCGGTTGACGTTGTCGGCCAGCGCCTTGATCTGCACGTCGGAACTGGCGTGACACACCACGAACTGGTCGGCCAGGGTGGTCAGCTCGTGCACATCGAGCACGGCCACCTCCTCAGCCTTCTTCTCCAGCAGGGCGTTGGTAATCACCTCCACCAGCCGCTGGCTGTCGGTAGTCTTCGAATCGTCTCGGGTGGAAAACTGTTGGGCGCTTTCGGGCATGAAAGTTCAGTTCAGCTTGAGGGATTGATAGTCGGATCCGATGACGACGGTGGCGTCCAGGTAGAAGTCGTCGGAGGCCTCCACCAGCACATTCTCCTGGGATATTCCAAGGGCGCGTGCCACCCGCCGTGCGTTCTCGGTGTTCAGGGTTCGCGCGATCACTACGGTCTGCTGCATGTCGAAGTTGTCGAAGTTTCCGGTCTCCACCACGTCGAAGCCGTTACGCCGCAGGGCCGAGGTAAAGTCGTTGGCCAGGCCGGCGATGCCCGCTCCGTTGAGCACCTCCAGCTGGATCACCTCGCCGATGAGCTGGGCCTGCTGCCCCGAACGCTCGCTCTGTATGCGCGGAAAGATCACGCGGGATGCCAGTCCGAAGAGCAGCAGGAAAAGGAGCAGGCTGAGAAAGCCGATGGCCGCATTCAGGACCAGGTTATGTGCATCGCCGTTCGTGTTGCTCATCTGCCGGGCTGAAGGGAGGTCAATAGTTCCCGAAGGGGCTGCCGTAGGGCCGGTAGAAGGGGTTGGCGTAGTAGGAGCCTGGATTCATGCCCATGGCGGGAATCTGCTGAAAGCGCAGGTGGATGCTGCTGCGGTCGCTGAGCTCGTAGTTCAGTTCGGCGTTGCGGATGAGGAATTCGGCGCCGAGCCCCCCGGTGTTGCCCCCGATCATGCTGTTTCCGAATGGGGAGTGCATCAGGGAGAGATCCACACGGCCGGAAAGGCGGTCGGTGAAGGCGAAGCGCATGGTGTTGGTGTAGGCGTTCACGTTCTGGACCGAGCCCCCGAAGCTTGAAAACATCATCTCATAGGAGTGGCTCATGTGCATGTTGAACAGGTTTTCCCAGCTGCCGGCCTCCATGCTGTGCTGCCCCACCACCGGACCGGTCAGGTCGGCGGACGAGCGTGCGTCTTCGCGCAGCTGTGCCGTGGCGGCGGAGGCGAAGACCGCGGTGAACAGGAGCAGAAGAAGAGGGATGCGGATGATGTTTTTCATAAGTCAGCGGGTGAATCCTTGGTATGCTTCGTTTGCCGGGACCCTCGGTGGCGCAGGGTGCAGGCGGCCTGTGAACAACGTGCAGCATCCGTCTTAAGTATGCGCGCTGCGCCGGAACCGGCACCTTCCATTCAAGTATAGCATCTGGCGCTGTAAAAGCCAACAGAGGGCTCTTGCCGGGCGTTCCCGCACGGCAGGCCCGGTTGCGGAGGTGGAGGGATTCGAACCCCCGGAACCGCAAAGCGGTTCAACGGTTTTCGAGACCGCCCCATTCGACCGCTCTGGCACACCTCCGAATGGGAATATGAAACTTGTCCTCCGCTGCTAAATGGAGTATATTTACAAGCTTTGAATTTTTGAAAGATATAGGTAATTCCAATCAAATAAAAGCCCTCAGCCCGATAATGAAGCTTACTGATTTCAAGTTTGAGACCGAAGATTACCATGTGCCCGAAGAGCCGGTCGAGCCGCGCGACGCCGCCAGGCTGATGGTGCTTGACCGTGAGGAAAGGAGCATCAAGCACGAGAAATTTTCCGATATCCACAAGTACCTCAGCGAGGGCGACGTGTTGATCTACAACAACACCAAGGTCTTCCCCGCCCGGCTGAAGGGCAAAAAGGAGAAGACCGACGCCGACATCGAGGTCTTCCTGCTGCGGGAACTCATGCCGGAGAACAAGCTCTGGGACGTGCTCGTGGAGCCGGCCCGCAAGATCCGCATCGGCAACAAGCTCTATTTCGGGGAGGACCTGATGGCGGAGGTGATCGACAACACCACCAGCCGGGGACGCACCATACGCTTTCTCTTCGAGGGCACCAACGAGGAGCTCTACGCGCGCCTGGACGAGATCGGCGAGATGCCGCTTCCGCCCTACATCGATCGCGACCCCACCGAGGAGGACAAGGAGCGCTACCAGTCCATCTTTGCCAAGGAACGCGGAGCGGTGGCCGCCCCGACGGCCGCCATGCACTTCACCCCCAAGCTGGTGGAGAAGCTGGAGAAGAAAGGCGTGGACCTGCTGCCCATCACCCTGCACATCGGCTGGGGCACCTTTCGGCCGGTGGAGGTGGAGGACCTGACCAAGCACCGCATGGATTCTGAGAACTACTTCATCTCCGATGAGACCTCCGCCCGCATCAACGAGGCCCTCAGGAGCAAGGAAAACAGGGTGGTGGCGTGCGGTACCACGGCCGTGCGCACCATCGAGACCAGTATCACGGCCAGCGGTATTTCGAAGCCCGGCACCGGCTGGACCGACAAATTCATCTACCCGCCCTACAATTTCAAGATCACCGAAGCGATGATTGCGAACTTCCACCGCCCGGAGTCCACCATGCTGATGCTGCTGGCCGCCTTCGCCGGCTACGATTTCATGATGGAGGCCTACGAGGAGGCACAGGAGAACGACTACCGCTTTTTCTCCTTCGGCGACGCCATGTTCATTGTCTGAAGACGTGGATTCCAAAGTCCTTATTCTGCCGGCCGCAGGCTCGGGCAGCCGCATGAGCCTCGAGGTTCCGAAACCCTACCTGGAGATCGCCGGCCGCACCATCCTGGAACACACCCTGCGGCGATTCCTGCAGCTCGAGGGACTGGTCCGCGTGGTCGTGGCCGCCTCCCCGGAACGCATGAAACAGGCGCGCGCCATCCTTGACCACGCACTGCCCGGTTCACTGGCCGCCACCGTGGTGGAGGGGGGCGACGAGCGGCAGCACTCCATCCGGAACGCTCTGGTCGAGGCGGGCGATGCGGAGCTGGTGCTGGTGCACGATGCGGTGCGACCCTTCGTTACTCCCGCGCAGATCGACGCCTGCTGCCGGACGGCCGCCGATTGCGGGGGCGCGGTGCTGGGGGTGCCGGCCAGGGACACTATCAAGCGGACCGGCAAGGGCCGGCGCATCGTGGAGACTCCCTCGCGCCGGGAGCTGTGGCAGGCGCAGACCCCCCAGGTTTTCCGCCGCGAACTGCTGGTGCGCGCCTATGAGCAGGCGCGGGAAGAGCATTTCACGGGCACCGACGACGCCTCCCTGGTGGAGCGCGCCGGCGGGGAGGTGCGCATGGTGGAGGGGAGCCGCGAGAATTTCAAGATCACCTATCCCCTGGACCTTAAACTGGCCCGGCTGCTGCTGGAGGAGCATTGACATGGAAGACAAGGTACGCATAGGCTACGGCTACGATATCCACCGGCTGCAGGAGGGGCGCCCGCTGGTGCTGGGAGGCGTAGAGATCGACTTTGAACAGGGGCTGGCCGGCCACTCCGACGCCGACGTGCTCATTCACGCGGTATGCGACGCCCTGCTGGGGGCGCTGGCGCTGGGCGACATCGGCACCCACTTTCCCGATACCGACCCGCAGTACCGCGGGGCCGACAGCCGCGCCTTTCTGCGAGCGGCCGCGCGCATGATTAAGGAGCGCGGCTGGCGCGTGGGCAATATTGACTGCACCGTGGTGGCCGAGCAACCCAAACTTGCCCCCCACATCTCCCGTATGCGGGAGGTGATGGCCGGGGAGCTGGACGCCGACCCGAACCGCCTCTCCGTAAAAGCCACCACTGGAGAGGGGATGGGCCCGGAAGGCCGCGGGGAGGGCATATCGGCCCGCGCCGTAGCCCTGCTGGTGCCCTTTCACGGCTGAATACACCTTACCACCGCGCATGCTGGAGCAATTGACAACGGAACTGGTTGAGTGGATCTACGCTCTGCCCCCGATAAGCATCTACGGGGTCTTCCTTGCGGTGGCCTACCTGGAAAATGTCGTCCCGCCCATCCCGGGCGACGTGCTGGTGGCCTTCGGAGGCTACCTGGCGGCAGAGTCGGTCATCGGCCTCACGCCGGTCTACCTGCTGACCACCGTTGCTTCGGTGGCCGGCTTCATGACCATGTATGCCCTGGGCAGCCGCTGGGGCACCCAGCTGGAGGAGAAAAAACGGCACTGGCTCGTGCGCTTCGTCCCGCTGCAATATATTACGCGCACGCAGGCGTGGATGAAGCGATGGGGACAGGGCGTGGTGGTGGCCAACCGCTTCCTGGCCGGCACCCGGTCGGTCATTGCTCTCACGGCGGGCATCTCGCACACGCCCCCCGCCCGAACGGTGCTCAGTTCGGCGGTGAGTTCCCTGCTCTGGAACGCCCTCTTGCTGGCCTTCGGGTGGGTGGTGCACGAGAACTGGCGGGTCATCGGGGACTATCTCTCGGCCTGGGGACAGGCCGTGCTCGTGCTGCTGGCCCTTGGACTCCTTGCGCGCCTCGCCTGGGTGCGCCTGCGGAGCGGGAGCGGAGGGGATGACGGGGAGGGCGACGAAGCCCCCTGAGGGAAAGTACAAGAAATGAGAGTTTCACTGTTGACAAAGAACAAAACTGTCTTTAGCTTTCGGGTCTTTCGCCCAATGGATAGGTACGCCCTGTGCGGGGTACCGAGGCGGGAGGAAGAACAGCATGGACACAGACTCAAGCCGGCGTCACCTTTTTGGCCCGGGTATTCTGATGGGCCAGGCCGCCATGCCAGCGTAGCTCAGGGGTAGAGCAGCTGTCTTGTAAACAGCCGGTCGTCGGTTCGAATCCGGCCGCTGGCTCATCCGGTTTTATTTTGTTCTTTGAACCTTAACATTGTGATATCCGAACGACTACCGGGGGGATACCAAAGTGGCCAACTGGGGCAGACTGTAAATCTGTTGGCGCAAGCCTTCGGAGGTTCGAATCCTCCTCCCCCCACCAGCAGAGGCCCCGGTCCGGGCGGCAGCGCCGACCGCCGGGGAACTACCAGCGGGCGTAACTCAATTGGTAGAGTGTCAGCCTTCCAAGCTGAATGTTGCCGGTTCGAGCCCGGTCGCCCGCTCGTCCCTTTTATTGATCTCCGCACGATGCGGACATGCCGTTATAGCTCAGGGGTAGAGCACTTCCATGGTAAGGAAGGGGTCGTCGGTTCAAATCCGACTAACGGCTCATTCGACCAGGCGGCGCGCCGCCGCGCGATTTCTAACGACTAAACCTAACCAACGGTACCATGGCAAAAGAGACCTTTCAACGGACCAAGCCCCACGTAAACATTGGAACGATCGGCCACGTCGACCACGGGAAGACGACGCTGACGGCGGCCATTACGACGGTGATGGCCAAGCACTACGGGGGGTTGCCAAGCAGTTTGCGGACATCGACAACGCTCCGGAGGAGAAGGAGCGGGGCATTACCATTGCCACGGCGCACGTGGAGTACGAGACCGACAAGCGCCACTACGCCCACGTGGACTGCCCGGGCCACGCCGACTACGTGAAGAACATGGTGACGGGCGCGGCGCAGATGGACGGGGCGATCCTGGTGGTGGCGGCCACGGACGGTCCGATGCCGCAGACCCGCGAGCACATTCTGCTGGCCCGCCAGGTGGGGGTTCCGCAGATCGTGGTGTTCATGAACAAGACGGACCTGGTCGACGACGAGGAGCTGATCGAGCTGGTGGAGCTGGAGGTACGCGAGCTGCTCTCGAGCTATGAGTTTGACGGCGACGAGATTCCGGTGATCCAGGGCAGCGCGCTGAACGCGCTGAACGGGGAGGAGGATGCCGAGCAGGCGATTCTGGACCTGATGGACGCCGTTGACGAGACCATTCCGACCCCGGAGCGCGACATAGACAAGCCGTTCCTGATGCCGGTGGAGGATGTGTTCAGCATCACCGGCCGGGGCACGGTGGCCACGGGCCGCATCGAGCGGGGCGTGGTGCAGCTCAACGACGAGGTGGAGATTGTGGGCATTGTCGAAGACCCGATGAGCTCGGTGGTGACCGGCATTGAGATGTTCCGCCGGATGCTCGACGAGGGCCAGGCCGGCGACAACGCCGGGATCCTTCTTCGCGGCATCGACAAGGAGGAGCTTCAGCGGGGCATGGTGCTCTGCAAGCCGGGCTCGATCACCCCGCACAAGAAGTTCAAGTGCGAGGTGTACGTGCTCAGCAAGGACGAGGGCGGGCGTCACACGCCGTTCTTCCAGGGCTACCGTCCGCAGTTCTATTTCCGGACGACCGACGTGACGGGCTCCTGCGAGCTGCCGTCGGGCGTGGAGATGGTGATGCCGGGCGACAACGTGAACATGACGGTATCGCTGATCCAGCCGGTGGCCATGGAAGACGGGCTGCGCTTTGCGATCCGCGAGGGCGGCCGTACGGTCGGCGCCGGCGTGGTAACTGAAATTATCGAATAGAGGCACAGGCCATTACGGGTGTAGCTCAATTGGCAGAGCAGCGGTCTCCAAAACCGCAGGTTGCGGGTTCAAGTCCTGCCACCCGTGCAAACGAGCACAGATGGCAGAATAGCGGAATCCAAATCCCGACGTGTCGGGATGCGGGTTCAAGTCCTGCCACCCGTGCAACCACGGACAGTCAGCAAGGAATTACATGAACAGCATCAAGCAATATCTGGTAGACGTCCAGAAGGAGATGAAGAAAGTCTCCTGGCCGGACCAGCAGGAGCTGTTGGACTACACCATCATAACGGTGGTTTTCACCATCATTCTCTCCCTCTTCATCTTCGGCGTTGACCAGGTGTACAGTACCATTTTAGAGGCCATTTATTCATGACGCAAGACAACCGCTACAAGTGGTACGTGGTTCGCTGCTTCTCCAGCCATGAGAAAAAGGTGAAGGAGTATCTGGAGCGGGAGCTTGATCTGCAGGATCTGCAGGACAAGGTGGAGGAGATCATGATACCCACCGAGACGGTGGTTGAAATCCGCCGGGGCAAAAAGAGGACCCGCGAGAAGAACTTCTTCCCCGGCTATCTGCTGGTCAAGGCCGTGTACGACGAGGAATTGAACAACCTGGTGCAGGGCGCGCCCTCCACCATCGGCTTTTTGAAAAGCGGCAAAAACGACGTCCGCCCGAGTCCACTGCGTGAGCAGGAAGTCAACCGCATCCTGGGACGCGTGCAGGACTCCGATGAGATGGAGGAGGGCGTCGTGGAGATCCCCTACAGCGAGGGAGACCTGGTGAAGGTGGTCGACGGTCCCTTCAAGGACTTTGACGGCACCATCCAGGAAGTAAACGCCGACAAACTGAAATTACGGGTATTGGTAAGCATATTCGGTCGAAAGACCCCGGTTGAAGTTGATGTGAACCAGGTAGAACCTGCAACGTGACCGAAACACACAGATGCAACGTGAGCTATTACGCGGTAAACCACACGCAACGCAGAAGCACTGAATCCTAATGGCTAAAAAAGTAGACAAAGTTCTCAAGCTTCAGATCCGAGGCGGCCAGGCGAACCCCGCCCCACCGGTGGGACCCGCCCTGGGACAGGCCGGGATCAATATCATGGAGTTCTGCAAGGCTTTCAACGCCGCTACGCAGGAGAAGGCCGGGACCATCATTCCGGTCGAGATCACTGTGTACATGGACAAGTCTTTCGACTTCATTACGAAGACTCCTCCCGCCGCCGTGCTGCTGAAACAGGCCGCCGGCATCAAGTCCGGCTCGGGCGAACCCAACCGCACCAAGGTGGGATCGGTCACCTGGACCCAGTGCAAGGAGATCGCCGAACAGAAAATGCAAGATCTCAACGCCTTTGAAGTGGAGCGCGCCGCCGAGATGATCGCCGGTACCGCCCGCAGCATGGGGCTGAGAGTGCAACGAGACAAGTAAGTTTGAGCAACCCTATCATGGCAAAACGAGGAAAGAAATACCGAGCGGCAGCCGAACTCATCGACCAGGATCTCGAGTATACCCTGGAAGAAGCGGTCGACCTGGTGAAGAAGACCTCCAAGGTCAACTTCGACGCCTCCGTCGACCTGGACCTGCGCCTGGGGGTCGACCCCCGGCACGCGGACCAGATGGTGCGCGGATCGGTCTCCCTCCCCCACGGCACCGGTAAAGAGGTGCGTGTGCTGGCCCTGGTCAACGAGGCCAAGCAGGAGGAAGCCGAACAGGCGGGCGCCGATCACGTGGGACTCGATGAGTACATCGAAAAGATCGAGGATGGCTGGACCGACGTCGACGTCATCGTCGCAACACCGGATGTCATGGGCAAGATCGGAAAGCTGGGCCGCGTACTGGGACCCAGGGGACTGATGCCCAACCCGAAGAGCGGTACGGTGACCAACGACGTGGCCGAAACCATCAAAGAGGTGAAGGCCGGCAAGATCGACTTTCGCGTCGACAAGTACGGCATTCTGCACGCCTCCATCGGCAAGGTAAGCTTCGACGCCGCCGAACTTCGCGACAATGCGCTGGAGTTCCTGCGGACCGTCATGCGCCTGCGGCCGGCTTCCGCCAAGGGGCTCTACATCCGAAGCGCCACCATGAGTTCCACCATGGGACCCGGCATCCCGCTGGAGCGTTCCTCCGTGATGTCTGCCTAAGCGAATTATAACCGAACACGAACCATGCCTACACTAGCAGAAAAGAAAGCGACCGTTGAAGAGATACGGGAGAACCTGGAGCAGGCGGGGGCGATCTACGTCACCAACTACTCCGGCATGTCCGTCTCGACCATCAACGAGCTTAGAGGCGAATTCTTCAAAAGCAACGTCACCTACAAGGTGTACAAGAACACCCTGATGAAGCGTGCGATGGAGGAGAAGGAGGGCTACGATGACCTCTATCCCCACCTCGTGGAGCAGAACGGCTTTGCTTTTGTGGATGAGGCGTTTGCGGCACCGGCCAAAGTGCTGAAGAAGTTTATGGAAGACAACGGCAAACCGCAGTTCAAGGCGGCCCTCATCGACGGAGAGTACTACGATGAGAGCCGGCTCGGCGAGCTGGCGGCCATGAAATCGAAGGAAGAAGTACTCGGCGATATCGCCGCCCTGCTCCTTGCCCCGGTTTCCAACATTGTCCGTGCCCTCAACGCACCCGGCGAGAAGCTCGCGGGCGCCCTGAAAAGCATCGCCGAACAAGGCGAATAACCAACTAACCTGGATTTTTAATCTACAAAGACCAACCGGAGACAAAACCAATGGCTGACGTTAAAGAAATAGCTGAACAACTTGTAAACCTCACCGTTAAGGAAGCGAACGAACTTGCACAAGTTCTGGAGGAGGAGTATGACATCAAACCCGCCGCCGCTACGGCCGTGGTTGCCGGCGGAGGCGCCGGAGGCGACGAGGGCGGCGAAGAACAGACCGAGTTCGACGTGGTTCTCAAGTCGGCCGGCGAGAAGAAAATCGCCGTGATCAAGGAGGTGCGCTCCATCACCGGCCTGGGCCTGAAAGAGGCCAAGGAACTGGTGGACAACGCTCCCAACCCCGTCAAGGAAGGCGTGAGCAAGGATGAAGCCGAAGAGCTCAAGTCCAAACTGGAAGAAGCCGGCGCTGAGATCGAGCTCAAGTAAATAGCGCCAGCTTGTACAATCTGCCACTAGCCAGTATCGTTGCATTACGGTATTGGCTATTGGCGTCTTTTTGGACGCCGGACGTGAACCGCCCCGAGTGTGCGCTGCACCCTTACGATGACCGGCCCATCACCATCAAATTAACGAAAAGGAGAGGTTCCTTTGAGTAAACACAGCGACATGGAGAAAATTCCGTTCACCGACCGCCTGTCTTTTGCCAGTACCGAGCACGTGCTGGACTACCCCGACTTCCTGGATATCCAGCTGGAGTCATTCGGGCAGTTCACACAGCTCGATATCGCGCCGGAAGACCGGAAGAACCAGGGTCTCCAGAAAATTTTCAATGAGAACTTCCCCATCCAGGACTCCCGTGAGACGCATATCCTGGAATTCATCCACTATTCGGTGGACACTCCCAAGTATTCCATGAAGGAGTGCCAGGAGCGGGGACTCTCCTTCGCCGTCCCGCTGAAGGCCAAGATGCGCCTTTCGGCCGTGGACGACGACGATGAGACCACCGAAACTATCGAGCAGGAGGTATTCCTGGGCGACCTGCCCTGGATGACCGAACGCGGCACCTTCATCATCAACGGGGCCGAACGCGTGATCGTGAGCCAGCTGCACCGTTCGCCCGGCGTCTTTTTCGGGCAGAACGTGCACCCCAACGGCACGCAGCTCTACAACGCGAGGGTCATTCCCTTCAAGGGATCGTGGATCGAGTTCTCCACCGACATCCGCGATGTGCTCTGGGCCTACATCGACCGCAAGAAAAAGGTCCCGGCCACCACGCTGCTTCGCGCGCTGGGCTACTCCACCGAGGAGGAGATTTTCGGTCTCTTCGACGGTCTCTCCGAGAAGGTGGAATTCAGCACCAAGAAGGAGTACAAGAAAGAGGTGACGGGCAAGCGCCTGGCCAACGACATCGTGATCGAGAAGGTCGAGGAGGTTGTGGACGAGGAGACCGGCGAGGTCACCGAGGCCCTAAGCCGCGAAACCCTTTTCGAACGCGACCATGAGCTGACCGATGACGACTACTCGGCGCTCAAGGAACACGACAAAATGGCCTTCCGCGTGCAGACCCTGGCGCCGGAGGACTCCGAGCGCGACGTGATGATGAACACCCTGCGCAAGGACCCCGCCCACAGCGAGGAGACGGCCCTGGGCGAGATCTACAAGCAGATCCGTACCGGCGAGATGCCCGATCCCGAAACCGCCCGCCAGGTGCTCGAACGTCTCTTCTTCAGCGACAAGAAGTACGACCTGGGCGAGGTGGGACGCTACCGTCTCAATAAACGTCTCAAGCTGGACGTGGACATGGACACGCGCTACCTCGTCAAGGAGGATATCGTGGCCATCGTCAGGGAGGTGATCCGCCTCAAGAACATGAAATCGCAGGTGGACGATATCGACCACCTCTCCAACCGCCGCGTGCGCACGATCGGCGAGCAGCTGGGTCAACAGTTTTCCATCGGCCTGGCCCGCATGTCGCGCACCATCAAGGAACGGATGAACTCCCGCGACGCCGAGCAGCTGACGCCGCAGGACCTGGTGAACGCGCGGACCATTTCCAGCGTGATCAACACCTTTTTCGGAACCAACCAGCTCTCGCAGTTCATGGACCAGACCAATCCGCTGGCCGAACTGACCCACAAGCGCCGCATGTCGGCGCTCGGCCCCGGGGGACTGACCCGCGAGCGCGCCGGTTTCGAGGTGCGGGACGTACACTACACCCACTACGGGCGGCTCTGTCCCATTGAGACCCCCGAGGGTCCCAACATCGGACTCATCTCCTCCCTCTGCGTCCACGCCAAGATCAACGACTTCGGCTTCATCGAGACCCCCTACCGCAAGGTGAAGGAGGGCAAGGTGAGCGACGATATCGAATACCTTTCGGCCGAGCAGGAGGACGAGACCGTGATCGCCCAGGCCAATGCGCCGCTGGACAAGAAGGGCGTTTTCAAGAACGACAATATTTTCTCGCGTTTCCGCGATGGAAACTACCAGCTGGCCAAGCCCGACGACATCGGCTACATGGACGTGGCAACCAACCAGATTACCTCAGTGGCGGCCGCGCTCATTCCCTTTATCGAGCACAACGACGCCAACCGCGCGCTCATGGGTTCCAACATGCAGCGCCAGGCTGTGCCGCTGCTCCGTCCCGAATCGCCGCTGGTCGGCACGGGGCTCGAGCACCGCGCCGCCAAGGACTCCCGCGCCATCATCACCGCCGAGGGCGAGGGCGAAGTGGTCTACGTCTCCTCCACCGAGATACGCGTCAAGTACGACCGGACCGAAATGGAGCAGGACTGCTACTTCGACGAGGGCGTAAAGACCTACGACCTGACCAAGTTCGAACGCACCAACCAGGACACCACCATCAATCAGAAGCCCATCGTCAATGTGGGCGACAAGGTATCCCGTGGTCAAACCCTGGCCGACGGCTGCGCCACCCAGGGAGGCGAACTGGCGCTGGGACGCAACCTGCTGGTGGGCTTCATGCCCTGGAGGGGCTACAACTTTGAGGATGCCATCGTGATCAGCGAGCGCATCGTCCAGGACGATATCTACACCTCCATCCATATCACTGAATTTGAGCAGCAGGTGCGAGACACCAAGCGCGGAGAGGAGGAGCTGACCCGCGAGATTCCCAACGTGAGCGAGGAGGCTACGGCCGATCTCGACGAGCAGGGCATCATCCGCATCGGCGCCAAGGTCAACCACGGCGACATCCTGGTGGGTAAGATCACCCCCAAGGGCGAAACCGACCCCACCCCCGAAGAGAAACTGCTGCGCGCCATCTTCGGCGACAAGGCGGGCGACGTGAAGGACGCCTCCCTGAAGACGCCCCCGGGCGTCTCCGGCACGGTGATCGACACCAAGCTCTTCAGCCGCAAGCGCGACGAACAGATCTCACGCAAGGAAGAGAAAAAGCAGGTTGAACTGGAGAATGAGCGGCACGCCGAAAAGGTGGACGAGCTCAACTCCAAAATGGTCGACAAGCTCTACTCCCTGCTGCGTGACAAGACCTCCCCGGGAGTTTACAACTTCAACGGCGTGGAGCTGATTCCCAAAGGGGAGAAGTACCGCAAGTCCGATTTCGAGGAGCTCGATCCGGTCAACATCAATGAAAACATCGACTGGGCCACCGACGAGAACCTGGTGGAGCACGTAAGGCTGCTCTTCTCCAACTACCGGGATCTCCGGCGCGAACTCGACACCGAAGCCAAGAGGAGGAAATACCAGATTCAGGTGGGCGACGACCTGCCCCCCGGCATCATCCAGAAAGCGAAGGTCTACGTGGCCAAGAAGCGTAAAATGCAGGTGGGCGACAAGATGGCCGGACGCCACGGCAACAAGGGCGTGGTCGCCAAGGTGGTCCCCATAGAGGACATGCCCTACATGGAGGACGGTACCCCCATGGACATCCTGCTCAATCCCCTGGGCGTGCCCTCCCGGATGAACCTCGGTCAGATTTACGAGACCATCCTGGGCTGGGCGGGCAAGAAGCTGGGCGTGAAGTTCGCTTCGCCCATATTCGACGGCGCCTCCTACGACCAGGTGCAGGGTCTTCTAGAGGATGCCGACCTGCCCAAAGACGGGCGGGTGACCCTCTACGACGGACGCACGGGCGAGGCCTTCGACCAGCAGACCACGGTGGGCTACATCTACATGCTGAAGCTCAACCACCTGGTCGAAGACAAGATGCATGCGCGCTCCATCGGGCCGTACTCCCTTATCACCCAGCAGCCGCTGGGAGGCAAGGCGCAGTTCGGCGGACAGCGTCTCGGCGAGATGGAGGTCTGGGCGCTCTACGCCTACGGCGCCTCCAGCATCCTCAAAGAGATGCTCACTGTGAAGAGCGACGACGTAAAAGGACGCTCGCGCGTCTACGAGGCCATCGTCAAGGGCGATAACCTGCCCGAAGGCGACGTGCCGGAGTCTTTCAAGGTGCTCCTGCGCGAACTCATGGGTCTGGGCCTCGAAATCCATATAGACTAGGCCGCCCCGGCGCCAACCAACCTGAATCACTTTTTATACTGTTAAATAAAGTCAATTCGGAGGTACTTCCTTGCCGACTACCAACACCTTAACAGTTTCCAAAGACTTCGATAACATCGGGATCTCCCTGGCTTCGCCGGAGACGATCCTCTCCCGTTCCCACGGCGAAGTCCTGACCCCCGAGACTATCAACTACCGCACCTTCAAACCGGAGATGGACGGTCTTTTCTGCGAAAAGATCTTCGGTCCGGTGAAGGACTACGAGTGCCACTGCGGCAAATACAAGCGGATCCGCTACAAGGGGATCATCTGCGACCGGTGCGGCGTGGAGGTTACCCGCAAGGCGGTGCGCCGCGAGCGGATGGGACACATCTCCCTGACCGTGCCCGTGGTGCACATCTGGTACTTCAAGTCCCTGCCCAACAAGATCGCCTACCTGCTGGGCTACTCCTCCAAGAACCTGGAGAAGATCGTCTACTACGAGACCTACGTGATTACCCGCCCGGGCATGACGCGCGATCTGGGCTACAAGCGCGGGGACCTCGTTTCCGAGGAGGAGTACTACGACCTGCTCGACCAGCTCCCCGAGGAGCACTACGAGCTGGACGACGAGGACGAGGACAAATTCGTCGCCAAGGAGGGCGCCGAGGCGATGGAGGACCTGCTCTCCAACCTGGAGCTGGACTCCCTGGCCTACCGCCTGCGCTACGAGGTGCGCAACGAGACCTCGCAGATGCGCAAGAAGAAAAAGCTGAAGCGCCTGCAGGTTATTGAATCCTTCCGCGCGGCCAACAAGCATACGGAGAACCGACCCGAATGGATGATCCAGCGGGTCATTCCCGTCATCCCGCCCGAACTTCGTCCCCTGGTGCCCCTGGAGGGCGGACGCTTCGCCACCTCCGACCTGAACGACCTCTACCGCCGGGTGATCATCCGCAACAACCGCCTGAAGCGCCTGATAGACATTAAAGCGCCTGACGTGATCCTGCGCAACGAGAAGCGCATGCTGCAGGAGGCGGTGGACTCGCTCTACGACAACTCCCGCAAGTCCAACGCGGTGCGCAACAACAACCGGCCGCTGAAATCCCTCAGTGACATGCTGAAGGGCAAGAGCGGACGCTTCCGCCAGAACCTGCTCGGCAAGCGCGTGGACTACTCCGGCCGCTCGGTGATTGTAGTCGGCCCCGAACTTGACATGCACGAGTGCGGCCTCCCCAAGGAGATGGCCGTGGAGCTGTACAAGCCCTTTATCATCCGCCGCCTCATTGAGCGCGGCTACGTGAAGACGGTCAAAAGCGCCAAGAAGGTGGTGGACCGCCGCGACCAGGTGGTCTGGGAGGTGCTCGAAAACGTGATCGACGGGCATCCCATTATGCTGAACCGCGCGCCCACCCTCCACAGGCTGGGCATCCAGGCCTACCAGCCGGTGCTCATCGAGGAGAAGGCCATCCGGCTGCACCCGCTCTCGTGTACCGCCTTTAACGCCGACTTCGACGGCGACCAGATGGCCGTCCACTTGCCCTTGAGCCATGACGCCATCCTGGAGGCCTCCGTGCTCATGCTGGGCTCCCATAACATTCTGAGTCCTGCCAGCGGCGGTCCGATCGCCGTGCCCTCGCAGGACATGGTCCTGGGCATCTACTACCTGACGAAGATGGCCAACGACAAGCGCGGCGAGGGCAAGACCTTCGCCAATACCGACGAGGTGCTGGTGGCCTATGACCAGGGTCGCATCGACGTGCACGCCAAGATCAACGTGCGCATCTCCCACACCAACGAGGAGGGGGAGACCGAATACGAAATCATCAAAACCACCACCGGGCGCGTACTCTTCAACGAGATCTGTCCCCCGGAAATCGAATTCAAGAACAAAACCCTCGGCAAGAAGGAGCTCCGCAAGGTTATTGCGGACATCCACGCCGCCGTGGGTACGGCCCGCACCTCCGTATTCCTGGACGAGATGAAGACCCTCGGCTTTGAGAAAGCCACCACCGGGGGACTCTCCTTCAACCTGGAGGATATCGTCATCCCGGACGAGAAGATGCAGCTTATCGAAAAGGCCCAGGGCGAGGTGTCCGAGATTACGGAGCGCTACGAGATGGGCTTCATCACCGACAACGAGCGCTACAACCAGGTGATCGACAAGTGGACCAGCACCACCAACCGCGTCTCCGAGACGCTCTTCAGCGAGCTCACCAACGACCGGGCGGGCTTCAACCCGGTGTTCATGATGGCCGACTCCGGCGCACGGGGCTCCAAGGAGCAGATCCGCCAGCTGGGCGGCATGCGCGGCCTGATGGCCAAGCCCCAGAAGAGCTCCATGCAGTCGGGCAACGAGGTCATCGAGAACCCCATCCTCTCCTCCTTCAAGGAGGGGCTGACCGTGCTGGAGTACTTCATCTCTACTCACGGCGCCCGGAAAGGCCTGGCCGATACGGCCCTCAAAACGGCCGACGCCGGATACCTGACCCGCCGCCTGGTGGACGTCTCCCAGGACATCATCATTAACGAAAACGACTGCGGCACCCTGCGGGGCATCAAGATGAAGGCCCTGAAGGACAACGAGGACGTGATCGAAAGCCTTGAGGACCGCATCCTCGGGCGCGTCTCGCTGCACGACATCTACGATCCCATCAGCGACGAGCTGATCTGCGAGGCCAACGAGCTCATCGACGAAAAAGTGGCCAAAAAGATCGCCGAAACCTCCATCGAGGAGGTGGAGATCCGCTCCGTGCTGACCTGCGAAACCGAGCGGGGCGTATGCTCCATGTGCTACGGACGCGACCTCTCCCGCGGCACCATGGTGCAGGTGGGCGAGGCCGTGGGCGTTATCGCCGCGCAGTCCATCGGCGAGCCCGGCACTCAGCTTACGCTGCGTACCTTCCACGTGGGTGGAACCGCCTCCCGCATGGAATCCGAGTCGCAGCACAAGGCCAAATTTGAAGGCAAGGTGCAATTCGAAAACGTCCGCGTCGTGGAATACGATGACGGGGAGGAGATCCACAACGTGATACTCAGCCGCGCCGGCGAAATCAAGATTGTCGACGAAGAGGGCAAGGTGCTCACTACCTATAACGTGCCCTACGGCTCCGAGCTGCTCGTGGAAGAAGGCGACGAGGTTCCAAAGGGCGTGCCCCTCTGCAAGTGGGACCCCTACAACGCCAACATCTACTCCGAAATAGACGGCAAGGTCGAGTACAAGGATATCATGGAGGATATTACCTTCTCCGAGGAGACCGACTCCCAGACCGGTCACCGCGAGAAGGTGATTATCGATTCCAAGGACCGTTCGCTGGTGCCCACCCTGCTGGTGAAAGGCGACGACGACCGGGTCCGCGAGAAAACCCTGCCCGTCGAGACCCACATCGTGGTGGATGACGGCGAGGAGGTCAGCGCCGGACAGGTGCTGGCCAAGATCCCGCGCCAGACTGGCAAGTCGAAGGACATTACCGCCGGCCTGCCCCGCGTGACCGAACTCTTCGAGGCGCGCTCGCCCAACGAACCCGCCGCGGTGTCCGAGATCGACGGCATCGTCCGCATGGGTGGCCGTAAGCGCGGCAAGCAGGAGGTCTTTGTCGAGAGCAAGGACGGCACAGACGAGAAGAAGTATCTCATCTCGCTCTCCAAGCACATCCTGGTGCAGGAGAACGACTACGTAACGGCCGGCCAGCAGCTCTCCGACGGAACCATCCCGGCCGAGGAGATCCTCAACATCCTGGGTCCCTACGCGGTGCAGTCGTACCTGGTGAACGAAATCCAGGAGGTCTACCGCCTGCAGGGCGTGCAGATCAACGACAAGCACATCGAGGTGATCGTGCGCACCATGATGCAGAAGGTGGAAGTCACCGATCCGGGCGACACCATGTTCCTGGAAGGGGACAAGGTGGACCGCTTCGAGCTGAACAACCGCAACGATGAGCTTATCGGCAAGTTCGTGGTCACCGATCCCGGCGGATCCGACCTGAAACAGGGCGCCATCCTGGACCGCCGCGAGGTACGTGATGCCAACAACGAGCTGATCAAGGAAGGTGAGGCGGAGCTTGAGACCCGCGAGGCCGAACCGGCCATTTCCAAACCCATCCTGCTGGGCATCACCCGCGCGGCCCTCTCCACCGAGAGCTGGCTGTCGGCGGCCTCCTTCCAGGAGACCACCAAGGTGCTTACCCAGGCGGCCATCGAAGCCAAGAAGGACCACCTGCAGGGACTCAAGGAGAACGTCGTCGTCGGACACAAGGTGCCTGCCGGCTCCGGTCTCCGCAAGTACGACGACCTTATCGTGGGCTCTAAAAAAGACCTCGACGAAGAGGAGCAGGAAGTGGCCAAAATCTTCGAAGAACTCAGCGCCGGCAAAGACGCCGAGGGCAACGGGGAAGGCTCCGGGGAGGCCGAGGAAGCAGCCGCCAAGGCCGAAGACACCGCAGCCGAAGAGGAGGAAGCCGAGGCCGAGGAATCCGGAGACGGAGAGGCCGACGAAGCCGAAACCGAGAAAGCCGCCGAAACCGAAGAGGACGACTCCTAGGCTTCAGATTACAACGCAACTTTACGAAAAGCCTCCCGGTTATCGCCGGGAGGCTTAATTTTCTAGAAACTGCCCGGGGGACCGGGCGATGTCGGGAAATAGTTTTACCAATTGGGTATCGTTGGTAACCAGGGGGATCCCCAGCTCTTCTTCCAGAATGGCGCCAAGATACTGGCATCCGCCACGATCATGCGCGTCCCTCCTCAATGGCTTTTCTGATCTCTTCCGCAGATAGACTTCCCCTGGCAATCGCACGAGCCCTCCGTGCCTGTTGGCGAATGGTTTCTGGAGTAGGTCTGGTAGAAGTGACGCTCTTTACCAGGCAGGCGATGATTTCGCTGTTGATGCTCCGGTGATGAGCGGCAGCTTGTTCCTTCACCTTCCCGTAGATATCTTCAGGTATATTTTTGACAGTTATGCTGGGCATGTGTGTCGGTTTGTATCGTATTTCAAATATTTGCATTAGCCCCCCCCTCGTGTAAATTGTACATATATAGTAGGCGTTTTCCAAGAGAACGTACATGTAAGCACCAGAACGCCGCTCTTTGCAAGGGATATAACCAATGTGCAAGAGGCTGACCATGGGCGAGAAGAACATTAAGCAATCCATCGAGATCCTGGAAAATGATTTGTCGACTATCCGCGGGGTAAGTACGTGGGCCGAAGAATGCGGATATGAAAATCCCAAGAACTTTTACCGGCACTTTATAAAGCGGTATCAACTCCCTCCCAAAAAAGCGCACCTGCAAATAAAGATGAAACGGGCCCTGCATCTTTTAAAGGAGTATCCCGACAAAAAGTGTCATTTTGTTGCCATCGAAATCGGCCATAGCGGACAAAACAGTCTGAACGCGTTTTTGAACAATCAAATTAGGATGAGTCCCCGCGCCTATCGCAGCCTGAACACTCATACCCGGCAACAAGTATATGAGGAGTGGAAACAGAAAGTGGATATTCTGAAATCGAGAGCGAAAGAATAACTAATCTGTTTGATGTAGTAATTCATCGGAGTAAAAATAGGTACTAAAATAAATTGACAGCACGGGTTGCGGGGAATAGCTTGATTGTAGAAGCTTATCAAGGCTCCCTCGCTCATGCAAAAGCTCTTTTATTATACCGGAATCACACTCCTGTTGGGATTCGCCGCCTACTTCCTGGGATTGACGGTGATCGAAATCCAAAACCAGCGCGAGCATCGGCAACGGGAAACGCAACTGGAGGAGATCACGACCCGGAAGATCCCTATAGAACCTGCCGGCCTGTTCGAAGAGTTGGAGCCCTACCGGCCGGAAGCTGACCGTTCACGCTACAATTTAGATGATTCGGACTACCTGGCCCTTTTACTGGTCAACTCCAAGGTTTGCACCCCCTGCATCAATGAAGTACATGAGTACATCAGTCTGCTCCAAGAGCGGGAAGACGTCGCCATTCAGCCCGTAGTCATTGTAGGAGAGTCGGATGCGGCAGCCGCCGCTCGGTTTCTGGAGATTGCTGCATACGATGTGCCCTCCCGCATAGGCAGAAATAGCCAGATTGACAGGATAGCCACCTTTCAGGGGCAGGAACTACCGACCTACCAAATGCTGGTGTTCGCTGACCTGCATGCCCGGGAGGTAGTCCATCGAAGTTACCTGGCTACCCGAATAACCAGCGTAGGATCAAAGATGAGCACCATCAATGAAGCAATAGGAGCCACTCCAAATACCAACTAACCAAAATCGAGGTACCGCTATGAAAACTAGAAAACGACTAATCAGACTGGCCGTTGCACTCTGTATATGTGCTGCGTCATTTATCAGTTACAACACCGTCAATGCATATGGTGAGGAGGATTGCTACGTCTGCTTATACCCAAACGAGCCTGGCTTTTCATGTTCAACTCTAACTGAGGCGGGTACAGCTGGGTGTATGGTTATTAGACATGAAGTTGATGGCAACGTGTGGTATGAATGTATGCCATTCGGTCCTGAGTGTGATTGCATCCAGCCTCCAAGCGGGCCCCAAATACCGTGTGAGGTGTAGTATACTATGGGCATCCCGTGTACAGTCACGGGAAGCCCATAATTCATGCGTTTTCATTAATTTCTTTTCAGAATGAGACCAAGCTGTATATATTTTATTGTGATATTTGCAGTTGTTGCAGGCTGCAGTAGTGGCGTGGAACACGATAATCGAAAAGTGAATGAAACGATAGTATATCCCGAAGTTGAAGTGGCGATTGATAGTGAAGGGACTATTGATGGTATAAGAAGACCATTGGGGGTCATTCATGAGTTACGGATTGATGAAAACAAAAATATGTATATTTCTGATAAGTCCAGATTAACGATACACAAGTTTGACAGCACGGGTACATTTATTAGGGGCATTGGAAGTCGTGGCAGAGGGGCAGGGGAATTTATGGATGTCAATGACTTCCAAATCATTCAGGCAGCGGACGGCGAGTACCAACTAATGGTAGTAGATGGGATCAATCGCATTATATCTACCTTTACTCCGGAGGGGGAGGTCGGTAATTCATACTATCCGATAAGTCCTGTATTTCCACGGGGAAATTTCTTGCCGGTACTTGGTAACAATGAAACCAGGTATCTTTTCTTATATAAACTGTACGATGAAGCTGAGGATAGTGACTGTCTGTTCCATCTTTATAACTCTGAATATCAAAAGATTAGTTGCTTCGGCAGCTATGAGAATTTGAAGTATAGTTCATCTGTTGATTTTAACTATCTGTCGCAAGGCAAGCCGGGGCACTTTGTATTTGATGATGAGCAGAACTTGTATCTTACTCCCTTTCTCTATGCCGGAACCCTTTACAGGTACAAGTATCTGCCGGAAGATGGGACCTGGATATTTGACACTGAGATCGAGGGATATCAGGCGCTGCAAATTGACCCTTTAAGGGAAAAAGAAGAACCGTTTAATTATCAGTTGTCCTATCGTGGTCAAACATTATTTGGGAGAATTATAAATAGGAGTCTTGGATTATTCAGGAAAGAAAATAGGACGTATCATTTTGTCAGTTATACCAATAATGGAGATACAAATATTGGATTAGAAATATTTGATACTAACGATAAATTGGTATCATTTGCAACCATCCCCTCATTGGTTGAGAATGATAGCGATTCAATTACCTTAAATAGAGTATTGGCTCTTGATAAAACAGGTCATTTTTATTTTGTGGGAGAAGATAGTACCATGCAGAAGGTATACCGAGCGTCTTTGACACTTGATTAAATTTGTTAATGGTCATGGACACTTGTTGAATAATATGGACACCGGTTCGAAATATTACTGGTAACATATATCCCCTGTCATAACGAAATAACAGTATTATGACTGTTTTTCTCATTGTCCTCCTTCTTACCTTCACGCATGCTCCCGGAACCACGTTGCCGGATCCCCCTACCGCGCAGCAACTCTTCGAAGAAGGCCTGGAGGCCGAAGAGCGCGGCGACTACAAGGAGGCCCTGGACATTTGGCTTTCGGCCAAGGTGGAGCTGGACCACCCGAGCCTGCGGGTGGGCCGCAACTACATACGCCTGGCCACCGAGCAGGGGATGGAGGACTACTACCAGGCCGCCTCGGCGATGTACCAGTGGGGACTATCCGGGGAGGACGTAACCTTCCAAAAAGAGCATGTCATGGCCGAGCTGGCCTACCTGGAGCCGCTGCTGGGCGAAGATCAGCAAGCCGAGTGGAACCGGCTGCTGGAAGACAATGACCCGGCGCTGCTGGAGCGGATGACCCGGTGGTGGAGCTCGGTAGACCCGACGCCGGCCACGCCCTACAATGAGCGGCTGGTGGAGCACTGGCAGCGCATTGCCTACGCCCGCGAGCACTACACGAGAGGGGACGGCAGCGTCTACGGCACCGACGACCGGGGGGTGGCCTACGTGCGCTACGGGGAGCCCGAGCGCAAATTTGCCGACACGTTTAGTATTTCAGGTCAGGACGCCTCACGTTTGACCAATCAACTCTTAGTGGCTTGGAATCGTCCCCCAAATGAAACCTTTGCGCGTGCTATGGAGAACGCGGTACGGCAGCTTTTCATCCCCCCGCCCCGCTATGAGGTATGGATTTATGAGGGTCAATACCTGGGCACGCAGGATAACATGCTTCAACTCTTTGGAGAGGTACAGGGCGGTTCCTTTCAGCAGATATCGGCGCTGGATGAGCTTATACCAAATTCCGCGTTTACTCTTACTTCAAGACATGCTTACCAAGGACTGTTTGGGTCAACCGATTTAAGAATCAATCCAGCTATGCTCCTGCAGCAAATGATATATAAAGAAGTAGCATCTATGGATCCCATATTTGCTCGAGATTTTATGCAGCTTGACCAAAAATTGCACAAATACAATGGGGTTGGTCTGCCACCGGGGCCTGGCAAGCACTACCCCCAAATCGCCCAGCAGCGCCATGTGCATGATGCACGCGAGCGCGCAAAAGAGGCCCCCGAGGAGGCCTCCACGATTACCAAGGACCTGGGCGATATCCCCCTGGAGGTCCACCAGTACCGGCTGCTGGGCGAGGCCGGCGGGCCGGTCTTTGCCACCTTCCTTGAGAGCCGCCCGCAGCAGCGGTTCCTGGAGGATCTTGCGGCCAACCAGGATTCGATGTTTGCCGGACTGAGCGACTCGGCCCAGGTGCGTGCCATGCTAGGCAGCTACCAGCTGTTCCACGGCGTGCGCCTGCAGGGACCCGACGGGCGCACCCTCTCGGGCACCCGCTACCGGCCGACGCTGCGGATCGACGGGTCGGACATGCAGGTGGCCAGCGGCTCGGCCTTTACCATTCCCTTTGCCGGCGACAGCGCCGAACAGGTGTTCTACGCCGAGCTGCACAATCGCAACCCCAAAAGCGCGCCCCAGGTGGAGACGCCCTTCCCGGATCATCTGCGGGGCCTGGGGCGGCTGACCGTCCCCCAGCCGGAGCCGCTGGACCCGGACCCCTCGAAGCTGCAGATGGGCGACCTGATCCTGGGCTACGCCCTGAAGGACAGCGCCTCTGCCGGGAGTTTCCTGCCCTTCGTGGTAGCGAATGACAAGCAGATCCCCGAAGGCCAGGAGCTGGCCCTGCACGTGGAGGTGTATCACCTGCAAGAAAATGCGGAAGGCATCCGCGACTTCAGCCTGGACTACGAAATCCGCCCGGTCAACTTCCTGGGGTGGACCCGGGAGCGGCAGGATCAGCTCAGCCTGACCCTGAACTTCGAGCAGGCCGAGGCCCGCTTCACCGAGGATCTGTCGATCAAGGCGGCGGGACTTGAGCCGGGCCGCTATGTGCTGCGCATGCGGGCCACCGACCATACCGGTGGGCAGGAGGCCAACCGGGAAATAGAGTTTGAGGTGGTGGAGGCCGAGGAATCCGGGCAGGCTAATTAGTAGTCCTTTCCCCGGTTATCCTTATGATTTATCTAAGGATACTGGAAATTAGCCGGCAGCTTTTGTATGATACTATCCTACTCATAAAGAAACCATTTCTCATGGTAGTCCTACTCATTGCCCTCCTTCTTCCCTTTACTCCTGTTTCCACGGCCACTGGGCCAGATCCCCCCACCGCGCAGCAACTCTTCGAAGAAGGCCTGGAGGCCGAAGAGCGCGGCGACTACAAGGAGGCCCTGGACATTTGGCTTTCGGCCAAGGTGGAGCTGGACCACCCGAGCCTGCGGGTGGGCCGCAACTACATCCGCCTGGCCACCGAGCAGGGGATGGAGGACTACTACCAGGCCGCCTCGGCGATGTACCAGTGGGGACTATCCGGGGAGGACGTAACCTTCCAAAAAGAGCATGTCATGGCCGAGCTGGCCTACCTGGAGCCGCTGCTGGGCGAAGATCAGCAAGCCGAGTGGAACCGGCTGCTGGAAGACAATGACCCGGCGCTGCTGGAGCGGATGACCCGGTGGTGGAGCTCGGTAGACCCGACGCCGGCCACGCCCTACAATGAGCGGCTGGTGGAGCACTGGCAGCGCATTGCCTACGCCCGCGAGCACTACACGAGAGGGGACGGCAGCGTCTACGGCACCGACGACCGGGGGGTGGCCTACGTGCGCTACGGGGAGCCCGAGCGCAAATTTGCCGACACGTTTAGTATTTCAGGTCAGGACGCCTCAAGTTTGACCAATCAATTGTTGGCTGCTTGGGGCATGGGGGGAGGCTATTCTTTTGCCCGTGCCATGAAGAATGCGGTACGGCAGCTTTTCATCCCCCCACCCCGCTACGAGGTATGGGTGTACGAGGGTCAATACCTGGGCACGCGGGATAACGTGCTTCAACTCTTTGGAGAGGTACAGGGCGGTCCCTTTCGGCAGGTGTCGACGCTGGATGAGCTCATCCCGAACTCTGCGTTTACCCTCTCTTCCCGATTTGCCTACCAGGGAATGGGCGGGGCCGTCGACTACCCCATCAACCCGGCCATGTTGTTGCAGTATCTAGTGTACAGGGAGATGATCGGAATGGATCCCATCTTGTCCCGAAACTTCAGCCGGTTGGATAGAGAGCTATTCCGATACAATGGGGGTAACCCTCCGGGCAAGCACTACCCCCAAATCGCCCAGCAGCGCCATGTGCATGATGCACGCGAGCGCGCAAAAGAGGCCCCCGAGGAGGCCTCCACGATTACCAAGGACCTGGGCGATATCCCCCTGGAGGTCCACCAGTACCGGCTGCTGGGCGAGGCCGGCGGGCCGGTCTTTGCCACCTTCCTTGAGAGCCGCCCGCAGCAGCGGTTCCTGGAGGATCTTGCGGCCAACCAGGATTCGATGTTTGCCGGACTGAGCGACTCGGCCCAGGTGCGTGCCATGCTAGGCAGCTACCAGCTGTTCCACGGCGTGCGCCTGCAGGGACCCGACGGGCGCACGCTCTCGGGCACCCGCTACCGGCCGCCCCTGCGGATCGACGGGTCGGACATGCAGGTGGCCAGCGGCTCGGCCTTTACCATTCCCTTTGCCGGCGACAGCGCCGAACAGGTGTTCTACGCCGAGCTGCACAATCGCAACCCCAAAAGCGCGCCCCAGGTGGAGACGCCCTTCCCGGATCATCTGCGGGGCCTGGGGCGGCTGACCGTCCCCCAGCCGGAGCCGCTGGACCCGGACCCCTCGAAGCTGCAGATGGGCGACCTGATCCTGGGCTACGCCCTGAAGGACAGCGCCTCTGCCGGGAGTTTCCTGCCCTTCGTGGTAGCGAATGACAAGCAGATCCCCGAAGGCCAGGAGCTGGCCCTGCACGTGGAGGTGTATCACCTGCAAGAAAATGCGGAAGGCATCCGCGACTTCAGCCTGGACTACGAAATCCGCCCGGTCAACTTCCTGGGGTGGACCCGGGAGCGGCAGGATCAGCTCAGCCTGACCCTGAACTTCGAGCAGGCCGAGGCCCGCTTCACCGAGGATCTGTCGATCAAGGCGGCGGGACTTGAGCCGGGACGGTACGTGCTGCGCATGCGGGCCACCGACCATACCGGCGGGCAGGAGGCCTACCGGGAAATAGAGTTTGAGGTGGTGGAGGCCGAGGAATCCGGGCAGGCCAATTAGTAGTCCTTTCCCCGGTTATCCTTATGATTTATCTAAGGATACTGGAAATTAGCCGGCAGCTTTTGTATGATACTATCCTACTCATAAAGAAACCATACGTCATGGTAGCCCTACTCATTGCCCTCCTCCTTTCCTTTACTCCTGTTTCCACGGCCACTGGGCCAGATCCCCCCACCGCGCAGCAACTCTTCGAAGAAGGCCTGGAGGCCGAAGAGCGCGGCGACTACAAGGAGGCCCTGGACATTTGGCTTTCGGCCAAGGTGGAGCTGGACCACCCGAGCCTGCGGGTGGGCCGCAATTACATCCGCCTGGCCACCGAGCAGGGGATGGAGGACTACTACCAGGCCGCCTCGGCGATGTACCAGTGGGGGCTATCCGGGGAGGACGTAACCTTCCAGAAAGAGCATGTCATGGCCGAGCTGGCCTACCTGGAGCCGCTGCTGGGCGATGATCGGCAGGCCGAGTGGAACCGGCTGCTGGAAGACAATGACCCGGCGCTGCTGGAGCGGATGACCCGGTGGTGGAGCTCGGTGGACCCGACGCCGGCCACGCCCTACAATGAGCGGCTGGTGGAGCACTGGCAGCGCATTGCCTACGCCCGCGAGCACTACACGAGAGGGGACGGCAGCGTCTACGGCACCGACGACCGGGGGGTGGCCTACGTGCGCTACGGGGAGCCCGAGCGCAAATTTGCCGACACGTTTAGTATTTCAGGTCAGGACGCCTCAAGATTGACCAATGAACTGTTGACTGGCTTGGGGACATCGCCAGGTGAGCCATTTGCCCGAGCCATGAAGAATGCGGTACGGCAGCTTTTCATCCCCCCACCCCGCTACGAGGTATGGGTGTACGAGGGGCAATACCTGGGCACTCGGGATAACGTGCTTCAACTCTTTGGGGAGGTGCAGGGCGGTCCCTTTCGGCAGGTGTCGACGCTGGATGAGCTCATCCCGAACTCTGCGTTTACCCTCTCTTCCCGATTTGCCTACCAGGGAATGGGCGGGGCCGTCGACTACCCCATCAACCCGGCCATGCTATTGCAGTATCTGGTGTACCGGGACGCAGTCGGGATGGATCCCATCCTGTCCCGAAACTTCAGTCGGTTGCAACGAGAGTTATTTCGTTATAGTGGAGGGCCTCGAGGAAATCCGCCTGGCAAGCACTACCCCCAAATCGCCCAGCAGCGCCATGTGCATGATGCACGCGAGCGCGCAAAAGAGGCCCCCGAGGAGGCCTCCACGATTACCAAGGACCTGGGCGATATCCCCCTGGAGGTCCACCAGTACCGGCTGCTGGGCGAGGCCGGCGGGCCGGTCTTTGCCACCTTCCTTGAGAGCCGCCCGCAGCAGCGGTTCCTGGAGGATCTTGCGGCCAACCAGGATTCGATGTTTGCCGGACTGAGCGACTCGGCCCAGGTGCGTGCCATGCTAGGCAGCTACCAGCTGTTCCACGGCGTGCGCCTGCAGGGACCCGACGGGCGCACGCTCTCGGGCACCCGCTACCGGCCGCCCCTGCGGATCGACGGGTCGGACATGCAGGTGGCCAGCGGCTCGGCCTTTACCATTCCCTTTGCCGGCGACAGCGCCGAACAGGTGTTCTACGCCGAGCTGCACAATCGCAACCCTAAAAGCGCGCCCCAAGTGGAGACGCCCTTCCCGGAGCATCTGCGCGGGCTGGGGCGGCTGACCGTCCCCCAGCCGGAGCCGCTGGACCCGGACCCCTCGAAGCTGCAGATGGGCGACCTGATCCTGGGCTACGCCCTGAAGGACAGCGCCTCTGCCGGGAGTTTCCTGCCCTTCGTGGTAGCGAATGACAAGCAGATCCCCGAAGGCCAGGAGCTGGCCCTGCACGTGGAGGTGTATCACCTGCAAGAAAATGCGGAAGGCATCCGCGACTTCAGCCTGGACTACGAAATCCGCCCGGTCAACTTCCTGGGGTGGACCCGGGAGCGGCAGGATCAGCTCAGCCTGACCCTGAACTTCGAGCAGGCCGAGGCCCGCTTCACCGAGGATCTGTCGATCAAGGCGGCGGGACTTGAGCCGGGACGGTACGTGCTTCGCATGCGGGCCACCGACCATACCGGCGGGCAGGAGGCCTACCGGGAAATAGAGTTTGAGGTGGTGGAGGCCGAAGAGGGGTAACAGATGTTAGCACGCCTTTCTTCATCCAGTTATTGGATATAGTTATGGTATTATATGTAATACCAGTATGGAGCGGCCTCAGATTGTCCTGGATACAAATATTCTGTATGCAGCACTTCGTGCTAATCGAGGCACATTTTACAAATTGCTTTCCTTGATCAACTCCGGGAAGTTCGAAATAAATTTGTCGGTTCCTCTTCCACTTTCCAGATTAATCAATTGCTGGATTATTTGTGCAAGGAGGGTAATCTGCCTGTCTAAGCTCTATCAAATCAAAGGCAAACTCCCATGAGTACGCTAAGCCTAAGACTCCCCGACTCCCTACATAAAAAACTGAAAGAGCTTGCCGAGAAAGAAGGGGTATCCATGAATCAGTAAAATCCTGGACCAGATTAGAATGGTATTACTCGGCAGTAATTGAATCACCACACCGGATAGGCTCCAAACGTAGGCGGCCCTCCGAAGCTGTATAAGGGCCTGCATCCGCAGCACATCTATTTTCGAGAGCTCTTCCCAGGTAATGTGGAAAGGTCGGGAGAAATAAATCGAGACCATGGAAAGGATATCGTATCTTATCCTATAATAATGTATGATATACTACAAATTACGTATAGTCGTTATACTTGTATGAAAAGCTTTCTGCTCGTTGCCCTGCTGCTTGCGTGTAACCTCACAGCGCATGCTCAACAATCTCTGGACGATGACCCCTTCGAGCAGGGACTGCAGGCAGAAGAGCGGGGTGACTACGAAGAAGCGCTCACCATCTGGTTGTCGGCTAAAACCCGGCTGGACCACCCGAGCCTGCGGGTGGGCCGCAACTACATCCGCTTGGCGACCGAACAGGAGCTGGAGGACTACTACGCGGCGGCTTCGGCCATGTACCGGTGGGGGTTGTCGGGAGAGGACGTGACCCTGCAGAAAGAGCCCCTCGAGGCGGAGCTGGCCTACCTGGAACCGTTATTGGACGAGGAGCGGCGGGCCGAGTGGAACCGCCTGCTGGAGGCGGGCGACCCGGCGCTGCTTGAGCAGATGAACAGGTGGTGGGATGCCAGGGATCCAACGCCGGCTACCCCCTACAACGAGCGGCTGGTGGAACACTGGCGTCGGATTGCCTATGCCCGGGTGAACTTCACCCGGGGGGACGGGAGCGCCTATGGCACCGACGACCGGGGCATAACCTATGTGCAATACGGGGAGCCGGAGCGGAAATTTTCTGATACCTTCGGTATTTCAGGCCAGGATGCCTACAACTTGACCAACCAGCTTCTGACGGCCTGGAGGATGGACACGGACCATACCTTTGCCCGCGCCATGCAGAATGCGGTGGACCAGCTTTTTAATCCCCCGCCCCGCTACGAGGTATGGATCTACGAGGGCCGCTACCTTGATATGCGCCAGAACATGGTAAAGCTGTTCGGTGAGGTGCAAGGCGGTTCCTTCCGGCATATAACCGCACTGGACGAGCTTATTCCCAATTCCGCCTATTCCCTCACGTCTCGCTACGCCTACCAGGGAATGAGCGGTGACGTGGATTATCCCATTAATCCAGCCATGCTCCTGCAGTACCTGGTGTACCAGGAGGCGGCGGGAATAGATGCCATTCTCTCCCAGCATTACAACCAGCTGCAGTCCCGGCTGATGAAAGCCAATGGGGGCAATCCACCCGGGAAGCAGTACGCTCAGATTGCGCGGCAGGAGCATGTTCATGAGGCCCGGTCCCGCTCGAACGAGGCGCCCGGCGAGGCGTCGACCAACATCAAGGATCTGGGCGTAATTCCCTTGGAGGTACACCAGTATCGTCTGCTGGACGAGCAGAACCGGCCGGTGTTTGCCACATTTATGGAGAGCCGGCCGCAGCAGCGATTCCTGGAAGACCTCTCGGTCAACCAGGACTCTATGTTTGCCGGACTGAACGAGCAGGAGCAGATCCGCGTGATGGTCTCCAGCTACGAGCTCTATCACGGGGTCCGGCTTCTGGGATCGGACGGCCGCACGCTGTCGGGCACCCGTTACCAGCCGACCATGTCCATCGACGGGTCCGATATGCAGACCACCAGCAGTTCGGCCTTTGCGATTCCCTATGCCGGCCAGCAGGTGAGCCAGCAATTCTACGCCGAGCTTCACAACCGTCATCCGGCCAGTGCGCCCCAGTACGAAACCGCTTTTCCTAATCACATGCGGGGACTGGGCCGGTTGACCGTGCCCCAGCCGGAGCCGCTGGACCCCGACCCTTCACAGCTGCAGATGGGCGACCTGATATTCGGTTATGCTCTTTCCGACTCGGCTTCATCGGACAGTTTTCTTCCCTTTGTGGTCGCCAATGACCGACAGGTGCCGGAAGGCGAGGAGCTGGCCCTGCATGTGGAAGTGTATCATCTGCAGGCCGGAGAAGAGGGGATACGGGACTTCAGCCTGGACTACGAAATACGGCCCGTAAATTTCATGGGGTGGACCCAGGAGCGGCGAGACCAGCTGAGTCTTACGCTGAATTTCGAGCAGTTGGAATCACGGTTTACCGAAAATCTGTCCATCAAGGCCGCGGGTCTGGAGCCGGGCCGCTACGTGCTGCGGTTGCAGACGACCGACCGGGTAAGCGGGCAGCAGGTCCGACGTGAGGTGGAGTTCGAAGTTACCGAAGCCGTGGAACAGGAGTCTTCCGGGCGTTAGTTTTTAGCCTTTTCCCCGCTCTTGTTCGACTCCTTGGCCTCTTCGATGTTGCCCAGCAGGTCCTCCGCCTCCTGGATGAGGTCTTCGGCGCGCTGGCGCGCGTCCTCCACCACCTCGTCGCCTTTACGCTTGGCATCGGAGATGGCCTCCTTCTCATGGGAGAGCTTGTCGATAAGGTGGGAGAGCTCGTCCATGTAGTTGCTGAGCCGGTAGGAGATAACGTCGCGGGTGTTGCTGCCCTTGTCGGGCGCGTAGAGAAGGGCGACGACGGAGCCGATGAGGGCGCCGGAAAGCAGTCCGAGCGTAAAATCTTTTGATCTGCTCATGGTCAGGTCACTTTGGAGTTCGACGGTAGGTGATGAATCGATGCCTGTCTTGATTAAACCCTTGGTTTAACTATGGGTAAAACGTACGAATCACGCTCTATTATATGCAATTCCAGCGAATAAATTAACATTCCCTAGCTCTTTTTCTGCTCCAGGTGATCTCGTACAGCCTCCCTCCGCTTTCTGCTGATGCCCATGACGAAGGCGGGCACCACGTAGAGGGTGAGCACGGAGCCGAAGAAGAGTCCCCCGATCACTGCGCGTGCCAGGGGCGCCCAGATCTCCCCACCCTGGCCGAGTCCCAGCGCCAGGGGTATCATAGAGCAGATGGTGGTGAGGGCGGTGAGGAGGATGGGACGCATCCGCCGCTTGCAGGCTTCCATAACGTTGTTGAAGACGGAGTCTGTGTACTCGTTGTTCTTGGTATAGATATGGATGTAGTCCACGAGCACGATGCCGTTGTTGACGATGATTCCCACCAGCATGAACATGCCGATGAAGGCGGTGGCCCCGATGGGCGTGTTCAGGATCCACAGTCCCGCGAGAGCGCCAAAGAAGGCCAGGGGAATGCTGAACCAGATGATCAGGGGGTCGCGGAAGTTCTCAAAGAGCGAGGCCATGATCATGTAGGTCAGCAGCAGGGCGAAGAGGAGGGAGAACAGGATCTCGTTGATTCCCTCCTGCTCCTCGCTGGTAGCGCCGGTGAATTCGTAGCGGTAGCCCTCCGGCATTGCAATTTCGCGCTGTATGACGTCTACGATCTTCTGGCGGTATTGGGACACGTTGCCCGCCACCTCAATATTCACGTCCAGCACGGTCTGCCGGTCGCGGCGGCTGATCTCCTCCACGCCCTGCACGCTCTGGAAGGAGCCCAGGGCGCCCACGGGCACGCGGAGGCTGCCGGACTGCGCCACCTCCAGGTCGAAGAGCTCCTCGCGGCTCTGCAGTGCGTTCTCACGGGCGCGCACCATGATGGGAATCTCGCGTCCCTCCTCGCGGAAATAGCCGACTCGGGTGCCCTGCACCTGGGTCTTCAGGGCGGTGGCCACCTGCTGCAGGGAGGAGCCGATGCGGTTGATGCGCTGGCGGTCCACATGGTACTGCAGTTCCGGGGTGGGCTCGGTGCTGCCGTTGTCCACCGATATCACGCTGGTGTCGGCCATCATCACCTTCTCAATGCGGTTGGAGATAGCCTGCAGGGTCTCCACCTCGGGGCCGATAAGGCTGAGGGTCACCGTATTGCCCCCGCCGGCGAAGCCCCCGCCGCCACCTCCCCCTCCGCCGATATTCACTTCCACGCCGGGCGCGGTGAGCTGGCGGCGCAGGCGCAGGGAGAATTCGGGCGTGCTGACGTCGCGCTCGGAGATGGGCACCAGCTCCACGGAGATGTTGCCCCCGTTGGTGCGGGTGTTGAAGCCCTGCCGGCCGATGGTGGTGATGACCGTCTCCACCTCTTCCATGTCACGAATTTGTCCACTGAAGCGGCGCATGACGTCAGCCGTGCGCACCAGCTTGGTACCGGCGGGAAGTTCCACGCCCACGTTCACCTGTCCGCTGTCGCTCTGCGGGAAGAAGGCGGTCTGCAGGTTGTTGTAGATCAGGTACGACCCGCCGATGATGCCGATGACGAAGACCAGGGCCACCCACTTGCGGTACATCAGCCACTCCAGGCTGCGGTAATACCAGCCTTCGGCCTTGCGCGTGAGCCGCTTGGTCAGCCCTTCCTTCTGAAACTGTGCGTTGTTGAGCACGAGGAGGGAGAGCACCGGCACCAGCAGGATGGAGGCGAGGAAGGAGATGCTGATGGCGATGCTGATGGTGAGGGCAAACTGGCTGAAAAACTGTCCCGCCACCCCGGAGATGCCGATGATGGGCACGAAGACGCCCAGGGTGGTGAGGGTGGCGCCCAGCAGGGCTCCGATAACTTCGTTGGTGCCCTCCAGGGCGGCCTGGAAGCGGGGAAGGTTCTCCTCCAGCTTGCGCGCGATGCTTTCGGAAACCACGATGGCGTTGTCCACCAGCAGTCCCACGGCCAGGGCCAGGGCGGTGATGGTCAGGATATTGAGGGTGAGGTCGGCCCAGTACATGGCGGCAAAGCTGGCGGCCAGGGAGACCGGGATGGTGGCGCCCACCACCAGGGAGATTCGCCAGCCTCCCATAAAAACAAGCAGCACCAGGATGACCACCACCAGGGCGGCCATGGCGGTCTGGGTGAGGTTGGAGATGGAGGCCTCGATGTTGTCGCCGCTGTTGCTGAGAATTTCGAGGTTGACTCCCGGCGGGAGGTTGGCGTTGATGGTGGCCAGTTCGGCCTCCACCGCCTTGGTCACGTCGAGGGTGTTGGCGTCTGATTTCTTCTGCACCTCGACGGAGACGCTGTTGTTGCCGTTGATCTCCACCAGGGTGTTGATATCGGCGTAACCGTCCTCCACCTCGGCGACATCGCGCACCCGCACGGGCACGCCGCCCGCGGTGGTGGTGACGATGGTCTGGCGGATCTCCTCTATGTTGCGGTACATCGACTGGGCGCGCACGCTGTAGCTCTGCCGGCCGGAGACGATGTTGCCGATGGGCTGCTGCACGTTGTTGGAGCGCAGGGCCGATTCCAGTTCGGAGGGCATCATATTGTACTGGGCGAGGGACATGGGGTCTACGTTCACGTAGATCTGCCGCTGCAGTCCGCCGCGTGTGTCGGCGGAGGCCACCCCGGGGATGCGCTCCAGGCGGGGCTCGATGAACTCCACCCCCAGGTTGCGCAGTTCGTCCAGTCCCCGGTTGGGGGCGTCCATGCTGAGCCTCATGATGGGGAACATCTCGGGATCGAACTGGAAAATCACCGGCTCGGAGGCTTCGGTGGGCAGTTCGCTGCGCACCCGGTTCATCTCCTCTCGCACCTTCAGTTCGGTGCGGCGCATGTCGACCCCGCTTTTGAGCTCCATGATGATGAAGGCGTTGCCTTTGCTGACGTTGGCCCGCAGCTCCTCGATGCCCTGCACGCCGGCCAGGGCCCCCTCGATGGGTTCCACCACCAGGCGGGTCATGTCCTCGGGCGCCACGTTGCCGTAGCCGGTGCTGACGGCCAGGATGGGAATGTTCAGGGAGGGCTGCAGCGTCACCTTCAGGTTGGTGAGCGAAAAGATGCCGAACCCGGTAAAGATAAGGGTGATCATGATCACCGAGATCGGGCGCCTGAGGATCTGTCCGGCGAGGCTGAATTTTTTCATGGCTGGGTTCGTGCGGGTCGTGTTGCGGTTCGGCTATTCACCTGCGGGCTGTGTTTCGGGTTCGCCGCCCAGCTGCAGGGGGTCGATCTTGTGCACGGCGTCGAAGCCGAAGTTTTCCACCATGCGGTTGACCACGTTGTAGAGGCAGGGCACCACAAAGAGCATGAGCAGGGTGGAGGCGGTAAGTCCCCCGATGACTGTTCGGGCCATGGGACTCCACGTCTCCGAGCCGGAGCCCAGCTCCAGGGCCAGGGGCACCATGCAGAGCACGGTGGTGAAGGCGGTCATGAGAATGGGACGAAGCCTGCGCGTGGCCCCGCGGACGATGGCCTCGTGGCGGCCGAAGTCACGGGCCTGCAGGATCTTGATGTAGTCAATCATCACGATGCCGTTGTTCACCACGATGCCCGCCAGCAGGATGAGTCCCACCATCGCGGTCACGCTCACGGCAGTGCCGGTGATCCAGAGCATCAGCAGCACGCCGGTGAGGGCCAGCGGAATGGTGAGAATGATAATAAAGGGTTCCACCAGGCTTTCGAACTGCGAGGCCATGACCATGTAGGTGAGGATGCTGGCAATCATGAAGGCCAGGGCCAGGTACCCGAAGGAGGCGGCCTGGTCTTCCGCCGTGCCGGCCACCTCGTAGCGGTAGCCCTCGGGCCAGTTGATCTGGCCGAGCTGCGCGCGTACCTGATCGGAGGCGTTTTTGAGATCCATGCCGGCCAGCTCGGCGCGCACCTCGGTGACCCGCTCCTGGTTGATGCGGATGATGTTGGTGGGACCGCTGTAGCGCTCGATGCGGGCCAGGCTGCTCAGGGGCACCCAGTTACCGTCGGGCGTCTGGATTTGAAGGTTGCGCAGGTCGGTCGTGGAGGTCTTGTCCATGCGGTCCAGCTGCACCAGCACTTCAAACTCGATGCCGCGGTCCACGTAGGTGGTGGCCAGGTTGCCCTGCACGGCGTTGCCCAGGGCGCTGGCTACCTGCGAGGTGTTCATGCCCAGGCGGGAAATACGCTCGCGGTCCATGGTAACCCGCAGCTCGGGGCGCCCCTCATCGGAGGAGCTGAAAACGTTGACGATGCCGTCGATTCCGCGCAGTTCGCCCTGCACGGCGTTGGCGAGTTCGGTCCGCTGCTGCTGTTCAAAGCCGTAGACCTGCACGATGAGCCCGTTCTGGGAGTCGGGCGTCAGCGGGTCGTTGCGCACCTGCTGAATATCGGCTCCCGGCACCGACTCCAGCTCCGTCAGCAGGGCGGAGGTGATCTGCTGCTGAGATCGCTGGCGTTCTGCCTGCGGCACCAGCTCGATACGCACGGAGCCCTGGTACCCGCCGGGGTTTTCGGCCCCCTCGATACCCTCCCGGTCGCCGTAGTCGGAGACCACCAGGCGGGCCTCGGGCACATTGCGGTCGACAATGTCCTCCACCTGCGAGATGGTGCGCTCCAGCTCGAGCAGGCTCACGCCCGGCTCGCGCTGCACTTCAAGCGTAAATCCGTTCTCGTCCACTTGCGGGAAAAACTCCCCGCCGAGGAATAGATAGAGGGGCGCGGTGACGGCGAAGAGCAGCACAGCCGCGGCAATCACGGTGCCGCTGCGGTCCACCAGTCCGTCGATGGTCTTGCGGTACCAGGCCTCCATGCGGTCGAGCCATCCGCCCAGCGCCGGGGCGATGGTCTTGTTGAAGAGGTTGCCGATGCCCCGGCCGGTCTTGTAGAGCACCCACCAGAGGGGGTAGACGATGGCTCCGAGCAGCAGCAGGGGAGCGGCGGCCAGGCGTTTCCAGGTCGAACCGCGGCTCCAGCGCAGCAGCGACTTCAAGTAGTTGTAGTCAGTTCCGGAGATCTCCGAGCGGCGCTCCAGGATCTGCGAGCTCATCATGGGGATGAGCGAGAGGGCCACGATGGAGGAGACGGCCAGGGCGAAGGAGACCGTGAGGGCCAGGTCGCGGAAAAGGAAGCCCGCGATGCCCGGCACGAAGAGGATGGGCAGGAAGACCACCAGGGTGGTGAGGGTGGAGATCACGACCGGTACGGCCACCTCCTGGGCGCCCCATACGGACGCCGTGCGCTTGTCCTCGCCCTCCTCGCGGAATCGAAAGATATTTTCAAGAACCACCACGGCGTCGTCCACCACCAGTCCCACCGCCAGGGTGAGTCCGCTGAGCGAAATGATGTTCAGGCTCAGGTCGGCCCAGTCCATGATGCTGAAGGTGGCGATGATGGATACCGGTATGGAGATGGCGATGATGAGGGCCGAACGGCCGTTGCGCAGGAAGGCCAGCAGGATGAGCACCACCAGCAACACGGCCTGCAGGCCGGTCCACAGCAGGTTGCTGATGGAGAGTTCGATAAAGTTGGCCTCGTTGGTGAGCACCTCCAGACTCACGTCGTCGGGGAGCTGGCTCTCCAGCTCGGCGATGCTCTCCTCCACGTTGCCGGCGGCGGTCACCACGTTGGCGTCGCTCTGCCGGTAGACGTTGACGATCACGCCCTCCTGCCCGGCCACGTGCACGCCGCCGATGGGCTGCGCCACCCCGTCCTCCACGGTGGCTACGTCCTGCAGCCTCAGCGTCTGACCGTCGCGCACGGCGATGACGGTGTTGCGGATCTGCTCGACATTCTGGAACTCCCCGATGGTGCGCAGGGAGTAGATGGTGCGCCCCTCCACCAGCTCGCCGGCGGGCACCTGCACGTTTTCCTGGGCGAGGGTGTTGGCGAGGGAGGAGATGCTCAGATCGTGCGCCCGCATCTGCTCGTTGCTGATTTCGATATTGATCTGCCGTTCGTAGCCGCCCGCGGTGGTGGTGGAGGCGATGCCCGGGATGCGCTCCAGGTGCTGCTCCACGTCCTGCCGGGAGATGGTGCGCAGCTCGCGCGGGCTGCGGATGTCGGAGGTGAGGGTGAGCACCATGATGGGCTCCTGGTTGGGATCGTAGGAGTATACGATGGGCTGCTCGGCCTGGTCGGGGATGGTGCGCCGCACCATGTCGAGCTGCTTGCGCACGTCCGATTCGGCCCGGTAGAGGTCGGTGCCCCAGTCGAAGTGCAGCTTCACCACAGAGGTGCCCTGGCTGGACTGCGAGCGCACCTTGCGCACCCCGCTGATGCTGCCCACGTTTTCCTCGATGGGACGCGTGATGAGGGTTTCAATGTCGCCCGGCGCCACCCCCTCGTAGGTGGTGTAGACCGTGACGGTGGGGAAATTTACGTTGGGGTAGAGGTTCAGCCGCAGGTTCGACAGGCCGAAGAGGCCGAAGCCGATCACAATCAGCGCGGTCATCAGGAAGGTGACCGGCCGTTCTACCGCTTTTTTGGCAAGTGCTTTCATAAAGAAATTTGTACTTCGTTGTTCTGCAGGAGGGGCGTCGGGAGGTCAGGGGCGGTTGCCGCCGGCCGAGCCGGATGCCGCGCCTGCCTCGGCGGAGTCGGCGGTGACGGTTTCAATGCTCCGTTCGCCCTCCGAGGCCGGGGAGCCGGGCGAAGGCTGCTGTCCGGCTATGGAGATACGGGCGCCGTCTTCCAGGCTTTGCTGGCCGGTCACCACGATCCTGTCGCCGGGCTGAAGTCCGCTGAGCACCTCCACGTGGTCACCCTGCTCGATGCCCAGCTCCAGTTCGCTGCGCCGGGCCAGCGAGTCGCCCTCGGTCACGAATACCGAATAGGTGCGCTCCAGCTGGATGGTGTTCGATTCGGGCTCGATGAGAGTCTGCACATTCTCCACCAGGGCGGAGCGCGGTATGACCACGGCTCCCTCGTGGGTCTCCACGTTGATCTCCGAGCGTACCAGCACACCGGGATAGATGCCTGGCCCGGCCTGGTTGAGGCTGATTATCACCTCGCCCAGTCCGGTAGTGGGATCGATGCGGGGACTCTTGCGGGTTACCCGCCCCTGGCCGGCAATCTCCTGGCGATTGGAGACACGCACGTTGACGGGGTGGCCGATCTGCACATTCTGCCACTCCTCCACCGGCAGGTAGATGCTCGCTTCGTAGCCGGTGAGGGTAGCGACCTCGTAGGCCACCGTACCGGTGCCGGCAAGGTCGCCCTCCGAGACGTTGCGGGTTACCACCACCCCGCGTACGGGGGAGGTGATGTCGGTGTTCTGCAGGTTCTCCCGGCTCTGGGTCATGCTGGCGACGGCCGACTGCAGGGCCGCCTTGCTGCTTTGGAAGGTGGCGCGCGCGTTCTCGAATTCCGTTGAGCTGATCAGGTCCTGCTCAAAGAGCTGGCGCTGGCGCACGAACTGCAGGCTGTCGCGCCGGTAGGCCGAACGGTTCTGCTCCACCTGCGACTGTGCCTGCTGGTAGGCGTCGCGGAAGGGCACCTCGTAGATTTCGGCCAGCACCTGGCCCTGGCTTACGGTGTCGCCCAGGTCGGCGTGAATCTGCGTAATGCGGTTGGACACCTGGGGGGTGACCTCCACCATCTCCTGGGACTCGATGGTGCCGTAGGAGCGGTACTGGCGGGAGATGTCGCTGCTGGCAACTTCGGTCACCTCCACGCTGGTGGCATCCTGGCCGGAGTTGGCCATAGAGTTGCCGGGGAAGCTGTCTCCGGAGGAGCCCCCGCAGGCTTGCAGTAAAAGGGCGGTGCTGATAAGAACTACAGTTGATAAGCGTTTCACGTCGGTATCCTGGAATGAATATTTCAGTGGTGCGGGCGGTCTCGAACACCCGAAACGAGCGGAAGCACGCTATCTTGCGCCGCCGGTACCGGGACGGGCCCGCCGGATGCCCTGTTCAGATCCGGCAGCTGGTTGGTACGGTGTCCCGTTCTGTTTGTCCGAGGAACCTGTTACGAAGGGCACGGCGCGATGGTTCACGCCTTTACAAGCTCTTAAAGGAAGCAGGCGTGTTTAATAGGTTTTTACAGGGGGCTTCGCGCCGCCGCTTGTGCGAAGGGCGGGTTTCACCTAAAAGCGTCCGCCTCCGCCGAGACGGGGATTCACAATGCTGTTGTAGATGGAACCGAAGGTGAAGCTCAGGCCGATTTCTGCCCCGAAGTTATAGGAGGTGGCCAGGTCGCGGCGCCTGAGGAAGATTTCTTCGTCGTCCAGATCGCCCTTGGGCAGTGTGATCTGGTCGTTGATGAGCGAGTAATCCAGCTCCAGGCTCAGATCGAGTCCCCGCGTAATGCGCAGGTTAAGGTTGGTCCTGAAGGTGAGGCGGTTCTGTGACGTATCGTGGAAGTAGTGGCTGCCCTCCACGGACGCGTTGACCGACCCCCAGGTTTCGTTCACGTCGAGGCTGACCTCCAGGGACTGCTCCACCAGGAACTCTTCGGTCTTATTGAAGATCGTAGTGTCGCGGTAGTTGTTGTAGGTGGGGGTCACCTGGTATTGGAACAGGAGCTCGCGCCGCTGGAATTCGCGGTAGGGGAAGACGTTGTATTCAAGTGTGGGGCTTCCGCCGTACTCCCACTCGATGTTGCTGAAGGTGGAGGAGCCGATGTTACCGGAGAGGCCGGCGGACCAGTGCGGACCCAGGCTCCTGACCACCAGGCCCTCGAAGGATTTGCGGATGGAGGTGGAGGTGACGTCCTCGCGGTCGTCAAATTCGAAATGGTCGCGCTCGTAGTTATAGTCTGCCTCCAGGTCGATCTTCCAATCGTGGGTGGTGCGGTTGGCGCTGAAACCACCGCCGAGCTGGTAGGATTGCTGCTGGTCCTCCCCGCTGTACTGCCCGCTTACGTCGGTCTCGAAGACCCAGTAGTTCCACTTGTCCTCCTGTTGCTGCTGCTGTTGCTCACTATCGCCCGGGGGATCAACGGTCAGGTCGGCGTACTGCAGCAGGGGACTGTCCACCACGTAGGGTGCCAGTCCCATCTTGATATAGCGCACCAGTCCGGCGCGCTCCTCGTCCTGGGTGTCCGACTGGGCGGAGGTATAGACCAGGGTGTCGGTTCTCGATTCGTACTCGCCCCGGCCGATGAAATTCAGCGTGTACTCACTGCCCCCGCTCCCGGTGTTGGCGTCGGTGATGAACAGGTGGACCTGAGCGTCGGCCTGGTCACGCACAAAATTGATGAAGGTGATGTTGGAGCGTACGTAGTCCTGGAAACAGTAGCCGCTGCAGTCAAGGTAAACGTTGGGAAGCTGCTGATCCTGGACCTCTTCCTGCTGCCCTTGTGCGAAAGTGAGGGCAAACGGCAGGAGCGCCAGTAGTGCTGCCAGTGTCAGCCGGCGGAGCAGCATCGGGAGTGAGGGTGAGGCCATGAGGGTGCAATATGGATTCGCGATTTTTAGTTGACACCGAAATAAAGAGGTGAGCGCGCTGCAAGTCCATTATTTTCGATCAACGGTACGGCTCCCGGTACAAACGGCGCATGACGACCCACAAACCGGTTGTACCGCCCAGGATGCCGTTCGTAGCGGGCACAGCGTTGAACGTCTCATTTCGTTGAAGAAGTGGCAAAAAATGGCGTACTATGTATAAAAATGTAAAAGACACGGCCAGCGGATGCCGAATCAGAACAGGGTCAAAGCGTTTCTCTTCAACGAGGTCAGCGTCTTCATCTACCTGTGGATCATCTATCTCTTCCTGCCCGAGCTGCTCGACCTGGAAAGCAGCGGCATGGACCTTGAGCTGGACGAGGTGATCCTGACGGGCTTCTATTTTATACTGGCCACGCTCAATAATTTCGCCCTTATACCGCGCTATCTTTCACACGGCCGGCAGTGGCGATATCTGCTGGTCATCCTGGGCGTGCTGCTGCTCTTCAGCCTGGGCGAGGAGACGGTGCTGGAATGGCTGCTCGATGACGACGAGCGCCGCATCGACTTCGGCATGCGTGGAGTGACGCACGCTTTTGTGCGCATGGGCACCATCGTGATTATTTTCGGCAGCTTCAAGCTGATCTGGGACCACCAGGAACGCCTCCAGCAGATGAGCGCGCTGGAGAAAGAGCGTGTGGAAAGCGAGCTCAAGTTTCTGAAGTCGCAGATCAATCCGCACGTGATGTTCAACCATCTCAACAGCATCTACTACTACACCCTGGAGAAGTCGGACAAGGCGCCGCAGATGCTGCTGAAGCTCTCGGAGATCATGCGCTACATGCTTTACGAGGCAAATGAGAGGTTTGTCTCACTGCAGAAGGAGCTGGACTACATCCGCAATTACATCGACCTGGAGAAGATCCGCCTGGAAGACCGTGGCGAGGTGAAATTCGAGGTGGAGGGCGATACGGACAACCTGCGCATTGCACCCCTGCTGCTGATTTCCTTCATTGAAAACAGTTTTAAGCACAGCATGCAGACCCAGGACGATGACATCTGGATCCAGATTAACATTGACATCGAGGACGACTGGCTGGAGTTCCGCGCTGAAAACAGCTGGTCGCAGCCCCGCGAGGAGCCAGACGGTCGCCCGGACCAGGAAGGCATCGGCCTGCAGAACGTGCGCAAACGCCTGCAGCTGCTCTATCCCAACCGGCACTCCCTGCACATCAGCCGGTCGGACGACTTGTTCCTGGTCCATCTGAGAATTAAACTACACCATGGCAAACATTAGGTGCCTGATACTGGAAGACGAAAAGCCCGCACAGGGCGTGCTCAAAAAATATATTGACGAGGTGCCCTACCTGGAACTGGCCGCCGTCCACTCCAATCCCCTGGCGGCCATGGAGACCCTGCAGGAAGACGGTATCGACCTGATCTTCCTGGACATCAACCTGCCCAAGATCTCCGGGCTCAATTTCCTGAAGTCGCTCGCCGATCCCCCCGAGGTGATTGTGACCACCGCCTATCCCGACTATGCCCTGGAGGGCTTCGAGCTGAACGTGGCCGACTACCTGCTCAAGCCGATCTCTTTCGAGCGTTTCCTGAAGGCGGTCTCTTCGCTGCAGGGCAGCGGGTCCGTCAGGCCGGCCGGGACGGAGCCTGCCGGGACAGAGGAGGAAAGCGAGTCCGGCGGTGCGGCACCGGATGCCGGGGGGCATCGCACGCACCGCTACACCTTCGAGAAGGCCGACAACACCATCTACAAGATTGTCTACGACCGCATACGCTACATCGAGTCGGATCGCGACTACGTGAAGGTGCACCTGGTCGACGGGGAATACATGTTCCGGCAGTCGCTCAAGTACTGGCTGGAAATACTGCCGGAGGCCGACTTCGCGCAGGTGCACAAGTCCTATATTGTAAATATCTCCCGCATCCGCCGCATCTCCGGCAACCGCATTATCATGGAGGATGGGAATCTGCCTATAGGACGCAACTATAAGGAGGATTTCCTGGACAAGATCAACAACGTGAATTAGGGTGGCGGGCCGCCTCCCTGGCCGCGCGCCCCGTCGCGCTTCCGCCCGCGTCTTTTTAAATCGCTAAGCCCCCGACTTTTTTATATTTTCATGGCTCAAACCGTCATGCCAACAAACAGGGACCCGCGCTCATGAAATTTTTTATCGACACCGCTGATCTGGATGAAATTCGGGAAGCCAACGACCTGGGCGTCCTGGACGGGGTGACCACCAACCCCAGCCTTTGCGCCAAGATCGGCGTCAAAGATTTCGAGGGACACATTGCAAAGATCTGCGACATGGTGGACGGCGACGTCTCCGCCGAGGTGGTCTCCACCGGTTACGAGGAGATCGTCAAGGAGGCCCGTCACCTGGCCGACATCGCCGACAACGTGGTGGTGAAGGTGCCCTTGATCAAGGAGGGCATCAAGGCCATCCGCACCCTCAGCGACGAGGGTATCCGGGTCAACTGCACCCTCTGTTTTTCGGCTACGCAGGCGCTGATCGCCGCCAAGGCGGGCGCCGCCTATATTTCTCCCTTTATTGGACGGCTGGACGACATCTCCGACGACGGTATGCAGCTCATCGAAGACGTGGTGACCATCTACGACAATTACGGCTTTGAAACCGAAGTGCTGGCCGCCAGCATCCGCCATCCCATGCACGTGCTGGAGTCTGCGCGCCTGGGTGCCCACGTGGCCACCATGCCCCTCAACGTGATCGAGCAGCTGCTTCACCATCCACTCACCGACCGGGGGCTCCAGCGCTTCCTCGACGACTGGAATCAACTCCAAGAAAGTCTTTAAAGTCTATAAAGTCGGAAAGTCTTAAAGTCTGGAAGTCCGCCGACTTCTCGACTTTTCAGACTTTCTGACTTATAAGACTTTCGGTGATTTTGGCTGAGGAGAGCACCCCCGGCAATCCCGCTCCCGGATGGGTGCCCGCTCCCACGAAGTAAAGCCCTTCTATGTCTTCCGAGCGGTTGTGGGGACGGAACCAGGCCGACTGCGTCAGGATGGGCTCCACGCTGAAGGCCGATCCCTTGTAGCTGTTGAGCGTGTCGCGGAAGTGAAGGGGATCGATGTGGTGTTCGGCCACGATGTGCTCCTGCAGCCCCGGCAGGTAGTTCTCTTCCAGGAAGTTTATGATGGCGTCGCGGTAAGGGCTGGCCTTTTCGGTCCAGTCGGTGCCGCTGTCCAGGTGTGGCACGGGAGAGAGCACGTAGAAGGCCTCGTGTCCCTCGGGGGCCAGGGAGGGGTCGGTCAGGGTGGGCATGTGCAGGTAGAGGGAAAAGTCCTCGGCCAGCTTCTTGTCGTGGAAGATGTCGGACAGCAGCTCCTCGTAGCGCTCGCCCAGGATGATGTTGTGGTGGGCCAGTCCACTGTCGATGTACCTGCGGTCGGTCCCGAAGTAGATCACGAAGAGGGACATGCTGTAGCGCATGCGTTCGATCCTGCGGTCGGTCCACGTGCTTCGCCAGCGCTCCGGCACCAGGTGCTTGTAGGTGTAGGCCACATCGGCGTTGGAGACCACCAGGTCGGCGCGGTGCTCGCTGCCGTCGGTCAGGCGCACGCCCCGGGCCCGGCCGTCCTCCACCAGGATTTCGTCCACCTCGGCCCGGCAGCGGATCTCCCCGCCCTGCTCGCGGATCAGCCGTCCCAGGGCCTCCACGATGGCCCCCGTTCCTCCTTTCGCGTACCAGACCCCCCACTCGCGCTCCAGGTAGTGGATCATGGCGTAGATGGAAGTGGTGTCGAAGGGATTTCCTCCAACCAGCAGGGGATGGAAGGAGAAACATTGCCGCAGGAAGTCGTCTTCGATGTAGCGGGAGACGTAGTCGAAGACGGTCTGGTGCGATTTCAGGCGCAGCAGGTCGGGCGCCACCTTGATCATGTCCCACAGACTTAGAAAGGGCTGGTCGGCCAGTTCCACGAAACCCTTCTGGAAAATATCGCGGGTGGAGCGCAGGAAGCGGGTGTAGCCTTCCGCGTCGGAGGGATTGACCTTTTCTATTTCAGAGAGTACGAAGTCGTGATCCCCGTTGTAGTTGAAGATCCTGCCGCCGGGACCGAAGATGCGGTAGAAGGGATCGCAGGGAATCAGTTCGAAATAGTCCTCGCGGCGCCGGCCGGCCGCCTCGAAGATCTCGTCGAAGAGAAAGGGCGCGGTAATGACGGTGGGTCCCCCGTCAAAGGTAAAACCGTCGATGTGGTAGGTATAGGCGCGTCCCCCCAGGTCGTCGCGGGCTTCGAAGAGGCGCACGCGGTGACCCCGGGAGAGCAGGCGCGAAGCGGCGGCGAGTCCCCCGAAACCGCTTCCGATTACAATGATGTCTTTGGACATGGCGAGCTTTGGTACGGGATGATCAGGGCTCCGGCGCGCTGTTTTCCAGCTGTTTCACGTAACCCTGTACGCCGCGGCCGGACAGTTCGCGACGCTTCGATTCGGCTTTCCCGCGGTCCACGTAGGTGCCGTAGTAGACGCGCCACAGGGTCTGTCCGCCCACGCTTGCCTCCTCCACGCGCGAACCCTGTACCTTGCGCGAGAGGGCGAAGGCCTGCTGCTCGGTGCTGAAGGAGCCCAGCTGTACAGTGTAGGTGGGACGGGTAAGGTCGGTGATGCGCGAGCGGGAGAGGTCGCCTTCCACCAGGAACAGCTCCACCGGGGCGGTGCCGGGACCGATCATTCCGATCTCTTCCGCCGCGCCGCGCGAGAGGTCAATGACGCGGTTCTTGGCGTAGGGGCCGCGGTCGTTGATGCGCACGGTGACCGTCTCCCCGTTGTCGGTGTTGCGCACACGGACCAGGGTGTTGAAGGGCAGGGTGCGGTGGGCGGCGGTGAGGCCGTGCATGTCGTACTCCTCCCCGTTGGCCGTCAGCTTGCCATGGAAGTTGGGTCCGTACCAGCTGGCGACGCCCTCCTCGATCATCGCGCCCGGCCGCAGGCCGGAAACCTCGCGTGCGTCGGCCGCGCCGTCGCCGGGGGAATCGGGTCGCCGCTCGGTCTCCCGCTCCAGGCGGCTGGTAAGTCCGCAGCCGCTCAGCAGGATGCTCAACACCAGAAGAACAGGCAGGAATGTCCGGTATGGTGCCATGAGAGGGTTCTTGCAGGAATGCGTTGGAGCCAATGGTCGGATTCGAACCGACGACCTATGCTTTACGAGAGCATTGCTCTACCCCTGAGCTACATTGGCTGAAATCGGGACTTAACCCGGTCGCCTTTCCGGAGCCGGGCAAAACGGAAATATAAGCATTGTACGCCAACGCAATCAAGGGAAAAGGGGCGTGCGGCGGCAGGCGTCCCGGCCGGTCGGCGCGGTGGATTCGATGCACAGGCTTCTCTATCTTCCGCCTGAATTAACCTGCGTTCCATGAACTCCTTAGACCTGACCTCTTCGCTGACCTTCTACCTGATCGCGGTCAACGTCGGGGCTTCGCTGCTGGCCCTCTACGTCTGGCCTCCCCTGCTGAAGGCTGGCTACCTGAAGCCCTACCGGACGGTGAGGGAGAACACCTGGTATGAGCTCATCACTTCCGGTTTTCTCCACGTGAACCTGGGACACCTGTTCGTCAACATGTTCACCCTCTACTTCTTCGGGACGGTAATGGAGCAGACGCTGGGACCGGCCTATTTTATGGGGCTCTACCTCTCCGGGCTGGTCATTTCGGGGATTCCCTCCCTGGTGAAGTACCGCAATAACCCCAACTACGCCACCCTGGGGGCTTCCGGGGCGGTGGGGTCGGTGCTCTTCGCCTTCATCTTTCTCTATCCCACCGAGAATCTCTACCTCCTGCTCATACCCATCCCCATACCCGCCTTCGTCTTCGCCGTGCTCTACCTGATCTACAGCATGTACGAAAGCAAGCAGGCGCGGGGCAAGGTGAACCACGAAGCGCACTTTTCCGGGGCGGTCTGGGGCATGCTCTACCTGATGCTCTTCGTGCCCAACGCCATGGAGCGATTCCTGCGGCTTATGGGACTGGCCTGAGGCTAGCCGTATTGCTCGCGGAAGCTGCGCATGAACTGCGCCAGGGCCTCGGCCGAGGCGAGGGGAACGGCGTTGTAGAGGCTGGCGCGCACGCCGCCCACGCTGCGATGTCCCTTGAGCCCCATCAGCTTCTCCTCGGATGCTTCTTCCAGGAAGCGCTCCTCCAGGGCGCGGTCGGCCAGCCTGAAGGTGACGTTCATCAGCGAGCGCGAGCCAGCCTCCACCGCTCCTTCGTAGAAGCCGTCGCGGTCGATCTCCTCGTAGATGAGCCCCGCTTTTCTGTGGCTCAGCTCTTCGAAATGTGCTACGCCTCCCTGTTCCTGCAGCCACTCCAGCACCAGCCCCACCATGTAGACATTGAACACAGGTGGCGTGTTGAAAATCTTTTCGGCGTGGGTGCGGTAGCGCAGGATGGTGGGAATCTCCCCGGAGACGCGCGAGCGCTCCAGGAAGTCCCGGCGGATAATCACGATGGTCACGCCCGCGGGTCCAACATTCTTCTGTGCGCCTGCATAGATCAGCCCGTACGTATCGGGGGTGATTGCGCGGGAGAGCAGGTCGGAGGAGGCGTCGCAGGCCAGGGGCACTTCCCCGGCATGGGGTTCGTAGGGGAACTGCGTGCCCGCCACGGTGTTGTTGGAGGTGTAGTGGAGGTAGGTCCACTGGGGGTCCACCTCGAAGGTACCCGCTTCCGGCACACGCCGGTAGGCGTCGTCTTCGCTGCTGAAGAGCACGTCCACCTGCCCGAAGCGGCGCGCCTCGGTAATGGCTTTGGCCGACCATCGTCCGGTATCCAGGTAGCCCGCGGTGTGTTCTTCCTCCAGGAAGTTCATGGGCAGCATCATGAACTGGGAGCTGGCCCCGCCCTGAAGAAACATGATCTCGAATTCGCTTCCCAGTCCCAGCAGGTCGCGCAGGCGCACCTTGGCCTGGTGGTCCACTTCGCTGTAGAGGGCCGAACGGTGGCTCATTTCCATGATGGAACGGCCGGTGCCGGCAATGTCGAGCAGCTGCGATTGCGCTTTCTCAAGGACCGGCTGCGGGAGGGCGGCGGGTCCTGCGCTGAAGTTGTGAACGCGGGTCATGGCTGTGGGGGTTGGGAGGGCTTGGGTTAAAAGGTGTGCACCAGAAGGCCCGAGCGCAGTTTGGGTTCGAACCAGGTCGATTTGGGAGGCATCAGTTCGCCCGCGTCGGCCACGGCCACCAGCTCCTCGATGGCAGTGGGATACATGCTCACGGCCAGGTCGGCCTCGCCGTCGTCTACGCGGCGCTGCAATTCATCGGTGCCGCGGATGCCGCCCACAAAGGTGATGTTGGTGTCACGCCGCGGGTCAGATATGTCCAGCATGGGCTCCAGCACGTGTTTCTGCAGACGGTAGACGTCCAGGCGCTGTACGGGACCGGGGTCCTCATCCAGCGGTAGCTCCAGGCGCAGCCACGTCCCGCGGTGGTAGAGGCAGACCGAACCCTTGCCGCCCGGGGCGGGATGCTCCGACGGCTCCACCCGGTAGCGCTTTTCCAGGGTCTCGCGGAAATCCGCCGGCACCTTGTAGACCAGCCGGTTGTAGGGCAAAATTTCCATCTGGTCCATGGGAAAGAGAACCGCGGGAAAAAAACGGTGTTCGCCCTCCTCCCCGGCGCCGCCCTTCTCCAGCTCGGCCGCAGCGCGGCTGGCGCTTTTGCAGCGGTGGTGTCCGTCGGCAATGTAGAGCAGGGGGACCTCCCCGAAGGCTTCCTCCCAGGGGGCGGTATCGGTGATTTTCCAGAGGGTGTGGCGCACGCCGTCTTCCGCCTCGAAATCGTAGAGGGGGTCCCGCTCGCGCTGCGCCTCCTCCATCAGCTTGCCCACCTTGTCCTTCGGCTTGAAGGTGAGCATGACGGGTTCGGCGTGGGCCGACTGGGTGAGGATATGCCGGGTGCGGTCGTCCTCCTTGTCGGGACGGGTCAGCTCGTGCTTCCGGATCAGGTCGCGGTCGTATTCGTCCACCGACACACAGGTAAAGACGCCGGTCTGCGGACGTCCCCCCCGCACCAGCCGGTAGAGGTAGACGGCGCGGTCGGTGTCGCGGCGCAGCACGCCATTCTCGAACAGGTCCTGCAGGTTTTCAGCGCCCTGGCGGTAGACCCGGTCGTCGTCGAAGGGGGTGCCCTCGGGCAGGTCGATTTCAGGACGGATTACGTGCAGGAAACTGTGGGGTTTGCCTTCGGCCAGCCCGCGCGCCTCCTCCGCGCTGACCACGTCGTAGGGGAGGCTGGCAACGTCAGGCGCCTGCTGCGGGTCGGGCCGGCGGGCCCGGAAAGGATGAATGCGTGCCATGAATGGGGATCCGTTTGGCTGCGTTTTTCAGGGAGTCCCAAGGTAGCGGTAGAACCCGAAACTTTAAAGTAAATTATGAAACTGCAGCTGCTGTTGGGTATTTTTAGCCGCAGCATGGAACACCCGCCAACCAGACACGGAAGATCATGGATCAGATGAATTTCGATACCGACAAGTTTTCGGAGGAACAGCAGGACCAGCTGCTCCTCATGATGCTCATCCAGCAGCACCAGCAGATCGCCATGATGGGCATGGGCAAGATCAAGAATCCCAGCACCGACAAGGTGGAGCGGGAGATGAAGTCGGCCAAGTTCGCCATCGACACCCTCGTCATGCTTCAGAAGTATACGGAGGGAAATCTGCCGAAAGAGCTGAAAAACTACCTCGGCCAGACGCTCAACAACCTGCGGCTCAACTATGCCGATGAGAAGGAGGCCGGAGACGAGGCTCTTGCCGATAACCAGGAGAACGGTGCGGGCTCCCCGGGGGATGCCGGCGCGGGAGACCAGCAGGAGTGACGCCCCTGCAACTTCAGGCCGCCGGCGGGGTGCTCTTCCGGCGGAAGGAGGAGTTTAGAAGGTATGAAAACGGCGAGATGGCACCTCCCGTCCCCGACGGGGTGGAGGTGTTGCTGATACACCGCCGCGGGGTGTGGGACCTGCCCAAGGGCAAGATGGAGGAGGGGGAGGGGCACGAGGACTGCGCCCGTCGTGAAGTGGCCGAGGAGGTGGGACTTGACCGCCTCCCCCGCATCACCGCCTTCCTGGTCAAAACCTTCCACAGCTACCGGGAGCAAGACCGCGCCGTTGAGAAGATAACCTTCTGGTACGCCATGGACGGGGAGCCCTTTGGTGCTTTTACCCCCCAGCGCGAAGAGCAGATCGAGCGCGTGGCATGGGTACCCCTGGCTGAGGCGCGCAGTCGGGTGGGATACGATAACCTGGTGGAGGTGCTGGACGCCTTTCGGGCTTTGCTGGAGGGAGGGCAGGGGACGGACCCATAAAAAAATCCCCTCCGCGGATGGGCGAAGGGGATTCCAATCGTTGTTAAACTTCGTTCAACGTATCTGACGCATCAGTTCTGCAGCCTGAATATAATTGGCAGGCTGAACTGCACACGCACCGGTTCGCCGCGCTGCTGGCCGGGCTTGAACTTGGCATGCTCCATGATGCCGTCGATCGCGGCCTGGTCCAGCAGGGGATGCACGCTGCGTACCACATTGGGACTTTCCACCTCGCCGTTCTTGTTAACGATGAACTGCACGATGACCTGTCCCTCAATGGCTGCCCGTCGGGCTTTTTCAGGATAGCTGATCTTGCTCTGCAGATCCTGGAGCGTTCCTATGAGCTCGGGCTCGTTCTCAACGGTCGTGAAGAAGTCATTGCCGGTATCCTCCTCGGCCTCGTCGTTGCCCGGAGGCGGCGGCATGTCAAGAGACTCCGAGAGGTCCAGGTCGGCATCCAGGTTGATGTTCTGGTCTTCGATCACCTCGTCGTTGGGCACCTCAACAGGTACCGGGGGACGCGGGGGAGGGGGTGGTTTCTCCTCCTGCTCGGTCTGGACAATATCCTCCATGTCGACCACTTCCTGCTCTTCGGTCAGGTCCATCTGGGGACCGGTGTCGCGCCAGTCCACTCTCATGGCGACGATAAAAATAAGAAGTACGACGACCAGCCCCGCCTCTAGGAAAACCGTGTAGTACTTCCTGAGATCGCTTTCGGGTTTTTTTCGTTCGTTTCTCATGGTTTCCTCCTTGTGTTAATCGCGTAAAACGTCAGCAGTTGAGTTTTGTCTTTTCACGAGCTTAAAATATGTGTTTAGTTTCTATTATTAAAACCGTTTTAAGGATCGTGATGTTCCATCACGGTTTGACCTGTTTATAAGGCACAAAAAAGGGCGTCACGACCAGTGTCGAGACGCCCTTCCCGTATAAGGTGGATGGATGAGAAGGCCTAGTTGTTCAGGCGGAAAATGATGGGCAGGCTGAACTGCACGCGTACCGGCTCACCCCGTTGCTGGCCGGGCCGGAACTTGGCATGCGTCATTATGCCCTGAATGGCCGCCTCGTCCAACAGCGGGTGCACGCTTCGGATCACAACCGGGGATTCCACATCGCCGTTCACGTTGACGATGAACTGAACAATTACCTGTCCTTCGATGCTTGCTCGCCTGGCTTTTTCAGGGTATTCGATCTTTTTTTGCAGATCCTGAAGAGTGCCGATCAGTTCGGGCTCGTGCTCGACGGCCACGAAGAAATCAGGTTGAGTTTCTTCTTCCTCAACATCATTGCCCGGAGGCGGCGGCATGTCAAGAGACTCCGAGAGGTCCAGGTCGGCGTCCAGGTTGATAATTTCGTCTTCAATAACCTCGTCGTTGGGCACCTCTACGGGTACCGGGGGTCGCGGCGGGGGAGGCGGGGTCTCCTCCTGTTTGGTCTGTACGATATCTTCCATCTCCACGATTTCCTGTTCGCTGGTCAGGTCCATGTCGGATCCGGTCGAAGTCAGGTTGACCTTGGCTGCGATGATGAAAAGAAGCAGGGTGATGATAAGGCCGGCTTCCAGAAAAATGGTATGGTACTTCCGGAGATCGGCTTCCGGCTTTTTTCTCTCAGTACTCATAGTACGTAGTCATTTCGGGTTTCGATAAGGGCTGCGGGGCAGCCAGGCTGAACAAAAGTCCTAAAAGATATGACTTTCCACCCGGTATGCAAGGGGTGTTTTCCGACACCTGCAATCCGGATGTGACCATGAATAACGCACCAGTGAGCGTCTTAGCGTGTATTCCACTAATTTTTAATGCGAAAGTGTATCGCCTGTCCCATGAGTACCTTCACAGGGCGTCCACGCTGCATACCAGGCGTGAACCGGGTATTTTTTATGACCCTGAGAGCCTCCTCGTTACATCCTCCCGGAAGTCCGCGGACGACCTCGGGGTCTTCCACCTCGCCGTTCTCGTTGACGTAAAACTTCAGGTGCACCGTGCCCTCGATGTCGGCGCGCAGGGCCTCCCTGGGGTAGCGGATGCGATCATGTATGGCTTTCATACCCCCGATGGGCTGGGGCATCTGCTCCACGGCTTCGAAATAATCGGGCTCATCCTCCTCGTCCTTCCTGTTGGCCGAGGGCGGGGGAGGAAGTTCTTCAGAGAGGTCCAGGTCGGCGCTGAAATCGTAACGCTGATCCTCTATTATTTCGTCGTCGGGCACCTCCACGGGCAGCTGGGGCCGCTCCGGAGGCGGAGCCTTCTTTTCCTGTTCGGTGCGCTCAATTTCCTCCATTTCCACCAAGTCCTGCTCCTCGGTAAGGTCCAGGTCGCTTGCCGATGCGCGCAGGTCTACCTTTGCGGCGATAATAAAGGCCAGCAGGACGAGGATCAGGCCGAACTCCATGAACAGGGTATGGTACTTCCGCAAGTCTGCTTGGGGGGTTTTTCTCATAACATGTTATTTAACATAATAGTATTATTCATTAAGTATAAATAACACTATTCCCGGGCCATTGTCAACTGTGAAAGGATGCGTCGGATCTCAGGTGGAGCTGAAAGGCAGTTCGTTGGAGACGCTTTTGCGGAGCACCAGGATGGCGATAAAGGCCCCGATGGCATCGAAAGCGATGTCGAAGAGGTCGGCGCTACGCTCGAAGGGCAGCAGGAACTGCAGCACCTCCACCGAGATGCCGAAGAGTACGCCTACCAGGAAAATGGTAAAAAGGCTGGGCTTGTCGGGCTGGCTCACGTAGCGGTAGAGACCAAAGAGGTAGGTCCACGAGCCAAACATGATCACATGGCCCGTCTTGTCGTAGCTTCCCAGGCTCTGTCCCCCGATCAGGTCGGCCGGCGAAAGGGTCAGGAAAAGCACCGCCGCCGTCAGCAGAAGGGTGCCGGCGGGCAGCAGGAAGGGGTACTCGGCAACGATCTGCTTGACGGTTTCTCTCATATCAGGTCCAGAGGTTCGGGAATATGCCTGCCGCCGCTTGCGTTCAGCTCGGCGACGCGTTCGATGCCGTCAAGCATGGCCAGACAGCAGCTCTGCAAGGGCTGGTGTCCCAACGCGCAAAGGGCGGCAATCTTGCCCGACAGTACGTCGCCGAAGCCGGCGCGTGAGAAAACCCGTGTGTCGTATCCTGTGATATAGGCGTTCCCGTCCGATGTTCCCACGATGGAGGGATAACCCTTGGAGAGGAGGGTTACGCCGTGGTCCGCCGCCCAGGCGCGCACCCTCTGCAGGCGTTCGTAGTCTCCATCGGGGGCTTTGCCGAGCAGGTCGCCCAGCTCGCCTGGGTGAGGGGTAAGTATCCACGAGGCCTGGCCGGGCGGGGTTAAGCCGGCTGCGGCCAGCGCCCGCAGGCCGTCGGCGTCGATGACCAGCTCTCCAGAGTAGGTGCCGGCCACCTTCTCCACAAATTCCTGTGTTTCGTCTGCGCGTCCCAGTCCGGGTCCCAGCAGCGCCGTTCCGTGCTTCTCGTTCATAATAGCCAGGGCTTCACGGGCATGCGCCGCGGTATAGCGGAGGTCGCCCGCCTCGCCCACAGGCCGCGTGATGATTTGTGGATGGCGCCCCTCCACGCGTGACAGCAGGCCGCGGGGGGCGATCCAGATGACCGCACCGGCCCCGGCGCCCCAGGCGCTTTGCGCGCTCATCAGGGCGGCCCCCGTGAGTCCCTCGGAACCCCCGAGCACGTAGACCACTCCCTTTTCGTACTTGTGCCGCGCAGGTTCGCGTCCCGGTTCTCCCACCCACCCGCGGTCAATCAGGAAGGTGTTCACCCCCTGCTCCTTTTTCATGTAGTTGGGGAAGGGGAGCTCGCAGAAGGTAATGCGTCCGGCGTGTTCGGGGCCTTCGCCGAGGTAGAGTCCGGGCTTTCGCGTGCCGTAGGTAAGGGTCTCATCGGCGCGGACGGCCCCGCCCAGGGGCACGCCGCGGTCGGCATGAAGTCCCGTGGGAATATCCACCGCGAAGACCGGAAGTCCCGCCTCGTTGGCCAGGGTGACCGCTTCCGGGTAGGGGGCGCGAAGCTCGCTGTCGAGTCCTGTACCCAGCATGCCGTCTACGATGAAGTCGAAATCGGCGGGCGGTGCGGCGGCGCGGCTCCAGTAGTTCTCCCAGGCCTCCTCCCACCCGTCGATTATAAGCAGCTCGGCGGCATCGTTGTCCTCCTCCGAAACCTTGCGCAAAAGCTCCAGGTTTTTGGCGGCGCTGGGACTCAGATCGCCGGTGCCGCTGACGAAGAGCACGGTGAGTGGGCGGCCGAGCTGCAGCAGCCAGCGGGCGGCCACCAGGGCGTCCCCGGCGTTGTTGCCCTTGCCGCAAAACAGGAGTCCGCTGTCGCCTGGCACCGTGCAGTCCAACAGGCGCCGGGCGGTGTGGGTGCCGGCCATCTCCATGAGGGTAAAGCCGTCGATGCCGAACCGCTCGATGGTCTGGCGGTCCAGGTTGCGGCCCTGCTCGGCCGTCAGGATCCATTCGGGATGCGGTACGATCCGGGTGCTCATCTCGCGGGGTGGGTTAATAGGCTTTGGCAAAGAGGACGCGCTGCTCGGAGGGCTCGCCGGTCACCATACACTGGCCGGCTTCGCCTCCCTCGAGGGGAATGAGACGGACGGTGGCGGAGGTCTCCTCCTTGATGCGCGCCTCGGTCTCCTCGGTGCCGTCCCAGTGGGCGTAGACAAAACCGCCCTCCTCCTCGATGATCTCCTTGAAGGTCTCGTAGTCGTCCACCGTATGGGTATTTTCGTCGATGCGCCTGCTGGCGGCGTCGTAGAGGTCCTGCTGGATCTGCGTGAGCAGCTCGTCGGCGCGCTTGCCGATGCCCTGGCGGTCCACAATGTTCTTCTCGAGGGTGTCGCGGCGGGCCAGCTCCACGTTGTTGTTTTCCAGGTCGCGGGGACCGATGGCGATGCGGAGGGGGATGCCGGCGGCCTCGTGCTCGTTGAATTTCCAGCCCGGGCTCATGTTCTCCCGGTCGTCCACTTTCACGGAGATGCCGCGGTCGCGCAGCTCGGAGACGATGCCGTCGCCGTATTCCATGACCTCCGCCTTCTCTTCGTCGCTTTTCCAGATGGGGACGATCACCACCTGCGTATCGGCCAGTTTGGGAGGCAGGACCAGTCCCTGGTCGTCCGAATGGGTCATGATCAGTCCCCCGATGAGACGCGTGGAGACGCCCCAGCTGGTGGCCCAGACGTATTCGTGCTCGCCCTCGGAGCTCTGGAATTTTACGTCAAAGGCCTTGGCGAAATTCTGTCCCAGGAAGTGGGAGGTACCCGCCTGCAGACCCTTGTTGTCCTGCAGCAGGGTCTCGATGCAGTAGGTCTCCACAGCCCCGGCGAAACGCTCCGAGGCGGTCTTGAGACCTGTTTTGACCGGCATGGCCATGTACTCCTCGGCGAAGGTGCGGTAGACCTCCAGCATGCGTTCGGTCTCCTCGACGGCCTCCTCTTTGGTGGCGTGTGCGGTATGGCCCTCCTGCCAGAGGAACTCCATGGTGCGCAGGAAGAGGCGTGTCCGCATCTCCCAGCGCACTACATTGGCCCACTGATTGATCAGGATGGGCAGATCGCGGTAGGACTGAATCCAGTTCTTGTAGGAATCCCAGATGATGGTCTCGGAGGTGGGACGTACCACAAGCTCTTCCTCCAGGCGCGACTCGGGGTCCACTTCCACGCCCCCGTCCACGCTTTTCAGCCGGCTGTGGGTCACCACCGCGCACTCCTTGGCAAAGCCCTCCACGTGCTGGGCCTCTTTCGACAGGAAAGACTTCGGGATGAAGAGAGGGAAGTAGGCGTTCTGGTGACCCGTCTCCTTGAACATCCCGTCGAGCGCGCGCTTCATGTTCTCCCAGATGGCGTAGCCGTTGGGGCGGATCACCATGCATCCGCGGACCGGCGAGTGCTCGGCCAGCTTGCCCTCCCGGATCACGTCCTGGTACCACTGGGAAAAATCCTCTTCGCGTTCTGTAATTTTCTTTGCCATCGGTTAGCAGAAATGTTTGTTTATTCGCTGTTTTGGCGGTTATGAACCGCTAAAATAGGGCGATTTTCAGGAGCCTCAAAAGAAGAATCGACAGGGCGTGGAAAAATGAAGAGGGGCGGTTCACGTTTTGGACAAAAAACCCTTATATTTGGCAACTCTTTACGGCGTGGTAGCTCAGTTGGTGAGAGCGTCGGATTCATATCCCGACAGGGTCGGGACGGCGTTCGTTTCCGCCCGGGGCTGCATCGAACACGCCGCTTCAAGACATTGACATGGTAACTATGGCGTGGTAGCTCAGTTGGTGAGAGCGTCGGATTCATATCCCGACAGGGTCGGGACGGCGTTCGTTTCCGCCCGGGGCTGCATCGAACACGCCGCTTCAAGACATTGACATGGTAACTATGGCGTGGTAGCTCAGTTGGTGAGAGCGTCGGATTCATATCCCGACAGGGTCGGGACGGCGTTCGTTTCCGCCGCTGAGACGGCTAGACATTGACTGGAACACGGCCGCTGGTGAGACGTGACATTGACAATCCGGTAACTATGGCGTTGGATACGCTACAGTTCGGTGCAGCAAGAGTTCGGATTCACTAATCCCGACAGGGTCGGGACGGCGATATGGTTTCCGATCCCGGGGCTAAGCATCGATCCACTGTCCGCTGTCAAGGACGTATGACACCTGGTAACCTAAGGCTGTGGTAGCTTTCACCGTTGGATATGAGCAGCGTCGGATTCATAAGGCCTCGGACGTGCGTTCAGTGACGAAGGCGAATTTTTGGCGACGCCTGGTTCCCTTTGCCGAGAGGATGTCCTTTCTAAGATTTCGACTTTGCTGAATCTGATATTTCAGCCCACACGGACAGGATATGGCCTACGATATGCTATATTTCAAGAGCGATCCGCTTTCTGTTGTGGAGTGATCTGTTGACCGACACCCGTGGCTATCCCAAAATTGCTAGTGAGCCTTTCAGAAACCAGATTAGTATTATTACGTGGTAATGCATACCTGGTCTACCAGGCCTACGGACGTGTACAGAAATTCAGTGACGAAGGCGAATTGATTTGGGACGCCTCGGTTCCCTTTGCCGAGAAGGATGTCATTTTCGATCGCTTTATTGAGGAGAACTCCGGCGGAGGCATGATGTGATTCCAGCCCCTTCGCTATTTTGCGGATGCTGGACACCATGGCGATCGGCTTCAACTTTTATCCCAGGGCGAGAGTACGGACGGCGATTTCCACAGTTTTTTGCTAGAACTCAATGATGTGGCGGGAGACGTCACACGCCGAATCAATTTCCCGCCCATGGAGACTCCTCCCCGCCAATTCATCTATCGGCCGCAAAATGATGTCTTCTACCTGTGGGGAAGACAATCGGATGGGATGATTCTGGTATATCCCGGAGATGAAGTCGCCTCCTAGTCTCCATCCTCCAGTTCAAACATCTCATTGACCGTCGTCCCGAAATAGATGGAAAGCTTGATGGCAAGTGAAGTGGATGGATTGTAGTCGCCGTTTTCGATGACACACCCAAGGCCTCCGCCAACTCTGCCTGTGTGAGTCCCCGTTCCTTTCGCATCGCGCGTGTCTTATTCCTCATAGCGACCTCCCCTGCGTTTCAGCACCCAATACGTGATGACGGTAACGGTCATCATGAAGGGCAGGTTGAAATTAGTGATCATGGTATATGTAGGGTTCCACAGAACCGCTACCAGGAAGCCGGCTACGGAAAGGGCGAGCGTCAGTAACAGGCCAATAATCAGCGACTGCAGTCGCAAGTGGGTGCTCAGTTCATCCTCCACCTTTTCCCTGGATATGAACATAAGTATGAGTCCGATTACGGGAAGATGGTATTTCATAAGCGAAAAGAATACATGCAGGTTATCCTGCCCCAGGGCTTTGTCAAGGTTAGTCCATCTCTCCGGAGACTGTTCGGTTAAAATAAATACAGCATAGGCTGCAACCATCAGTCCGAGGAAGCATAAACCCACGTATCGCCAGGCCCGTGGAAGCAGGAATCGTGAGATGTTTACCGGTTTCATAGTCGTATGATATTGGTTGTATGTCAACTCTACTTGACATTACGAAAACAGTCGCTATTTGTCAAGTCAAGTTTACATTATTGCCTGCGCAGGTCATGCCACCGGATGATGATAGGTTCAAAGGAGATCTGGGGCGGAACGGCAGAAAAGACAGGCAAAAAATTAGCAGCCCTCCAGTCAAGGATGAGCTGCTAAATATCATCTACAGACGGCTATTACCCCATTTGCAATCAGTATTATAATTGATGCAGGGGGTCCTGTCAATGCGAGGAAATGGGTATTTTGGTACGTAAAAATACGTACAGGCAAGATAGGCTCTTTGGCCCAAGCAATTGGCGCAGGGCGGCGTGCTGTCCTCATTCTACTCCTCCTGGTTCTCCAGGGCCATGCGAACCAGTTCGGCGGTGTTCTTGACTCCCAGCTTTTTGAGCAGGTTGGAGCGGTGGGTCTCGATGGTGCGGGGACTGATATTGAGTTCCCGGGCCATCTTCAGGCTTGTCATTCCTCGGACAATGAGTTTCAGCACCTCGCGCTCGCGGTCGGTAATATCACTTTTCAGCTTACCAAACCTGAATTTCTGGCTGGCGAAGGCCCTCGACATCAGCTGGAAGACTTCTTTGCTGAATACATGCTGGCCGTTGTGGACCACCCGGACGCAGTGCAAAAGCTGCTCGCGATCAATGGATTTCAGCAGGTAGCCGTGAATGTCGGACTGCAGGGCCTCGGCCAGCAGGTCACTGTCCAGGTGCATGGACAGAATAGCCATCCTGCATTTCCGGTCGATTTCACGCATGGCGCGGGCGCTTTCCAGTCCGTTCATGCCGGGCATGGTGATGTCGATCAGACAGACGTCGGGTTGCGTTTCCTTGAAAAGCGTCAGGCATTCCTCGCCGGATGAGGCTTCGCCAACCACGTCCATATCTTCGGCCGAAGACAGGTGCGTACTGATGCCGAAACGAATAATTTCGTGATCGTCAGCGATCAGAATTCGTATTTTATCCATGGCAAGACGGTTTGAAACCATCCACGGGCAGGTACTTCCTCTCTCTTACCGTAACAACCTACGTACATACTACTACCACGCGGGTCACCATGCAAATAAAAAAAGCTGCAGCCTGCCGTAAGCGATTGGTTTCCATATTGGTTATTTTCCGCTCCGTATTGCGGTGAGCACGCATCTGCGGTAATTCCAACTCCAGAATCTAGATTTTCCATGGTACTAAAGCGTACGCATACCTGCGGCGAACTCGACCGATCCAAGGCAGGCGAACAAGTGGTTCTAAACGGCTGGGTGGATGGCCGGCGGGATTTCGGGGGACTCATTTTTATCGACCTCCGCGACCGCTACGGCCTGACGCAGATCGTCTTCGCCGAACACGACCAGGACCTCCTCGACAAGGCGGGCAGGTTGCGTAACGAATACGTGATCGGCGTGCGGGGTAAGGTGCGGGAGCGCGACGACAAGAACGTGAATCCTGAAATGGCCACCGGCGAAATCGAGGTGCTGGCCGGGGAGCTGGTCATTTACTCCCAGGCGGAGACCCCGCCCATGGAGGTCAGGGAGGAGGTCAATGCTACCGAGGAGACGCGCCTGCGCTACCGCTACCTGGACATGCGGCGGGCGCCCGTGCAGCGCAACCTGCTGTTCCGCTCGCGGGCCGTCCATGCCGTCCGGCAGTATTTCCACGATCACGGCTTTGCGGAGGTGGAGACGCCCTACCTGATGCGCAGCACGCCCGAGGGCGCGCGCGACTACCTGGTGCCCAGCCGGGTGAACCCGGGCAAATTTTACGCCCTGCCGCAGAGCCCGCAGACCTACAAGCAGATCCTGATGGTCTCCGGCTTTGACCGATATTTCCAGATCGCAAAATGTTTTCGGGACGAGGACCTGCGCGCGGACCGCCAGCCGGAATTTACCCAGGTGGACGTGGAGCTCTCCTTCGTGGACGAGGAGGAGGTGCTCTCCATAACCGAAGGCATGATGGCCCGCCTCATGCGCCAGACCATGGGACGCGATGTCGAACTGCCTTTCCCGCGGATGACCTACCGCGAGGCCATGGAGACCTACGGCACCGACAAGCCGGACACGCGTTTCGGCCTGGAGATCGCCGACCTGTCTGACCTGGTGGCCGACGCCGAATTCCGCATCTTTTCGAAGACGGTAGCCGACGGCGGCGCTGTGCTGGGCATCACCGTGCCCGAGCAGGGCTCGCTGGGACGCGGCGCCATGGACCGACTTACCGAACAGGCGCAGCAGGAGACCGGGGCCAAGGGACTCATCTACCTGCAGCACGACCCGGAGGAGGGGCTCTCCTGCAACGTGGGCAAGTTCCTGGAGGAGGAGACCATAGAGGCCATGGCCGGGCGGGCCGGCTGCGGCGAGGGCGACCTGGTGCTCATTCTGGCCGGACCCGACCCGGAGGTCTACCGGCAGATGGGCAAGCTGCGCCAGCTGGCCGGCCGGGAGTTCGAGCTGATCGACACCGGTGCCTACAATTTTCTTTGGGTGACCGACTTTCCGCTGGTGGAGTGGGATGAGGAGACCGGTCGCTACCACGCCCTGCACCACCCATTTACCGCCCCCCGGGAGGAGGACGTGCAGAAGGGCGTGGAACCCGCCGAGATCCGTTCGCGCGCCTACGACCTGGTGCTCAACGGTTACGAAATCGGGGGAGGCTCCATCCGCATCCACGAACGAAAACGGCAGATGTGGATGTTCGACCTGCTGGGCATGGACGAGGAGGAGTCCCAGGAGCGTTTCGGCTTTCTGCTGGAGGCCTTCCGCTACGGCGCCCCGCCCCACGGGGGCATCGCCCTCGGGGTCGACCGCATCGCCATGATCCTCACCGGCAGCAGCAGCCTGCGGGACGTGATCGCCTTCCCCAAAAACCAGAAGGCGCAGAGCCTGATGGACGACAGCCCGGGCTCGGTGGACCCGCAGCAGCTCGAGGAGCTACACATTAGGCTGGCCGACGACCTGAATGGAAATACCAACGACAACCAAACAACGTGAAGACACTGGGACTGGACGGATGCCGGGCCGGTTGGATCGCCATCTCCCTTGACGAGGAGGGGGCCGGCTACTGGCTGCTGGAATCGCACGACGAACTGGAAGACTATTTTCGCGACTTCGACCGGGTGTTCGTGGACATCCCCATCGGCATGACCGAAGACCAGTATACGCGCGACTGCGACACGGAGCTGCGCAGCGTACTGGGCGAAAAGTACGCCTCCAGCGTATTCACCCCGCCCATCCGCCCGGCGCTCAACGCCCCCACCTACGCGGAGGCCTCCTTGGTCAGCTACGAGACCACCGACAAGAAGGTGACGATCCAGGCCTGGAACATTGCTCCCTATATTCGGGTGGTGGACAACCTGCTGCAGCGTGAAGAGTCCTTCCGCGAGAAGGTATTCGAAAGCCATCCCGAACTGCTCTTTCAGAAACTTAACGGCGGCAACTCCATCCTGCAGAAAAAGGAGACCAAGAAGGGGCTGCGCCATCGGCTGGGCCTGCTGAAGGAGCAGAACAGGTACGTGGATGATTTTTTCCGTGACATCAAGGAGGAGTACCGGCGCAACCAGGTGGACGAGGACGATATCGTGGATGCCATGTCCCTGGCTCTCTTTGCCCGGCGCTCGATGGAGGGGGAGCTCAAAACCCTGCCGGAAGATCCTCCCGTCGATTCCACCGGCCTCACCATGGCCATTCACTACGCCTGACCGGCGTCCGCCGTCCTGCACCGGACGGCCGGGCTACTCTTCTTCCCGGACGTCCTGCTTTTTCGGCGCATCTGTGGGTGGCTGTGCATCTTCCAGCAGCGACTTGTACTTCACGCCCGCCTTATAAGCCCGGTTGAAGCCGTTGAAGGCCGCGATGCGGTAGGCTTCGCCCAGGGTGGGATAGTTCATGACATGCTGGGTGAAGTAGCGGATGTCCCCGTCGTAGGCCATCACCGACTGCCCCAGATGCAGCAGGTTGGCCGCCTCGTCACCGAAGATGTGCACGCCCAGCAGTTTCAGGCTGTCCTTCTGGAAGACCAGTTTCAGCATTCCCTCATCGTGGCCGGTCATGTCGGTCTTGACCACGTTTTTGAAGTAGGCGCGTCCCACCGTCACGTCCAACTCCTGCCGTTCGGCCTCCTCCTCGGTGATTCCGATATGGGAGATCTCCGGGATGGTGTAGATGGCGTAGGGCGTGCGGTCGGGCACCTCCTGCATGGGAATGCCGAACATGTTGCAGGCGGCCAGCCTTCCCTGGGTGAAGGAGGCGGAGGCCAACTGGGGAAAGCCGATCACGTCGCCCGCCGCGTAGATGCTCGGCACGTCGGTCTGGAAGACCTCGCTGGTCCGGATGAAATCCTTGTCGTCGGTCTTGATGCCCACCTCCTCTAGGTTGAGTTCGGAGGTGTTGGGACGGCGACCTCCCATGAATAGTACGTGCTCGGTTTCGATGACCTCAAGGCGGCTGTCCGGGTCGTCTTTGGCGCGGTAGCTCACTTCGGTGTAGTTTTGCAGGGAGTTGTAGCCGATGTCCTCCACCCTCACGCCGATCTGCAGGTGGATGTTGCGCTTGCGCAGGGATTCCAGGAATAGCTCCTTGATCTCCGCGTCCAGAAAGCTGAGCACCTCCCCGCGGGAGGTCAGCACGCTGACCCGGCTGCCAAGGGCCGAAAAGGTGGTCGCATACTCCAGGGCGTTAACGCCTCCTCCGACAATGGTCAGGCGGCGGGGGATGTGGGTGAGCTTGAGAAGGGAGGTATAGTCGAGCACCCGGTTGTGGTCGATCTCAAAGCGGTTGGGGGAGACGGGACGGCTGCCGGTGCAGACTAGGATGTAATCGGCCGAATAGGTCTGTACCGATCCAATGTGTGTATGCACCTCCACCGTGTGTTCGTCGACCAGTGTGCCCGTGCCGCGCGCCACGTCCACCTTGTTCTTGATCAGGTCGTTCTTGATCTTGCGGTTCTCCTTCTCCAGGATGTCGTCCTTGTACTTCAGCAGATCCTGCATGCGGAACTGGTCGTAGGGCTTGCGCGGCTGCTCGCCCCCGAACTGAGCGTTGAAATCGGAGATGGTTTTGGCGGCCTCGCGGAGGGCTTTGCTGGGTACGGTGCCCGTGTTGATCCACGTGCCGCCCAGGTACTTCTCATGGGCCTCCACCACCAGGGCCTTCTTGTCGAACTTGGAACTCTGCATGGCGCAGGAGAAGCCTGCGGGTCCGCTGCCGATAATGATGACGTCGTAGTCGTGCGACATGGTCCGTGTCTTCTTGGTTGAACTGGCCTTGCCTTTTGTGCTTTTGGGGTGCCTTCCTCCTGTAAAATAGAGAAAATTGCGTGCTTTATTGTCCTTTTTCTGAAGCGCCTGCGGGAGGCAGGAGAATGGAACGATAGCACCCGGACTATTGATTGGTTGTTGTTAGACGCGAAACGCCCGCGGCAGCACCGTCCAATCCCCGCGGGCGACCATAAATAATCGCAAATACCAAACTCGAAAAATTATTATGGCTTACACACTTCCGGATCTTCCTTACGCCTACGATGCGCTCGAACCCCATATTGACGAGCGCACGATGAGGATTCACCACACCAAGCACCACCAGGGCTATACCGACAAGGTGAACGCCGCACTGGAAGGGCATGAGTTCGCCGACCTGCCCATCGAAGATGTGCTGAAGCGCGTGGATGAGCTGCCCTCCTCCAAGCGCCAGGCGGTGATCAACAACGGCGGCGGCTACGCCAACCACAGTCTCTTCTGGACCGTACTCTCCCCGAACGGGGGCGGCGCGCCCGGCAGCGACATCGGCGGGGCCATCGACGACGCCTTCGGCAGCTATGACAATCTCAAGAAAGCCTTCAACGACGCAGCGACCGGCCAGTTCGGCTCTGGATGGGCCTGGCTCTGCGTGGACGACGACGGCGAGCTGGAGGTCACCTCCACAGCCAACCAGAACAGTCCCTACATGGACGGTCTGACGCCCATCCTGGGACTTGATGTCTGGGAGCACGCCTACTATCTGAACTACCAGAACAAGCGGGGCGACTACGTGAACGCCTTCTGGAACCTCGTGAACTGGGACCAGGTGAATCAATATTACAACGACGCCCGCTAAAAGGCGGAAGGCCATACGTTATAAGGCCCCTGGCAGGAGATCCCCCCGACGGGGATCCGGCCTGCCCAACCAACCCGAATAAAAACGATTTTACCATGCAATTTGGACTAGGAGGCGGCCCCGACGTATCCTGGATGCGCGAGGAACTGACCGAACTCGGCGTGGAGGAGCTTACCACGCCCGAGGAAGTGGACCGCGCCATGAAGGAATACGACTCGGGCACCATGCTCATCGTCATCAACTCCGTCTGCGGCTGCGCGGCCGGCAACGCCCGTCCCGGGCTCAAGCTGGCCCTCGAGCAGAGCGAGGCCAAGCCGGACCAAATGGTCACGGTTTTTGCCGGGCAGGACAAGGATGCCACGGCGCGCGCCCGCGAATACTTCAGCGAATACCCGCCTTCCTCACCCGCCTTCGCCTACTTCAAGGACGGGGAGATCAAGGCCATGATCCCGCGGCACCGCGTGGAAGGCCGCACCAAGGCCGAAGTGGCCGACGACCTGAAGATGGTCTTCGACGCCTTTGCCGGCGAGGGCGAGGAGAACGAGACGGCGGCCGAATAGACGCTATTTGTCCATTTTCCCGGGGGAGGAGGTTTCGGGGGAGGGGAGTCCGCTCTCCGGCGGGAGGCTCTCCATGTGCAGGGTGCGGGTCGGGAAGGCAAACTCGACGCCTACGTCTTCGGCCAGCGCCTTGATGTTCAGCAGGAAACGGTGACGCTCCCGCAGCTCCGTGCTCCAGTCGGGCACGTCAAAGAAGATGTAGACCATCACGTCCAGGGAGTGCGGGCCGTACTCGCTGAAATGCACCTCGAAGAAGTCCTGGCGAATGTGCTCGTTGCCCCGCACCAGCTCGCGGATGCCCTCCGTGAAGGCCTCCATCTGGTCGGCCGTGGTGTCGTAGGTGAGGTTGAGCACGGTCCGCAGGCGGCGATACTCCCTCAGTCCCATGTTGTCGATGGCGCTGTCGGCCAGCTTGGAGTTGGGTACGCTCACCAGGGAGTTGTAGAAGGTGCGTATGCGCGTGGAGCGGAAGCCCACCTCCTCCACCGTCCCCTCCACCTTGTCGGTGACGATCCAGTCGCCCACCTGGAAAGGCTTGTCCGTGAAAATGGTGATTGAGCCGAAGAAATTGGCCAGGGTTTCGCGCGCCGCCAGGGCGATGGCCAGACCCCCTAGTCCCAGTCCAGCCAGCAGGGAGGCCACGTTGATGCCGTGGTTCTGCAGGATGAAAATGATGCCGATGACCAGCACGAAGACCTTAAGCGTCTTGCGCAGCAGGGGTACCAGCTGGTCGTCCAGTTTGCTCTCCGTGCGCGAGGTCATCTTCATCAGGTACTCCGAGAAGACGTTGGAGAGGTTGTAAAAGAGCCATACGAAGCTGGCCGAAAAGGCCACCTCCAGTGCCAGTGCCAGGTAATAGTTGACCGTCACCGAGAGCATCAGGTTGGTGAAGGTGGCCCAGTAGAAGCCCATCATAAATAGAAAACTCACCGGCTTTTCGGTTTCGTGCAGCAGCCTGTCGTCCCACTGCGTGGTACTGCTGCTCACCAGCCCCCTCCCGTAATTTTCGAAGAAATACTCGAACACCTTGCGAAGCACGAATCCGGTCAGCAGCCAGAGGAATATGGCCAGGTACTGCCAGACCTGCAGTCCCATCCACTCCCCGCGCAGCGCGTCGGGCAGGTTGTCCACCACGGCCTCCACCATAAAAGAGAAGGTGTCCCCGTAAATTTCCGGGATCTGTTCGATGGTGGCCTGGGAGAAGAGCCACTCACCCTCGTGACGCACCAGGTAGACCTCCGGCAGGGCGTCAAAGAGAATGTACTGGTGCTGACCGGAAAGGGAGTCGGTCCAGGCCGGGTCGCCCGGCACCTGGTCGTAGTCCACCAGCAGACCACGCGCGTCGAGCACCCTGCGCAGCTGGCGGGCCCGTTCAACTTTTTTGTCCCGCGGTTTGTCGGATAGTTTGAAGGTCTGGATGACCAGATCCGGCCGCCGGTGCCCCTCCTGCTGCCAGTGCAGGAACGTGTGCACCGCCCGCCGCGGAGACTGCAGCAGGTTTTCGGGCAGAGCTGTCTCGCCCTGGCTGATTACGGGCTGGGCGGCCACGGCCTGTGCGAACAGTGCCAGAGCAACAACAAACAGCGTTTTCCGTAGGCTAATTGGCTGAAACATGGTATCTTTTAACTTCGTGTTCGATTTTATAACCTTCTCGTGCAGGCGGGATCCCCTGAGGGTCTCCTGACAGGCATGACGGCGAGGCCTATATTAAAGATCAATCATTGATGGGGCAAAGGCTAACATACTGGATTTTTCTGGGCGTTCTGGGGCTGGCTGCCTTCGTCGCGCTGCGTCCCGTCGTGGATTTCAACGCAGGCGCGCCCATTGAAGAGAGCCGCTCGGCCGTGGAGGCGCGCACCGACGCCCTGGCCGAACGCCTGGGCTTTGATACCGACTCGCTCTCCCTGCTCACCCTTCGCACGCAGCACCTGAACTACTATCGCACCCTCAGGGATTCGGTCGGGGAGGAGCTGCCCGGCCCGGGTACCCTCAACGAGCGCGGCACCAACCTGACGGGCTGGAAGGTAACCGTGGGCTCTCGCATGCAGGGTGCCGAGGAAGGTTACATTACCTCGAACGAGGATCTTTTCGACCAGGCGGGACAGCTTCAGCTACGCTATGACCGGCAGGGCAAGGTATACCGCCTGCAGACCAATCCCTCCGAGCCCAATCCAACTTTTGTGGAAGGGGAGGACCGCGACGAGGTCGCCCGGCGCGTGGTGGGTGACATCTTCGGCTACAACCTGGACAACTACGCCCTGGGCGAGGTAGTCACCGACAGTCTCTCCCCGGCTACGGAAACGGCCGGGCGAAGCCGTCCCCTGGAGAGCGGCAGCAGCCGGCTGAGTCCCAACCTGGTCTACTCCTGGAACAAGGTGAATCCCTCAGCCGAGGGCCCCGACAAGCTGCGCCTGGAATTCATCCAGACCCTGCGGGAGGGCTCCGACCCCTTCAGCCCCACTGTAGTGGGGGCCGCCGTCGAAGACTTTCAGGCCACGGGACCCTACCAGCCCGAGCGCATGGACAGTTCGGGCATCATCAGTAATCTCAACCTGATCGTGGGATTCGGATCCATCGGCGTGCTCATCTGCCTGGTCTTTTTTACCGGCATACGGCACATCAACCGGGGACAGGTGGAGTGGAAACGGGCCATTATGCTCTTCGGGGCGGTCGCCCTGGGTGTGCTGGGCTGGCGCGCAATCTTCGTGATGAATACCTGGGAGCCCTTCTTGAGCGACACGGGGGTCTCCATCTACCTGCTCAACCAGATCCTTTTTGCGGCGGTGGTGGGCCTTTACGGGGCCCTTGCCTATGTGGGGTGGGAGGCCATGGCCCGCGAGCAGGAGCAGCCGCAGGTGAAGCTGGTGGACGCCTTCTGGCGCAAGCGCTTCTTTTTCCGGGAGACCGGCGACGGGCTGCTGCGTGGCTACGCCCTGGGCGGGCTGCTGCTGGGCCTCTTCGCCGTGGCACTGTGGCTTCTTGACAGCTTCTACTACCAGGCCGACAGCCAGTTCGGCTACATGGAGCCTACCATGCAACCCAAACTGCTGACATTGAACATGGGTGCCTGGATCAACGTCTGGCTGGTGGCGCTGGGACATGTGGGCGTGGCCGTGGGCTTTTTGGCCGGGCGTATCCGGCGCACCTGGCTCAACTGGCTGACGGTGACGGCAGTGGCCGCCCTGCTGTTCTGCGGTTCGGCCACCCTGGTCGGTATTTACGGTCCCATATGGATTAACCTGCTCGTCTGTCTTTGCCTGGCCCCGCCTATCGTCTATGCCTTTCGCCGCTCGGGCCTGTTCACCTTCGCCACCGGCTGGTGGCTCTTCGTGGTGGTGCTGATGGTGCCGCCCTACCTGGGGTCGGGTGACATGGACGTGGCCTATGTGGGCTGGATCCAGCTGACACTTATTGCCTTGCCGGCCATATACGGTTTCGTTTCCCTACGCTACGCACCCTCGGTGGCGGAAATGGCGGGCTACATCCCCGAGTACCAGGAGCGGCTGTCCAACCACATGCGCATGGAGAAGGAGATCGAGATTGCGCGCGAGAGCCAGTTCAAGCTGATGCCCTTGCAGCCTCCCGTTCTGGAAGGGGTGGACGTCTACGGCTTTTTTATACCCTCCTTCGAGGTGGGGGGCGACTACTTCGATTACGTGGTGGGCACCAACGGCGCGCCCGACCAGCAGGTGCTGACCATGACCATCGCCGACGTATCGGGCAAGGCGATGAAGGCGGCCATGCATGCCGTCTTTACCAGCGGACTGCTGCTCTCAAGATTGCACCGTGACCGCCCGGAGGCCATCCTGCAGGAGGTGAGTCCCACCATCTTTTCGCGCACCGATCCAAGGACCTTCATCACCTGTGTGATCGCCCAGTACCACCTGGAGAAACGCACTCTGAGCATCGCCAACGCCGGGCACTGCCTGCCTATCCTCAAGCGCAACGGCAGCGCCGAATTTATTCATACGCCCGAGCCTCGCTACCCGCTGGGCGTGCGTCGCCTGGTGAACTACACGGCCCTGGAGACGCAGCTGAAAGAGGGGGACTTCGTGTTGTTCTATTCGGACGGGCTGCCCGAGGCGGTGGACCCGGAGGGGCGCCGATTCGGCTACAAGGAGGTCCTGACCCTGGTCAATGAACTCGATACTGACGCCAAAAGCAGCAGCGAGATCGCCCAGGAAATCAAGCGCATTGTGCAGAAATTCAGCGACTACCAGCTTGCAGACGATACGACGATCATCTGTCTTAAAGTCTGACTTCATCCATCTCATCCAATACGTCGAAGGCCATGCGCCGGCTCTCGGTGGTGTCCACCCGCGCCCCCAGCTTGATGAGGATGTTGTAGAGTCCCATGTGCACGCGGGTGCTGAAGATGAAGTTCTTGTCACCCCGCGGCTCGTTCATGACCGGCATCTCCTGGGCGTAGGTGTTGATAGCCTCCTGGAAATCGGGCTGGCCAAAATCAAAGCGGTCCTGCAGGTAGGGCCGTGCGAAGGTGGCGCCCCAGTTCTTGCAGAACCGAAAGAAGCGCTCCTCTTTCTCGGGGTTGTCGGGGTTCTCCTGCACGATGCCCAGCCGGGTATAAAGCTCGCGGATTTCCTGCTCGCTTTTGTCGAGGTGGGTGGGAAGCAGCAGCAGGTAATTGCGGGTGAAGTTCACCGGGAATTTTTTCACGCAGCCGAAGTCGATGACCCCCAGCCGGCCGTCGTCCCGGAACAGGAAGTTGCCGGGATGGGTGTCGGCATGGATGAAATCGCGCTGGGCCACCTGCCGGTGGAAAAAATCCCATAGGAGCTGTCCCATACGGTCTCTCTTGGCCTGGGACGGATCGCCGGCCAGGTACTCCTTCAGGTGGCTCCCCTCCAGGAACTCCATGCAGAGCACCTTGTCGGTGGAGTACTCGGGGAAGAGGGCGGGGATGCGAATCTCGCCGGCATCCCCCGTAAACTTGTCGTGGAAATACTGCAGGTATTCCGCCTCGCGGTGGTAGTCGGTCTCCTCGACCAGGGTGGACTCCACCTCGTCGAAGTAGTCGTCGATGTTGGCGCCCCGCTTGACCAGCCGGCGCACCAGCGTCTTGGCCAGTTTGATGTCCGACTGGATGGTGTTGCGCACGTTGGGATACTGGATCTTGATGGCTACCTTCTCGCCGCTCTTCAGGCGGGCGGTGTGCACCTGTCCGATGGAGGCCGCGGCGATGGCCTCCATGTCGAAGGAGGCGAAAAGCTCCTCGGGGTAGTCGCCCAGCTCGCGCTTGATGATGGTGCGTACCAGCGCCTTGTTGATGGGGGGCACGCTGTACTGCGCCTCGCTCATCACCTCGGTGAACTCCTCGGGCAGCATGCCCTGGTCCATGCTCAACGACTGGGCAATCTTCAGGGCGGTGCCTCGCAGGCGGGTGAACTCGTTGAAGAGCTGCCGCGCGTTTTCGGAGTGAAAGCGGCGGCTCTCCTCGGCCGTCTCCCCGCGACCGGCCTTCTTTTTGAGGTAGCGCTTGGCGTAGTTGGTGCCCAGCTTGAGGCCGGTCTTTGCAAACACCTTGCCCCGCTCCATTTTGGAGGATGGAAAATCTTCGCTCATCAGCTTCGGAATTCGAATTTGGATCTCAGTTCGCGGACCAGGGGGATGCGGTCGATAAAAAAGGAGTTGCCGGCCAGGTAGCGCAGCAGGTCCACCCCGCGGTCAGCGGCCCCGCTGTACATCAGCTCCTCGGCCAGGGCGGTGGTCTTGTCGGTCAGCTCCATGGTCTGCTGGCGCCCCTCGCTCTCGTCGCCCAGCCAGAAACGTATGAGCGCCAGGTATTTGCGGTAGAGTAGTCCGTAGAAGCGACCGCCCAGCACCATGGTGTTCAGGTAGGGGATGTAGTCGTCGTTTTCGAACATGCGGCGCAGCAGTCCGCGGATCTCCTTCCCGAAGTCGGTGCGGCCGCGGGCGCAGAGCACCAGTTCCGTGAAGGTGGCCTGCACGAAGGCCTCCTGCTCGGCCATCATGTCGAAGGTGGTGTAGGCCAGGTTGGAGAGCTTCTCGCCCAGGGAGTACTCTTCGAAGTCGTCGATCTCCTCCAGCATCAGCCGGTAGCGCACCGCCAGAGAGGTGTAGTAGAATTCCAGGATGGATTTCTTATCGGGAAAGTATTCGAAAATCTCCCCCACCGTGATGCCCGCCTCGCGGGCGACCTCCTTGAGGGTGAAATCCATGCCTTTCTCCAGGTAGGCGGGGATGGCCGCCTCCATGATGTCGTAGCGCGCCTGGAAGGCGTCGGCGTCAAATTGGTCCAGGTCGATCATAGCTCGGGTGTGCCGTTGGCCTTCGGGTTATTGTCGTTCATGGCCCTAACACTATATGAAGTCTTATAAGTCCTAAAAGTCTGATAAGTCAGAAAGTCTGATAAGTCTGGAAGTCTAGAAGTCTAGAAGTCTGATAAGTCTGGAAGTCGGGGGAGTATTCGATAAATGAGTGAAGAGGTTGCGTAAGTGCAGGCGTCCGCCCGGGTCTGATGAGAGGTACCGTGCTTCGATTGGATGTGCCGGATTGATATAGGTACCATCATTGTACACACTCTCAACGTACGCACCCTCAACGTACATACCCATAAATATTTCACCCATCAACCCATCGCAGATACCAAAAAAGGAGCCATGAGTCGCATCGAATCGTTTGAAGATCTGGAATGCTGGACCGCTGCAAGAGACCTTGTGCATTTGGTATATGATCTTACCAGGAATGCGTCGTTTGTTCACGATTTTGGACTGAAAGACCAGATACGGAAGGCTGCCGTGTCGTCCATGAGTAATATTGCGGAGGGATTCGCGCGCTTTTCGGACCGGGAATTTATACGCTTCCTGGATATCGCCCAGAGCTCATGCGAAGAAGTGAAGAGCCTGCTCTATGTGGCGGTGGACCAGAAGTATATCGACAAGGAGGAATTCGGCCAGGCCTTTGCCAAGGCATCGGACGTCCGCTTTCTCTGCCTGGCCTTCGTGCGGTACCTGAGAAAGAGTTCAGCCAGGTGACAGGCAAACGACGCGTTCAAACGGTGGTGGATGCCGCCTGCAACTCCCCGACTTCAAGACTTTCTGACTTTATAGACTTTATGACTTGAAGTCAGACTTTCCGACTTTATGACTTGATAGACTTTAAAGACTTTAAAGCTTTTTGAGCCTGCCAAAGATGTCGCCTTTGGTGAGCCAGGATAACAGCATAGCATTCTACAAGACTCATGCGCAGCCACGGAAAGAGGGGGTGGCGCACGCCCACCTGCTCCAGGTCGCGTTGTCCGCGAACCTCCTCCCGGATCCGCCCGATGAAGGTTTGCTGCAGCTCAAGGTAATCTGCCAGGATCTCCTCGCGGTCCAGGTCCACGGCCTCGCCGGGTTTGAAGGGATCCAGGGTTTTGACCTTCATTTTGTAGGGCGGCTCGAAGAAGGAGACTACCCAGCGCGCGGGCAGCCTGGGACGGAAGGCTTTCTTGGCCGGGGCCGCGGCGGGCTCCAGGCCATCGTCGGCCTCCCGCATGCTCCTGAGGTAGTTGCGATTGAAGTGCAGAAGGTGGTCGAAGCATTCGGCGGGCGACCAGCGTCCGGGAGCGGGACTCGTTCGGAAGTGTTCGTCCGAGAGGGAGGACAGAAAATTCTCGGCCGACCTGCCGGCCTCCTCGAAGTCTGCGATCAGGTCCTGGTAGGTGAATTCCATAGTCGATTAAACTGATTGACGCCGCGCACTGTGAAGTAACGCAACAACCTTCTTAGCTCCAAAAGATTGTATCTGTGGGGGAAATACGTTTTTTTAGTAGCAACCTGGAATTCAATTCCCCACCATGAAACCCACTAGCTTTTTCGGCACTCTCCTCCTGCTCACCCTCTTCTGCTCCGGCGCCCTGCAGGCCCAGGACCGGCAGCTCACCTTCGAAGACATCATGCGCTGGGAGGACCTTTCCGGCGAGGTGATCTCCGGCAACGGCCAGTGGCTGGCCTATGAGGTCTGGCCCGACCGCGGGGACGGGGAGGTGCGCGTGCGCAGCGTGGAGGGGGACACCGGCTATACCCTTGAACTGGGCGAGGACCCCGCCATTACGCCCGACGGGCAGTGGGTGGGGGCCTACCGCGAGGTGCCTTTCGGCGCCGAAGGGGACGACGCCCCCGTGCAGGGCATGTTCCTGCTGAACACCGGCAGCGGCGACGTGCAGGAGATCGACAGCGTGAGCTCCTTCCAGTTTTCCGAGGACGGACGCTGGCTGGCCATCCGCAGGATGCTGGCCGATTCCGTTTCCGAGGCCTACGACGACAACGGTCACCTGGGAGCCCCGCTGCGGCTTATGAACCTGCAGTCGGGCGCCAACGAGGAGCTCTCCTTCGTCTCCGACATGGCCTTCGACAGCACCTCAACCTGGCTCTCCTACAGCGTAGTCGACACTTCCGGCTCCGGCAACGGACTCTACCTGCGGGAGCTCTCCGGCGGCGGAGCAACCCACACCGCGGCCGCCATGGAGGACGCGCTCTTCGACAACCTGGCATGGGACCACGACACGGGACGGCTGGCCTTTACCTCGGCGCCCCTCGATTCCACCTACTTCAGCGGTACGGCCGACCTGCAGCTCTGGTCTTCCGACGGCATGCAGACGCGCACGCTGGTGGCCGGCTCCGAGGTGCCCGAACAGTGGTGGCTGCGCTCGGACAACGACCTGGAGTGGACCCGCGACAACAACCGCCTCTTCTTCGGCGTGCAGAACCGCGAGCTGATGGAGGCCGACCTGCCGGGCTCGGGCGACAGCGGTGAAGAGGACGAGGGGGAGGCGGATCCCTACGACATGCAGGAGATTCTCGATGAGAAGAGCGTGGACGTGTGGCACTGGGACGATCCGCTGATCAAGACCCATGAGCGGGAGACCTGGAACCAGCGCAAGGGCCAGCTCTACCGCGCCGTCTACCACCTTGACACCGACGAATATGTGCAGCTGGCGACCGAGGAGGTTCCCGATGTGGAGGCCAACCACGACCCCGAGGTTACCCTCGCCAGCTCAAGCATGCCCTACCGCAAGCAGATGACCTGGGACGGCTTCTACAGCGACTACTATATCATGGACCTGCGGACGGGCGAGAAAACCCTCATTACCGAGCGCCTGGACGGTGGGGTGGAGCTCTCCCCCGGCGGCAACTACGCCCTCTACTTCCGCGACAAGGACTGGCACCTCTACGATGTGGGCGAGGAGAGCACGCAGAACCTGACGGACGGGATGGAGGTCCCTTTCTGGGACGAGGATCACGACTATCCCTCCCCGACGCCGGGCTACGGCGTGGCCGGCTGGATCGAGGGCGAAGAGCAGGTGCTGGTCTACGACAAGTACGATATCTGGAGCTTTGACACCGAATCGGGCGAGGCGGCCAACCTCACCCGGGACGGGCGGCAGCGTCACCTGACCTACCGCATCGAGCGGCTGGACTACGACCGCGACTACTTTGCGCCGGACGAGCGCCTGCTGCTGGAGGCCTTCTACGACCGGGAGAAGTACGAGGGACTCTTTTCCATGCGCCTGGACCGCCGCGGCACCACCGAGCTCCTGGGCGAGCCGCTGAACTACGAGGTGGGCCAGCAGGCTGACGACGCCGACCGCATCCTCTTCACCAAGGAGAGCTACGACCTCTACCCCAACATCTGGGTGAGCGAGGGCATGGATTTCTCCGAAACCCGGCAGCTCACCGACTTGCACGACAACCTGCATGCCGACTACAACTGGGGACGCGCCGAGATCATCCAGTGGACCGACGTGAAGGGCGATACGGTCCGCGGCGCGGTGATCAAGCCGGACGACTACGACCCGGACCAGCGTTACCCGGTCATGACCTATTTCTACCGCTTCTTCTCCCAGCGGGCCTACGAGTTCAACAACATCACCAACGACGACCGCCCCGTGCTGCCGCAGTATGTGAGCGACGGCTACGTGGTCTTTCTGCCCGACGTGCATTTCACGGTAGGCTTTCCCGGTCCCTCCTCGGTCAAGAGCCTGGTGCCGGGCATTCTTAAGCTCATCGACATGGGCATCGCCCACCCCGACAAGCTGGGGCTGCACGGCCACTCCTGGAGCGGCTACCAGACCGCGCACATTATCACGGAGACCGACATCTTTGACGCGGCCATCGCCGGCGCGCCGGTCTCCAACATGACCAGCGCCTACAGCGGCATTCGCTGGGGCAGCGGACTGGCCCGGCAGTTCCAGTACGAGCAGACGCAGAGCCGCATCGGCGGCAGCCTCTGGGAGTACCCCGAGCGCTACATCGAGAACTCGCCCGTCTTCTTCGCCGACCGCATCGAGACGCCCCTCATGCTGATGTTCGGCGACGAGGACACCGCCGTGCCCTGGTACCAGGGCATCGAGCTCTACCTGGCCATGCGCCGGCTGGGCAAGGACGCGGTTTTCCTGCAGTATCACAACGAGCCGCACCACCTGCAGCGCTACGGCAACCGGCTGGACTACGCCGTCAAGATGAAGGAGTACTTCGACCACTACTTGCGCGGGATGCCGGCGCCCGACTGGATTGAGGAGGGCGTGCCCTACCGCGGCGGCAACTGAGGGGGGCGCCGCTTCGAGGGTTCCCGTTCAGGGACCCGGAAGCAGCCCGTACTCCCTTTTGAGGGCCATGATGCGCTCCCAGGAGCGGTCGATGCGCTCACGCGGAACGGTGCCCTCCTCCACCAGGCGGCGGATGATGCCGTGAGCCCGCTGCGTGATATTGGGCTGGTAGACCGAATTGTTGGCGAAAACCAGCAGGTCCACCCCTGCAAGCAGCGCGCGGCGGATGGCGGTCTCCAGGCCGTACTCCTGCCGGATGGCCCCCATCTGCATGTCGTCCGACACCACCACCCCCCGGAATCCCAGGCTGTCCCTGAGCACCCCGCCGATGATTTCGCGGGAGAGAGTGGCCGGCCACTCGGGGTCGAGGTCGCGGTTGAAAATGTGCGCCGTCATCACTGCGTCGGCCAGCCCCTGGCCGATGAGCCGCCGGTAGGGCGCCAGCTCGCGCTCACTCCAGGTGTCGGTCACGTCCACCACCCCCAGGTGGGAGTCGCCTGCGGAGCTGCCGTGGCCCGGAAAGTGTTTGAGGGCGGTGATCACGCCACGGCGGCGGGAGGCGCGTATCCAGGCTTTGGCGCGGCGGTAGACCGTATCGGGATCGGCCGAGAAGGCGCGATCGAGTCCCCCGATCACCGGGTTGTCCGGGTTGGCATCGAGGTCCACCACCGGGGCGAAGTTGAAATTGACGCCCATGCTGTCCAGCACGGCCGCCGTGCGCCGGGCGTAGAAACGGGTGGAGTCGAGCGGCTGGGTGCCGAGCCGTGCGGCGGAGACGGTGGAGGGAAAGCCGTACCGCTCTTTCAGACGCGACACGCGTCCCCCTTCCTGGTCGATGGCGATGAAAAGGGGCGTGGGGGAGCGTTCCTGCAGCTGGGCGGTAAGGGCGCGCAGCTGCTCCGGCGAGCGGATGTTGCGCAGGGAGGTGTCTGCCGGCACGTCGTAGTCGAAGAGGATCACCCCGCCCAGGCGCCCCTCCCGCAGATCATCGGACACCTGCAGGGAGTCGGCCAGTTCCAGTCCCCTGAAACCCGTCATCAGCATCTGTCCGATGCGCCTGTCCAGTTCTTCGTCGTCCTGCTGCTGGGCGCAGGCGGCGCAGAGGGGGATGAGAAGCAGGAGCAGCAGGGAGCGTAGGTTCATGACATGAGGATTGGGTTCAGGGTTGTGGGTACCGATGTCCTAGTATACGAGTCTGGGGCGGCTATGCAAGGGTGCCGGTTCCCTGCCGGTCGTCTGAACGCGCCGTCCCCGGAGGGAATGAGCCGGCTGCTCGCACAGAGGAGGGATTCCTTCGGCTGCGCCAGCCGGGAGAATTACGTATTTTCCCTGATATCGTATCATGGTAAAAGCCGATACCGTGGACCTGCACCGGCAGGTGGCCGGAAGCCTCCAAAATCCCCATATCACCGGGGAGAGGTGGATTCGGACCGTTTATTAGAAGATTTTAACAAAATAAATGCATTATTCTGTAACAATCGGGCTGCAGGATACTCTTGTATATGAAACGACGAAACAAAGGAGGTCGCAATATGCCTCCCAGACGGCACATCGCCACGCTGGCATGTACAAGGTACATGCGTGCATACCAGAAGGCGATGGCACGGCATCGAGAAACTTACCATCTTGCGGGAGCAGAGGCAGAACTCCTGCAGGGCAGGTTAAAGCAGAGGAACCACCGTTATGATCGAGAGTTTTAACGAAGAGGAACTGGAAGAGAAAATTGACCGATACGTCAACGGCAAGCTTTCTCCCGCCGAAATAGACGAACTCTGGGCCGAACTGGTGCAGGATCCCTACCACCTGGACTATCTTCGCAGCGTAGCCAACGTCAAGGCGGTTGTTGAAAAAGAGGTCAAAAAACGCAGGCAGGCCCGTATCCGCAGGATATGGAGTTACGCGGCTGCCGCAGTGATCACTCTTTTCCTGGGCGTCATGCTGGTCATGAATGTCACCGATTTTACCGGCACCTCCGACGTGCAGCCCGTCCAGAGCATCGAGCTTGACTACTACCGCTCTGCCGAAGGGGCCGCCGAGAACGGCGCCACGGTCATCACGCGTGCCATCACCCTGGCCAATACGGGCCAGTTCCAGCAGGCCGTCACCCTGCTGAATAGCGAGCTCCAGACCGAAAACATCACGCCCGCCTGGGAATCGGAGGTAAGCCTTACGCTGGGATCCCTCTACTACAACGAGGGGCAGTATCCCGATGCCATCCCCCATTACGAGACGGTCATCGGGCACCGCGACGATGTGGATGTGCTCACCCTTGAAAAGGCCTACTGGTACCTGGGCAACACCTACTTCCAAATGGAACGCCTGGAGGACGCACGCGAAAACATCCAGAAGGCCTACGCGCTCAACGGCGCCTACCGCCGGGTGGCTCAGAGCTACCTGGAAGCACTGGCCCGTTAGGAATATACCCGAGACGACTCATACGATAGCTTCCGGAGAAGGCACATCCTCAAAAGATGTGCCTTTTCTATGAAGAGGAGCGAGAGAAAGCGTTGCGGCGCCGGTAGTAGAGGGAGCCGCCCACGAAGAGAAGGAAGTAGAGCATGAACGAGCCCGCCACCACGTAGTTCCACTGCTCGTAGGGCCGTATGGCCGGCTCGCTGTCGCCGATCATCATGTAGGGACCCCAGAAATGGGGATTGGCGTTCTTGTTCCTGAGGAAGTGGAGCTTGGCCTGGCGCAGCGCCTCAGGCTTGCTCATCCCACGGTTGAGTCCCTTGTAGAACTGCAGGGCAAAATCCGAGGCCATCATGTCGTTCACCGACCAGAGATTCAGCACCAGGGTCTGCGCACCCGCGTAGCGCAGGGCCCTGCTGATGCCCATCACCCCGCTGCCCTGCAGGTAGCCGCCCGATCCCGATTCACAGGAGTTCAGCATGATGAGCTCGTTGTTGAGGTTAAGCTCGAAAAGCTCGTAGGCGAAAATCTGACCCGGAAACTGTTCCTCACCGCTCACCGTGTCCGTACGACTCATGAAGATACGCGAGAAGAGGGGGTCCCGGTCGGACACCTGGCTGTGGGTGGCCAGGTGCAGGATGCGCGCGTGGGGAGCGGTGGCCTTGAAGCGCTCTTCGGTGGATGCGGAATCGAGGTAGACGCTGCGGCTGGCCAGGTTGGTCAGCGCCCCGCCGATGTTTTCCACCTCGCGGCGTGCATAGGGGAGGGAGACCAGCCCGCGGTCGCGGTAGTTTTCGAAGGTGGAGATGCCGTATCCGGCGTAGCCGGTTCGGCGGGAAGAGGCCGTCGCCTGCCGGTCCGATTTTCGGTAGTCGTTCAGGGAGGTGAGATAGCGCACCTCCACCTCCTCGACCAGGTAGCTGGCGCTCCCGTAACTGTAGGAGTATTCGGGCCGTGTTACCGGCATAATGTCCAGGGGAATCTGGTAGAGGTAGCTGTCGGGTATGACGGTGACCCTCTCCATGGAGGGATCCAGCTCGTCAAAACCCATCAGCTCCGAAATGCGGTGGAGGTTCAGCAGGTCGGTGTTCTTGTTGGCGATCTGCTCCACCGACTCTTGGAAGAGGGCGCGGTTGACCGAGTCCAGCGGTACGGTGCGGAAGGCGACGTCCCTTCGGGTGATCCGGGCGATGTAGTAGCGGTCCTCCAGTTCGGTGATGTGCAGCACCTGCTCGCGGGCGCTAAGCCGCGACTGTACAAACCTCACAGAAACCGGATCGTGGTTGGTCACCGTGGAGAGGCGCCGGTCCAGGCGCTGCTTCTGAGCGGCCAGCTCGTCGATGCGCTGCTGGATACCGGCGCGGTTGCTGTCGGCGGCAGCCAGCAGGGAACGGCGGAGCCCGTCCAGTTGTGTCGTGAGCTGCTTGTATTCGGTAAGCTCGCTTTCGGAGAGGATGCTGGAACGCACCAAGGGATTCTGGTAGAGGCTGGCGTCGTTGATGGACTTGAGCTGGTCCAGCACCTCCACCGCCTCGCCCTGCCTGCCGGTCTCGATCAGCAGGTCGGCCACAAGCTGAAATGCATCGCTGAATTCCGGGGCCAGGTTCCAGTAACCGGTCTGTAGCTCGGTGCTCCCCCGCACCCAGTCCACCAGCTGATCCATGGTAGGCTGGAGGAGGGCATAGGCTTCATCCGTTCGCCCGGTTTCGTAGAGGTGGCGGGACTTTGTGGTTCGGGCCTCCACGATCTGCTCAAATCGCAGCGTGGAGAGGTCCATGGTATCAAACCTCGCCACAAAACGTCCGGCCTCGTCCGGATCATCCAGCTCCAGGTAGATACGCGCCTTGGTGATATAGGCCTCCAGCAGGTCGGACTGGTTACCTGCCAGGCGCGCTTCATACAGAATACTGTCCTGCATGGCCAGGGCCCGGTCGTAGTGCCCCTGATCCATATAGAGATGGCCGCGCTCGGCATAGATGGTTTGCTTCCGGTCGTAGTTTTCGCCGGCGTTTACCTGCCGTGAGGCCGAATCCATGTAGGCTTCGGCCATCGCGTAGTTTTCCTGGTAGTCGCGGTAGGCCATGCCGGTGTAGAGGTTCACCCAGGCCAGATCGTCCATGGCCCCGTGGTCGGCAGCCAGCTGGCGCGCCTCCGCCAGGTAGTTGAGGGCCGAATCGAAGTTTCGCGTGTTGCGGTAGTGGATGAAGAGGTTCTCCAGGATTCTGAAGTGATTTTCGTAATCCTCGCCCTCCTCGATGCTGTTCAGGGCCTGGAACTGCAGCTCCAGGTACTGGTCAAAATCCCCCATTTTTTTATAGGTGACCGCCAGATTATTGTATAGGATGGACTGGGGGACGGCATAGCCCAGCTCATCGGCGCTCTGAACGACTTGCTGGTAGACCTCCTGTGCCTCCTGCATCTTGCCGATTTCGTAGAGATAGCCGCCGCGGTTGATGATTCATGCCCAGCTGCAGATCAGGCCGTCCCAGAAAGGAAGACAAAGGGATCGTGTAGTTTCGCATGGCTTCCAGGCTGAGGTCGGTGTTCCCCGACTGATAGAGCGAAAAGTCAAGGAAATTGAACAGGTACATCTTGAACCTGGAATTGGGAAAGTGGGAGACATCCGATAACAAGGCGTAATATTCCTGTGCTGTGGAGTAGTTGCTGAGGCGGTAATCAGCCTGGAAGACCGTCATCACATTTAGGGTATGCGGCAGACTGGATCCCTCCTTATCCTCTCCCGGGGAGACAGAGGCCACGGCTTCCAGGTACTCGGCTGGAAGAATGCTCCGCCCGGCGGAATAGTAGATGAGCAGAAAGTGTGAAAGGGTGAGATTATTCGGAGACAGGATTTCTCGGGTGATCGGGGTATCGTCTCAGCAGGGACCTGGCCAGACGGCGGTAATTTGTATTGCCCGAAATACTTTGGAAGGGAAACTCCGAATAGACCGTTTCTTTTTGGAGGGAGTCGCTTTCTGCCAGGAAATAGGCGAGCAGCAGGGCAGGTGACTTCTGCTGGATAGCCGTATCGCGCAGCCGTTCGCCGTAACTCAGGGAGGTGTCCCGAAAGGATGCGAGAAGGGGATTTTTAATCGAATCGGAGGAGAGGTAACTACCGATGTAGGAATTGATTTCTCCGCTGGCGTCGGCAAGAGCGGCAAGCGCCCAGAGGTTTTGTTCAAGATTGCGCTCCTGACGGATGTTGGCAATGTAATTGCGTGCCTGTTCGCGGGACTGCTGAAGAATTTCCGCGTCCTGGTTCTGCATGGCGTGGACAGGGTGGCAGGGATACGCTGTGCCCAGGATGAGAACGGCTCCCATCAGCCGTAGAAGGAACCGGTATGGCAAACGGCTTGAATCCATAAGAGAGGATCATGATAACACAAAGCGCTGCCAATACCCATAGGAATAGGGGGCAGGACAGCAGCCGTACAACGTATTGACGCCGGGCGTATTCCCGTCGCCAGTGGTCAGCGGAATTGATGTCCCGGAGCTAGAGTCCGGGATCTAAGATAGACGAATAACCCAGTCAGCCGTTACTCGCCTTCCGGCTTTATGATAATGGGCTTCACCTCAGCGTCACCGAAAGCATCGGGGTTCGGAGCCTCGATATTGGCGTCGCTGGAAAGGTCGTCGTTGGCATCCTGGAGTCCGGCGTCGGTTACGGACGCGCATCCGGAGATAAGGGCGAAGATGAACAGGACGGAAAGAAGTTTGGTGGTCAGGGATTTCATAAGGCTATTCCTCTTTGATTTAAAAAATGGATTATCCATCGATGAATATTATAGACTATTCGCCTTCTGGCTTTATGATGATAGGCTTCACCTCGGCGTCACCGAAAGCATCGGGGTTCGGAGCCTCGATATTGGCGTCGCTGGAAAGGTCACCGTTGGCATCCTGGAGTCCGGCGTCGGTTACGGACGCGCACCCGGAGATGAGGGCGAAGATGAAGACGATGGAAAGGATCTTGGTTGTCAGAGCTTTCATGGTAGGTACCTGTGTAGGTTTTGGTTAGTTGTTTGGTTGTTCTTAAGGTAAACTTGTGCGAAGGGAAGGATCGGCGATGTTCGCCGCAGGCCGGTACCCATTCTGGCCATTTTTTAAACCCCTTCTCGACTACAAGAGTATTTTCAAGGGCAATTGTTACAAAAAAAATCAGGTTTTTTAGAACATGGACCCAAAAATTTAATTTGTAACAAATCCCTATATATAAATATATAGTTGCCTGTATGGTTAAGATGAATACCCAGGAGCATATCGGTTCCCGGGAGACGGTACAGTATGCATGGTAAGTTAATTATTTAAAATAATCTAGCCCTAATACTTATGCATCTCCATAAGGCAATATTTTATACTCTTTCATGATTCTTATCATCGAATACCTTGGTATGGTCGGTCAATAATTATATATTTTCCGAGGACGTTAAATGGTTCCGATTTCTCAAATGGTAGGGAGGAAGGGGCCCATCCACATAAATTGGCTGATAACCATTGAGTACCTCCAGACTTGATTATTCGGAACTGGTCGCGGCCCTGAAACAGCACAAGGATGGACAGGCCAACGAGCTGCTCGAAGAGCTTCTTCCCCGGCTGAAGGACTACCTGGAGGTCACCATGGATGCCGATCCCAGGGATGCCGAAGAGTGCATACAGCAGGCCTTTTTCAACGTCTATGAGCAGATTCTGCAGGGCAATATCCGCAGGGAGAAGTACATCTTCAGCTATCTCATCCAGGCCTGCCGCAACGAATACATGCGTTTCTACAAGGAACAGCACCGCTTTACTTCTCCGGAGGAGGAGAAGTCGGAACACCTCACCACGCCGGCCCAGCAAGTGGAGAACCTGATGGATGAGGACCGCCAGCGCATCCTGAAGGAGTGCCTTGAGGAGCTAGAGGAGGAGTCCCGTGAGCTGATCGAGTATTTCATTGAAAAGCCCGACGCCAGCACCAAGGAGGTCAGCAGGCTTTTCAACCTGAGCGGGGCCAATGTACGCACCAGGAAATCACGCATCCTGAGCCGGCTGCACCACTGCTTCAAGCGCAAGTGGAAACTATAGCCGTCCGGCGGCGTGCTCTCAGTTGATTATTACCGAAATTTATTTTAGTTCGGGGGGAACCTAAACCGAAGGCATACAGACACCCAGGGATGGAACGTAAAAACAGAAAGGCTTACTGGCGCGCCAATCTGCGTTATGTGGGCTCGTTGCTGGCCGTCTGGTTCCTGGTCTCCTACGTATTCGGCATCCTGCTGGTCGAGCAGCTCAACGAGATCCAGGTGGCAGGCTTCAAGCTGGGTTTCTGGTTCGCCCAGCAGGGCTCCATCTACGTGTTCGTGGTCCTTATTTTTGTCTACGTCTGGCTGATGAACCGGCTGGACCGCCGCTTCGGGGTGCACGAGGAGTAGGACCCCGACCGGAATCCGGAGGTCGCCCGGCACCCGGCACCCGGCACCCCGGCACCGCATAACCTATAGCTACGGTACTTATGGGCATACAGACGTGGACCTACCTGCTGGTGGGACTGACCTTTGCGCTCTACATCGGCATCGCCATCTGGTCGCGGGCCGGCTCCACGAGCGACTTTTACATCGCGGGCAGCCGCGTGCCTCCCCTAGCCAACGGCATGGCCACCGCGGCCGACTGGATGTCGGCCGCCTCCTTCATTTCCATGGCCGGACTCATCGCCTTTATGGGCTACGACGGGGCGGTGTACCTTATGGGGTGGACCGGCGGCTATGTGCTGCTGGCCATGCTGCTTGCGCCCTACCTGCGCAAGTTCGGCAAGTTCACCGTACCCGATTTCATCGGTGACCGCTACTACTCCAACTGGGCGCGTACCGTGGCGGTGATCTGCGCGGTGATCGTCTCCTTTACCTATGTGGCCGGACAGATGCGCGGGGTGGGGGTGGTCTTCGCACGTTTCCTGGAGGTGCCTATCAATCTCGGGGTCTTCATCGGCATGGGCATCGTCTTCTTCTACGCCGTGCTGGGCGGCATGAAGGGCATCACCTACACCCAGGTGGCCCAGTACTGCATTCTCATCTTTGCCTACATGGTGCCCGCTATTTTCATCTCCATTCAGCTTACCGGCGTATGGCTGCCACAGGCCGGTTTCGGCAGCACGCTGGCCGACGGCTCGGGCACCTACCTGCTGGAGAAGCTCAACCAGCTCCACAACGAGCTGGGCTTTGCCGAGTACACCTCCGGCACCAAGTCCACCATCGACGTCTTTGCCATCACCTTTGCCCTGATGGTGGGCACGGCCGGCCTCCCCCACGTGATCGTGCGCTTTTTTACCGTGCCGAAGGTACGCGACGCCCGCAAGTCGGTGGGCTACGCCCTGCTTTTCATCGCCATCCTCTACACTACCGCCCCAGCCATCGCCGCCTTCGCGCGGGTAAACCTCATCGAGACGGTCTCCGAGGAGCAGTACAGCGAGGTGCCGCAGTGGTTTGACAACTGGGAGACGACCGGCCTCATAGCGTTCGAGGACAAGAACGAGGACGGGCGGATTCAGTATCTGCCCGATCCGGGCCGCAACGAGCTGCAGATCGACCAGGATATTATGGTGCTTGCCAACCCCGAAATTGCCGGCCTCCCCAACTGGGTGATCGCCCTGGTGGCCGCCGGGGGACTGGCCGCGGCCCTCTCCACGGCGGCGGGCCTGCTGCTGGTCATCTCAACCAGCATCTCCCACGACCTTATCAAGAAGCAGATACGTCCCAACATCACCGAGAAGGCCGAACTGATCTGGGCGCGCATCGCCGCGGGTTTCGCGGTGCTGGTGGCCGGCTACTTCGGCATCAATCCACCCGGCTTCGTGGCGGCGACGGTGGCCCTGGCTTTCGGACTGGCGGCCGCCTCCTTCTTCCCGGCCATCATCCTGGGCATCTTTGACAAGCGCATGAACCGCGAAGGGGCCATCTCGGGGATGGTGGTGGGCATCCTGCTCATGCTCTTCTACATGATCAAGTACAAGCTGGGCGGCTTCGGCGGCGGGACGGAGGCCGACTGGTGGTGGGGCATCTCGCCCGAAGGCTTCGGCACGGTGGCCATGTGCGTCAACCTGGCAGTGGCCCTGACCGTCTCCCGCATGACGGCCCGACCGCCGGAGGAGATCCGCGAGCTGGTGGAGACCATCCGCTACCCGGCGGAGGCCGTTGAACAGCCCGAGGATCCCACTTGATTATCACGGGCAGGACAGATTATTTAAGAGGGCGGCGGGAGGAGCCCGGAGATCTGCGGCCATGCAGTCAACCGGCGCAGCAAGTGCGCTGCCACGTCCGCATCCCCGAAGGCCATCGCGCCGCGGGCCCAAACCAGAAATTTTCCAGCAAGGAACCCTATTATGTGGCTGAACATCAACGATTTCGACGAGTACGAGGACGCCTACCAGGAGAGCGTACGGAACCCCGAAAAGTTCTGGGCGCACGAGGCGGGCACCTTCTACTGGCGCAGGCACTGGGATAAAACCCATTCGGGCTCCTTCGAGGAGGGCAACGTGAAGTGGTTCGAGGGCGGCAAGCTCAACATCACCGAGAACGCCCTGGACCGCCACCTGAACACCATGGGCAACAAGACGGCCTTTATTTTCGAGCCCAATCACCCCGACTCCTTCCGGCGCACCATCACCTACCGGCAGCTGCACGAGGACGTCTGCCGCTTCGCCAACGTGCTGGAGTCGAAGGGCATCGAAAAGGGCGACCGCGTGGCCATCTACATGGCCATGACGCCCGAGCTGGCCATCGCCGCCCTCGCCTGCGCCCGCGTCGGCGCGGTGCACTCCATCGTTTTCGCCGGCTTCTCGGCGCAGTCGCTCGCCGAACGCATACAGGACTGCGACGCCAAAATGCTCATCACCAACGACGGCCTGCGGCGCGGCGACAAGCACGTGCCGCTGAAGGACATCTCCGACGAGGCCCTGGAGAGCTGTCCCACCGTCGAGTCGTGCATCGTCTGCCAGCGCACCAACCGCGACATCAGCTGGAAGGAGGGGCGCGACGAGTGGTGGCATATGCTTATCCGCAACGCCTCCAAAGAGCACGAGGCCGTGGAGATGGATGCCGAGGACCCGCTTTTTATTCTCTATACCTCCGGCTCCACCGGCAAGCCCAAGGGACAGGTGCACACCTGCGGGGGCTACATGGTCTACACCAGCTACACCTTCCGCAACGTTTTTCAGGTGGAAGAGGAGGACGTCTACTGGTGCACGGCCGACGCCGGCTGGATCACCGGACACTCCTATATTATCTACGGTCCCCTGCTCAACGGGGCGACCGGTATTATTTTCGAGGGCACGCCCACCTACCCCGATCCGGGCCGCCTGTGGGAGGTGTGCGAGAAGTACGGCGTCACCCATTTCTACACGGCCCCCACGGCCATCCGCGCCCTCATGAAGGAAGACGACGAATACGTCGAGAAATACGACCTGAGCTCCCTGAAAGTGCTGGGCACCGTGGGCGAGCCCATCAACGAGGAGGCCTGGCACTGGTACGACCAGATGATCGGCGGCGGGGAGTGTCCCATCGTCGACACCTGGTGGCAGACCGAGACCGCCGGGATCATGATTTCGCCACTGGCCGGCGTGACGCCCACCAAGCCCGGCTTCGCCACCCTGCCGCTGCCCGGTGTGCAGCCCGCGCTGATGGACGATGAGGGCAACGAGATTGACGAGACCGAGGCGCAGGGCAACCTGGTCATCAAGCATCCGTGGCCGGGCGTGACCCGCGGCATCTGGGGCGAGGAGGAGCGCTACATGGAAACCTACTTCGAGAAGTATCCCGGCTACTACTTTACCGGCGACGGCTGCCGGCGCGACGCCGACGGCTACTACCGCATCACCGGACGCGTGGACGACGTGCTGAACGTGAGCGGACACCGCCTGGGCACCGCCGAGATCGAGAACGCCATCGACGAGCACCCCAAAGTGGTGGAGTCGGCCGTGGTGGGCTATCCCCATGACGTGAAAGGGGAGGGTATCTACGCCTTCGCTATCTGCGAGGAGGAGGTGGCCGACGCGGAGGCCTTCAAGAAGGAGATCAACGAGCTGGTTTCGAAGATCATTTCACCCATCGCCAAGCCCGACAAGATTCAGCTGGTCGCCGGACTGCCCAAGACCCGCTCCGGCAAGATCATGCGCCGCCTGCTGCGCAAGATTGCGTCCGGGGAGGCCGACGACATGGGCGACACCTCCACGCTGCTCGATCCCACGGTAGTCGAGGATATTATTGCGGGGGAGGCGATCTAGTGTAGGGCTCCCGGGTGAGGCAGTACTCTCGGGTGAGCCGGCACTTCCAGTTCGTTTCATCACGTCAGGCATATCCCCGTAGGCACTTCCCATCGGGCACTTCCTATTCGTTGCACCTGATCGTGAGTATCACCCCCCCCCACAGGACCCTTTTTCGGTGTCTTATATTTGTGATTTTTTCACAAATTCAAATCGACCCGTGGGGGCTTATGGGGAAGAATCGGGGTTTGCGTGCGAAGTGTTTGTGATTTTTTCACAAAAATAGACTGGAGAAATTTGCCCGAAATGGGGACCCCCCTACCGGCAAATTTATATCCTCCGACTTCCCGACTTCCCGACTTCCCGACTTCCTGACTTTAAGACTTTGCAGACTTATATAGCCCAAGTCACCAGGAAAATAACCACGCTCACTACCAACAGCGCCAGGCGCAGCCGCGTGCTCGCCAGCACCGGATGAAAAAGCAGTCCGAACGTCAGGGGCTTGTGCTCCAGCCATTCGTAGTAGCGGCCCCGGTGCAGGGATCCCAGCGCCAGCGTGGCGTGCCCGTGCAGGATGGTCAGCACGAAGGGCGCGGCAAATAAAATGCTGCCGGGATAGAGGGCCCAGCTTTCGATGCCGGCCAGCCTCCCCAGGTACAAATAGGGCCAGGCAAACAGAATGGCCAGCGGCAGGGTGATCACCCAGTTGATATAAGAGATGCGCCGGTAGTTGGAGGGATTCAGCTCGTCAGGGGCCATGCGGGGTGGCTCAGATCTGGCTTGCGATGAGCATTTCAATGTCGCGGTAGGGCATGTCGAACTGGCTGGCCAGCGCCTTCTTGGTCAGGTGTTTTTTGTAGATGTAGGTGCCGTTGCGCAGGGCGGTGTTCGACCAGAGGCACTGCTGGATGCCCCCGGCGTCGCCTATGGCCAGCAGGTAACTTGCCAGCACGTTGTTGAGGGCGTAGGTGGCCGTGCGCGCCACGTTGGACGGGATGTTGGGCACGCAGTAATGTATGACATCGTACTCCGAAAACACCGGCTCGGAGTGGGAGGTGGCGCGGCTGGTGGCGATGCACCCTCCCTGGTCCATGACCGTGTCCACGATCACGCTGCCCGCCTTCATGCTGGCTACCATCGACTCGGTGACCCACACGGGGGCGCGCTCTCCCTCAAACATGGCCGCCCCGATGACCACGTCGGCGTACTTCAGGGCCGAGCTGAGGTACTGGTAGTTGGCCGTGGCGGTGATAATGCGCCGGTCCAGCGCGTTTTCAAGGTGGCGAAGGAGGGCCAGGTCGTTGTCCATCACGAAGACCTGCGCCCCGTAGCCCAGGGCGGTGCGGGCGGCGTATTCGGCCGTGATTCCCGCCCCCAGGATCACCACGGTGGCCGGCGGGATGCCCGAAATACCCCCCAGCATGATACCGGGTCCACCGTCGCTCTTCTCCAGGTAGTGGGCGGCGATCTGCACGGCCATGGAACCGGTGATCTCGTGCATCATCCGCACGATGGGAAACTCCTTGTCCTCGCTCTGTATGAACTCGTAGCCGATGGCGGTGATATTCTTCCGGATGAGGACGTCCAGAAATTCCTCCGTTGCCCCGCCCAGGTGAAGGGCGGAGAGCAGGATCTGGCGCGGCTGCAGCAGCTCGAACTCCTCCCTGGAGGGGGGCGCCACTTTCAGAATCATCTCGCTCTGTTTGTAGAGCTCCTCGGCCGAGTAGGCAATCTCGGCGCCCGCGTCGGCGTATTCGCTGTCGGAAAAGTTGGCCTCCTCCCCCGCGTCCTGTTCGATGTAGATTTCGTGGCCGTTGGATTTCAGCACCGACACCCCGCCGGGCGTCAGGGAGATGCGCCGCTCGTCATTGGAGATCTCCCTGGGCAGGCCGATTTTGAGGGAGACGCGGGACTTGGATTTCATCAGCTGCTTCTCGAGGGTCTTGATGCCGATCTGTTCCGTCTCCAGGGGATTGATGTCCATATACGTTTGCTGGTTGCTTGGGCCGCGTTAAGTGGATATTTTTGACAACTTAATTTATTAATTCAGTCCAAACAACAGGGCCCGCGTCACCTCCATCCAGGACACACCTTTGTGATCCGACCCAAAAAGAGCCTCGGCCAGCACTTCCTTACCGACGGCAACATCATCCATAAAATAGCCGACTCACTTCCCGCGGGGGAGGGCGACCGGCTCATCGAGATCGGTCCCGGCACGGGCACCCTCACCGAGGCCCTGCTGGAGCGCCATCCCGACATGGCCGCCGTGGAGCTGGACCAGCGCGCCGTGGAGGTGCTGCGCGAGCGCTTCCCGGAGCTGGAGCTTGTGGAACAGGACGTGCTCGACACCGACTGGGCGGGGCTTTCGGCGGGCAAGGCACGCACCCATGTGGTGGGCAACCTCCCCTACTACATCACCAGCCAGATTCTCTTCGCCCTGCTGGAGGCGCGCGAACACCTGGCTACGGCCACCCTGATGATGCAGAAGGAGGTGGCCGAGCGGCTGGTATCCGGCATCCGCACCAAGGACTACGGCATCCTTAGCGTGCAGACCCAGCTGATGAGCTCGCCCGAAATACTGTTCACGGTTTCCCGCCACTGCTTCGACCCGCCTCCCAAGGTGGAGAGCGCCGTGGTGCGGCTGGTCTTCGACAAGGGGGAGCTGGACTGCAGCGACGCCCACCTCAAGCAGGTGGTGCGCACCGCCTTCAACCAGCGCCGCAAGAAACTCAGCAACGCCCTCAAGCCGCTGGTTGACAAGGAGCTGCTGCCCGAAGGCTTCGACTACGGCAAGCGGCCGGAGGCCTGGACGCCGGACCTTTATGAAAAGTTGACAGCAATACTGGCGGCACGTGGCATTTTGACCTGAAATTTCGACCAGCCGCGTGAGAAGGCGACGGGGGAGGGAGGCGCCCTCAACGGCCCCTAGAAGGCGATGGGCCGCGATATGCGGGGGAATGCCGGGTTTTTCCCGGGAAATTTGCCGCAATGGGCTTTTACAGGCGAGTTTGGTACGGAACTTGCTCACTTAGGGTCCTGTTGCGTCGGAACCGTTGCAACATGGATATCCGTTGCAACAAGGATTTATGGATTTACAATCATTTAACCGTTAAACCTAAACTCAGCGAGTCATTACTTATGGCTAAAACGAAGATCAAACCCTTAAGCGATCGTGTACTGGTTCAGCCCGAACCTGCCGAAGACAAAACCGAGTCGGGCATCATTATCCCTGATACGGCCAAAGAAAAGCCGCAGGAAGGCAAGGTTGTCGCTGCCGGCCCCGGCAAGGTGGAAAACGGCACCAAGATTGAAATGTCGGTCAAGAAAGGAGATACGGTGCTCTACGGCAAATACTCCGGCACGGAAATTACGCTGGATGGCCAGGAGTACCTGATCATGCGCGAATCCGACATCCTGGGTATCGTCGACTGAACCTGACCCATCTTTTAGCAACACGATTTAATCTTCAACAACAAACCTAAGAGTACATATGTCTGCCAAGTTAGTTCACTATGATATGGAGGCGCGCGATGCGCTCAAGCGTGGCGTTGACAAGCTTGCCAATGCTGTCAAGGTCACCCTGGGTCCGCGCGGCCGCAACGTGGTAATTGAAAAATCCTTCGGCTCGCCCACCGTCACCAAAGACGGCGTGACCGTAGCCAAGGAGATCGAGCTCTCCAACAAGCGCGAGAACATGGGCGCCCAGATGGTCAAGGAGGTTGCCTCCCGGACCAGCGACAATGCCGGTGACGGAACGACCACCGCTACCGTGCTGGCGCAGTCCATCATCCAGACCGGCCTGAAGAACGTGACGGCCGGCGCCAACCCGATGGAACTGAAGCGCGGTATTGACACCGCCGTGAAAGCCATCGTGGAGGAGCTGCGCAAGATGAGCAAGCCTGTGGGCGACAGCCTGGAAAGCATCAAGCAGGTGGCTTCCATCTCCGCCAACGGCGACGAGGAGATCGGCCGGAACATCGCCGACGCCATGGAGAAGGTCGGCAAGGACGGTGTGATCACCGTTGAGGAAGCCAAGGGTACCGAGACCTTCCTGGAGACGGTCGAGGGTATGCAGTTCGACCGCGGCTACCTCTCCCCCTACTTCGTGACCGACTCCGAAACGATGGTCGCCGAGATGGAGGAACCCTACATTCTGATCTTCGACAAGAAGATCTCCAACATGAAGGACCTGCTCCCCATCCTGGAGAAAGTCATTCAAACCGGCAAGCCGCTGCTGATCATCGCCGAAGACGTGGAGGGCGAAGCCCTCGCCACGCTGGTGGTCAACAAGCTGCGCGGTTCCCTGAAGATCGCCGCCGTCAAGGCGCCCGGCTTCGGTGACCGCCGCAAGCAGATGCTGGAGGATATCGCCATTCTGACCGGCGGTACCGTTATCAGCGAAGAGCGCGGCTACAAGCTGGAGAACGCCACCCTGGATTACCTGGGTACGGCCGACCGCATCAACATCGACAAGGACACCACGACCGTGGTCGGCGGACAGGGCCAGGACAAGGACATCAAAGCCCGCGTCAACCAGATCAAGGGTCAAATTGAAAACACCACCTCGGACTACGACCGTGAGAAACTGCAGGAGCGCCTCGCCAAACTGAGCGGCGGCGTTGCGGTTCTCAACATCGGCGCAGCCTCCGAAGTGGAGATGAAAGAGAAGAAAGCCCGCGTGGAAGACGCGCTGCACGCCACCCGCGCTGCCGTTGAAGAAGGCATCGTGGCCGGCGGAGGCGTCGCGCTGCTGCGCGCCCAAAGCGTGCTGGACAAGCTGGAGGCCGAAGCACCTGACCATGAGGTCGGCTTCAACATTGTCCGCCGCGCCCTTGAGGAGCCGCTTCGGATCATCGCCAGCAACGCCGGCGCCGAGGGCTCCATCGTGGTGCAGAAAGTCAAGGAAGGCAAAGACGCCTTCGGCTACAACGCCCGCACCGAGAAGTACGAAGACCTGATCAAGGCCGGTGTGATCGACCCGACGAAGGTTACACGCACCGCCCTCGAAAACGCCGCTTCCGTGGCCGGCCTCATGCTGACCACCGAAGCGATCATCTCCGAGAAGCCTACCAAAGGCGACGACGACGATGACGACGGCGGCGGACCCGGCGGCGGAATGCCCGGCGGAATGGGCGGCATGGGAGGCATGGGAGGAATGGGCGGCATGATGTAAGCCCGCTCTTCTGAGCTCTACGCGAGCTCTCCCTGAACCTTCTAGCGGTATCTGTCCGCGGGGTGTGGGTCGACGCTGATCAGGCTTATGCCGGGCCTTGCCCGGACGGCCGGTCGGCTGACCGACGGACCCGCGGCAGGTGAGCCGCAGAAATTCTAAAAACCCCGCAGCGCCTTATGGTGTTGCGGGGTTTTTTTATTGGCGGGTATGGGATGTTCTGCGGGCGAGGGGATAGCGGGCCTGGTGTGTGGGGGCGTTTGGGGCGCTTGGGGCGTCGTTTTTGGGGGTTGAGCGGCGGGTCGGGGGTATGCCCATTTGGCTCCGGAAAGGTACCCCTGATTTTGTGATTTTTTCACAAATAGCAATTGCCTGCATCGCGCCTGCTGCGTATAGACGGGTCAGGCCACAGAATTTTTTGTGATTTTTTCACAAATATTTGGCAACGTTATCAGAGCCTAATGGGGCCCCAGGTCGGCAATGCCCAAAGTTCAGGACTCAGGACTCAGAGCCCAGGACCTAGGGCCTAGGACCCAGGGCCGGAGCTCGCAATGTCATTTAGCCCGCAATGCCGCACAGCCTCGTAAATCGACCGACCCATGCATATCCAACTCAAGCGCATATACGACGATCCCGAACCCTCCGACGGCTACCGCGTGCTGGTGGATCGTCTCTGGCCGCGCGGCGTCAGCAAGGAAGCCGCGAAGCTGGACGGCTGGCTAAAGGAGCTTACCCCCTCCGACGAGCTGCGTAAATGGTACCATGAAGACAAGGAGCAGCGCTGGGAGGAGTTCAAAACGGCTTACCGCGAAGAGCTGGCCGGAAGGGAGGAGGCCATGCGCGAGGCCCTGGATGAACTGCGTGGCCGCGAAAAGGTAACCTTTCTTTTCGCGGCCAAGATCGTCGATTCCGAAGGCGCCGGGGCAGCCCGCACCCACGCAAAAGTGCTCCGGGACGTGGTGATTGAAAAGAGAGGCACTTGAAAAGATATAAATAGGCGGCGCACCTGATCCGCCCAACGGGCCGTCAACTAATCAGCGCAAAGCGACAAACCTACTGCTGGGCCGCAGGCTCGTCCGCCTCCCTGCTTTCCCTCCGCAGCAGCGCCACCGCCTCGAAAAGAATCCACAAGGTAAAGCCCAGGATACACGCGCCCAGCACGAACAGCAGCATGTTGGCGTCGGCGCCCCCGTAGCCTGACCAGTCGAAGACCACCTGCTGCACCATGGCCCACAGGGTCATAAACAGCAGGAACACCATGGGCACCAGGGTGTAGATCACCGGCCGCCCCTGGCGTTTCAGCCAGATGGTGACCAGCAGGAAGCTGATGCCGGCCAGCAGCTGGTTGGACGTGCCGAACAAAGGCCAGAGCAGGTATCCCCCTGACCCTATCCCGCGCGGCCCTTCGGGCAGCAGCACCAGGGCGGCGCTGGAGAGCACGGCCAGGGCCGTGGCGGTGTGGATGCCGGTCAGGGGTTTGATCGCGTACACCTCCCCGAGTTCCGATATGATATAGCGCATCAGCCGCACGGAGGTGTCCAGCGTGGTGGCGGCGAAGCTCACCACAATCACCGCGATAATGGTGCGGGCGGCCTCCGCTGGAATACCCACGCCGGTGGCCAGATGCCCGGCCCCCTGGATGAAGGCGTTCAGCCCGTTGGCGCCGGCCGCCGAAAAGGAGGCGTAGGTCTCATGAAAAGCCCCGCTGCCTCCGAAAAAGGTGGCCACGGCCACGATGGTGATCACTGCCAGGGCGCCCTCACCGATGGCCCCCAGGTAGCCCACGAACCGCGCGTCGGTCTCCTTGCGGATCTGCTTGGAGGTGGTCCCTGACGAAACCAGCCCGTGGAAGCCGGAGACCGCCCCGCAGGCGATGGTGATGAAAAGCAGGGGGAACCAGCTTACGTCCGTGGCCTGCGGGTTGCTCCACGGCGCGGTGACCTCCGGTGCCATGAAAAACAGTCCGGCGTAGAGAATGCCCAGCCCCAGTATCAGCTGCTCGGCGTTGATGAAATCGCGCGGCTGCAGCAGTTTCCAGACCGGCAGCACCGAGGCGATGTAGACGTACACGAACAGCACCACGATCCAGATCAGGAAGGCCGAAGAGGTGGCGCCCAGTCCCAGTATCCCCGCCGCGGCCTCTCCGCCGAAGTAGCGCACCAGGTCGATCTGCAGGACGGGCACGTAGGTGGCCGCCACCGCCGAGGCGTACATCACCACCAGCACGAAAATGGTGGGCATCACCATGTTGCCCTGCCGGCGGTAGGTGTAATAGCCTATCCAGACCGCCAGGGGGATCTGCAGGAAAATCGACAGCACGCTGGCCGGGAAGGAGATAAACAGGTTGGAGATCACCCAGGCGAAGACCGCGTTCACCATCAGCACCAGGATGAGAATAATAAAGAGAAAGAGAATCCTGCCCCGCTCGCCGATAAGTTCGCTGGCCAGGGTGCCGATGGAGCGTCCCTTGTGGCGCAGCGAGAGCACCAGGGTGCCGAAGTCGTGCACGCCCGCCGCCAGCACCGTGCCCAGGGCCACCCAGAGAATGGCGGGCAGCCATCCCCAGTAGATGGCGATGGCGGGTCCCACAATGGGCGCCGCCCCCGCCACAGAGGTAAAATGGTGCCCCAGCACCACCCACTTGTTGGTGGGCACGAAGTCCACCCCGTCCTCCCGCTCGTGGGCGGGCGTGGTGAAATCGGGGTCGAGCTGGTAAATCTTCTCGGCCAGAAATTTCGAGTAAAAGCGGTATCCCAGCGCAAAGATGACGAGCGCCGCGGTTGCCAGCCAGATGCCGTTCATAAGCGAGGGTATTGAATTACATTTAGTTCTCGAACTCCGGCAAGCGTCCCCGGTAGTGCTCGGCGGCGTTCACCCCCAGCACGTCGAAGCGCTCGAAATGGGGCTGCAGGCGCCGCCAGAAGTCGGTCCAGTTGCGCCGCCCGGCGGGCGACCATACCACCTCCGCCATGGCCGCCGCCCGCGGCCAGGCCATGTATTCCACCTTCTCGCCCGTGTGCATGTACTCCGTCCAGACGTTGGCCTGGGCGCCCATCACGTACCCGGCTTCCTCCTCCGTAAGCTCCTCGGGCACCGGCTCAAAGGAATAGACGTTGCGGAGGGTGTTGAATCCCCCGATGGCCAGCGGCTCCGACCCCCGCGGGGCCTGGTAGTAGTCGAGGTAGCTGTGGGAGACCGGGGTCATCACCACCTTGTTGCCCTGCCGGGCCGCCGCAATGCCGCCCTCGGTGCCCCGCCACGACATCACCGTGGCATTCGGGGCTAGTCCCCCCTCCAGGATCTCGTCCCAGCCGATAATCTGCCGCCCGTTGCCGTTCAGGTACTGCTCGATACGCCGTATGAAATAACTCTGCAGCTCCTCCTCGGTTTCCAGTCCCTCGCGCGCCATCACCTGCTGGGCCAGCTCGCTCTCCTCCCACTGCGCCTTGGGCGCCTCGTCCCCGCCGATGTGGATGTACTCGCTGGGGAAGAGCTCCATCACCTCGTCCAATACGTTTTCCAGGAAGGTGAAGGTCTGCTCGCTCGGGCAGTAGATGTCCTCGAACACCCCCCAGGTGGTCTTCACCTGGTAGTCCTTTCCCTCCACGCAGCCCAGCTCGGGGTAGGCGGCCAGGGCGGCCGAGGCGTGGCCCGGCATCTCGATTTCGGGGATGACGGTGATGTGGCGCTCCCGGGCGTATTCCACCACCTCGCGCACCTCCTCCTGGGTGTAGAAGCCGCCGTAGCGCTCCCCGTCCCATATCCCGCTGCCGGCATGTCCCACCAGCGTGGAATCCCGCCAGGCGCCCACCGAGGTGAGCCGCGGGTACTGCTCGATCTCGATGCGCCAGCCCTGGTCTTCCGTCAAATGCCAGTGAAAGCGGTTCATCTTGTGCATGGCCAACAGGTCGATGTAGCGCTTGACAAACTCCACCGGGAAGAAGTGCCGCGCCACGTCCAGGTGCATGCCGCGGTATTCAAAACGCGGATGGTCGCGCACGGAAACCGCCGGCACGCGCCACTCGGTGTCGGCCGGCACCAGGGTGTAGTCGGTGCGGTAGATCTGCCCGGGCATAAGCTGCAGCAGGGTCTGCACCCCGTAGAAGAGTCCGGCGGAGGAGGGCGCCTCTATCTCGATGCGCTCGGGCGAAACCTCCAGGGAATAGCCCTCGGCTCCCCCGAAGGCCGCGGTGTCCGCGTTGACCGAGAGCAGGATGCTGCCCTCCGCCTCGCTGCGGTTGCTCCACGGCTGCAGGGGCAGGTCGTAGCCCGTGGCCGAGTCCAGTTTGCGCTTCAGGAACTCCGCCGTGCCCTGCACGGAGGGCATGGTGATGTCGGCGTGGATGACCGTGCCGCGCGCCAGCCGGAAATGTCCCTCCCCGCGCTCCATATACACCGGCTTGGGGATGACGGAGGGCTGTTCGAGGGTGGCCGGTTCCTGGGCGGAGGACTCCCCCGGCATGGCGCATCCGGCGGTCAGCAGGACCAGTCCGAGAAAAGGCAGTGCGAGGCGTTGAAAAAGCATGTGCGTGAATGGGTTGGTTGTAAGTCTGATTCTGCAGGGGTGCGGCGGGGCGGGGTTTGGCCCGCGCCAAGCTGCGGTTGCCGCGGCAGGCCGCGAAGGCGGTCAGCCGGGCGCGAGGTAGAGGGCGATCTCGCTGACGGCCGGGTAGCCGCGGGCCTCCTCGATGACCAGCCGCAGGCGGTCGGCCGTTACCGGCGCCCCGGTGCGCAGGATGCGCTTGTGTCCCACCGTCGTGCCGCGGGCGATCTCCTGCCAGGCCCCTTCCTGCCAAGCCTCGATGCGAAAGGCGGCGATGCGCTGCCCCAGCGGGATGTGCTCCTGCAGCACCACGTGGTCGAAGGCCACCGGTCCTTCGAATTCAATGGCGAGCGCCGGGTTGAGGGGACCGTCCTGGCCGAGCCAGTAGGTGTCCGGGTCGCCGTCCAGGGCGTGGCCTGCGGGATAGCGGGCGCTGGCCTGCACCGTGCGGGTGGAGAGGCTGCGGTTGCCGGCGGAGTCGGTCCGTGTCACCAGGTTTTCGTTGAATATCGCGTTCACCCGGTCGGTAAAGTCATACAGCCGCTGCACGTCGGTGGCGTGCAGCCGGCCCTCCGGCGTGGGCGGGATGTTCAGCAGCATGGTGCAGTTGCGTCCCACGCTCTTGTAGTAGATCTCCATGAGATCGTCCACCGACTTCACGGCGCTGTCCTGCTCCGGGTGGTAGAACCAGCCCGGGCGGATGGAGGTGTCGCACTCCCCCGTCACCCAGTCGGGCCCGTCGGCCTGCCCGCGGTTCAGGTAGGCGCCCTGCCCCGGCGCGCCGATGGTGATGGAGTCGCGGTTCACTTTCGACCAGTTGGTCTCCCCGGCGAAGCCGTGCTCGTTGCCGATCCAGCGCACGTCGGGTCCCTCGTCGGAAAAGATCACCGCGCCCGGCTGGTGCTCGCGGACGGTCTGCCACCATCCCTCGAAATTGTAGGCCATGTCCTCGGCGTCCTCCCCCTTGGCCCCGTCGAACCAGACCTCGGCGATGGGGCCGTATTCGGTGAGCAGCTCGCGGAGCTGGTTCTGGTAGAAGAGGTTGTAGGCCGGCGTGCCGTAGGAGGGCTCGTGCATGTCCCACGGCGACAGGTAGACGCCGAATTCCATGCCGTGGGCCCGGGCGGCCTCCGCCACGGCCCCCACCACATCGCCCTCACCGTCGCGCCACGGGGAGGAAGCCACGTCGTGGTCGGTATAGTCGCTGGGCCAGAGGGCGAAACCGTCGTGGTGCTTGGCGGTCAGGATGAGCGTCCGGAAGCCGTTTTCGCTGAGCACCCGCGCCCACTGCTCGGGGGCGAAATCCGTGGGGTTGAAATCGGCCGGGCTTTCCTCCCCCGTACCCCACTCCACGTTGTTGAAGGTGTTCACGCCGAAGTGGATGAAGGCGATCTTCTCCTTGCGCTGGTACTCCACCTGGCGGTCGGCGGGATGGACGGGATCGGGCTGGTCGCCCGCGTAGTCGCCTCCCCCGCAGCCGGTCAGGAAGGTGGCGGCCAGCAGCAGGGCCGCTGCGTAAGTAGACCCGGCAGTCCAGGTAGAACCGGCAGCCCAGGTAGACCCCGCAGCTCCGGCAGACCCGGTCCGGCGAGGAAGGCGGTTGTCGGTGCCGGCATGTTCCATATCCCTGATCATCTTGCCCTGTTTCGTTACGGTGCATCCCAAACATCCTAAATCACTCTAATTATCGATTCATATGCAACCGGGTGTTGGCGCGGAGGATGGGATGGCAGGGTCGCCAGGCCGAGATGCCCGTCCTCACGTAGCCGGTATTACCGTCACAACCCAGGCGGGTCCGGTGTTTGGTACTTTGGAGTGGGGTACCTCTATTGGGCGATTTTTCGGGGGCTGAAATTTGTGAATTAATCACAACTCCCGGAAGGCCAATCGGCCCAAAGAAGCAAGAATGACTGGCAGGCCAAATGATATTTGTGAAAAAATCACAAATATCAGGCTCGATTTCTGGGCTCTATGAGGGGTACCGGCAGATGCAACAAAACTTTGAGTCTTTGGAAGCATTTTAAAAAATACCTTCAATCAAAATACCCTTCTGCGATATGCAAGGCGCAGGGGTAAAAGGAACGAACTGGCAAACTACCTGGATCAACTCAAAATACGAGCAGTAAATGCAGGTTAGATAAACGGTTTTTTTTACAGGAGGCGTTGCATCATTGGGTAAATAATAATAACATTGTTATAACTTAAAGAACCGCAAATACATGCCCATGGAAACCAAAATTCGCAAAATTGGAAACAGTTTGGGTGTCACCCTTCCCAAGCAATTGATTGATGAGCTCCATCTGAAAGAGGGAGATACCCTGACTATCGAAACCCAGGATGGTAATGTGAAACTAACGCCGATGGATCCTGAATTTGAACAGTGGGCCGAGGCCTATCGCGAGGCCAATACCGATTACAAGGACGTGCTCAAGGAGTTGGCCAAGTGATAGAATTCCTGGATAAGAAAACAATCCTTGCCTTTCATCAGGATCAAATAGCCTCCTATGGAGGCAGCCAGGGGATACGGGATGAAGGACTGTTGGAATCGGCGCTACCCCAACCTCAGGCCAGTTTTGGGGGCGAGTATGTCGACGAGGATCTGTTTGAAATGGCAGCGGCCTATGGATTTCATATCTGTCAAAACCATCCGTTTTATGATGGCAACAAACGAACAGCTCTTATTGCAATGTACACCTTTCTTTTTGTCAATGCCTACCGGTTGGCGGCTGAAAAGAAAAGTCTGTTTGCTATCATGATCGACCTGGTCAACGGTAAAGTTGAAAAGAAGGAATTGGCAGAATACCTGGAAAAACACTCGTCGAAACGGGATGTTCAGGTCGCACAACTCGAGTAGCTCTGTTTACAGCAGTATAACGAGAAGTTAGACCGCCATACCCCCCCTATGAATAGTGTCCCTGTTTAAGTAGATTAGAATAGTAACCAATAAGCCAATAAACCATCCTAGCCAGCTATGAGTGAATGGAAAGAGAGGATAACAATTAATCCCGATCAATGTGGCGGGCGTCCCTGCATTCGTGGTATGCGAATCCGTGTTATCGACATACTCGACCTTCTTGCTGCTGGCCTGACCCAGGATCAAGTACTTGCGGAACTTCCAGATTTGGAAAAAGAAGATATCGAAGCTGCATTGAAGTATGCCAGCAGTAACATGGATCATCCCATTATTGCCGCATGAAATTATGGATTGATGCGCAGATCTCTCCCGCCATTGCTGCTTGGATAAATCGTACCTTTGATGATATTGATGCAACACAAGTCCGTGCTCTCGGCCTCAGAGATGCTGAAGATCCAAAAATATTCAAGCGGGCCCAAAAGGCTCAAGTAGTCGTAATGAGCAAAGACCATGATTTCGTACGCTTGGTAACGAAGCATGGTCCCCCGCCGCAAGTAATCTGGATCAGGTGCGGTAATACCTCGAATGCCAAAATGAGAGAAATCCTGTCTAGCAGCCTTTCGAAAGTGATTGAATTGCTTGAGAGTGGTGAAAATGTCGTAGAGATCAACGACAAGTAGATACGGGCGGTCTAACCAGCAAATCAACCTGTCGTGGTAGAGTCCCTTCAACCGACCTGCCATTTCGGTTCCCATTCTGTCTGTAAATTGAGAAGTAAATCACCACGCAGGTTATTTGCCACGCCGTTATAGTCAGAACGGGATACCCCCTTTGGGGCTATTTTTCGGGGGCTAAAATTTGTGAATTAATCACAACTCCCGGAAGGCCAATCGCCCCACAGAAGCACGAATGGCAGGCAGGCCAAATGATTTTTGTGAAAAAATCACAAAAATCAGGCTCGATTTCTGGGCTCTATGAGGGGTACCGGCAGATGCAAACAATTGGCAAGCAATTGAGAATATTTCACAACAATGATCACGGATAAAATAAACCGGTAAGGATATCCGGCATTCTCAGACAAATTCTCCCATTTTCCCGGCAGGAGATCGATATCCAAGTGGAAGGTTATTTGGATAAATGGCCAATATTATTCAAATTACTGGCAGTAAATAATGTTTATTGCCGAAATATAGTTAAATAAGGCAGCTTAGAGGTGTTTGCCCATCGCTTCTCAGAAACTACATATCGGAGACTTACAAGAGTATTTCAGCAATGATGAAATCCTTAAAACCAAGGATATAGCTGATTTTTACAGAAAATATGATGAGGATCTCAAGAACTCGACCATCAACTGGCGAGTGTACAAATTGGTCAAAAATGGGGCGCTTCAACGAATCGGCCGGGGAGTCTTCAAACTGGGCCAGGAACAGCAATTCAAACCACAGATTACTAAAGAATTAAAATCTCTCAATAAGAGATTGAATGACAACTACCGCTACCTTCAGATTTGTATATGGAATACATCGATACTCAATGAGTTCAGTATTCACCAGGCGGCGCATTTTCTAACATTGGTCGAAGTGGAAGAAGAGGCTGTCAACTCCGTTTTTCAATTCCTGAAAGAAAGAAAACTGGTCGTGTTTAAAGAACCGGATGAAGAAATGCTCACGGATTATTTACCAGGTAACAAGGAGGCGTACATTGTACAATCCCTGATATCCGAAGCTCCTCTCCAGGAAGTAAATGGTATTCAAACCGCAACACTGGAAAAAGTTTTGGTGGATATATTTTGTGATGAGGTAACATTTTTTGCCTACCAAGGATCGGAGCGCTCTAAAATTTTTAAGAATGCGTTTTCAAAATATACCATCAATCAAAATACCCTTCTGCGATATGCAAGGCGAAGGGGTAAAAGGAACGAACTGGCAAATTATCTGGAGCAACTCAAATTATTGGCAGTAACTAATATTTAGTGCCAAAATATAGTGATGATTGATCTATCCAATCTTACTAGAGAGTGGATTCAAGAAACCGCGGACAAGGAAGAAGCCGATCCACAGCTTATCGAAAAGGTGAATTGGGCGCTGCTATTGTTGGAAGGGCTTGTCAAGCAAGAGCTCCCTTTTGTTTTTAAGGGAGGCACGGCCCTTATGCTCCACTTTGACTCAACGAAACGTCTATCGATTGATATTGATATTGTTGTCCCTGAAAAAACCAATAATCTGGATGAGGTAGTCGAAAAAGTTGTTGAGACACAAGGATTTTATAAATGCGAGAGGCAGGATCGGGAAAGCAGTTCTACCATCCAGAAGGAACATTACAAACTATATTACGAACCAGTTTACAATACAGGGATGCATGAGGATAATGTATTACTTGATATACTGATAGAAGATCATTGCTATTCAAAAGTCATTTCGCTGCCCATCCAATCTCGATTTGTTCCGATAAGCAAGAAACATCTTCGAGTCAAGACGGCAAGTATTGAAGACTTGCTTGGAGATAAACTTACTGCATTTGCCCCGGAAACAACTGGGATTCCTTATTACAGAGGGGAGGACAGCATGAGTCTGGAAATCATCAAGCAGTTATATGACATTGGAAATTTATTTGATGAGGCTCATGATCTGGAGGTTGTCAGGAGAACATTTGACTGTATTGCAGAATTGGAATTGGGCTATCGGGATAGGAGTGATATTTCCGGAAGCGATGTCTTGGACAATATCTATATGGCCTCCTTGTGTGTGGCTACCAGGGGAGCAGATGGGAGAGGAGATTTTAGGGAGTTGAATTCGGGAATGCAACGCATTAACCCTTACGTATTTTCCGAATCCTACCATATTGAGAAAGCAATTACAGATGCATCCAAGTCGGCCTACCTGGCAACGATCCTTAGATCTGATGAAGTAGAAATGGTCAAGTTCGATGAAGAGGAGGATATGACTGATTGGACTATAGAGGCACCGATGAATACGAAGCTGAATAAGCTTAAGAAATCCGATCCTGAAGCATTCTTCTATTGGTATAAAATTTACAAAATTCGAGAATGATCCCCGTTTAGAAGTAAAGGGACAGTTGGATACTTACACCAGACGACGTACCACTCATCAAGCTCCGTTGGATGGGTAAGAGGGATACCAGATTTCTGAGGATACGAGCGAAGGGGAGCGGGATGTCTAGGTCGCAGAACCTGGGCAGCGCTGTTTTCAGCTGTAGGGCGAGAAGTAATAATCGGAAGGCGATGCTCCCCTTTTAGTCAATTTTTCGGGGGCTGAAATTTGTGAATTAATCACAACTCCCGGAAGACCAATCGATCCACAGAAGCACGAATGGCAGGCAGGTCAAATGATATTTGTGAAAAAATCACAAATATAAGGCTCGATTTCTGGGCCTCGTAAGGGGTACCGGCAGATGCAACAATATTTTGAGTCATTGCTCGCAGTCTCAGCAATTTCGTGCAACAGGGCTTGGCAGGATCTACCTTTGCCCATGCCTGACAACAACGTCTTACCGCATCCTCAGCATGGAATTGGATACCCCGTTTTGGAGTAAAGGCGCCATTTGATACATTCATCAAACGCTCTTTTTCCAACCGAAACCGGGATGCATGAGGGATTGGCTCCTTTCTGTGACGCTGCCGGCGGCGCTGCTGGCCGTTAAACTGCTGCTGGCCGTTATGCTGCTTACCGCTATGCTGTTGCCGGCTGTGGCCGCGGCGCAGGGATCCGCTTCGGCCGGTGTGAGGGTGGGGGAGGCGACCGCGCCGGACACCGCCGCCCACCCGGACTGGGAGAATCCGCTGATGATAGCCCGGAACAAGGAGCCGGGGCGCGCCACGTCGATCCCCTTTCCTTCGGAGGAGGCGGCCCTGGGCGCTCACCGGAGTGAGTCCACCCTGGGGGCTGACCGGGGCGAGCCCCTCGTGGCCACCCACCGCTACGAGTCCCCCTGGCACCGCTCGCTGAACGGGCAGTGGAAATTCCACTGGGCGCTGCGTCCCGAAGAGCGCCCGCAGAACTTCCACGAAACCGACTTTAACGCCGCCGACTGGCCCACCATCCGCGTCCCCTCTTCCTGGCAGACCCAGGGCTTCGGCACGCCCATCTACAGCAACATCACCTATCCCTTCGCCAAGGACCCGCCGCGGGTGACCCGCGAGCCGCCGGAGGAGTACACCTCCTACACCCTGCGCAACCCGGTGGGCTCCTACCGCACCACCTTCACCATCCCCGACGACTGGGACGGCCGCCAAACCTTCCTCCATTTCGCCGGCGTCAAGAGCGCCTTCTACCTCTGGATCAACGGGCAAAAGGTGGGCTACAGCCAGGGCAGCATGACGCCCGCCGAGTTCAACATCACCGACTACCTGCGGCCGGGCGAGAACGTGCTGGCCGCGGAGGTCTACCGCTGGTCGGACGGCAGCTACCTGGAGGACCAGGACATGTGGCGGCTCTCCGGCATCTACCGCGACGTTTTTCTCTACAGCACGGCAGACCTGCGCATCCGCGATTTCCACGTACGTACGGACCTCGACCCGCAGTACCGCGACGCCACCCTCCGCCTGACCACCCATATACAGAACCTGGGCGAGCAGCCGGCGCGCGACCTGCGCATCCAGGCCGAGCTGCTGGACCCGAAGGGCAACACCGTCGGCCAGGACCCGCTGCTCGGCCAGGGCACGGCCTACGTCTCCCCGGGGGAGGAGAGCATCATCGACCTCCAAACCACCATCGCCAACCCGGACAAGTGGACCGCCGAGACGCCCAGCCTCTACACGCTGGTGCTGCGGCTGTACGACGCTGACCAAAACCTCCTCGAGGTGCACACCGACCGGGTGGGCTTCCGGGAGGTCGAGGTGAGCGGGGGACACCTGCTGGTGAACGGGCAGCCGGTCTACCTGAAGGGGGTGAACCGCCACGAGCACGACCCGGACCTGGGACGGACGGTCTCCCGGGAGCGCATGATCGAGGACATCCGCCTGATGAAACGCCACAACATCAACGCCGTGCGCACCTCCCACTACCCCAACCACCCCGACTGGTATGAGCTGACGGACCGCTACGGGCTCTACGTGGTGGATGAGGCCAACATCGAGTCGCACGGCATGGGCTACGACCCGGAGGAGACCCTGGCGAACCGGCCCGGCTGGCGGGAGGCGCACGTGGACCGCGTCCGCCGCATGGTGGAGCGCGACAAGAACCACCCCTCGGTGATCATCTGGTCGCTGGGCAACGAGGCGGGGGACGGCACCCACCTGGAGGCCGCCGCCGAGTGGATCCGCCGCCGCGACCCCACGCGTCCCATCCAGTACGAACGGGCGGGCACGCGCTCGTACGTCGACCTGGTCACCCCCATGTACAACCACCCGTGGAACCTGGTGGATTACGCCTCCGAGGAGCAGGGTTCGGTCTACGGCAGCTACCGGCCCAACGGCGTCTTCTCCTACGAGGCCGGCCCGCGCGACCGCCCGCTCATCCTCTGCGAGTACGCCCACGCCATGGGCAACAGCGTGGGGAACCTGCAGGACTACTGGGATGTCATCGAGGGCCACGACCACCTGCAGGGGGGATTTATCTGGGACTGGGTGGACCAGGGGCTGCGGGCCACGGATGCCGAAGGCCGCGAATACTTCACCTACGGCGGGGATTACGGGGACGTGCCCAACGACGAGAATTTCAACATCAACGGGCTGGTGGATCCCGACCGCACGCCCCAGCCGGAGCTGCAGGAGGTCAAGAAGGTCTACCAGAACATCGAAATCGTGCCGGCCGACCTGGAGCGCTGGCGCGTGGAGGTCCGCAACCAGAACTTCTTCCGCGACCTGGGCTATGTGGACCTTACCTGGGAGCTCACCGAAAACGGCCACCCGGTGCAGTCGGGCACCCTGCCCCGCCTGCGCGTTCCCCCGCAGGACCAGCAGGTAATAACGTTGCCGGTGGAGGAGTTCGAGCCCCGGCCCGGCGCGGAGTATCACCTGATGGTGCGCGCCCGCCTGGCCGAAGACACTCCCTGGGCCGAGGCGGGTCACACGGTGGCCTGGAACCAGCACCAGGCGCCGGTGGACGTCCCGCCCGCGCCCAAGGCTGACCCCTCCGCCATGCCTCAAATGAGCGTCAGCGAGGACCCCGAGGCCTTTACGGTGGAGGGCGAACATTTCACGGTGACGGTGGACAAATCCACGGGCAACCTGTCGTCTTTCGTGTGGGAAGGGGAGGAGCGCCTGCGCGGTCCGCTGACGCCCAACTTCTGGCGGGTGCCCAACGACAACGACCAGCGCAACGGCATGCCCGACCGCCTCGGCGCCTGGAAGCAGGCGGGTCCCAGTCGCCAGGTCACCGACATCCGCTCCGAACATTCCCTCACCGGGGTGCGCATCTACGTGCAGTCGGAGCTGCCCGTGGGCGAGGGCCTGCCCTACACCACCACCTACACCGTGCTGGGCAGCGGGGACGTGCTGGTGGAGGCCGAGCTGAGTCACGAAGACCCCGAGCTGCCGGTCATCCCGCGCTTCGGCATGCAGCTCACCCTGCCGGCCGCCTACGACCAGATCGCCTGGTTCGGGCGCAGTCCCCGCGAAACGTACTTCGACCGCAAGACCGGCGCGGCCCTGGGCGTCTGGGGCATGAGCGTGGCCGGGCAGGCCTACACCTACGTGCGTCCCCAGGAAAACGCCAACCACACCGGGGTGCGCTGGATGGTGCTGGCCGACCAGGCGGGCGAGGGCCTGCTGGTGGAGGGGCTCACGACCCTCTACGCCGGGGCCTGGCCCTACACCATGGAGGAGCTCGCCTCCGCCAGCCACATGCACGAGCTGCAGTCCGGCGGGGCCGTCACCCTCAACATCGACCTGGCGCAGATGGGCCTGGGCGGGGACAACTCCTGGGGGGCGCGTCCCCATGAGCAGTACCGCCTCCCCGTCAAGCCCTACCGCTACGCCTTCCGGCTTCGTCCCCTGACCCCCGGCGACAACCCGCGGGAGCTGCTGGGCCGGAGCTGGGACCACCTCACCCGAAAAGACGTGCCCGAAACCGACTTCTAGGAACCGCCTATGCTGCTGGAGACCGTCGACTGGACCATTGTGATCGCCTACCTGATCTTCTCGCTGGGGATCGGGGTGTGGGTGATGCGCCGGGCGGGCAAGAACACCGACGAGTTTTTCGCGGCCGGCAAGAACATGCCCTGGTGGCTGCTGGGCGTCTCCATGGTGGCCACCACCTTCTCGCACCGACACGCCCAACCTGGTCACCAACATCGTGCGCACCAACGGGGTGGCCGGCAACTGGGCCTGGTGGGCCTTCCTGCTGACCGGCATGCTGACGGTGTTCGTCTACGCCCAGCTCTGGAAGCGCTCCGGCGTGCTGACCGACGTGGAGTTCTACGAGCTGCGCTACAGCGGCAAGTCGGCCGCCTTCCTGCGCGGCTTCCGGGCCATCTACCTGGGATTTCTGTTCAACGTGGTGATCATGGCGACGGTCTCCCTGGCCGCCATCAAGATCAGCGGGGTGCTCATGGGACTCTCGCCCGTGGAGACGGTGGTCATCGCCGGGGTGATCACGGTGATCTACTCCTCCCTGGGAGGGCTGCGCGGGGTGCTGCTGACCGACTTCTTCCAGTTTTTCCTGTCGATCATCGGGGGCATCGCCGCCGCCTGGGTGGCCCTGCAGCATCCCGACGTGGGGGGACTCAGCGGGCTGCTGACCCACGAGGCGGTGATCCCGCGGCTCAACATCCTGCCCGACTTCTCCGACCCGGCCCAGGCCATCGGGGTGTTCATCATCCCCCTGGCCGTGCAGTGGTGGAGCGTCTACTACCCCGGCGCCGAGCCCGGCGGGGGAGGCTACGTGGCCCAGCGGATGTTCGCCGCCAAGGACGAGGCCAACTCCATCGCGGCCGTCTTCTTCTTCCAGGCCGCCCACTACGCCCTGCGCCCCTGGCCCTGGATCATCGTGGCGCTCTGCTCCATCGTGGTCTTCCCCGACATCGCCTCCATCCGGGAAGCCTTCCCCAGCGCGGCCGGCGTGGCCGACCACGACATGGGCTACCCCGCCATGCTCACCTTCCTGCCCACGGGACTGCTCGGGCTGGTGGTCGCCTCCCTGACCGCCGCCTACATGAGCACCATCTCCACCCACCTGAACTGGGGCTCCTCCTACCTGGTCAACGACTTCTGGAAACGCTTCGTCAGGCCCGAGAGCACGGAGAACGAGCTGGTCAACGTGGGACGGCTCTCCACCGTGCTGCTCATGATCGTCGCCGGCGCGCTGGCGCTGTGGATGGAGAACGCATTGGACAGTTTTCAGATTCTTTTACAGATTGGAGCAGGGACCGGCCTGCTGTTTATCCTGCGCTGGTTCTGGTGGCGCATCAACGCCTGGAGCGAGATCGCCGGCATGGCCATCTCCTTCGCCGTGGCCGTCTGGTTTCAGTTTTTCCACGAAGCCGCCGGCCTGCCGGCCCTCACCGGCTGGCAGGAGCTGGTCTGCGGCGTGGCCTTCACCACCGCCGTCTGGCTGCTGGTGACGTACCTGACGCGACCCACCGCCCAGGATACGCTGGTGGAGTTCTGCCGGATTGCCCGGCCCGGCGGGCCCGGCTGGCAGCCGGTGCTGGATAAGGCCGATCGAGAGGGACGAGAAGTTGAAATGCTGCAACGCGAGAAATGGAGCGTACCCCAGGGGATACTGTGTATGGTGCTGGGCTGCGTGGCTATTTACAGTGCGTTGTTTGCTACCGGGTATTGGATTTATGGGGAGTGGGTGCTGGCTGGGGTGCTTACGGCTACGATGGTGGGGTCGTCGTGGGGGCTTTATTATGCTTGGAGGAAGTTGATTGGGATAAGAAAGTTTAACTGATTAGAGAAGAGGTTATTTTGGTACATCTTGATGAGATTTTAAATCGTGCAGATGATGAAACACTTCAACAGTTAGTCGGCCGTGATGCTATTAGATTACTTACATGCCATTGAGCCCGCTTTAATTCGACCTAAAAAAGATTACCAAGGGAAGTACTTATACAATTATTTGATAGGGTTGGATTGTTAGAGAAAGTAAAACTCGGCAAGAGTTATTCGGTACTGGGCCGGTGGAGGCAAAGAAACTAATTGACCCTCTAGGAGGTAGTACTGACAAACCATATCAGGAGTTAAATGAAATTTCTATAAGAAAAAATTCATCTAAAGAGAAAAGGCTGTTTGATTTTTTTGAGATTCAGGAACCGAAAACAATTCAGAAATCATCGAAGCCAACTATATCATATAAAGAACCTGAATATGGCCTTTTTGATCATCAGAGGAAAGCTGCAAGAAAGCTAAAGGAATTGGTTTTTCAGGGAGATCGTAGACGGACCTTATTACATATGCCTACTGGCTCAGGAAAAACAGAGAACTACAATGAATATTATTTCGGATTACCTCCGAAATAATGAACCTTCACTGATAATTTGGCTAGCACATAACGAAGAGAGCTATGTGGACAGGCCGCTACCGAATTTGAAAATAGCTGGACTATACTTCAGGGAATAGAGAGGTTATCAGTTACGTAGGTTTCGGGGGAGTCATGGAAATAGGATCTGGACGCATTGTCGGATGGTATATTAGTATCAGGGCTTTCCAAAATGTACAGCACACAAAACCATGGACTATTTACACTAGGTAAAATTGGGAGTAAAGCTCACTTGGTTGTATTTGATGAGGCTCATCAGGCGATAGCACCAACTTATAAATTTGTCTTAAATGCACTTCTTCAACATTCCCAAGATACTGGTTTGATTGGCTTGTCGGCCACTCCTGGTAGATCTACGAATGATACTGCAGCGAGGATTTGGAATTACTCGCGAATCTTTCTACATATGCAAAAGTAACCTTAGAAATTAATGATTGCTGACAAGATCCAGTAGACTGTTTGATAGATGAAGGGTACTTAGCTGTAATGCCAGCTATAAAAAATTACTAGTAGATCCTGATCTTAAACTTACAACAAATGGATTGAATAAATTAGAGAGCTGAATTAGACTTACCAATTTCAGTTCTTAAAAAACTGGCTGAAAATGAAAAACGTAATTTGAAAATAATTACTACACTAAAAGATTTAATTAAACGCCACAATCGTATTTTATTTTTTGCCACTAATGTTAAACATTCTGATTTAATTGCTAAAGTATTGCAAGCAATAGGAATTGATGCATTTTCCATTACGTCCGATACAAGTTGACATTAATAGGAAAAAGTGGATAGAAGATTTTAAAAAATCTTCTGAAATCCCTATGATATTGTGTCGTTATGCGGTATTAACCACAGGATTTGACGCCCCGAATACTAGTGCTGCATTGATTGCGCGACCAACAAAATCTTTAGTATTGTATAGTCGAAATGGTGGGCAGGGCTATACGCGGTCTAAAGGCTGGAGGTAATAAAAATGCAGAAATATATACTGTAATAGACCAATCGCTTCCCCGGCTTTGGAAGTGTTTCTGATGCTTTTACTAATTGGGAAGATGTTTGGACTAATCGATAAAACAATGTTAGGGATTTATGGAAACACAAGAGCTTAAAGTAAACCAAGATACTCATTCGAAGAGGAACGTGATATTGTACCTGCTCATCTTGCTGTGAAGGCAATGAGAGATAATGGCTATAAAAATGCAGCATATGCCGTTGCTGAGTTGATCGAGTAATTCAATTCAAGCAGGTGCAGAATAATGTCGAGAACTTATCTGCGGACAAAAAACTGTCCAATTGTCTCAGAGAACTAGTGATCGAATACGTCGAGATTGGTGTGATTGATAACGGTTTTAGGATCGATGGAGGATGCTTTAAAAATGGCATTACAATTTGGGGAATCGGACACACCTGTTTTCGGAGGACCAAGAGGGGATAGGCAAATTTGGGATCGGGATTACACTACGTTCCTCTATCTCGCAATGCAAGAGAGTAGACGTTTGGACATGGCAAGATGGTATTGGGAATGCTATATATTCCTACCTGGATCTAAATGAAATAACGAGAGGGGAAAATGAGGAGAGTTACCCGTGCCCAAGAAACGTAAAGTGCCTCAAGAATGGATTGAGAATTGCAAAATAATATTTGGTGATTCAGGGACTCTGGTAGTTTGGTCTGAACTAGATAGAATTATGTGGAAGACTGCAAGAGCTATAATTAAGGAATTCTGAGCATATTATTGGCCGAATGTATCGATACTTTTAAATAATGACCAAGTTTCAATACGCATGTGCACCTTTGATGTAGAAAATATTGATAACGAGGGATGAAAAATATGCAAGAGCTAATGATCCGATATATTTAATGGAAACGTACGTCTTGTCCTCCACCATTTGAAAATGAACAAATGTTTGAACCTTATGGCGATCCACGTAGTTTCAATATTGAGTACAATAATGAAATACATAGAGGTGCAATTGAAATTTTCAGTTGCTAAAGAGAAAGCAAGCGAAGGAACGCGACAGGGTCGAAAGACCTTCATGGGAAACATGCATCGGAGGATCGAGGTGTTTCAGATCGTTGGGGCTAACAGGGAACTTGAACTTAATGATACATGGGTTACAAGCTATGATCCAACTGAAAGATGGTGGGGTTGCTGGAATTCATTTCCCTCCAGCATTAGATAATGTATTTGGTGTTTCAAACAATAAGCAGTTTGCACGGAATTTTAATGCAATTAATGTCGATGATCTTCTAGAAGACGGAGAAACTCCAAGTGAGGCAAAAGAGAGGCTCAAGGAGGAGGGCGATCCAAATGGAATTTTGCTAGACATTCATCAGACTATTGATTCTAATTTATCAACTATAAGAACTCATCTTAAGAAACAGAGAACAGGAATAAGATCTTCCTCTAATGAAAATAAACGACACACAGCGGAAAAGAAGGCAACTGATTTAACTCGAGAGCGCCAAGAAGTGGGATATCATGGTGAGAGTGATGAAGGCGAAAATTTACCTCAAGAGGCAAGAGAAAAGTCAGATTAGGCAAGAACTTGAAACTTGGGAGGTGTCTTCCTCTGTAGTCGAGAGGTGTAATTTGCCAACACCTTTAATGATAATTTGAAATATCATTTTGTAGAAGCTGATATGGAAGGGTCCGCTTTTTTTGCTATCAAGCCTAAAGGAGGCACTTTGATAGTAAAGCTGAATATTGAACATCCGGCATATTTAAATTTAGTTGAACTACTCTATGAAAGTACAGAGGGAGCTGATGAAGAGGAACTTAGAGATAGGCTTGAAAAAGCAAGAGAGAGGATTGCAGTTATTGTTTATGGCATGGGCACGCTATGAGGATGAACTAGAGGGACATAGAAAGCAAATAGCTGAAGATGTCCGCCATGATTGGGGACGGATTGCTCGCCAATTCTTAGAGCGTGATGAATAAAGAAGAAAATTTTTATTATTCTGAATTATATGATTTACTTGAAAAATATATTTCATGCTCTAAAAGAAAAGTATTATTAGTTAGCCCATTTATTAAGTTTGGACTAATAGAATCTCTTACTGATAAATCGAGCCCCTCCACAAATTTAACGATCATTACTAGGTGGCATGTCGATGAGATCTTAAAAGGAGTAAATGACATTGAAGTCTATGACTTCAGTATCTAATAGGAGAAATGAGTAAATAGAGGATACTATTCAAATCTTCATGCTGATTGTATTATAGATTTGATAATGCATATATATTAGGTTCTGCCAATCTAACACATAAAGCGCTGTTATCTGCAAATTACTCTAATGTAGAAGTGTTGTATACAAGTAATGTGGATGAAAGAACAGCAAACTTTGAATCATTATTATTTGATAAGAGGTACCGAGGTAACATTTGAATATTATCAATATGTAAACAGTGTTATCCAAGAGTTGAGGGCTTCTTTGGAAATCGAGTACTAATGCAAATGTTCATCATCTTATATACTTGATGATTCTGCAATCAGAGAAGCTTTCGAATGCCAATTTGGATCAATGGTTTCCAAGTTCAAGAAATCCCGAAAGAGCTGTATTTGTATTATATTGGTAGTGAGAGCCGTCTAACTGATGATCTTCAGCAGAAGCCTTGCAAAAGAAGATTTAAAATATTTCAAAGTGCCAAACGGGCTAAATGAGAAACAGTTCAGAGGCATGGGATCGGATTTTTACTTTATCTCAATTACCAAATAATACAATTGCTAGATAGGTATCTAGTGAAGCCGAGAAGGTCGGTAATTGATAAAAAGGCTTCTTGATAAAGAGTTAGATTTAAAAAAGAAAAGTAAAGACCCCAACAGATATTAAGGCAGACCTTGATGAGATGGTTGTTATATTTCACAGATAAATATTGGGATTGAACAGCCGAAATACACGGAAATATTTTTTATTAAGTAATTTATATTAATCATAAAGTAAATATACAGTATATTAACATGCACCTAAGTATATCTAAATATTACAATATGTAAAATTTAATAAGTTAAATAAGTGATTAATTTATCTGGAAGTGAGATCAGCTACTCAGTGGACCGGTAAAAAAGCTAATGCTCAGTTGTAGAAACTTGCCACCTTGTCAATATTTAACTGTGCTATTTTCAGTTATAGTTCCGCTAATATTTTGGAGGAATTTCAGGCCGGTCTTGAAATCATCAAAAATACTATATCTGATGTTTCTCTTACCATATCTAAATATTTTTTTCAACTTCGCTTGAAGAAGATTTCTGCGTCGACTGTGATATAATTAATTTGTTATTTGCTTTTCCATATCCAATTTCTAAAGAAAGGGCATATAGTCCTGGATTGTCCTTTTCATATATATGCAAAGATGATATCAGCCTTATTTATAGCATATCCGTCATCCGAAGGTCTGTTGGTTCAGGAGCATCCAAATTATTATTTCGCGGGTCAGATAAGTTAATTTATTGTTAGTGTGATTTTTCACATCATCTTGCCACCCTGAGTAAAATCCTCCAGGCTAGGTAAATTGATTTATTAGTGGCCTTAATATTTTTGACGTATTTCCTATCATTCGGTCCTAACACTAATTTTATTGAGTGCAATAGAAAAAGGTACTGTCATAGTTCTTCTGTGAAATGCAAATGCCCTGGTTAAAAATCGTATCGAGGCAAAAAAAAGTAATAAGCAAACCGCCCCATGAGTAATGGTCCAGGACTGAATATGAACTAACTTACTAGCTACTTGCGTCGTTGTCGATATAAAATTCATAATTAAAAGGAGGGGCCATAAAAGTGATATAATCCACAATACAGTAGCGATACCAAGATTAAATAAATTAATGAATCGAAATTTGTATACTAATTGATTGCCTTCAGGCGCCACTGATAACGCAATATTTCTCCGAGTCGTGAACATTATTTTTTGGAGGAAGATTCGTTTAAATGTTCTCCATCACTTTCATTATGTCAAGGCTCACGAGTATTCCCCACGTAGGGTCACAGTATTCCCCACCCTTTTCGAAGTTGAGCGATTTAATTTAGGACATTTCTTTATCGGTTTCTACTGGATTGAATACGGAGTTTTCAATCCCATTTTTTGCGGATCGATTCTCCTTTCAACGTAATTTGATGAGCGTTGTGGCACCGAGAACACGATCCAGGATAGCGCCACCAATCACGGCATCGGGAAAAACCTTCAAGCCAATCCGGTAACGCACGATTACTGGTCAGAATAATGGAGGTGTTTCCATGACAGGTATCGACGAGTTGATAGAGCTGCTCGCTTTGGGCCTGACTGATGCGGCGGAACGCAAAGTCATCAATGATCAGCAAGTCGTGGCTTATGAGTTTTCGCCACCGCCTCATATTTTCTTGCTCCAGGAGCAGTTCAGAATGCTGGAACAACTGGTTAAACAGAAAGATGGCCCGCGTGTTCGACAGGCGGCATGGCCCGGTCCCGCGCAGGTGGGTTTTTCCGGTACCCGGAGGACCGGTGATGATCACGCCTTGCCGCTGATCAATAAACCGGCAGGTGGCCAGTTCCCGCACCGGGTCGGTTTTACCCCGGTGGACAGACTGACGTCAAAAGCCTCCAGAGATTGAGGATTTCCAAAGCTTGCTGCCCGCAGCAGCCGATCGACCTTTCGCCCCTCACGGGCCTCGAGCTCTTCGCTAAGAAGCATGGATAGGAATCCGGTGTAGTCCGGGATGCGTTTGTCGGGCAGCGAGCAGATGGCGATCAAGGTGCTCAGCCATCCCCGAAAGTTTGAGCTGTTTAAGTTGCTTGGTCAGATGGTGTGTTTTCATGGAGCAAGGGATCTGAGGAGTTAGGGGTGTGGGTGAAGTAATCGCCCGACCGAATAAACGGGCGGGTCTCGGAGGAAAGCGGGATGGGACGTTCGGTCTGAGGGGCTTCCAAAAGGGCGCGGAACCCTTTGTAGTGAAAGATGCTTGCGGCCAGAGCCTGACGGGCTGCGGTTTCCACGAGCTGGGGCGAATGCTTCTCGGCCAGCGAAAGGATGCCCATGGCCTTACGCAGATTCTGCATGGCATGGGGGGTGAGCAGGGTTTCCAGGTAGCGGGTCGTATCCGGGCCGACCCCGCGGGCCTGCTCCCGTATCTGCCGGACGGAGTAGCTGTTCATCATGGTCTGGATATGAACCGGAAAATCGGCCGGGTCGCTAACCCGGCGGCGGCCGGACTGGCGAGGGAAACATTTAATCAGGGAGAAGCCCTCATCATAGAGCTCAATCTGCCGGGCGTCCGCCCGTAAGCAAAGCCGATGGCCCACATAGCGCTGGGGCAGGCTGTAATAGGTTTTTTCAAATTGCACGTACTGATACGGGTGCACGCGAACGGCCTTCCAGTCGGCCAGTTCAAACGCCTGCTGCGGCAATACCCCGAGCACCCCCTGTTCGGTCGCCTGGAAGCACTCCCACGGTTTTTCACCGGTGGTCCCATGTCGGGTCATTCCGTTTCAAAGCGGCACCAATGCAGGGCCTGCTTGTTGGCCTCGGCCAACGGCCATGGGGATCCATCGCCTTCAGCAGGACACGGTCCCGCACCGGCGGGACCACCCGTTCCACTTTCCCTTGTCCTTGGGCTTCCCCGGCCCGGCGGGGTCGATAAAACACCCGTAATGCTCGGCCATATGACGGTATAGTGGGTTGAGCACCGGATCGTACAGATCGGCTTTAAGCACCCCGCTTTTCAGGCAGTCAATGAGCAGCAACTCCGTGACTCCGCCGAAAAAGTCGAACATGTTCACATGGGAGCCCACAAAACATTTCTGATCTTGACTCCAGACAAATTCCACAAACTTGTATCGGCTCCATGCCAGGGTGGCGATAAAGGCATACACCACACGCCGGCGGGTACTTGCCCACCGAATGTGTCTTAGGTAGATAATAAGAATCTCCTTGTGTAGGTTCAGGAAGCTTCCAAACAACCCAAAACCTAACACAAGGAGATCTTATGAACTTCACCAAAGTACAATTGCAGACGCTCATTGGCAACCATATCCAACGCGAGAACGGGCTGAATGAAGTCCTGGAAATGACCCTGAACGCTCTCATGAAAGCCGAACGCCGGGAGCACCTGGCTGGTGATGACGGGGACAAGGGAAATGGCTATCGGCCAGGAAAAGTTTATGGTAACGGCAAGCTGCTGGAGCTGCGCATCCCCCGGGACCGGGACGGTAATTTTTATCCGAAGGTCCTGACGATGCTCCGGGCCCAGCAGGCCGAGACCGACCGCATGGTAAGCGCCCTGTATGGGAAGGGACTCACCCAGAGCCAGATCGGAGACGTCTTTGATGAGCTCTACGGTCGCCACTATAGTTCCTCGTCGATCTCTCGAATGATCGATTGGATGAGAGAGGAAGTTGGCGAGTGGCTGGCCCGGCCCCTGGAGGCGTACTACCCGATCGTGTTCATCGATGCGATCCACGTTAAGGTTCGCCGAGAGACGGTGTCCACAGAAGCTTTCTACGTGATCATGGGGGTGACCCCTGAGCGGCGGCGGGAGGTGCTTGGCATCGCCCACGCCCCCTCTGAGAGCGCCACAGGCTGGGGATTGCAGTTTGAAGAGCTCAAAAAGCGAGGCGTCCAAAAGATTGGCCTGATGGTTGCAGACGGGATCTCTGGTTTGGGAGATGCGTTGTCAGAAAGCTTCTCGGGTACCCCTCTTCAATGGTGCACAACCCATATTAAACGCAACGTGATGTCCCGGGTCCGATCGGAAGACAAAGACGCTCTGGCCGACGATCTGCGGGCTGTGTTCCATACCGACGATCCCGACGACGACCCCGAGGCCGGCTGGGAACGCTGGCAGGCCTTCTGCGATGAGTGGAGCCAGAAGTATTCCTACTTTAACAAGCTTCGGTCGGAAGCAAGATACCGGAATGGATTCACTTATTTGAACTACGACTACCGGATCCGTTCCATGATCTATACGACCAATTGGATCGAACGGCTCAACGGAAGTTTCCGCCGAGTGCTCAGGATGAGACTCAGCATGCCGGACGAGGAGTCCGTACTCGTACTTCTGGAACAGTCGCCCGAAACCAGCAGGCCTACGGCCGCAGACTACCCTACATGGACAAGGCGAAAACCTTATTCCCCCGGCAGGATAATTCTCCATGAAAGAGTTCTGAATAGTTACTATCCTGTTATCCTACGCAGGGAGGTCGCCAGACACACTTTTTGGGCAAGTACCCGCCGGCGAGCCTGCAGGGGATCATACAGCAGCCCCATCTTGGCGTAATCGATCTGCGTCTGCATCCCCGGCGGGGTTTCGTGGCGCCAGGTGAAGCGATGCTGGGGGCGCCAGCGCCTGGCGGCTCGTTTCAGACTGCTGTAGGAGGCTGTGATCTCCGGATAACGATGCCGGATTACCTGCCATGCCGACTTGAGCGTGAGCGGGTCCGGGCATACTTGCAGCAGCCCCAGGATCTCCTCTCGATACGGCTCAAATTGATCTGCAGCTGGCTTCCTGCGATCCGTGGAAGAGGCCAACCCCTCCAAAGCAGCCATCACCTCCGACTCCTCACCCAAGGGGGTGTCGACCTGAATACCGGCCTGTTGGGCCGACTGGATATACCGGCGAACGGTTTTGCGATCCAGCCTCAGCGTTCGGGCAATCCCGCTGATGGTTTGCCCCTGATGCCAGCGGCGGACAATTTCGTAGATGTTCATGATACCTTGCGGATTATAGCCCATGATACGTTTCGTTTTTAAAGGTTCATCTTGTTGTAGATGAAGCCCAAAAAGAACAAACCGGTGCTCGTTTCCGACAAGTGGTGATGAAGCTCGTTCAGGTGGGGAATACTATTGACCCGGGGTGGGGAATACTCGTGACCCTTGACATCATTATAAGCCTTTAAAAAATTCTTGAAGTTGGAGCTTTGTCTAATTTCTTCAATTAATTTAGAGTGATCCCTGAATTTATTTTTTGAAAATATCCATAGAAATCTCAGATAAACTGGCTACAATATGTCACACCTAATTCGCTAATAATATGACCTAAAGTGAAAACTAAAAATCAATATAATTAATATATATTTGTTATTAAAATAATTGTATATATCAAGATAATTATTTGTATGTAATAATATTGATGAGCCAATAATTAGTAGAAGGCCTGGAATAACGTTCCCGATGAAATCCAGGAAAAACTGTCGAATAAATTCTAAAAAATTCGAAATAATACATGCTCCAAGCAACTAACCAAATGAAGCCAGACTGTGCAACCTGCATAGTCTTCATCTTCTTTATCAAAGTATTCTCCTTTTTCTTCCTCGTCTAATAGGATTATTTAAGAAGTGTGTTTTTCTTTCCAGAAGATCCATTCTCTTTGTTTTCGAGATGGCGTAATTTTATCTCCTTCCTGTCGCTCAGGTTTGGCCAACTCCTCCAAGGATTCATCTTCCATCCAAGTGAACCCTTCCTTCTCATATTTCATAGCCTCTTCGAATTTATCTCTTTTATTTTCATACAACCAAACCCACTCAATTTTTTGCTGATAAAAACAGAAGAAACAACCTGATCGGGTTCGAGAATCACGTGCCTTTTTTACCATCAACCACAAACTCATCTTTTTTATAATAATCAGGTACACCAACACTGTCCTCTAGCATCTCAAAAACCTTGGTCTCGGTACTATGACCCTTTGATCTGGTGGGAGATGGCTTTTATCCAGTAAAGGAAATTCCTCTAATTGACCGAGAGGATAGGCAGTCTTTTTGAAGAAATAGAACACTGCGTAGTTGAAGGCGGTCGTATCTAAGTCGAATAAGTGATTTTGTCTTTTGGTTGAGGTTATGTTCTGGGCTAATAGGTCTTTCGACCTCTTCGATAATTCTATGCAAGTTGCTAGGCTTTACTTTTATGTCTCATAATATCGCGAAGCTGACCTTTATTATGCTCATCAAGCACTAAAGAAATGACATCAAAACTCCAGATATTCTTCTTAAAGGGGAATATCGTTTGAACATTTTCTTTGGTTGATGACATAAGCTTCACGCTCTTCATCTCCTCGAATTGCTACATATGATATAGTAGGATCATCACCAATATATTCCTCAAATGGTTTAAGTTTTAAATTTTTCGTACACCATCTTGCGAAGGAAGAAGGAAGAAAGCCATCATAATCTTTCAAATAGTAAGTCAAAAGGAGTTATTTCCTTCATCTTTTCAAAGTTTGGCTTTGCCATCCTTCGGGTTTCTACAGCTTTAAGCATTTCCACCTCTTTCCCTAGGTGAGTTTCTAAATTGTCAATGAGTTCATAGGTTTCATCTAATTCCCTACCTGTATCACAACAATAAAGATCTAGATCAATGCTAGGGAAATGCTCACTCATGTAAAGAGCTAAGGCTGCACTATCCTTTCCCCCACTAATACCGAGTACATGTCTGACATCACTCATGAGATCCAAGGTCTTCAATTATCTTTAAAAGTAGAGCTAGATTCGTTTTTCGATCTTTAGTTAGTATCTGTTTAATTTGATTAATTCTATTTAATTCTGACTCTAGTTTATCCTTCCCAAGTATAATGTTTATATCTAACGACTTGCGATTGAATGGTTGTAGTTTAAATTTAAAAGCTTCTTGTTTCTTTAGGTATACTAATTTTTTAATTCACGTAAATTGTCAAGACTCTCTATTCTTCTAAGTCTTTCCATTAATAATGGCACTTCATCATCAGCGAGCTTCTTAAGTGGCTTGTCCATTATTGCGAAAGCTATAGAGCTAATCCATTTTTCTCTATCCTCGAGAGAAGACATAATTCTCCCCTAATAATTTTTCTGGTAAGAGACTAGTTTATAAGTTTGAATATTCATACCTTGTTTGTATTTGCTTTCGATATTCTTTAAACTCGTATTCTGGTCAATTCCAACTGAATTCTAGTAGGCGGTTCTCAACTCGATTAATGAGGTCTACATAGGAATTTTTTATTTCATCTATGCACTTATCGAGTTCATATACATATTGCTTTATCGCTTTTTCAGATTTTAGCGCATCCAAGCTGGAGTAACCTAAGCACGGGAAAACTCTTGGAAAAATGCTTTCTCTGGTTCTGTTGCAGTTTTAATTGCATCGCGCAAGTTTTGGGCAGCTCTTGATATTTTAGAAGTCTTCGTCCATACTCATTCAATCCATTATATACTAGTAGAAATGGGCGTATAGTTTCTACGAAACTCTTATTCGAAAAGCTAGCATTTTCATCTTGATTTAATTGTTGCCGATATTTCGCAAATATTTTCTGCTTTACCTTACTTATATGATAAGCTTTTATTTCAAATAACTTCGGATTTCTGTATACGAGATTAATTACATCGTAGAGTTAGCTCAGGTATATAGGCCTCTTCTTGAAATAGAGCATATTCATCTTCTTTAATTATTAAATAAATGGGTACCCATAGCTCGATAAATCCCTTTTTAAGCCCAGGGGGGGGCTTTCAAGTATGTTGACGAAGTCTGTTCAGGGGCTTTTTGCCAGATTTTGTGCTATTAAAAAAATGTTCACTTTCTTCCCAAAGGTCTACTAGTCCTGAATCTTCGTCAGGCGGTTCAAATGCCGATATTGTCATTATTGTGCCCATGGATTCCGGTATTCGATAGTAAAGAAAGATATATTGTTTTTTCAGCTGGGAATGTATCCTCTTCAAATCCTAGTAAATGCTTATCTGATTCATTAATGAGCTTGTTCAGAAGTACTTTCCTTGGCTTATATATGGCAGGACTAACCTTCTGTTTATTGATTAATTCGTTATGGAAGGTAGGTGTTTTGTGGTCAATGCTATTGCAAATTTCCGATAGCTTATAGTTCAATAATTTACTGCTATTGATGTTTACACTTTTCACCATTCGATATCCAATCTATATCTCCTCGACCGGAATAAATGTTACCCAAAATTATATCATTGAGCTCTTCTATTTGAGAAGTAAGTAAATCGTTTAATTCTCGTTCGGCTACCTCATCCGATTCTATTTGGTTTATTACGTGTTTTGTTCTTTCAATTGAAAATAATTGGTCTTCAATTTCTGATGTATTATTGAAGACCGCATAAAGTATTGGCTTCTTTTGACCGTCGCTAAATTTGAGTACCTCTCTCGCATCTTTGGTTGAATACTAAGTTGATAATCCATCAATTGGTTGTTTAGGAGCTCTCTTAATTGGTTCTTCGGATAGTTTAAATTCGAAAAACCTTGGAGTCCCTTTTTCATAATACACTCTTTTTGCGGGTATATAGGGGAAATCGAAGTATCTATTCAGATAGGTGACAATGTCTTTACTTGCATCAACTTTACTGGTTGCTTTCTGAAATTCATACTCGAATGTCGAAGTCAGTACCTTCAAATAGAATAAACTGTCTTGTAAAGATCTATACCTCAGAATCTGGTTTTTCTCGAGCAGATCAATTAATCTAGTTGGCTTATAAATGCCCAAAGCAATACGTGAGTATTGTTCAATGAAAATCATTGGTCAATTGTTGCCCCCTCAGTCGCAAAAATGTTTAATAGGCCAATGATTTTGACAATCTTTTTTAGAGAGTTAATATCTTCTTCAAACCCACTTCTACACGTTCAATTGCTTTTTTAATTGCATTCCATTGAACATAATGCGGATTGTATTTTGAGGAAAGAAATGAATGATGATTGTGGATCAAATAGTCGTAAACGCACCCTAAATTATAATATGGATTTGAGGATCGATCATAATTATTAATTCCTAGAACATTCTTCAGACTGAAGAAAAGGTGAACAGTGATCTTTCATTCTGACCATAATTTTGAAGGGCTAGGGATAAAATAGCTCCTGAAATGCGGATCTAAAGGATACAGGTCCTTTGCTAGCTTTTTATCTAATTCGTTTTTAAGAGGGAAAGCTTGCGAAGCTTCAATTGCTTTAATTAATTTGGGTAAATGCAAGTATCCCAATCATGATTCCGGTCTGTTTTTAAATGCTCTCCGGCGATGTGTAATAACTGCTCGACTGGTTCATTGAAATTTAACTCTTTTAGTCGTACCCCTTACCTTATCCCATTCTTGGCGCTGTTGGGTATCTAGGCCATGTGCATAAGAATCAAATGCCTGGTGAAGAGTAGTAATGAAAAAGATGTTCTTATCTTGCTTCATTGACATACTCTGCAAGTAGTTGTACGAAGTACAGTTCTCTTCGGGATTTTCTTTTGCTGCATATTCTAAATGTTTGCCAAACTCATCGATAGCTATTATCCAAAACTTTCCTTCCTGTTTAAGTTCTGCATGCTTTTTATGGATCCAATTTAGAATATCTTTTTCGGTGCTATCTGTTTCTAAGCCGAAATGATTTGATACTTCATTGATGAGTGAGTCGTACTTCCCAACGATATAATCGAATTCAAAATCCTCAATCTCTGGGAATTGACCATTTATTGGCTCAAAATAATACGTGTCACCAATTAGGTTTTTTCTTAAGGCAATTAAGAATGAAGATTTGCCGGTACCATATGATCCAATTATGGTAAAGGAATGGGTGCCAGATTTAATATTCCCTACTAATTGATCATAAATGTGTCGAGTATTTGAAGTGACAACATAATCAAAAGACTTTGCATGTATCCCTGCTGAATATTAACTGAGGGTGGAATGTCCTTATTAACTCCTTTCATAGTAGCGGTCTAAGATTCTCCTCTTCCGAATATTCCTTATTAATTTGGAGCTCTCGTATTCCAGCATCTTCTTTATAAACAATTCCTTCAAAGGCCATCGGTTAATCCCTTGAACCATTGGACCAAGGCATCTGGATGAAGGGCAAATACATTTCCTGGACTGTCTTCATCATTCAATAATTTGTGTATCGATATAGACATTCCCGAATGATTTATTATCTAATATTGAATAGAAAAATATTTCAATCGGAAGGTTATCTCGATTGACACTATTTTTATCTTATACCAATACCCATCCAGTTACTCCTGTATTGCTGAATTTCTTGACAAGATCTAAGTCTATTAGTAATGAAGAGTAAAGGTCTTCAATATTTTTGTTGCCATCTTTAGAGTCGGGGCGAACATAGTTTTTCAAAAATACGCCTACATCCTTTTCTATAGTGTTTTCTGAGTGGGATTCATCGGTCATCGCATTTCTTCTAAAAAATTGAGGAATGCGTACTTAGTGAATTCTATTCTTTGTTTCCTAAATTGATTAAACACTAAATAATAAATATCGAGCTCATCCCCTTTCTTTTTAACTAATTGATAGTGTAATAGCCAAAGTGTTCCTAGATCTTCCAAGAATCGGTCTTTACCATCTTGACTAAATAAGTAATCAGCTAAATCATTTGGCTCATTTGAATCATCAGACAGGTCAAATGCATGCATCCAGAACCGAATGGATTTGACCATATTTTTCCAACTCCTAAGTCGATAACAGCTTCATCATCAGTATATGTATATTCAGGATTCAGACTGAAATCGTATCCTTTTTTCAACCATAAATTTCGGCATTGAAAAGATTCGTGGCCGGAAAAGCGCAGTGGATTACCCGTAATCGTACTCTATTGTTAATTATGTACAACTGATATTAAGAGTAGGGAGTGACACTAGTATGTCACCCCTATTGGAATTTTGAGAAGAATTATAGGAATTAGCCTCAACACTTATAAGATACTTCATAGGATGTAGGCTTTCAGGAATTTTTATACTAAGCAAGATCTCTAAAATACTCCTCAGTTTCTTTCTGCCGTTACAATGAATCTAGCACCCCTTCATTCCTCTGGTCGTTAATGTTCGGTAAGTATTTTTAATTATTCTGTCAGCAATCTTCGCTGCTTTTTCAGGATTCTCTTTCCTGATAGTTTTTAATCCGCGTATTGATGAATCATAGTTATATCTGGCATGAGGTTGGTAATTTCTTCTCCGTCTCTTACTATCAAATCTGGGCCAATAATGACGCCTACCATCTCCAGCTCCAATCCCTGGCAAGTATAAATGCATCCAATTTGTTCGATCGATCCATCTTCGATCTAGCCATTCTTGTCCATGATCTTCCAAGTTCCATTGCTTGCTAAAGCCATGCTCTGGAATCACAATATCCATCGCATTTTTATTCTTTTTGCTTTTCCAGGGCCAGCAATATGCAGCTACCACCCGGGATTTATCATTGATTTTGTTTTTTTCCTTAATGGTTTCGATAACTTCGTCGGTGATGAGTACACTCGGAAATCATAATCAATGTCAGTCAGATCGGTATTTGCAGTTTCTCTGATTTGCAAAGCATCGTCAATCCATGCCAGATATCCCCGAGAGCCGTAATCGGAACTGGGACTCCAGCTCTGTTTCGATTACATGCGCTTCAAAATAGTCTGCCATTTTCTGATTACTTCTTTCTCACCGATATCGTCAATATGGATCCTTTGGTCCTCGTCTAAAAAGAAGACAGAAACCTGTGAGGCATTGATCAATTCTTTTATCTGATTTTCGCCTTGGTTTTTGTAGAAACCCGACTGTTAGTAGACCGGTGCGCTTCATCGACAATCAAGGCATCGAACGTTTCGGGATACGTATCGATGAACTCTCCTGAGCTCCTGAAAAGATTATCTATGTGGGAATCTTTCATCTCTTCCAGCTTAAATATGATTTATAAACTCGTCTCGGGGCAGAATTTTTTGGTGACATAACTGGTCACAAAGTCTTTAGCAGTCAGTTTTACGAGCAGATTTACGGCGATTACTGATTCTCCGGTACGGGACCTCCTTCAACAATAATCACCTTTTTTGATCTTCGGACCGGTTTTGAACGACCTCCATCCTCAAATGCCACCTTCTGCTCATCAATCGCAGTGATAAATTTGTTCGTTCCGCAGCGTGGACTGTAAACTGTCCGCCAACCTTTTCAACAATGTTTATCTTCTCAATGCGATAGAGATTTTTGATTGATCTCCGTACTTCACATGATTCTTAATGAAATCGCGGAGCTTTACCATATCCCTTCTTTGAACAGTGGCTTTTTCTAAATGATCATGATAAAAGGGATGGTCCAGGTTATGTACGCCGGTGTAGTTATGGAGATAAGCACAAGGTTTAAGGGTAATGTTTTCAGCGTATACAGCCTCATTAAATCCTTTAAGCAATGCTGCGTATGACCATGCCTGATAGGAAGGATGGCTAACATGCCGGTTGCCACCGCCGATAAATGTGCTTACGATTCCATATCCAACCTGGTTTTTTCAGCGGTTTCCATTTGCTTCAGCTCTACGATAATTGCATGGTCAACTTTTTCTTCATTTTGTCCGCCAATAATGAAATCGATGCGCTTGGAGGATTGTGGTCTGTAGTTCAATACATATGCCGGAGTCCACGGAATACCATCATCATTGAGTACGGTATACATGTCTGGAGAGAATTTTCCACGATCTCTTCAGATTTTGGGACCCTGCGCTTAAGCCTGGCCTCATACTTGACGGAAATCTCATCTTCGATGACACCCGCTTCAACGTCTGAAGTAAAGCCCTCTTTCGTAGACTGGTATACGATAAGCGTAGGTCGGTATACTTTTTAGAGGTCCCCTTTGCCTTCTCTACCGGATATTTTTCTTCGTTTAATTCCAGCTTCTTCCTTTGCTACTTCAACCAGGTCCAGATCATATTTTGAGGCTAATAGTAATAAGTACAGAAGAGCGTCACGATTTAATGCTTCAGCTTTTGCAGTGTCTCTTTATCTAGTTTGAAGCTTATCATCAGCTCTCATCCACTGAAAGATTTCCGTTACTTCACCAGCTTCTACCGATAAAGCCATCGCGATATTTTTAGGCGAATGGAACTGTTCCCAGTCGCGCTCTTGGTTGAATTTCTCAGTCTGACCTTAGTTGTTCAATTTTATCCATTTGTTACTTCCTGATTTATTTAACGAAAAGAATATTTGAATCCATAAGAACAATGAATATAATGTAGACTTCAGCGGAAAGTCGTCCGGTTAACTAAGCTCTCTTCCGGAACATTTTACCGATTTTTCCATGACATTCGTTTTAAGAAAGTAAACTATTAACACCTGTTTCCACCGTCGGATACGTAGTGATGATCTACCTCTCACTATTAGGTGAATATGATGAGTTCGTTCGTTGATCGTCAGCAACCGATTGCATCGCTAAACTCGAGGTATTGTGCTTGGCTTTGGTATCAACGAAGGTGGTATGGGCCACCTTGCTTCGGGAATCTAGGGAATAGCGATGGGGGCTGACGGCTGAGGGTGAACGTAAATTTAAGTCAGGTTCTCTGAAAGGTGTGTATAAAACGCACCTGGACCAACTGCTCCAGTAGGTAATACTTAGGACCGATGGTTACCTTTGTGGGGGGCAACATTTTTCTAAAATGAATCTTTGAGAACCACTTCCATGAGCCATGAAAGAATACTCCTCAGTCTTCATGATAACCGTGTATGGTCAGAATGTTGAAGTGCACCCTTGCTGGCAAGCTATGTGTTCAAATCCATAAAAAATTTTTATAGTACTTATAATATTGACCACTAACGGCTTGCAGGTAATAGTAAATCTTTAGCCGTAGGCTAGTGAAGAATTCCCTGTATTTATTCTTACAATATTGCATTCTATTTTACTAAATATACGTAATTTAGATGCATCCTGAGGAAGCGCTAAAAAGATAATAGTATAAAAACAAGAAGACGATAAATGTCCTCATTTGAAGAAATAGGATTTTATGAAGAGGTAGCCGGTACGAATTTACTAATGCCAATTGTAAAATTGAGTATTCTTGAAGATGAATCAAATACTCTAAAGAAGAGACTTGATAGGATTTAAAAAATTTAAAAAAATTCAAAATCAATATCGTCAATATCCAGATTTCCAAAAGAATATATCTTCAGCAGTTAATAAATTTTATTTACCAATAATGGGGCACCTAACAGATGGGGTTCAAGTTCAGCAAGACTGAATATGATAATAAAGATTATATTGCCGCACACCGTAACTTTAATCGAGTATCATATTATGATAACAAGGTAACCTTTATAGATCCATATGTTCCCATAGAATCTGGTACTCATATTTTCGGAGGTTTATATAAAATTATAGAGGTAGATCCTTCATTTCAGGTTTCTGGGTTAAATTACAAAAAGCCTAAGAAAATTTATAAAAGAGGTAAAACATCTAAGGGTAATCAGAATCAATATTTATTTCTTTTTGATGTTGAAACAAACGGATTACCCCAAAAATGGGATGCTAATGTAGAAGATATTGATAATTGGCCAAGGTTAGTCCAGTTAGCATGGATTTTATGCAATTCTGAAGGAGAAATTATCTATCAAAAAGATTCAATAGTGAAACCTGATGGATTTAAAGTTTCACATGAATCAACAATGCCATGGCATAAGTAATGAATATTCTGAGGTTCATGGAATTGATTTAAAAAATGTTTTGATGAATTTTAGTGGTCTTATGATTGCAGACTGTCTGGTTGCACATAACTTAAATTTTGATAAAAAGGTTTTAGGAGCTGAGTATGAGTCTTTGGCAAAAATCCATTATCAAAAATCGAGGGTATTTGTACGATGGTAGAATCAACTGAGTATTGTTCTATCACAACCGGGAGATGGGATACGATGGTAAGACTGAAGAGATTGTATTATACGCTTCAGATCAGATTTGGACAGAGCCAATGCAAAATCCGATGTTAAGGCGACTGCTAAATGCTTTTGGGAGTTGAAGAAGAGAGGTGTTATATGATATCAGTAAAAGCAATTGGAGTTGTCTATTATTTCCTTCGCCTTGATTCAATTTAGTTTTCTTTTCACGCTGAGCCTCAAAAATTTTATCAATAATGGAATTGAGCCCCTCCTATTTTCTGATACTGAGCAGCCCGGTAGTTTTCGAAGAAAATTTTTCTTGAGTTCCGTCACGTATGAATGAATGATTCTCGAAGAACGCTATCTTTCCTTGAGTCGGTGGTCAAGCTCCAACTATGCTAGATAAGCCGAAGCTTCACTCAGAATCTCATTGGCAAGTTCCACCACGCTCATTTATCTACTTGGCAAACCCAATGGATTTTGATTGGTATTCTCCTGCAAATTCTCCGGAATTACAAATTTCCGCGATGGTCATCGGTTTTTCCGGGTAGATCTCTCGCCCGAGGAGTTCGGCTACATCCTTTGCTCTCCCCGGCTCCAGTTTGGTGAATTCATGCATCCCTTTCAGCCTCCCATTCCGGCAGAGTGCCTTGTCGATATTTCTCAATTCTGTGTTAAAGGTGCAAATGATTTTCAGGTTCAGGAAATCGGCCAGGAATCCGTCGGTCATGTTCAGCAGGTTGGATACGGCGTTGGAGTTGTCGGCCTGCCTCTCCATGATGACCGATTCGGCATCCTCTATCACCAGGATGGAGTCCGGGTAGTCCATCAGCAGGGAAATCAGGTTGGGGGAGGTCAGGTCCTCGGTTAGGGAAGGGGAGAGGAACAGGGCCTTCTTGTCTGTTTCGCTCAGCACTTCCTTGATGAACGTGGTTTTGCCGGTGCCGGGCTCGCCGTGCAGCAGGTAGAGTCCGCTCCCGTTGCTCTGCTGCAGTTCCCGGATCATCCGGTGATAGAGCTCCTGCGTAGCCTCATCCAGGTAGCGGATGATGGATTGCTCGGGTGGATTGAAGTTGAACGATTTTACCTCGAGGCGGCCGCTGGCCTGCCTGATGATCCCGATGCTGTGAGGGGAGATCTGCGGGGCGATCCGGTAAAATCGCTCCTGGATCTCTTCCAGCAGTTTGGGATCGGTGGTCGTATCGTAGAGCAGTTTTGCCTTCCGGTCGTAGGGATTGCAGAGGGTGATGCTCCCCTTCAGGTGCAGGAACAGGTAGGTTTTCTTTTTCCCGTCGGCGCTGATGTATTCTTTTTCGATCTCGTCGCCCTCCTCCCAGTGGTAGGTGTTTCGGCAGTACCGGTAGATTTTCTCCCATCCCACAGAATCGTAATCGGAGATGGATATCACGTTGGGGAACCGGCCGGTCTTGTAGTAGTGATACAATATTCCGGGTCCTCCCAGGTATCTGCCGAGTTCTATCAAATAGCTGCTTTTCATAGGCCTTTCTTCTTGGTTCGGATTGCTGTGTTTGCAATCTAAAGGCTCAAACCGTACCCTACATACGGTTTACTTTTTTCTTATGCCCCTGAACAAAAACGCATACCTGAGGTACCAGGTCATCGACGAGTGCCTGCGCAAAAAGTCGATGGCGTTTCCCTCCACCGAAAAGCTGCTGGAGGAGATCGAGCGGCTCTACCTTGCTTCAGCAATTGCCGCAACTTGCCGATTTGGATAAAAACCTTTACACTTATTATTAACTGTAAAGTAAGTTATCCAAGCGGGAATGTCTGTCTCCGACCAAAAGATCAAGGAAGCCGTGGCTCTGTTTAAAGAACATGGGGGAATCATGCGTACCTCGGAGGCGCTGGATGAAGGGATTCACAGTCGCACGCTGTATTGGATGCGAGACCATGGATATCTCAACCGACTTGAACGCGGTGTTTATCAGCTTGAAGATAAGGGACCGCTATCTAATCCCGATCTGGCTGTAGTTGGCACCAAGATACCTGATGCAATAGTTTGCCTGATTTCTGCACTCGATTTTCATGATATGACTACTGAGATTCCCCACCGGGTGCATATAGCACTTCCTCGCAGGCACTGGAAGCCGAAGCTGGACTATCCTCCCATACAAGTGTACCGGTTTTCAGGAAAGAGTCTGACTGAGGGAATAGAAAATCATGAAATTGATGGGGTGGAGATCCAGGTATATGATCCGGCTAAAACCATTGCCGATTGTTTTAAATTTCGCAATAAAATCGGGCTGGAAATTGCACTGGAGGCGCTTAAAAGAGGACTCAAAGAAGGAAAAGGCCACCTACTCCGATATTCTGAAGTATGCCGATATTTGTCGGGTTGAGAGCGTAATTCGACCATATCTGGAAACCATAGCTCATGACACGTAATAGGAAAAATGTAGCTCAGTCTGTTCATCAACGGTTGTTGAATAGAGCAAGGGAGACAAAACGCCCTGTCAACCAATAAGGATATAAAAACTGCAATATGGAAATAATTTATCTATATTATGCATTCACACTGCAAATATAGCACATAAAATTGCAGAAATATGATTTTGGAATTCAGCTTTTCGAATTTTGGACCGGTCCATGACAGGGTGACCTTGTCTTTTGAAGCAACGAACGATGATACGCTGGGAAGCTACTACATCACCAAACTGCCGGACGGGACCCGTGTGTTAAAACTGGGAATAATTTACGGTCCTAATGCCTCCGGCAAGACCAATATACTCAATGCCCTCCAAATGCTGCGGGATCTGGTGCTGAAACCGCTGGATCAAAAAACAGATCCTATCAGATACCACAAGCATAAGTTGGGAACGGCTGTTGAAGAGGATACCCGTTTTAATCTGACCTTTTATCTCGACGAGATAAAATATGACTATGACATCGTGTTTAATAATCAATTCATCAGAAGGGAGGTCCTGAACTATTATCCCAAAAATAAGAAAGCCCTTTTCTACGAGCGGGAGTATGATGGCAAGGTCAGTACCATCGAATTCGGCAGTACGCTTGAGAATATTCAAGCGCAGGATACCAGAAACCTGGAAGCCAATACTATTAAAAATGTGACGGTAATGGGAGCGTATTCAAAAACCAATGTTTCTATTCCGATCCTTGATTCACTGATTGGTTGGTTTGACAATAATTTCTTGCCCATTATTTCGCCGGAAGACAAAGAAAATTTATTTAGCTGGACCAGCGGAATTATCGATAGAGGTGTAATACAAAAGAAACAGGTTGTTGAATTTTTAAAGAATGCCGATCTGAATATAACGGACCTGAATATCGTTGAAGATGAGATTTCTATTAGCGATCAGATGTTGGAGAAGATCGAACAAATGCCTATTCCCGATGAAGCAAAGAGAGAAATAAAGGAACGAAAGAAACTGAAATCACTGGATGTGGAGTTTCTGCACGAATTTAAAGGACAGGGATCAGAAAAATTAACCATGACACTTCCTAAAGAGGAGGAGTCGAATGGCACCCGCAGGTATTTCCAGTTGGTGGGTCCCCTTCTGATGGCTTTAAAAAGCAATTCATTCCTGTTTATTGATGAGATAGAAACTTCTCTGCATCCAGATCTTCTTGAGCAGTTAGTCGTCAATTTCCTGGAAAACTCGGATTTTGCCCAGCTGTTATTTACAACACACAATATATCTCTGCTGACCCGAAGAGATATTCTTCGGAATGATGCTATCTGGTTCACGGAAAAAAATGAAAAGGGAGCAACGGATCTGTTTTCTTTATCCGATTTTAAATCAGATAAAATCAGAAAAACCAGTTCTATATTCAATGCCTATGATTTGGGAAAGTTAGGAGCAAAACCCAAAACCAAACCTGTTACATTTACCGATGGCTAGGAAAACAGGGGGGAGACGTCTCAAGAAATCCATCGCCATCGTAGGAGATGGATACGTGGAGCACTATTATTTCCAGAATATGAGGGATCATGAGGAAGATGAACTAAGATGGATTGATGTTTTACCTAGGTTACCTGAAGCGACAGGAAGCTTTGACAAAGCCATCAATAAAGCCATTGAATTGGTCGAAAGGGGCGTGGATCAGGCATTTGCCGTTATTGACATGGACAAAATATTGTCAGATGGGAAAGAGGATGCATTGAAGATCTAAAAAAGAAGAAATCGCCAAAATAAATAATAAATATGCAGGTAAAGTCTCTTTGTGCTATTGTAATCCCTGTTTTGAATATTGGTTCCTTTTACATTTTAAATATACTGCCAAACATTTTGCGGACTGCACCGAAGTAGAGAGGGAGTTAGGAAATGAACTTACGGGATATAGAAAGACTCAGGAATATCATTCCACGTAATGATTTGTATGGCTACATTGAGAGATAGATTGGAAGAGGCAATGGAACATGGGGAAAAGTCAGTTGAAGATTATAAAAAGGCTAATAGTGATTCCCATCCTATTAGTACGGTACAAAAGATATTTTTTGAGCTCAGGATCGGTACGACTTATTAATAAATCGGGGAGTGTAAACTGAACGCTGTTTGTTGGGTGATCACTGATCATAGGGAATCCGTGTGGCTATTTCGGTCATATGGTGCCACTCCGTGGCAGATACAGCGGCAACCGGACCCCGAATCGAATGGCCAGCTACAAAGTCCTTAAGAGAAGGTAAGGACTTTGCATTTACGTGGGATCCCAATGAAGGCTGGAAATAAAATATGCCCCTGAACAAAAACGCATACCTGAGGTACCAGGTCATCGACGAGTGCCTGCGCAAAAAGTCGATGGCGTATCCCTCCACCGAAAAGCTGCTGGAGGAGATCGAGCGGCTGCTGGATCAGCGCATCTCAAGGGAGACCCTGCAGAAGGACATCCACGAGATGAAGTACTCCGAGGACCTGGAGTTCCGGGCGCCCATCCGATACTCGCGCGCCCGCAACGGGTACTACTACGAGGATAAGGACTATACCATCAAGGCTTTTCCGGTGGACTACGGGGAGATGGAGGCGGCCGAGTTTGCCCTGGCGCTGCTGGACCAGAGCGGGGCGCTGCCGTACCTGAACCGCTTCCGGAATTTTGTGGAGAAGGCGCTGACCTTTTCCAGGATTGAAAGTCGGCTGCAGGGGGAGCTGTCCAGGTACGTCCAGTTTGACCAGCCGGCGCCGGTTGAGGGGCTGCAGTGGATTGAGCCCCTGGTTGATGCCATCGAGCTGCGGCAGGTGGTGGACATCTCCTACCGGGCGATCCGCAGCGACCGCCCGAAGCGGCGGTTGATTCACCCCTACCTGTTGAAGGAGTACGACGACCGGTGGTACGTCTATGCCTACGACGAGCTGACCGGGGAGGAGCGGATATTTGGACTGGATCGCATCCGGCGGCTGGAGGTGGAGGAGGACGCGGATTTCCGCTATTTCACGGGGGACCGCGAGGAGGTGTTCCGGCACACCATCGGGATCAGCCGTTTCGTGGGCGATCCCGAGGAGATTGTGCTGAAGTTCTATTACCCGCAGTCGGAGTACGTGCTGTCGAAACCCATCCATGAGTCCCAGGAGGTGGTCGAAAGGGGAGAGGATACGGTAACCGTGCGGCTTTTTGTGCGGATTAACTACGAGCTGAAGGCCCTGGTGAGGAGCTACGGGGACAGGGTGAAGGTGGTCAGGCCGGAGGGGTTGGGGGCGTCCTGATATGTGTCAGCTAAGATTTTGTCTATTAGGCTGGTCATTGGGCGCGGAAATCGCGATGCCTACTCCCCCTACTTTTAGGCTAATTTTTGGGGGCTTATTTTTGTGAAAGTTTCACAATTCCTTGCCGCCACATATGTCATTACAAGCTGTTACGGTCATTTGAGAATTCAATAATTGTGACAGAATCACAAATTTACGGCAGGGGAATTTGCCCGAAATAGGAGGTCCAATTCCGAAAAATTTATGCACACCACGTTTGTAGTATATAAGCCAAAGTTGTGAAATCACTTCATCAACTTCTCCACCAATCATCACAAACTATTTTATGGATTGAATTTCAATTCATTGATTCTCTCTGTAAGCTCTTTCATCCGACCAAGTAAAGCATCAAAGGGAAGGGCATCCCCGTAAATCATACTTTCCCGCATTTCCCGGTAGTCCCGTTCCCACTCTTTTCTTGTTGCTTCGGGCGGTATGAGATTGACAGAGCCGGGCCAATGGCTGTCATAATTTATTCCCCTCATCCCGATAAGATTGCGCCGGTGGTTGATGATATCCCGATACAATGATTCATCATCCAATGCCTGTTTCGCATGTTCGGAATCCATCATTTTCTCAATATCGTAAAGATGTCTGCTCAGCCGTTCCGCTCTGAGCTCACCAGGATTTTTCTGAAACTCTTCATGCAGCAGGAAGACCTTTTCCAGGAATGTTCTTTTGGGTAATACGCAGGGGATAGCGACACCCTCGTTTTCGATATCCAGCTTTGGCAATTCCGGCCCTATTAACGGATAAAGTTCTTGCTCTTCCTTCGGCTCGAAGAGCGAACGTGCGCTGACTTCTACAAGAACTCTCGTGGGCAAATAATCCAGTTCTTCCGTTACGGCAGGATAAATGATTTCGATCTGCGACGGATCGGCGTCCGAATGTTCATGCGGCTGAACGTTTACATCTACCTCTGTATAGGTGTTAAGCTTTTCGTATAAATCGGGCGCAAGTTTCTCTTTGACGAAAGAACGGATGGTTTTTCGGAGTCTGGTAATTTGACTGCTTCCCAACTCCCCTTCGAAGCCGAACTGCCTGCGATCGATGGCAAGATCCACATCTTCAGAAAAGCGTTCGATCAAATTCCATCCCTTGCTTAACGAAGTTCCGCCTTTAAATACCAAGTGATCAGCAAATGGCAGATCAAAAACAGACTTGAGTGTCAATGTAACCCACCAGTCTTTCTCGATGGCTACCGAGGGCAATCCCTCCCGGGCTGCTACCTGATCGAATACCTGTTTTTTACGTTCATCTGGCAGATCGAACCATTTGTCCATAGCTTATTCCATTGCATTGAGCATGATCTTTCGTATCCATGCCGGTGCGAGTTTGGCATCGTGTTTCACTGTTTCAGGATCTTCTTTTTCGAGCAGTTCCTCAATTTTAGCTAACTGGCGATCCGTTGCATTTCCCTTACCGATCTCACGCAATCCTTGGATAACCAAACCGCATATTTTGCCTTTCACCGCCAGGTTTTTGGGAACAGTTCGCTTGAACTTAATCTTTCGGTTGCCGACCTGAATGCTTCTCGGGGAACCGTCTGTTAAGTACGACGGCATTCATCGGTACCTGGCTGGTAAGCCCCAGTTTGTTCAGCGCCAGCGTACCGGCAGGCAATATTTTCGCCTTGTCTCTATTGGCGATAGCTCGGGCAATCCTATCTATGGATGGATGGAGTGTTCCGAGCTGGGGGTCTTTTTCGGGATACAGATAAATACCATGCGCCAGACGTTCAAGCACCCCGTCCTTTTCAAGACGAACTAATGCCTGACGGATCGCCTCATTGGATCCCAGTTCCATGATATCGTCTGGAAAAAAGATTGTACCTTTGCCACTGGATTTCAGCTTCTCATGTATTTGGTCTTTAATCGAGCTCATACAACGAAATTAATTTGTCACAAATTTAGTAAATATTTGTGACAACAATTAACCATAATATTAGCTTCTCTCTATTCGATATTTGGCGTGGAATCCGGAAAAATCACCTGAAAACGGAAGTCTCGTATCACTAGGTTCTTGCGATCCGCGCATGGAGCAGACAAGCCAAAGGAATAATAGTGACCGACGCGATGCCGGGCTAAGCAACTACCGGCTTGATTTTTTCTTTCAGGCCGGGGTCGCTCTCATCCCGGGCCTTTTCCAGCTCGTACCGGGCCTGAAGTCGTAGCCACATTTCCGGGCTTGTTTCCAAAGCCAGGGAAAACCGGATAGCCGTGTCCCCCGTGATACTTCTCTTCCCGCGCACGATTTCATTGACCCGGTTGGCTGGTACGTCAATGCTTCGGGCAAAGGCCCGTTGGGAAATATTCATCGGATCAAGGAATTCCTCTTTCAGTATTTCACCGGGATGAATGGGCGGTATGTAGGGTTTGTCCGTCATAAGAAATTTGTGTATTCAAACAATTTCATGCCGTTACATGTTATGTAACGCATAACAATTATGCAATGCGTTAGCCTCCATCCCGACGGTTTTCCATAACATGCTGAGGAATGGATTTCAGTAAATTGGATGGGAGGAGGGTTAAATTCAAAAATGCTTTGAATACATTACTCGGAATAAATGCAAGCGAATAATTTTGACAATTGTATGTGTATGACATAACATAAATATTAAGTATAAGTTATATGTTATATCGTTGGGATTTGTAGCATCCCGAATATTAGCGATCGGATTCAGCTTCCAAAAAGCACTGGAGAAAGTATGATACGGACTGACGCAGAATACAAAAGAGCTTTGGAACGCCTTGATAATGATTTAGAAACCATCAAAAAACAGAAAGAGAACTTTGTTCGAGATGGAATTGAGCCCGGAGGAATTAGACTGGGCTATGCAGCCCTTGCTTCTTGTCCATGAACAGCTGAAGGAAGAGGTAGAAGCCTACGAGCATATGAAAAGATGGAGAACTGGGGACCTTACATCACTCTGCCAAGTATCGGGCGTTGGTTGATTGGCCTGCGAATTGCCAAGGGCTGGACGCAGGAAGAGCTGGCGAATCGATTAGGGGTCTCCCAGGCCCAGGTTTCCCGTGATGAGAATAATGAATACCATGGTATTTCTGTCGAAAAGGCTCAAAAAATCCTGGACGTATTTAATGCCAGGTTTTCCATGGAAATAGAAGATCCCTTGAGCTTTGATGAGCGTTCGGAGTTGGAGTATGCGTAGAAATAGCTTGGGTAGTTTGCACTTAGATGGTGGAACTGGCTGCCCAGGTGGCGAGAAACCTCCAAAAAGAGGACCTGAGGCAATACGCTGGGGAAAATTAATTGACGTCAATCATTCGTTTGATCAGTTTAACTTTACCTCAGACTCCAGAATACTCTCCTTTACCGACGTTGAGATCGAAAGGTGTCACCTTTTTTGGGTTTGGGGATTCCATTTCTTTTTTAGCCACTCAAAGGATTCGTATAGCTTGGTATTGGAACGGTAGTGTGAATTGGTGTCAAAAATGTGTTGCAGCTTCAAGATGAGGTCTTTTGGTTTAATGAGTTCTTCCTCATAGATTTGATCAAAAATCCACAGGAGTCCGTGTGTCTTGATGTCGTGGCGTTTGGCCATCTTCCGCAGTACGCCATCACTGGTGAGCAAGATATCGTTGCTTTTTTCTGCAAGGTGCCAAACCGATAGATCCGCAATGGACAGGGAGGTTGAGAGATTTCTCTCTTTAGCTGCTCCTACGAAATCCTCGGAGATTTTAATAATTCTCAAACGGTCACTATCCACCCACTCAGATAGCACTTTTCTCTGCTCACTCTCCAATTCCATCCATACCTGGTAGGAGGTTACTACCTCAATGGAGAGGTGAAAGAAGGCTTCGCAAGCATTGCACTCCAGCAGATCGATGAATATGCAGGCGTCTGTGACAACTATGCGCATCAGCCAAGAAGAAAAGATTTTCTGAATTCGCTCACCCTTAAATTCTTTAAGGCCGCTGCTTTGGAAATGGTGATGTACTCTTCTGCAAGCGCCTGTCCCAAGAGCTGATCAAATCGTAGAGTTACTTCCTCTCCCTCATAAGTGGCAATATCTGATTCGTCCTTTTTCATCCCCTGGGAATTAATGAATTTGAAGAATTCAGCCATTACGGCTTGGCTGATGATCCCCAGTTCCTTGAAACGGTACATGATGGCCTGCATGGAAATGCCGTACTGCTTCTTAAGGGATTTCAGCTCCTGCAGAGAGATGTGACTGCGCTTGAGTCCGATCTCGGATTCAATCGCGCGTTTGTCCAGGAGCAAAGCTCCTGCAAAGTGGTGGCACAATTTTTCCTGCTCGTTGGATTTGAACGATTCAAGATTCAGCAGCAAATGACCAAGCTCATGCAGTGCAGTAAAGCGGTAACGATCAAGATGCTCCCGTCTATTACTGTTCAGCCCTATAACCGGAATGGCATCATTGATCCAGGTTGAAAATCCGTCAATTGATTCATCTCCCTCCAGTTCAACTATCTTAATGCCCTGGTCCTCAAGTAATTCGAGGACATTATACAGTGGGTCAGTTCCGAGATCCCATGCATGTCGAAGTTGCTGGGCGGCTTGTTCCACATCCTCTTTCTTATCTATGGAAATATCGATCAACGGATTTTCGACCTTGGGCTGCTTGCCGATGATCTGTTCCAGTTCCAGGTACCGCTCCAGAAAGTCCCGGGCAGTTTCTATTATCCTGTTTTGCTCCTTTTTGCTGAGCTTTGAAAGCTTTCGAAAAGCCACCTCTTTGATCTCTACTGCATGATCCCGGTAGAAATAATCCGGTTTTAAGTCCAGGGCATCGGCCAGCTCCTGAACCATTACATTGTCCGGTACTACTTTTCCTTTCTCATATTTATGCAGGGCTTGACGGCTGATCTTGTTGTCCATGTGGTCGGAAAGATCCTGTAAAGAGAGCCCTCTCATCAGGCGTGCGTGTTTAATTCGTTGGGCAATAGGAGGCATGGCTAGCTGACTTAATGGTTGGTTTACAAAATACTATTTTAAATGTATATATGTCAACTAAATGCGCAGGTATTTACTTGCCGTTGTTTGGGAAGTAGGTGAATTAACTGGTGTCATATCCCCCGCACATTTTCGGGTAATAGATAGGAGGATACTGGGGCACAACGATTGTGAATTGGCATACGATGGCTGCGCCTCCCCGGGGTCCCTTTCCTGCCGGAATGCGCAAACACCTTTCGAAGCGTTTTACCCCTTTGGGGGCGATATTTCTGGACCCAAAAATTGTGTTTTTCTCACAAATTCAATTACGGGAGGTGCTGTTTCCGTGGCCTGATGAGGGATGACTGACGACACTCTTGTGAATAATTCACAAATATAAACTCACAAAATAATTGCCAAATAGGGTACCCTGTTCGTTCATTACTGGCGCCAGTTATGGAATCCCGTGCCGTCCAAACTCATCTACGAGTCCCAGGAGGTGGTCGAAAGGGGAGAGGAGACGGTTAACGTCCGGCTGTACGTACGTGTCAACGACGAGCTGAAGGCCCTGGTGAGGAGCTACGGTATATACCTCATACTGGTTCAGGGAAATGGGACAGGGTCCGGATTTGTTTAACGTCTACAAGCAAAGTGGGTGGATGAGGTCATTTGGCCGGCCCGGCCGTGAATAGTCAATGGCCGTAAGTACCTATTTGGTTCAGCCATATATTCTTGATATTTAGTTTATTAACTCGATTGATCGCATTGGAAAGGAAACGTACCTCCGGAGGTAGATTATGACGTTGTCAAACAAAAAAATCCTGATTACCGGGGGAAGTGGGGGCATCGGTAAAGCTTTGGTCAGCCACTTGTCGAAGAAGGGCGTGACCGATATGGCCGTCATGGGGAGAACCGCCCAAAAGCTGGATCTCCTGGAGGAGGAATTTCCTTCGGTGCAATTTTTGAGCATCCAGGGAGATGTTTCCAACCTGGAGGATATTAAAAAAGCCCGGGAACAGGTAGGCAATCAATGGGGCTCCCTGGATATTCTTGTCAATAACGCCGGGGCGGTAAGCGCCGGACTACTGGAGGAGATCAGGGATGAAGATATTGACAATCAAATCAATGTGAATCTGACCGGTTTGATCTGGATGACGAAATATTTCCTGCCCTTGCTTAAAGAGAGCCAGGAGGGAGCCCTAATAAATGTTTCCTCCGGCTTGGGATACCTCGCCATGCCGTTTTATAGCGTCTATGCGGCCACGAAGGCAGGCGTCAAGCATTTTTCGGAAGCGATGCGAAGAGAACTGGCGCAGTACCCGGTTCATGTTATGACCGTCTTTCCCACTTCAACCGATACCTCCATGATGGAATCGGCTGACGTGGATCCGGATGATATGGACACCCCCGAGGAGGTTGCGGCGGCCACCATAGAAGGCCTGCTCAATAAAGACATAGAGGTGATCCTGGGAGGTCAGCAGCGCATGGATGAAATCCATTTGCATAGGGAAGAGCCCCTGGAGATGGATAAAAAGTGGAAAAGATGTTTGACGCACTGCGAAAGCGAGCCGAACACCATCGGTCGATGTAATCCTTATATACTTCTAATCAGCTGGTATTTTGTCTGGCAGGCGTGACGATTTCTAATTTTTTGTGAATTATCATAGTTTTCATTTGACCTGCCGGATATTGAAGGGATTGGCGAGATTCAGGTTTTCCGCAGCGTATTATGGCAACTCCTGCATAATTTCTGCAAATATCCGATGCGACTTTATGCGCTCCTTGTGGTCATAAATGTAGGAGGCGATCATAACTTCATCGGCCTCCGACTCCCCTAAAAACGCTTTCAGCTCACCTTTAATCGTCTCTTTACTGCCAATAAAGGTGTATTTGAGCATCTGCTCCACCGCCATCCGCTCGCGTAGATTCCAAACCCTGTTCATGTCGTCAACAGGCGGCGGCATGGGGTCGCGATTGCCGGTAACCACACCCATAAACATCTGCTTCAGCGAGGTAGCCAGGTATTGGGCCTGCTCATCGGTATCGGCGGCAACTACATTGATGCACGGCATGACATACGGCTCATCCAATTGCGTGGAGGGTTCAAACGATTCTCGATAGACGTTCAGGGCCGCATGGAACTCTCCGGGTGAAAAATGGCTCGCAAAAGAGTAGGGGAGTCCCAGTGCGGCGGCCAGGTGAGCGCTGTCGGTGCTCGATCCCAAAATCCAGATCGGAACTTCAGTGCCTTCCCCGGGGATGGCGCGGACTTCGGCCGAACGGTTATCGGCAGAAAAATAGTGCTGTAACTTTCTGACGTTCTGTGGAAATTGGCGCACCTGCTGCATGCGGTCGGGACGGATGGCATTAGCCGTCGTTGGATCGGTGCCGGGGGCTCGGCCAAGTCCCAGGTCGATCCGGTCGGGATAGAGCGTGGCCAGCGTACCGAATTGCTCAGCAATAATGAGCGGAGAGTGATTCGGCAACATCACGCCGCCCGAGCCGAGCCGGATCGAATCGGTGGCTTCGGCCACATATCCCAGCAATACCGAGGTGGCCGAACTGGCAATATTTTCCATGTTGTGATGTTCGGCCATCCAGAAACGGGTATACCCCATTTCTTCTGCGTGCCGGGCCATGTCACGGCTGTTGTGGATGGCATCGGCGGGCGACTGCCCTTCGGTGATGACCGCCAGATCCAGTACCGAATAGCGAATGTCTTTAGATTTCATCGGAGAATATTACGATTTGCCGGAAGCCATCCAGGTGACCCTGCATTGCGGCTGCATCCACGGGATTGACTCCTGCCCCTTTTACCAAACCTTGATGATTTCACCGGATACAAGTCCCAACACACTTTTTTCGTAGGCTGTTGCCACGCGCTCCATGGCCACCGGATGATGTCCGGGAAAGTAGTCGCCAAGGGCTTCTGCCGAATCCTCAACCAAGCCGGGACTTACAACATTGATGCGAATATTTTGGCGGTTAAATTCTCCGTTGGATCCGGCCACAAAACCATTGACGGCGCTGTTTACGGTCGACAAAATGGTCCCCTGTGGGATGGGATCGTCAGACAAAATACCGCTGGTAAGCGTAATGCTGCCTCCCTTATTCAAATAATCCATAGCGGTGAGGGCCACATTAATTTGTCCCATCATCTTGCTCTCTACCCCCTCCAGGAAGTCGTCGTTTGTCATTTCTTTTAAAGGTTTCATGGGCGCCGATCCCGTAGTTACTACGACGGCATCGACCTTGCCGACTTCCTCGAATAGATTTTTGATGGCTTCAGGGTCGCTGATGTCCGTTTGTAGATCCCCGGAAGTATGGCCCACGGAGATAAGTTCGTGATCGCTTTCGAGTCGTTTTGCTACCGTAGTGCCAAGCGTTCCCGTTCCGCCAATAAGTAAAATTTTCATAACCGTAATCTCTTATGCAGCATATTATGTATGGGAGGAATACCTCTTGCACCTGTTAAACGCATGTGGCGCGCGGCCCGTTTCGGATGGGTTATCGGAGGCCGGATTGCCGATTTGGCGTGTCCGCCGGCATCCCCCATTGGGCTCCGAAATCGATACCTCCATTTTGTGATTTTATCACAGGCCGGAATCGCTCTGATTCCGGCCATGCTGTCTCAGGCCTGTTTCAGCGGATACGTTTTATTCAAGGCTTCCTGCCGGATTTTGAAGTGATTGGCGAGATTCCTGATTACCTTCTTCGACATTCGCTTTTTGTAATTCAGAATCTCGGATATATAGCTTTTCCCCACGCCGGAAATCTTGGCAAGTTCTGTCTGGTTCAATCCGTGATCTTCCATAAGAGACTCCAGAAGTTCCACCGGATCAAGCTCCGGAGACTGACGTTGTTTTTCGTCCCAGTTTTCAATCAGCAGGGTTAGAAGTTCAATCTCATCCCGGCGATCTGCATACTCTTCCCCGAAGACCAGCTTTTCTAGTATCTGGCAATATTCCTCGTACTGCTCTTCAGATTGAATGACGGTATATTTCAGGGTATCCGTTGCCATGGCGCTGCTAATAACGTTCAATAGTATATTGTTTCCCCTGGTTACACAATGCTTAAAGATAGCAATAGAGTTCGCAAGTTGCGAACATTTAAGATGTTCTTAGAAATGATTTTAAATGATTGATCAAGAAAGGGAACCTTACAGTATTTCAAATAATTTGCTGCGAATTGCCGATTTGGCGAGTCTGCCGGCACCCCCCATTGGGCTCCGAAATCGATACCTCCATTTTGTGATTTTATCACAATCATCTTTTGGCCTACCGGGCCTTCGTGCATCTGAGGGACGATTGGTATCCCGGGATTTGTGATAAATTCTCAAATTTCAGACACCGAAAAATCGCCTGAAAGGGGATGCCCCGTTTCGGAAGGTTTATGCACAACAGGGCTGCAGCAGGGAAGCCAGAGAGAAGAACGAACGATTTCGTTGAACCGATTGGCTGGTACGTCAATGCTTCGGGCAAAGGCCCGCTGGGAAATACCCATTGGGTCGAGGAATGAATCTATTAGTATTCCAAATGTCGGTCAGTAATTTTTATGATCGCTAACTAGAGTAGTTTACTGATTGTGTAAACTGATGTAATAAGCAAACTATTAATTTGTTCGCTATATTCAGGTAGTTTACCAAATTGATAAACAGCCATAATCTCTGGATATGTCCTTGCCTTCTGAAACCATTGCACTCGAAAAAGCCCAGACCATTCTTGGAAGCATATTCGAGGAGCAACCGGAAATTGAAGTCGTTCAACGTGGAGTTGATGCACTTGAAGTGGATGCACGGGCTCATGTAGCCCAACGCACATTCTTGATTGAGTACAAAAGCTCAAATACTTCCGCATCGGTAGATCAGGGAATGAATCACCTTATAAACGCGAAGAAGGATATTGACTCGAATGCTGTTCCCTTGCTAGTCGTGCCCTATATGACTTCCGCTGGTAAGAAGCTTTGCGAGGGAGGGGGAGTTTCCTGGATTGATTTATCTGGAAATGCCTTCATAAGACACAACAATCTTTATGTAAGGATTGAAGGTAAACCAAATCAATTTAAGAAGCGTGGCCGGCCGCGGAATCCCTTTGCACCTAAAAGCTCAAGAATTGTGAGACATCTTCTTTCTAACTCGAGCCAGCGTTTTTATCAAAAAAATCTGGTAGAGCAAACGGATGTTTCCAAAGCTTTGGTCAGCCAGGTTATCAACTATTTGGAGGAACAAAATTATGTACATCGGCTCGAGGATCAATCCATAGTGATAGAGGATCCGACACTATTATTGAATGAATGGCAATCACATTACACTCTTACCGATCACTCACTTACAAAAGGACATATTCATAGTAAGAATGGCGGACCTGAGTTGGTGAAATCTCTTTCTCAAAAGCTGCAAGACCTTGGAGTTGAAAATGCCTTTACGGGATTGGCATCGGCATGGCATTATAGTCCGTTTTCCAATTTCCGCCTGGTCACTGCTTATATCCAGCGGCCTTTGGGACCAAACGAGTTACGTAAGATTGGTATGTCCCTGGAACCCAAAGGAGCTAATGTCTGGCTGATCCAACCCAATGACACCGGCGTTCTGTGGGGAGGAGAAAACTACCGTGACATCCGGTTTGTCAGTCCTCTCCAAACCTATCTTGATTTAGGAGATCTGCCCGAACGGTCGGATGAGGCACGGTCTGAAATCTTTTCGCAAATATCTAAAAAGCATGCCGGATAAACCTCAATATAGAAGTGGATATTCATCGGAAACCACCGATGCCCTTCGTCAGCTTTGTTTGCTTGTAGCAACCCGTATCGGGGACCTGATGCCAAGAATACGTGTTGTGGGTGGTAGGGTTCCGGCGTTACTTATCAATCCACGCCTTCCTGATGAAAAGGAAATTCATATCGGTACAACGGACCTGGATCTGGGCATTGAACTTGCTGTCCTGGAAAAGAAATACTACCAGGAAATTTCAAAACGACTGCGGCAAGCAGGTTTGCAAAATGATGTAACGGAAACTGGAAATCCTACCCGACAGAGATGGACCACTCCCTCAAATGAACTGACCATTGATTTTCTTATACCTCCGGCATCTGGTGAAGACGAGGCAGGTACCCTCCAGGATCTTGAAGGTGATTTCGCTGCTGTGGTCACCCCTGGTCTTGAATTCGCATTCAGAGATTTTGCAGTGCTCGAATTGGAGGGTAAAACACCGGAAGGAGATCATGCAACGAGGCGAATATGGGTCTGTGGGCCCGGTGCATTTGTCATATTAAAGTCATTGGCCCTTCATTCCCGAGGAGAACCGAAGGATGCCTATGATTTGCATTATACACTTGCCCATTGGCCTGACGGCCTGGACGATATTGTTGAGCGGATAGACAAGCTCCCGAAAAATGAAATAATTCGAGAAGCAATAGAATATTTGGAATCTGATTTTTCTGCCATTGATAGTATTGGTCCCCAAAAAGTTGATCGGTTTCTTGGTGGGGAGGAGGCAGATGACGAAGAGTTGCGAGCTGATGTGTCAGGACTGGTTTTGGAATTTTGCCGACGCATATCCTAGAATTGTATTTGTTACAGCCCCTCCTACTTTCGCGAAAAATTTGCAAGTATTTGCCGATTTGGTGAGTCTGTCGCCACCCCCATTGGGCTCCGAAATCGATACCTCCATTTTGTGATTTTATCACAATGTTCTTTTGGCCTACGGGGCCTTCGTGCATCTGAGGGACGATTGGGATCCCTGGATTTGTGATTTTTTCTCAAATTTCAGACCCGGAAAATTTGCCCGAAAAGGCGTGGCCCGTATAGGGACTTTTTTTTGAGCTGGATTCTGGGACGATGAGCTGGCGCTTCGTGATGAGTGACAGCGTGTGTGTAGGTTTCCCCCTACAACACCCCTGTCGCCGAAGGCCCCCTGACGTCCGTTTTTTCGAAGGTAAGCGAAAAGACCGTTTCGCCGTCCTCGCCGTCCTCGCCGCCGCCGGATCGGTAGCGGTACTCCGCATCCAGCTGCTCGGCGAGGGTGTCGATGAGCTGGAGGCCGAGGGAGCCGTTTTCGGCGGATTCCGGGAAATCGTCCGGCAGACCCTTCCCGTCGTCTGTAATTTCAAGCCGGAAGGTCTGGTCGGTACTGGCACTGGTACCGGTCCCGGTTGACACCCGCAGCATTCCACTGTCGCCCGCCTCGAAGGCGTGTTTGTAGATGTTGGTGACCACCTCGTTGACGATGAGGCAGACGGGCATGGCCTGGTTGATATTGAGTTCCACCTTCTGCAGTTCAAACTCGACGTCCAGCTCGACGGAGGGCCCGTGGGAGCGGGCGATCTCCTCCACCAATTTTTCGATGTTCTCGGAAGAGTCCAGCCGGGAGAAGCTCTCCGACTGGTAGAGCAGCTCGTGGATGAGGGCCATGGTCTTGATGCGGCCCACGCTGTCGTGCAGCTTCGATCGGACAGTATCGTCTTCCTCCCCGAAGGCCTGCAGCTGCATCATGCCGGAGACCACGGCCAGGTTGTTTTTGACGCGGTGGTGCACTTCGGCGAGCAGCGTCTCCTTCTCCTTGAGGGATTCCTGGAGCTGGGCCTCCCGCTGTTTCTGTTCGGTGATGTCCTTGAAGTAGACAGAGATGCCCTCCTCGGCGGGGTAGGCGCTGACGTCGAACCAGCGGTCCAGGGCCTCGTAGTAATCCCTGAATTCCACCGGCTCGCCCTCATCCATGGCCTTGTGGTAGTTGGCGTAGGAGGGGCGGTCGGAGGCGTCGTTGAATATATCCCAGAGGTTTTTGCCCAAAATAATATCCTTGGGCGTTTTCAGCAGGTGCTCGGCCGCGCTGTTCCAGTAGGTGACGGTCCACTCCTCGTTGACCGTAAAGAAGCCATCACCGATGCTCTCCAGGATGGTCTCCTTCTCCCGGTAGGCTTTTTCCAGGTCAAGCTGGTCTTGTTTGCGGTCGGTAATATCGCGGAAAAACACGCTCAGTCCGTCGGGCGAGGGATAGCTGTTGACTTCCAGCCATACATTCAGGGGAGGATAGTACTCCTCGAAGGAGGTGGGAGTCTGCTCCTTGAGCGCGCGCTCGTACTCTTTAAAAAAGGCAAGTTCCTTTGCCTCCGGGAATTGCTCCCACAGGTTCTGGTTCAATACCTCCTCGCGGCTGACCCCGATGATCTCCTCGGCCTGGTTGTTCCAGTAGGTGACGGTCCAGTTTTCGTCGACGGCAAAGAAGGCCACGGTGATGCGCTCGAGGATGCGCTCCCGTTCCTGCAGGGCCTCCAGCATCTTTTCGCGGGCCTGCCTGCGCTCGTTGATATCCTGGAAGATGCCGTAGACCCGCCGGCACTGCCCGTCCACCATCACGGGCTCGCCTTTGGTTCGCACCCATCGCACGTTCCCCTTGGCGGTGACGATTTGCAGCTCCACGTCCCAGGGCGTACCCTCCTCGATCGCCCTGTTCCAGAGCTTGCGGATGGTCTCCCGGCTCTCCCCCTCCTTGTAAAAGTTAATTCCCTGATCCAGGTCAGGTTCAAAATCGGACTCCACTTCGTGCAGGCGCCGGGTAATGGACGACCAGTAGAGCTGGCCGTTTTTCATGTCTACCTCCCAGGCGCCAATACGGGCCAGCGAGTAGGCCTGGTCCAGCAGCTTTTCCAGATCCCGGCGCTCGGTCACGTCGCGCATGGCACCGATCATGCGTACAGCTTCGCCATCCTCATCACGGATGATGTAGCCGCGGTCTTCCACCATGCGGTAGCTGCCGTCGGCTTTCCGGTAGCGGTACTCCTCAAACCAGCGGCTGTGGTCACCCTCGATGGCCTCCCGAATGCTGTCGTACACCCACTCTCGGTCGTCGTGGTGGATGTGGTTGGTCCATGAGCTGGAGTCTTCCGGCAGGCTCTCCAGGTCATGGCCGAAGAGGTTTTCAAAGCCCTCTCCCCAGTGAATGTAATCGCTGCGCAGGTCCCAGTCCCATATGGCGTCGTAGGTGGCCTTGGTGGCGTAGTGAAAGCGATTGAGGCTCTCCTTGAGCTGCTGCTCGGTTTCCCGGCGCCCGGTGACGTCCCGAAATACGATGCTGGTGCGCTTTTCGCCCTGCAGGTTGGCATAGACGGAGGTACTCAGGTCCACCGTTAACTTCCGACCAGAGCGGTGAAGGAAGGTGAGTTCGCCGGAATAGGAGCCTGTCTTTTTCCGCTTTTGCAGGGCCTTTTCGAACATTTCGTCCTTGTGGACGATCCCCTCACGACCTTTTTGGATGATCTCCTCCTCCGTCATGTCCAGGATGCTACAGGCTGCCTTGTTGGCCCGTAGGATGCGCCCGTCGGGACGTGAAAGCATGATCCCGTCCAGGCTGTTCTCCAGCATCATGCCCAGCTCCCGCTGGTACTGCACCTCGTTGGTGGCGTCGTGGACGGTGACCAGCTTGTAGGTGCGGTCGCCTTCCGAGACGGGGTGCGAAAGCACGCGGACGAAAAGGGGGTCCCCGTTCTTTTTCCGGTGCTGCCAGAGGCCGGCGTTGTTGAAGGCATCGGCCTTTTTGGCCAGCTCTTCCTTGAGTTTGGGGATCTCGCTTTCGGGTCGCAGGTCGGCGATGGTCAGGGATTCCAGCTCTTCCATCGAGTAGCCGTAGAGTTCGCTGGCGGCCTGGTTGGCCTGCTTGATGGAGAGGTCGGAGGGATCGTAGATCCACATCGGATTGGGATTCTCCTCAAATAGAAAGTCAATCGATTGCACATCCATACCTTACGGGACCCTTTTATACGGTTACCGGCATAAATGCTGCCATCCTTAAGATTTCATTATACTTGGAATTGATGCAGCCTGCAAGTTGCAACCGTCATAAGAGGGGGAGTGCTAACGTGCGTGGCCAGAATCTTCCTCTGACAGGAGCCTGTCAACGGAAAAGGTATGACGGTAGATAAACCATTTGGTGTCGCCAAACCGGTCGGATTCCCGGATGTTCAGCTTTTCAGCGGCTTCATCCCTGCTCATCCCTTCCTCAAAAACCACAACATCGCCCGGCTTGCCGCGGTCGGTGAATTCGGTGACAATGATGGTATCGGCCTGAAGGAGAAAGGCGGGACTCGTTTGTTTGGAATCATCCCACATCATTTGACCACCGTGCCTCGAGCGGGTCGGTTGGTAAGCCTGCTGGCTTTCTTGATGCTGCACACAAACTAGCAAAAGGAGCCTGGTACTCAAAGCCACAAATACAAAGCATAGGTAATCAATTTGGAAAATATGTCTTATATATAAACATTATTTATAAAAAGTAATCAAAATTAGTGATATTGTAATTAGGCAAATTGATAATTGATACAAGTAAATTATGCCTGATAGTAATCGTTTTAAAGAAAATATAACGGTTTTTAGGAATTATACCCTCCCTGAAACCGGTATGAAGCTGGCTGGATACAGTGCCTTGATTTCTCGATATGGACTGGTGGTGCCCTTGCCGGAAACGATGTCGGCGGTTAGCGAGAAGCACAGAAGCTACAAGGAAGGCAAGTGGCAGGTATACAAAACGGTACAGGAACCCGATCCTTCGTTGTATGGCCATCTCGTATTTGCTCTGAAATACGAGGCATTGGATCTTCTTGTTTTAAAAAAGCTGTTCGAAACGGTTGATAAGGATGAGATTGAAACGATTGTCAAAGATCAGCCAACAGGTCAGTACAGCAGGCGTATATGGTTTTTTTATGAGTGGCTGACAGGTGGGAAGCTTGAGCTGGCTGATGTCAAAAGGGGCAATTATGTAGATGCGCTTGATCCCGAATTGCAATATCCCGGATCCAGGCAACGATCCAAGCGACACAGGGTCTGGGATAACCTGCCAGGGAACAGTGATTTCTGTCCCCTGGTCCGGCGGACAAAAATGATCGAGCAGTTTCGTGGTGAAGAATTAGCACAGAAGGCTGAAGAGGTAATCGGGGAGGTGCACCCGGATATGTTATCCAGGGCAGCGGCCTTTCTGTTGCTGAAAGACTCCAAGGCATCGTTTGCCATTGAGGGTGAATCGCCCCCTGAAAATCGTGTCCGGCGGTGGGGGAAGGCTATCGGTCAGGCCGGCCAGACTGATCTCACAAAAGATGAGCTCTTGCGTCTTCAGGAGTTGGTTATTGAAGACGATCGGTTTGTAGAAATGGGCTGGCGAGAAGAGGGAGGATTTGTCGGTGTTCATAATCGCGTGACGGGCAAGCCACTCCCGGATCACATTTCTGCCCGATGGCAGGATGTTCTCCTGTTGGTTGAAGGCCTCCTGGATGCTAATTCATCACTTGTCGACAGTGACTATGATCCTGTTCTGGCAGCCGCGCTCATTGCCTTTGGCTTTGTATTTATCCATCCCTTCGCCGATGGTAATGGCCGCGTGCATCGATATATCATTCACCATGTTCTGGCCCAAAAGGATTTCGCCCCCAAGGGGCTGGTCTTTCCTGTATCAGCGGTAATCTTTGACCGTATGGACAAGTATAAAGAGGTGTTGGAATCCTGGTCCAAACCCCGTCTTGATTTCATTGAATGGCAGGCAACTCCGGACGGTAATGTAGAGGTGCTGAATGATACGATTGATCTCTACCGCTATTTTGATGCGACCAGGCAAGCGGAGTTTCTGTATGAATGTGTTGACGAAACGGTACGGAATATCTTGCCTGAGGAAGTCAGGTATCTTGAAGGCCATGACAAGCTCAGAAAGGTTATAACCGAGCATTTTGATATGCCGGACAAAAAGATGGAAAACCTTATCGGTTTTCTGCGGCAAAACGAGGGTCAACTGTCAAAACGTGCCCGGACCAGGGAGTTTAAAGCGTTGACGGAGAAAGAAGTGGCCATGTTGGAGGAGACCTATCGAAAGGCGTTCAGGAGCTGAGCCCTATCCCGTCGTTGCCCAGTCCTCCGGATAGGAAAAATCCGGGTCCCCGAACTTCTTGAGCGTGCGGTAGTGGGATGCGACCGCTTCGAAGAAGGTTTCGTGGTGGTTGTAGGGGATGCCGAATTCCTTGGCTGTGTCCTCGACGATATAGCTTATTTCGGGGTAGTGGACGCTGCAGACCCTGGGGAAGAGGTGGTGCTCGATCTGGAAATTGAGTCCCCCGACGAACCAGCACAGGGCCTTGTTTTCGCGTGCGAAGTTGTTGGTGGTCACCATTTCGTGAATCATCCAGTGCTCATCGATCATGTTATCCTCGTCGGGCTCCGGATGCTCGGTTTCCTCGACGACGTGGGCCAGCTGGAAGATAATGCCCAGAATGGTGCCGGCCGTGAGGTGGAGGGTGACAAATCCGATGGCCAGCTGCCACCAGGCAATGTCCAGCAATACCATGGGCAGCACCAGCATGTAGGTGTAGTAGATGGCCTTGGTCACGAAGAGGATGATCCATTCGCTGACCGGGTGGGTCTTGTCCTTGTAGGGCCCCAGGTCCTTCTGCAGGAAGTACTTGTAGTCTTTGATGAACACCCAGAAGAAGGAGGCCAGGCTGTAGGCTAAAAAGGCCAGGATATGCTGCGCGCGGTGGATGGGTTTGTACTCGTCATGGGGGGAGAGGCGTATGAAGCCCGCCACCTCCAGATCTTCGTCGTGGCCATGGATGTTGGTGTAGGTGTGGTGGATGATGTTGTGGGTGATTTTCCAGATATACCCGTTGGCCCCCATCAGGTCAAAGGTAAAGCCCAGCATCCGGTTCACGGTCTTGTTGGAGGAGTAGGCCCCGTGGAGGGCATCATGGGAGATGGAGAAGCCTATGCCGGCCATGCCGATCCCCATCATAAAGCACAGGAACCACATGGCGTTGAGCGACAGCTGCCCGGATATGATCAGGGCATAGGAGCCGTAGAAAACAGTGAGCAGGATCACTGTTTTGACGACCATCTCCGTATTGGCGTGCTTGGAGATGCCGTTCTCCTCGAAATATTCGTTGACCCTTTTCTTTACCGTACGGCCGAATTCGCGGCTGGTGCTGTTATTGAACGTTACTGAACTTCCGATAGCCCTTCCGTTTTGTTTTTAACGTTGTGTCTCACTCCTAAGCCCTAAATATATACAAAATAACTGTATGGTATCCACCCGTAATAATAATCTTAGGCCAATTCTTTATTAGAGCGCACCCTTAGTTAAATTATTGTTCAATATCTTAAATAAGAATTTGTATAATTAAGTTCTATGGACTCATTTAAAGCTGGTAAATATCTACAAAGGGACCATTACCGGAGTTTTGAGCCCAATGCCATCAATAGGCAGTGGCAGATAAGGGATATGAAGGTAATGAGTTTGTTGAGCCGGGCGGACAGGCAGCTTGGTCGCCTTGACATGTACTCCGAGTACGTTCCCAATATCGATCTGTTCATAAGTGCCCACGTAGCAAAGGAGGCTACAAAGAGCAGCAAGATTGAGGGCACCCAGACGAGGATGGAAGAAGCCTTTATGGACGAGGAACATATTTCCCCGGAAAAGCGGGACGATTGGGAGGAGGTACAGAATTATATAAAAGCCATGAACAGGGCGATCACAGAGCTTGAGCACCTTCCTGTTTCCACCAGGCTGATCCGGGAGACGCATCGAGTCTTAATGCAGGGTGTCCGAGGTGAGCGCAAGCAGCCGGGAGAATTCCGCAGCTCTCAAAATTGGATTGGGGGTGCTACATTGGACGATGCCCTTTTTGTTCCACCGCTGCATCAGAATATTCCTGATCTGATGAGCGATTTGGAGCAATTTATTCATAACCAGGAAATCGATATTCCCGATCTTATCAAAATTGCGATCGTACATTACCAGTTCGAAACCATACACCCTTTTCTGGACGGGAATGGCCGGGTTGGGCGATTGCTTATCACACTCTATCTGGTCAGCAGGAATATTCTGAAAAAACCCATGCTGTATCTATCGGATTTTCTTGAGCGAAATCGAACGACCTATTTTAATAATTTGATGAGAGTCCGTGAAAGAGATGATATGGGCCAATGGATCAAGTTCTTTCTTGCCGGGGTCATTGAAACAGCCGAAAGTGGGATCGCTACCCTTGACGGTATTTTGCAACTTAAGGATGAGGTGGACAGGAAGTTGCAAACATTAGGTAGCAGGGCAGGCAATGCACAAAAAGTCGTTCACCGACTTTTCCAACGACCCGTTGTTACGGCCGACCAGGTGGGTGAGGCGGCCGACGTATCTAAGCCTACGGCTTATACGCTGATCACTTCCCTCGAGGATCTGGGAATTCTTGATGAGATTACCGGCAATGAGCGAAATAGGGTCTATCTCTTCAGGGAGTATATGGAGCTTTTTACGTCCAAAAGAGATTCATAAACCGGCGGTCAGGAGGACCCTTTCCGCTTCTCGCCCATGATGTAATTCACGTACAGGAATTCCAAGGCCGCGGCCTCGTATCCTTCCCAGTTGGCGATCATCTCCCCGAATTCTTCCTCGCCGGTGTCGGCGGGGTCGCCCCCGTAGCTCAGGATGATCCACCTGCGCAGGCCCTTCTCCTCGCCTTTCTTCTTGCGGCTGGGGAAAACCGCGTCGGTGCGCTCGCGGAAGAGCATGAGCTGCTGGGCGGAGGTGGGTCCCACGCCGCGCACCTCGGAGATCCGCTCGTAAAATTCCCCCGGCTCGCAGTTTTCAAGCTGCTTCATCTCCTGCTCGCCGCTCAGCAGGTCTTCGGCGAAGCCGATGATGTACTCCCCCTTGCGTTTGGTGGGACCCAGTTTGCGGATGCTCATGGGGGAGGCCTTGATGAGCTGGTGGGGACGCGGCCAGGCGGGGTAGCTTCGGCCGCGGTACTGCAGCATGGTGCCGTAATTCTCCCGGATGCGATAGACCATTTTTTTGGCCGTGGGCTTGTGGGAGAGGCGCATTTCCACGATGCGGTTGAGGGTATCCTCGAAGAGGTTTGCCCGCGCCATGCGCTTGAGCCCGTAGAACTCCGTCAGCTTGGGTCCCAGCACCGGGTCGTCGGCCGCCCGGTCGTAGAGGGGACGAAGGTCAAGTTCCGTGCCGAAGATGCGGGCCAGGCTTTGGTTGGCCTCGGCGATCCCTGCCTTGTCCAGCGGTTCGGCGCTCTCCATGTGGAACTCGGGGCTGTCCACCTCCCCGTTAAAGAAGGAGGTGATCACCACGTCGCGGTCGCCCACGGGAATGGGACGCGTGAAGCCCTCCTCGAAGATGATCTCCGGATCGTGCTCGTGGTCGAAGTAGGCGTCCACGTCCAGACTGATGAACCAGTCGTGCGGCGGGACGGAGGGGAGGGTCCAGGTGCTCATAACATAAGGGCTCTCGGTTTCGTAGGCTTTCTGGCGGCAGGTTCATCCCATCGCATGATGATGGTATGGATTTGCACGGCCAAAATACGGTTTGTGTAATTAGGGATTGCCCCGCATCTTCAATTTTATACCAATCTAACGGATGAAGTGATGAAATCCATTCCTCTTTTCCGCAGCTCACCCGACCGCCCCCGCATGGCATTTCTGTTCCTGCTGGCAGCCCTCCTGCTGCCGCAGCTGCTGCACGCCCAGGGATTTGGCTCGCGCAACGGGCGCAACCACCCGGAGCTGGACTGGAAGGTGGCGGAGACGTCCCACTTCGAGATCGTCTACCCGGCGCGCCTGGCGGGCATCGAGGCGAAGGCGGCGCCCATCGCGGAGGCCTCCTACGCCGCGCTGGCTGCCAACCTGGAGGTAAGTTTCGGCGATAAAATCCGCATCTACCTGTCGGATGAAGACGCCATCAGCAACGGATTCGCCGTTCCGCTGGGCAACGGCTACACCTGCATCTGGGTGCACGTGAACGACTACGCGGACACCTGGACGGGCGGGGAGAAGTGGCTGCGGAAGGTGATCGCCCACGAGCTGGCGCACATCTTCCATTTCCAGGCCACGCGCACGGGCATTGGACTGCTGCAGTACCTGGTGGGGGATCCCACGCCGAGCTTTCTTCACCGAGGGACTGGCCCAGTACGAGACCGAGAAATGGGATTCGCAGCGCGGGGACCGCTGGCTGCGGCGCGCGGTCTTTGACGACGACATGGACTACAGCGGCTCGTCCACCTTCGACGGGCGGCTGCGCTACGCCCTGGGCAACTCGCAATTGCGATACTTTACGGAGTCCTACGGGGACACCACGCTGGCGGAGCTGCTCTCCAGAAGGCAGACGCGGCTGGGCGTTCTGCCGGTGCACGACTTCGGGGAATCCCTGCAGGCCACCATCGGCAAGAGCTACAGCGAATTTTACGACGACTGGCGCAAGCACGTGAACATCTACTACAACACCCTGGCCGGGGGCATGGGACGCCTCGACTCCCTGGAGCGGGTGGACCGCATCCCGGGCACGTGGATCCGCGACCTGGCGGTAAGTCCAATGGGCGATGCCGCCGTGCTTTCGGTGCCGTCGGACCGCCGCCCCGTGCCGCGGCTCTACCTGGTGCCGGCCGATTCCACGCAGCCGGTGCGCGCCCTGGCGGAGGGCGCCGTGTCGCCGGACCTCGCCTGGAGTCCCGATGGACGCATCCTGGCCTACAGCCGCACGGTGCGGGGCGAGCATGGTTCCCAGCGGCCGGATCTTTTCCTGTACGATTTGGAAGCGGATGAAGAGCGCAGGCTCACCCACAGGGGACGTCTTGGCTGGCCGGCCTTCGGGCCGGAGGGTGACAGCCTCGTCTACGTGGCCGGCGAAAACGGCACGGCCAACATCTGGCTGCGGCGCATGTCGGACGGGACGGAGGAGCGGCTGACCGACTATACCGGGGACGTGCAGATCGTGCACCTGGCCTGGAACCGTCCCCGCAACGAGCTGGTTTACCACCTGTTTGATGCCGACGGCAGCCGCCGCCTGGTGGTGCGGGAGGTGGCCACCGGACGCACGCGTACGATAGGGGAGGGGGAAGCGGACAACCGCCGTCCGGTGATCAGTCCCTCGGGCCGTGAGATGGCCTTCACCTCCCTGCGCGACGAGGTGCCCAATGTTTTCGTGTACGATTTTGAGAGCGGACAGACCCGGCGGGTGACCGATCAGTTTACGGGGGCGGAGGCCGTGGCCTGGCTGGCGCCCGATTCGTCCCACAGCGAGGGACGCATCTGGGTGAAGGGCACGGAATCGATGAGCCGCGAGGCGATCTGGGAGGTGCACGCTTCGGCGACCTCACCCGAGCCTCCATTGCCGGGCAGCCTGCCCAACAGCTCCTGGCGCGGTCAGCTTCCCCCGGAGATCATTCCCTGGGAGGTGGAGGAGGACGCGGCCCTGGTGACCGGGCGGCGCGACTACAACGCCCTGGCCAACCTCACCCACGGGGTCACCTTCGGGCTGCCCTGGTACGAGAATCCCGGCGATTTCGGGCTGATGGGCTTCACGTCGTTTACGGAGCCGTTGGGCAAGCACCTGCTGGTGGGCGGGGGCTACCTCTCGCTGGCCGATCCGCTGGACGGCACCCGCGGGGTGGTCTCCTACGTGAACAACACCCTGCAGCCCACGCTCGATTTTTCGGTCTACCGCACCCCGGCCGCCGCGCGCTGGTACCAGGGGGACTTCCTGGTGGAGGAGCATGCCGGCGGGGAGGTCTCGGCCACCTGGCCGCTGAACCTCACCTGGAAAAGCTACCACAGCTCGGCGCTCAATCTGCGGCTGCGTTATGTTCAAACCGATCCCCTGCGGGCGGGGCGCTGGGACGTGGCCCCGCCCGTGTTGGCCGAGCAGGCTGACCTTCGGCTGGGCTGGGCCTGGAAACACCAGCGGCCGTGGGAGGGCAACGGCATTCATCCGCTCGACGGCACGGGCGTCAAGTTCACCCTCCTCGGCGCCGCCGGGGTGCTGGGCGGAGACACCTCCTACCTGCAGCCCGACCTGAGCGCCTATGCCGTGCTGCCGGCCCTGGGCATGCACCGGCTGTTTGTCTACGGGAGATATACGGGACAGTATGGAGACGCCCTTCCGCAGAATTATGTAGGCTTTTCTCGCTATGACCAGATTCAGTTTCCACTGCCGGACGAGGTGGGTTTCCTTTTTGAGAACCACGTGGAGCGGGTGCGCGGCTACCGGGAGTTTGTGGCTGGGAAGCATGTGGCCTTCGGCTCGCTGGAGTACCGCGTGCCCCTGATGGGCTCGCTGAATACGCAGGTGCTGGGTTTTATTGGAATGGGACAAACGACGCTGTCGCTTTTTGCCGACGCGGGCAAGGTATGGGAGCCCTGGATGGGCAGTCAGACGGCGCGTCTGGGGCTGGGCGCCGAGGTGAAAAACCGCCTGCGGCTGGGTCCATTGCGGTTCACCCACGCCGTGGGCGTCGGCCAGCCCTACGATCACCTGCTGGGCGACTCGGTTTACGACCTGTACTACCGGGTGCGAGCGGCATTGCCTTTTTAAAAGATACCGGAAGGCGTGGACCGGGCCCAGGTCCGCCGCTCACTCGCGGGCGCTGAAATGGATGGTGTGGTATTCGACTTCCACCGACTGTTCGCTGACCGACACGCCATACTTCGACTGCAATTGATCAACCATGCTCTCTAAGTCCGAAGTGTCGGTCAGCTCAAAATAGTAGGCGGTGGAATCCTGTTCCGGGGCGGCCACCACCATGCTGTCGGTTTCCTGTCGAAATACCTGGGCCAGTTTTTCCAGGTTCCCGTAGATCCTCCAGTTTCCATCTCCGATGGATGCCTTGGAAAGGGTGCCCTCGCTTGCGAAGTCGGTGTCCGAGGCCGTGAGCAGCCGGGAGGTGTCGTCGAGAGACAGGCGGTATTGGAGCTGGGTGCGCGTGGCCGTCTGGAGGGTGTATCCCAGGGCCTCCTGGACATAGCGGGCGACCTCCTCACGGATCTCTTCCAGCGAGGTATCGTCTCTCCACGCCAGTTCCAGCGCAAAAGTGTTTCCCTCGTAGGGGTTGGCCTCAAGTTCAACGGGAGACCGGTAAAGCTCTGCGAGTACAAACTCCAGGGAACCGGACCGGTCCCATACGGTAGGTCCTTCTCCCTCACTCCTGATCTGACTCGTCTCCTCCGTGGAGATACGCGTCAGCGTGGCATCAAACAACGCTTCCTTAACCTCAAAGAGCGTGGAATCGGCCGTTGATGTGGCAGCGGATCCCTGCTCCGTGCCGGACTCTTGCCGGCAGGCGAAGATGAGAACAGGGAGTAAGAGAAACAGGAGAGCTTGTTTTTTCATAAGAGGTATCGCGTGGTGAATGAATGGACCTATGGGACTGATTATCCTCCGCTTATATTTAAGGAGAGCTTGCTAAAGATCAAAATATATCCGGTGCCTTCGCCGGGACGGGCGTCTTGACTCAGAAGGTGGCTTTCTTCTCGATGACCTCTACGACGGGCTGCTGGCTGTCGGCGAGTTTCTTGCGCTGGTAGGTGATCACGCCCTCCTGGTCCAGCACCGTGATCATGTTGGAATGCACAAAGTCCGTCTCGCTTACCCGTTTGTAGCGTACCCCAAGCACGGCGGCCAATTCCAGTACATTCCCCTCGTTGCCGTTCAGCAGGGTCCACTGCTCCCCGGAGAGGTCGTTTTCACGGGCGAACTGTGTCAGTCGTCCGGGAGTGTCCCGTTCGGGGTCGATGGAGACGATGGTAAAATGCGTGCGCTCCAGCGCACGGGGAGAGAGATTGTCCCGAATGCGCTTCATGTCGGCGAGGATGCGGGGGCAGGCGTGCTCGCAGTGGGTGTAGACCATGGCGACCACCTGTATTTTACCTCGCAGGGTGTCCAGGGATACTGGCCGGCCGTGACGGTTTTGCCACCTGCTCTCCAGGTGGTAGATGGAGCCCTCGGAGGGTTCCCCGGCCTCCATCCCCATGTTGGACATGCCTTCGTGGGCGGTTGCCTGTTCCGCAGTGTCGTTGTTTCCGCCGGCGTCGGAATTCTGGTCGCCGCCGGAGCAGCCCACCCCGGCGATCAGCAATCCGAAGCATAAGGCAGCATGGGTGATGGGGCGTTTCATAGGCTCTTGCTTTTTATTCAATGGAGGATGAGTCGGTGATATCCCGTGCGCAACGGAAGCCCATGTTGCTAACGGCAAAGTCGGCCTCCAGGCTGCCTCGCATGGCAAAGCGCAGGAAGGCGGCGTAGTTTTCCTTGTCGGAGTCGGCTGCCGCCGCACTGCCCGCGGCGCAGTAAAACTGTTTCAGCTCGCCCTGGTCGGCGCGCGACTCTCCGCTGATAAACACCGTGTTGAAGTCGCGCACCCATTCCCAGATCAGCCCGTGCAGGTCGAACAGTCCGTGCACGTTTTCCTCGCTCTGTCCCACGGCGGGCATGGTTTCGGGGGAGGGGCGGCTGTACCAGTCAAGGATTTTTTGCGAGAAATCGGGATCACGGGAGGCCAGGGCGCGGTCGGCGCTGGCGGAGGCGGCGTACTCCCACTCGTCCAGGGTGGGCAGGCGCCTGCCTTTCCAGCGGGCGTAGGCCCGGGCGGCAAACCAGCTTACGTTGGTGACCGGCGACTGCGGGTGGACGCTCTCGCCCAGTGTGAGATCGCCCTCCCAATGAGTGAGGTAGCCCTCGGCGGCAAAGATGCCCTGCACCTGCGAGCGCCTCCACTTTTTGTTCTGGCGCACGAAGGCCAGGAATTCGGCGTTGGTCACCGGGTGGGTGTCCAGATAGAAATCGTCCACCCGAACGCTGTCACCCGAGGACGAAAAGAAGGGCAGGTAGGAGCCGGCTTCCACCCGCACCATGCCTTCGGGCTGCGCCTGCGCCGCAAACGTCAGTCCCGAGAGGAGAAGCGCGAGAAGGATGCGGTATGTCATGATGTGGTAACCATTGATTTCATGTTCTGCAGGCTACCGAACCGGTCCCTGGTCGCGGACGCGCTGGACGTCTTCCGGGGTAATCTCCCCGCCGTCATTGCCGAAGCTGTTGAGCAGGTAGGTGATCACGTTGGCCACCTGTTCGTTGGAGAGGTTCTGCCGCGGCATGATGCTGTTGTAGGTATCCCCATTCACGGTGATCTCTCCCGACAGGCCGTGCACCACCGCACTGACGCCCCGGTCCGGATTTTCGTTCAGGTAGTCCGATTCGACCACAGGGGGAAAGGCTCCCTCTATGCCCGATCCGTCGCTCATGTGACAGGCCTGGCAGACTGAGCTGTAGATCTGCGCGCCCCGATCGATGCGCTCTTCGAGGGTCTGGGCGGGCGGGGCATCACGCGATTCCTGGGAAGGAATATCCTGGATGGCGCCCCCTTCGGGCTGGTAAACCCGGTCCAGCTGCTGGCCGGTGTAAATGTTTTCGTTTTCTTCTCCCGACACGTTCAGGATGGCCAGCGCCCCCTTGTTGAAGGCGCGGAAAATGGCATGGTCCACCAGGATGAAATCTCCGGGCACCTCCGTTTCGAATTCCACGATGGCGGAGCCGCCTGCGGGTATGGAGGTGGTCTGTACGTTCGTCTGGACGCGGTCGCCTCCCTCGTAATGCACCCGGTCGAAAATCTCCCCGATCACGTGGAAGGAGGAAGTCAGGTTGGGTCCCCCGTTGCCCACATACAGCCGCACGTCATCGCCCGGCTGGGCGGTGATGGCGTTCTCCCCTGTGGTGGATCCCACCGCGCCGTTGAATACCACGTACTCGGGATCTTCGTCAATGGCCCGTTGCATGGAGAAGGCCTGCAGTCCGGGGTCTCCGAAATCGCCCTCGGTATAAAATTCACTCTGCATGACGTAGTACTCCTGGTCCACTTCCCGATAACCCTCCGCGGGCTCGATGAGGATCAGACCGTACATGCCGTTGGCGATATGCATGCCCACCGGGGCCGTGGCGCAGTGGTAGACGTAGAGGCCCGGGTTAAGCGCGCGAAAGGTAAAAACGGTCTCCCGCCCGGGTGCGGTAAAGGTTGATTCGGCGCCCCCGCCGGGTCCGTTGACCGCGTGCAGGTCGATGTTATGAGGCAGCTTGTTGTCGGGATGGTTCCGCAGGTGAAACTCGATCATGTCGCCTTCCCGGGCCCGGATGAATTTGCCGGGCACATCGCCGCCGAAGGTCCACATGGTGTAGGTCACCCCGTCCGCCAGCCTCATTTCCTGCTCCACGACCTCCATCTCCACAATGAGCTTGGTGGCGTGGTCCCGGTCGATGGGAGGGGGCACGTTTGGAGGGAGGGTCAGCTCGGCCGTCTCCTCCCCGACGATTTCCGCCGTCTCGGGGTTGAAATCATCCCCGGCGGAGCAGCCGGCCAGCGTGGCAATCAGAACTATCGCGCATCCCCATTGAATGAACTTTCCTTGAATCCTCATCATACCATCCATCTTAGCTTTAGCGGGCATGCCTCAAAGAATGCGGTGAGCCGTCGCCGGTCCACCGCAAGACGCCCTAATCCATTTTTTACCAAGATGTGGAAAAATGCTGTCTAATGAAATTTCCAGGGGAATGGCCCTTTGAAAGGCCATGAGGACACGTAATGTGCATCATCTCCGGACCCCGGTGCCGGAGGGGCGGCCATATCTCCCCCGGCAGACGACGAAGCTATTCGCGGAAGAGCGTCGGCTGCACCCTCAGCATGACCCAGGCCCAGTGTTGACCCGAATCGGCGTTGCGCCCCTGCAGCCTGTCCAGGGAACGGCCGTTGAAGAGCACCGAGTAACCCACCCGCAGGCTGACCTCCTCCGAGACGGCGTGGCTTAGAGAGGCGTCCAGTTCCGAGCCCAGGTAGGGGTCCAGCGCGGTTGAGGGATTCCCCGGATCAGCGATTTCGCCGGCCAGCGTGAAGTAATGCCAGGTGAGTCCTGCGGTGCTGCGGGCCCCCAGGCGGAGGCGGGTGCCCAGCCAGGCGTCCTGCAGTCCTCCCCCGCGCGTGTCGGCCGGTACGTTTAGAAAATAGTCCATGTTGCCGTAGAACTTGTGGTTGGTGGCGTAGAGGGTATGGAAGGCGTGGCGGGACGGGTTGGCGTCGGCGGTGCTGCCCCCGGAGAGGTAGTCGTAGCCCGCCGACAGCTCCAGCGATTCCCATTGGTAGGATATACTGGCGGCCAGCAGGTAGGCGGAGATGTTTCTGCGTGTACGATCGTCGCCGCCCTGGTGGTAGGCGCTGCCGACAAGTTGCCAGCGGCCCGGATTCCAGTCCAGGTGCGTGCCCCAGGTGTAGCGAAAGCTGGTGCTGTTTTCGTCCACCTGGAATCCGTCGCTCAGCCACAGGGCCGAGGCCGAGAGATCGCCGAAACGCTTGTTGGCCCACAGGTAGGCCAGGGTTTTGTAATTGTTGACGGCATAGGTGTTGGCCAGCAGGTTTTCGCCCTGCTGATTGTAGGCCCCGCCCGCGTGGAGGTTCAGTTCGCTTTGCGGATCACGGTACTGGATCACCAGGGCATCGTGGCTGCGGGCCTGCTGGGTCCAGTTCACCGAGCCGAGCAGCCGCTGGTCGTCATAAACCAGTTCCTGGCGTCCCAGTTTCAGGTGCAGATTGCCGGCGGCCTTCAGCCTTGCCCAGGCCTCGTGAATGTTCACGCTGGCGTTGTCCTGCAGCTGGGCCACCTCACCCCAGACGCGCACGTCCTGGGCGGACAGGCGGAAGGTGTAGCCGTCGCCTTCGTACTGCAGGCCCAGGCGGGTGCGCTGGGAGACGAAGAAGGCGGGGTCCGCCTCCGGGGTATCCAGCAGCCGGTAGCCGTCGCGGTACTCGGTGCGCGGACGGTACTCCCCGTCCAGGCTGAACTGGGCCTGGACGGCGAAGGGCAGGAGGGTGAACAGGAACAGGGTGAGGGCAAGGCGAAAGGATGGTAACCGAATCATAACATTGGAACTTGGATGATGGGGAGTGCGGCGGACGAGGTTGTGTCCGGCGTGACGGTCACGCTAGTTGCGATCGCGTGGGAGGTATTGAAAAAGAGAGGCCCTCCGCTCGTCCGGCGAAGGGCCTCCCGTTGGCATACCGGCAGATAACGTCCTACCCTTTGACGATGAGGGTGCCCTTCATTCCGGCCAGGAAGTGCCCGGGGAAGGTACACACATAGGTGTATTCGCCCGGCTCTTCCGGGGCGGTGAAGGTGACCTCCACGGTCTCGCCGCCCCCGGCCATGCCCGTATAGGCGATGATCTTGTCCTTCATTTCGGGGGCGATGTACTCGTTGTCCGCCTTGGTTGCCGAAGCCTGGACCACCTTGGTGGCATCGGCATCGGCCGCCAGCAGCACAAAGTTGTGCGACATGGCGGCGGCCGGCATGTCGCTGACGGTCGTCAGCTTGACGGTAATCTGCTGGCCGGGCCGGGCGGTGATTTCGGTTACGGTGAACTTGAGCTGGTCGGTGCCGTCCATCTCGATGACCTTGGCCTGCTGCGCTGCGGCGGTTCCGGGCGCCAGGAAGGTCATGGCGGTGAGTGCGAGGATGGTAAGGACAATAAGTCTTTTAGGTGCTAACATGATATAGTGGGTGTTTATCGGTGAACAATGGCACGTTATGAATCTGGGAACTAGGCGGTGTAGTCGGGATCGAAGATGTCGGGATCATCGGCTCCTTCGACCACGATGTCGCCCATCATACCCTTGTTGGCCACGCGGCTGAGGGCGTGATCCACCAGGTGGATGGTTGAGGGGACGGGGAAGTCCATCTCGAAAATGCCGCAGCTGCCAGGGGGCACCAGCGCGGTCTGCACAAAGCGCTCTGGATTGCTGGCTATGGCTCCTTCCCGCCAGGTCTTGGTCCACACGTTCCCGATGGGATGAAAGCTGGAAGCCAGGTTGGGTCCCCCATTCACGAAAAAGATGCGGGCGGTTTCGCCCTTCTTCACCTTGAGAGGTCCGTAGCGATTGCCTGTAATGGCTTGCTTCTCGCCGTTCAGCACGACGTACTGGGCGATTTCGTCCTGCATGTTTTCGAAATTGAATTCGTGCATGCCGGTCTCCCCGGGGAGTTTCTGGGAGTAGATCTCGTTCTGCCCGAAGTAGAATTCGTGGTCCACTTCCGGCAGGCCCTCTTCGGGCTCCACGAGAATCAGCCCGTACATGCCGCTGCTGATGTGGTAATCGAGTCGCGGTACGGCGCAGTGATAGATGTAGGCACCCGGGTACATGGCCTTGAACTTGATGGTCTTGGACTGGCCGGGCGAACAGTAGGTGGCTGCGGCGCCTCCCCCCGTGCCGTAGACCGCGTGGAAATCCACGTTGTGAAGCAGCGCATTTTCAGGAGCCGAGGTATGGGTAAGGATGACGGTATCGCCCCTGCGAACGCGCAGCATGGGACCCGGGACCTGCCCGCCGAAGGTCAGGTAGCGGAACTGCACCCCGTCTTCTATTTCGGCGAGGACCTCGCGGCTCACCAGTTCGATTTCATGGGTCTTGGGCCGGGAACGGCGAATGGGACCGGGGAGGTTGGTGGGGTCCGCCGCGACGCGGTCCACTTTCACTTCGGCCGGCTTCCTGCCGGATCCGTCCGCCGCCAAGGCAGGCGCATCGTTGGCACGGCCGGTGAATGGAAAGGCTCCGGCCAAAACGCCGCCTGAGAGCATGGCACCGCCGATATTTTTCATGAATTGTTTGCGGGAATATCCTGATTTGCGTTGATCGGAATTCATAATGCTATACCTGATTTTTTGAACGATTAATTTCCGGGTGGTGCGCGGCGCATGCACCATGGGTCGTGAGACAGGGGATGTGAGATGGGGGAGGAGTCCGGGCCACACCCTGGCCGGGCGTGCTGCGCCGTGTACAGCCCATACCTCTCCCGGGTTAGGCGGCCCGGGGTGGGGGAATGAGTGGCTGGAAAGAGGGGCTCTGCGTTTGTCGCACGACCGGGATATACACACGGTCGGAGTTGAAGAATACCTGCAGAAGAGGTACTAGTGCGATATCGGGGGCCAGCGGATAAAAATTGTCGTTCAGCAGGGAATCGCCGGCGTCGCTGTTTTGGGCGGCGGTGTTGCCGTAGGACAGGCAGGCCAGGGCACTGAGATCCTCTCCCGGATTCTGGTCCTGCCAGATAAATTCGAGCAGGTCATCCTCGTAGAGCTGGTATTCGATCATGGGCAGGACGGGTTGTAGCATGCCGGTCAGGAAGGAGAAAAGCAGTATGAGCGCGTAGCATTTTTTCATTGCTTCATCGTGGTTGTTCCTTGTATTTGCATCCGGTTTCCATGCTGTCCACAACATCATGGCCCTATGTGATGTCATAAAAAAGATAAAATACTATTAAATCTCAAATGAAATGTGAATTTGTCCCAGCCCCGCGGGAGTTTCCCGAACAGGGAGCATGGTGCTGCAGGCCTTGAACCCGGACGGCAAGGACTTGCGGGCGTTCAGGATTTGTAAGTCAGGACGCGTCCCCACAGGCTTTTGGTTCCCCAGATGCCGCGCCGCAGAGTTTCGAGCTGCACGATCTGGCTGTGGTCTACGAAGAGGTTCACTTCGGGCCCGTAGTTTTTGACGTACCAGGCGAAGACCTCGGGATCGGCGGCCTCGAACATGAGTTTTTCGAGTCCCAGTTCATTAATAAAGGCCGCGGGCACCTCGGTTCTCCAGGGATCCGCGTTTTCGGTGATGCCCTCCGATTCGATCATGATCATGTAGGCGCCGGCGTCCAGGAAGCGTCTGGCCTGCCTGACCGCGTAATCGGTGTCGAGGGTGCCTTCGGACTCCAGCTCGCCCCGGGCGGTGTCCCCGCCGGCCCCGAACTGAATGCCGATTTCCGGCTTGGCCTTAAGTCCCGCCTGCTGCACCTTCTCAATGAGCCGAAGCCAGTCGCCGGTGGGCAGAGAGATGAAGCCGGCCGAAAGCTCGATGATATCGAAGCCGTAGTCCTTGCAGGCGGCGATGTAGCTGTCCACCGCCTCCCTGCCCTGGGTGAGCACGTACTCCATGAACCCACCCGTGGAGACCATCACGTCGTGTTTGTGGGCGATGTCGATGAGTTCGGTGACCGCCTCACGGGGCATGATGGAAAAGGAGCCCCCCGAAAATTTCAGCGAGTCCACGTGTTCGCCCATGGTCTCCATGATATCCTCCAGGTACCGCCGACCCATGACGGCGTAATAGGGGCCGCGTATTTCGGTCACGCCGTTGCTCCGGGGTTTGTCGTCTCGTTCGTTCTTGTTCAGGAAATCGAAGTTTTTCTCGTTGCTCATAATGCTTTCGGTTTGATTAGCTGTTCGAATTCTTCGGACTGAGGCGCACCTCCCGGAGCAGGCGCATCAGCTCCGGGACGGTGCGGTTTTCAAAATCCTGTACGGCCTCTACGATCCGTTCCCGAAGCTGCGGGGTGGTGTAGGGGGCCGCAAGGCCCGTGAACTTGTCCATGACGGTGTCCCAGCTCATGGGACGTGTGTGAAAGCCTTCGTAGTCGCTTTTTTCGATGCGGTGCCGCTCCCCGTTTTCCAGGTGCACGGTAATCCGGACGGGCATGGCGTCGGGGAAGCGGTCGCTGTACTCCCCGTCAGGGGAGACCTGCACGCGCCGGAGCAGGGACTGGATGTCCTCCGATTCGATGCGCTCCGGCCGGTACTGTTCGGGCATGACCTGCCCGTCGAGCAGCGCGGCCGAGACCATGTACTGCAGGCTGTGGTCGGCCTCCTCCTTGGTGCGCACGACGGTTTTGTCTCCCTCCTCGCCTCCGCCGATGATGTGGTAGGCCACCTCGAAGATCTCGATGTCGATAGACGCCACCTCCCCGCCGCGCAACCCGTGGCGGTCCCGCAGTTCGATGATCCCCTCGATGGCGGACTGGGAGTGAATTTCGGCGTTGAATTTCTTGATGATGGTGCGGGTGACCCGCTCCAGGTCCTCCTGATCCCAGTCGATCGAAAAGTCGCCCGCGATGGAATCCATGAATCCCTTGTTGCCCTCAAATACGGCGGGCGGACCCGTGATGCCGTGGCTGGCCAGCAGCGCCGCGTGCGTGCCTCCGAAGGCCGTATGCGGATAGGCCAGTCCCTTCCAGTGAGATAGCGCGCCGGTCCTCGTTACCCGCAAGGCGTTCAGGGCCGTTCCCGCGATGGCGAGGGCGTGGGCCGTCTGCTCCTGGTCCAGCCCCAGGGCCCGGGAGACGCCCGCCGCCACGGCGTAGGATCCCTGCGTGGTATGGTCGAAACCCTTGTCGCGCACTGGCGCCTCGTCGCTGAGGCGGCACTGCACCTGGTAGGCCACCGCCAGGGCGGTAAGGAATTCCCTGCCGTTCATTTCGGTCGTCTCGCCCGCGGCCAGGATGGAGCCAATGTTGTCGCTCGGGTGGCAGGTCTCCCCTTCGGCCAGGTAGCTGTCGTTGAAGTCGAGGTAACGCACCAGGGCGCTGTTGTAAAGGGCGGCGCGATCCGGTGCGGTTTGCCCTCCCCCGATGAGGGTGCTCCGGGCGTTTCCTCCCAGGGAGTCGGTGATCATCGAACGTATGGCTTGCGCCGGGGGACCTTCCACAGCCCCGATGGCGGTTCCCAGGGAGTCGAGGAGCCTTATTTTAAGTTGGGTCAGGGCTTCCCGGGAGAGATCTTCAAAAGAGGCTTCCTGTACAAAGCGTGCGAGTTGGTGGACAATCATAACATTCTATGGTGTAATGGGTCGATGAAACGGCTAGCTCGGCCGCAGTTAATCTTAAAGAGAAATTTCGTAGGTACATGAATGATCGCCCTCGGCGAGGTAGGAGGTGCGCTCGGCTCCCTCGTTGAACAGTTCCCGGTAGAACATGGCCTCCAGCTTGCAGGGCAGGCGCGTCTCCTTGACCACTTCGCTGAAAGGGCAGTTGCACTCCCTGATGGTGAGGGTTTCCTTCTCTTCATCCAGCGAGAATTCCGGCATGAAACCTTCCTCCTCCAACAGCTCCATCAAGGCCTTCAGCTGGGACCGGAGATCCGCTTCCGGTGAGCCTTCCATGCGCTCGCGGGCCTTGTCGATGCGTTCCTGCCAGAAAACTCGGAAAAAATCCTCAATGGTTTTCTCATCTCCCCGCGACTTCAGGTAGGCCAGCAGTTCCCTGACCAGGGCCGACTCGGAGGAAGGGAAGAGGCTGTTGCCCTTCCGGGTCATCCGGTATTCCAGGCTGGGCCGGCCGGGTCCGGAGCGCACGTATTCGCGCTCGACATAGCCGTCGCGTTCCAGCTGCAGCAGGTGCTCGCGCAGCGTGGTTTTCGCCAGGTCGGTGTGGTCGACGGCCTCATCCAGGGAAACCCTTCCTTTTCTTTTGACAAGTTCGAGAAGTTGCTTTTTGGAACCGGTGAACATGGTTGGCTGGAACATTCGGTGAAAGAGTATTTCCGTACCGTTGTCAGGTTATCTCAGCTGCTTTCGTACATACGGGAAGAGGTTTTCTCGTTCTATGGCCACCTGTCCTCGTACGGAGGAGGCCAGATTTTCCAAGTGGAAATTCAGGATACGAAACGTGGAGCAGGCGCCGGGGGGATTGCGAAAATCCCGACTCCTGTCTTCTACATCTTCTACCATGTCCAGCAGCGTCTGCTGGTCATTTTCCATAAGGTTCAGGCTGTTTTCAATCTTCTTGAGGGTGCCGTGCCGCAGGGACCTGCGTGATCGGCGTCCAGCTTATGCAAGAGAGGAAACCATTTCCGGCGTTGGAAGTACATGTACCAATTCAGTTTCTCATTCAGCTTTTCGAAGTGCCAGTGCATCTGCTTTAGCCATATGTACTGGTTTCCATGAATCTTTCGTACACGGGGATATACCTCCTCGATCTCCTCGAGCAGTTGGCTGTTCCGATCCAGGTATTCGTTCTCCATGTATCGGCACCAGTCGGAAACGTTGTCACGCTCGGCTGGCATGGGACCACGCGTGTTTTTCCCGTCCACGGCAAGATTTTTCTTGAGCCACCGGAGCACCTCTTCTTCGTCCCAATGCTTCTGCCGGCAGGCGGCCCGCAGGGTTTCCTCTCGTGGCTGCGCGGGGAGAAGCCGATGGAGGCCAGAAGCTCCTCTGACTGCTCACCGGCTTCGAGGATCTGGCCGACCGTGGCTTCGGGCGTTATGTTCGTGTGAGCGTTGAATTTGCGGGCATGGGTCTTGCGGTTGGTTCCGGGTTTGCACCCGTGAAGTTAGGTATTCCCGCATCATTAAATCAATAAAATCGGTAAATACCGTTTTTAAAGTTGAAATTAGGTTGGGGGTGCTCTAACTTTGGTCTGAGTCATCCCGAATCAAACCTGTCCGCACGCTCCGATCATGGCCTACGTCGTCACCGATCCCTGCATACAGTGCAAGCATACCAACTGCGCCGCGGTCTGCCCGGTGGATGCCTTCCGGGAAGGCCCCAATTTCCTGGTTATCGATCCTCTGGAGTGCATAGACTGCGACGCATGCGTGGCCGAATGTCCCGAAGAGGCCATTTTCCCAGACGACGAAGTGCCCCTGGAGTGGGAGGAGTACATAGCGCTAAACGAACGTCTATCGGAGCAGTGGGAACAGCACGTCATAAACGAAACGAAAGCGTCGCTGCCGGAAGCGGACGCCTGGAGCGGGCGGGAGAACAAACGGGAACACCTACTGGAAAGCTGGGAGTAGGAGAATGTCCTGTAAATATCCTGATGTATGAAACAGCCGATTACGGGATACCACAAGGACGAAGAGGACGACTGGGTGGCCGAGCTGGCCTGCGGACACAACCAGCACGTACGCCACGATCCCCCGTGGCAGCTTCGGCCCTGGGTGACCACGCAGCAGGGCAGGGAGAGCCGGCTGGGTGATGAGCTGGACTGCAAAAAGTGCGACCGCGGGGAGCCGGCGGATGAGAAAAGTTCATAGAATGTCATGGTGCTTTTTAGCATCCATTGAGCAGTAAGGAAGGCGCTCCATTCCGATCTATCAGGTGATACCAGTAGACTTGGAAACGGCATCGATCCTGAATCCGTGCAATAATATTGCAACAAGTTGTTTTGTTGCGATTATAGTGCAACATTAGTCTTTGTTGCAATTAAACAACAACATTGATCACTCTTTATCTGCTCATGGAAATACTTATTAACTGGCGTAATACTAAATATCAGTACGACACGGATGCTCGCAAATGCGGTGATGGTATTGATCATAGTTTATTCGGCTTATTCCTGGTGGAAGAAGCGATCTCAATCTGATGCCTCTGATGCAAAGGCAAGGTCCTTATACAACTCAGATTTGCTGGTTATCATGCTGTGCCTCTACATTTTGTGGTGCAACAATTCTTAATGGCTACTCCCCGTAATAAAAGGACGGGTTCTCGTGCTGCTTGAGGCGGTCACGCTCGATTTTTTCGCGGTACATACGTTCCACGTCCTTGAGGGTGTCGACGTTCCCGGGTCCCAGATCCCACCGGATGGCCTTGAACCGGGGCAGCCGCAGGGTATAATTGGCCTTGGTGCGATTGTTGACCTGGATGTCGTCGAATTCCAGCTCGATGACGATTTCGGGAAGCAGGCCCAGCGTGGGACCTGTAGCGCTCCGCAGTGATCTCCTTGATCTTGCGGTTGAGCTCCTTCATCTCCTCATCGGTGTAGCCGCCGTAGGCCTTGCCGATGGGGATGAACTCCTCCTCGTAGCGCTCGTCCTCTTTCACGCTCACCCCCAGGGTAAAGTCCGAGAGTAGCCGCCCCGCTTTCCGCTGCCCGCATGGGCGTACATCATGACGGTGTCGAGGGTGCCCCCGGGCTTTTTCACCTTCGAGCCACGATTTGCGCCGCTGCCCGTACTCGTAGGTGCTCTGCTTCCTTTTGAGCATGAGTCCCTCGTTGCCGTGGGCCAGCGCCCGCTCGAAAAGCCGCTCCACGTCTCCGTGGTCCTCCACCTCGAACTGGCTGGTGACCGGCAGGCGGTGCCGGGCGGCCAGCTCCTCCAGCAGCTCCCGCCGCCGGGCTGAGGGTGCGTCCGAAGAACGGCCCTTCGTCGTGGTAGAGCACGTCGTAGGCGATGAAGAGCACGGGGTACTCCTCCAGCACCTTTTTGCCCGGTTTCTTGCGTCCCATGCGCTTCTGCAGCAGCTGGAAGGGGAGGATCTCCTCGTCGCGGTACACGCAGATCTCCCCGTCGAGCACCAGGTCGGGCAGGGGGCGTGAGGCGAAGAGCTGTACCACCTCCGGGAAGGAAGGGGTAATATCGTTGAGGTCTCTCGAGAACAGCTTCACCTGCTGCCCGCTCACGTGCACCTGGCTGCGCATCGCCGTCGAATTCTTCTTCGGCGATATAGCCGGAGAGGTCCTCCACCGCCCGGCTCTCGATGGGGGAGGCGAGCATGAAGGAGAGGGGCTGAAGAGGGTGAACCGCGCCTGGTCCAGCTCGCCCCGGCGGGCCAGCACCGCCGTGCGCCCGGCGCTGCCGGTGATCATGTGGGCGTAGCGCACCGACTCCGGGTCGCGTCCCAGGCCTCGGCGACGGCGTCGATCACGCTGCGCGTCTCGAAGCCGATGCGCAGGGAGCCCTGGCTCATGATGCGGATGAAGTACTTGATTTCCACCGGCTCCATGCGGCGCCAGGCGCGCTGGAGGATCTCCTGCTTGTCGGCGCGGGAGGAGACCCCGTAGAGCTCCTCGTAATACCCGCGCACCTCCTGCAGGGTGGGGCGGTCGGGTGAGCGTTTGGCGCGGGCGGCGTCGATGTTGGCGGTCAGCTTCTGGATGGCCTCGGAGGCGCTGCCCAGGGCGGTCTTGCAGGGCGAGAACACCTTGTCGTAGTCGATCTCGCAGTACCGGGCGGCGGCCGTGGAGTAGGTGCGGCTGCCCACGGAGGCCCGCTTGCCGGAGAGGCCGGGAAGGCGCCCTCGGCCAGGAACTGCACGGCCAGCTCCAGGTCTTCGTCGGTCTCCAGCGAACGCAGGTAGCCGGCGCAGATGCGCGTCTTGGCGTTGGTGCCGCGGGTGGCGTTGATGCGCCGGCGGCCACGGCCAGGCTATGGAAGCTGCGGTCGCTCATGCATCATCCCCCGCGGATTCGCCGCCGTCGCCGGAGTTTTCCTCGTCGCCTTCCCCGGCTCCTCCAGAAATTCCGTCGCGATGCCCTCCTCCTGCAGGTAGTGCTGCACCACGCCGGGGTTGGGCGTGTGGGTGATCCAGACCTTGCCGGGCCGCAGCTTTTTGCATAGCGCGATCAGTTCAAAAAAGTCCAGGTGGTCCGACAGCGGGATGAGCTCGTCCACGGTCATCTGCGTGCGGGCCGCCTCCCGGGTGGCCCAGCCCGAGCAGTAGGCCAGCCGGGTGCTCTTCAGGTGGGAGGCAAAGCCGCTGTTCCAGGCCGAGGAGGGACAGACCAGGATCTTTCCCTCGCAGGTGTCGGCGTCGTAGGACTCGTAGCGCCCCAGGTCGATGCCCTCCTCCTCGTAGACCCCGCAGAGCTCGTGGCCGGCGCCGTGGATCTGTACGGTCCTGCCCCAGGGGCGCCACCAGGTGCATCACCTCCTGCGCCTTGCCCAGGCTGTAGGCCAGGAAGACGGGGGTGGCGCCTTCCTGCAGGGTCTTCAGGGCGAAACCGCGCACCTGGGCGGCCAGCGCGTCGCTGGAGGGCCAGCGGTAGATAGGGAAGGCGAGAAGGTGGCCTCCGTGATGAAGTGGTCCACCTCCCCCGCCGGGCAACCTGAATCCCTCGCTGGCGGGGGAGGGCGGCGTTCGATAGTCGCCCGTGTAGAGCACATTGCCCTCCTCCCCCTCAACCAAGGTCATTGCCGAGCCCAGGATGTGTCCGGCGGGAGAAAGGTCACCCGGCAGCGCTCCAGCTCCAGGGGTTCGCCGAAGGGGAGCTCGCGCACTTTGCCCCGGTAAGCCCGCGCAAGCGCATCAGGCGCGCCGTGGGCGGGGTGGCCACGATGGCCGACCCCGGCGGCCGGCGCCGGAGCGGCGGGGCAGGTGGTCGGCGTGGGCGTGGGAGATGAAGGTATGTCCCTCGTGCGCACCGCTCCCGTCCAGCGTCACCCCATAGCCCGGCAGGCGGATGGCGTGCGATGATCCTTTCCGGATGGCGGTCACAGGAATGCTTGTCCGTGCATCTTTGAAGTAAGCCAGCAGGATGATAACCAGGCCGGCTGACACCATGACGGCACCCCCCTTGCGAAGGTCCCGGTCCAGGCGGAATTTGCGGGAGCGCAGCAGGTAGCGGAACTCGGGCCAGCGCAGCAGCTGCACCCCGCCGATGTACACGATAAACAAACTCCAGAGGGACAGCAGGAGCTCGGTCCACGAGAAGGGAATGAAGCTGAACACCAGCCCGGGGAGGGTAAAGAAGAAGATCCAGGAGAACAGGCGGCGCAGTCCCCTGGGGTACCGGTCGGTGGAGGCGGCCTCAAGGAGGTAGTCCTTGAGAGGTCCCGGCCGCCAGAGCAGTCCCGCACCCGTGGCCAGCAGCAGGCTGCCCAGGGCGAGGTAGTAGAAGATGAACCATTTGGCGGTAAAAGCTTCGATCACGCTGCTCGTGTTACTCGGTTAAGGCGGGTTGGCGGCATGGACAGGTTAACGGTCGTATTTACGGGCGGGTTCATGGCCTGGCTTACTCCTCATCCGGCATGTTCTCCCGTGCACCGGATCATCCTCCTTGGGAAAGTAGATGGAGATAATGACCGCTGCCGTCAGCGTCAGGGCGATGAAGCCCAGGGCGTACTCGGTGGGCACGTGATAGAAATCAGAGATCAGCATCTTCACGCCCACGAAGACCAGGATCAGCGACAGTCCGTAGTGCAGGTAGTGAAAGAGTTTCATGATGCCGGAGAGGGCGAAGTAGAGGGCCGCGCAGCCCCAGGATGGCGAAGGCGTTGGAAGAGTAGACAATGAATTCGTCCTGCGTGATGGCCAGGATGGCGGGGATGGAATCGATGGCGAAAATCACGTCGGTGGTCTCGATGACCACCAGCACGGCCAGCATGGGGGTGGCGAAGGTACGCCCCATCTTCCGGATGAAAAAGCGCGATCCGTGGTAGGTCTTGGTCGTGGGTACAAACTTGCGCATCAGCCTCAGGACGGGGTTCCGCTCGGGGTGCACCTCCTTGTCCTTTTCCAGGGCCAGGCGGATGCCGGTGAAGACCAGGAAGGCTCCGAAGACGTAGATGATCCAGTCGAAGCGCTCGATGAGGGCCACACCGGCGAAGATGAACAGGAAGCGGAACACCAGCGCCCCGAAGATGCCCCGAGAAGTAGCACCTTGTGCTGGTACTCGGCGGGCACCTGGAAGTAGGAGAAGACCAGCAGGAAGACGAAGATGTTGTCCACCGACAGCGACTTCTCGATGAGGTAGCCCGCGTAGTAGTCAATGGCCGTATCGGTGCCCATGTAGTAGTAGACGCCCACGCCGAAGATGAGGGCGAGGGTGATCCAGACGCCGGTCCAAATCAGCGCTTCCCGGATGCTCTCCTCGTGTTCCTTGCCGTGGAACACCACCAGGTCGATCACCAGCATCAGGACGATGAAGGCGTTGAATACAAGCCAGAGAAGTAAGCTGTGCTCCACGTACGGGTTGTTAGGGCGGATTCGAAATAGCCCGAAATTTAGGCATACTGGGCCAGAAAAACCAAGGCGGAGATGGGGGAGTTGGCGACAAGGGAAGGCCGGGGCCTGGTCTGGTCCGGCGCCTGCCTACTCCACGATGAGGGCGTCTTTGGGAGAGGACAGCTCCTCGGGAATGGCCCCGCGGATCTCCTCCAGGAAGGCCTGCACGATGTTGCGCTTCAAAAACTTCTGCCCGTAGGCCAGGCGCACCTTGCGTCGCGGCGCGGGTTCGGTGAAGTAGCGCAGGTGGGCGCGGGCGCACTGCTCGTCGATCTGGTTCCTGGCAAGGAAGGGCAGGAGGGTCATCCCGAAATCCTGCTCCACCAGCTGCTTGAGGGTTTCCAGGTTGCCGCTCTCGAATTCAATCTGCGTGTTGTTGAGCAGTTCACGGCGCTGCTTTTTGCAGAGCTTGACGGTCTGGTCGCGGAAGCAGTGGCCCTCGTTGAGCAGCCAGAGGTTGGCCGCGTCCAGGTCGTCCACCGTCAGTTTATCTTTTTCGGCCAGGGGATGGTCGCGGGAGATGTAGCCCACGAAGGGCTCGTAGTAGAGCTCCTCCTCGTAGATGTTGCCGCGCTCCACCGGCGTGGCCAGGATGCCCACGTCGAGCAGGTCCTCATCCAGCAGGTCCAGCAGCTCCTCGGTCATGACCTCCTCGAAGATGAGCTTCACGTGGGAAACTTGTCGGCGAAGCTGCGCAGGAAGAGCGGCAGCAGGTAGGGGGCCACCGTCGGGATGATGCCCACCCGGAAGGTGCCGCGCAGCTCCGCGTCGGTGAGGGCGGCGATGTCCTCGATGCGCTTCGACTGCTTGAGGATCTCCTTGGCCTGTTCAATGATCTTCTCTCCGATCTCGGTAGGGACCACGGGCGACTTGGAGCGGTCGAAGATGGTCACCTCCAGCTCGTCCTCCAGCTTGTGGATCTGCATGCTGAGCGTGGGTTGGGTGACGTAGGACTTCTCCGCGGCCGTCGCGAAATGCCGGTAGCGATCCACGGCCACGATATAGGACAACTGGGTAAGCGTCATCGTTCTCAATGGTTGAGGTTGTAGAGGATAGACTATGATACAGAAGATTCCCGCTTCATTCTCCCTCCCGTCCATTTCCCGGCCTGTCAATCCGCCAGCCTCCCAATCTGCCCCACCCTCTTGTCCCTTTACCTCAAATCTCCTTTTCTATATTAGCCTAAAAAAAAGAAGAGACCATCATGAAACGAGTGCACGTGCATATCAGCGGACGAGTGCAGGGTGTGGGATTCCGCCATTTCACCCGCGTGAACGCCAAAGAGCTCGATCTGGGCGGCTGGGTCATGAACCTGCCCGACGGCCGCGTCGAGGCCGTCTTCCAGGGAGGCGAGCAGGCGGTGGACACCATCGTGGAGCGCTGCCGGAGGGGACCCCGGAGCGCGCGAGTCTCCACAGTTGAGGTGGAGGAGGAAGCTCCCGACCCCGAAATGGCCTCCTTTGACGTACGCTACGCCTGATAAAGCCCCATGCGCCTCTTTGTCGCCATACCCCTTCCCGGTGAGCTCCGGGAGAGCCTCGGCCGGCTGCAGGATGCATCCGCCGCCGGACTCAAATGGCAGGACACCGGACAGATGCATCTTACCCTGCGATTTATCGGCGAGGTGACCGAGCCGGCGGCCGGCGCGATTGCCGGCGCCCTCCGCACGGTGGACGTTCAGCCCTTCGGGCTCACCTTCCGGGGCACGGGCGCGTTTCCCGGACGAACGGAATCCCGGCGCCATCTGGGCCGGCGTGCTGCCGGAGGAGCCTCTCATGCGGCTGCAGGAGGATGTGGAGGAGGTGTGCCGGGGCGCCGGACTTGATCCCGAACGGCGCGGCTACGTGCCGCACGTCACCCTGGCGCGGGTGAAGGGCGACCCGGAAGGTCCGGCGGGGAGGCGGCCCGCGCCTGGCTGCGCCGCCACCGCGACTGGGAGGGACCACCATGCCCCGTCCGGGAATTCGTGCTCTTCGAGAGCACCTTAACCCGCAAACGGAGCTGTTCATTCGGCGCGCGCCCGTTTCAAAGCGGGGACGCGCAGGAGTGACTCGCCGGGGCGGGGAATAGCCCGGTCCGGGATTCGGACGGGTCAGGAGCCGCCGTCCGATCCGGAATTCGAGGCGGAATTCTGCTGAATCAGCGAGTCGTAGTGTTTCAGCATGGTAGCCACTTCGGGCTCCTCGCCGAAGTCCAGGCTGTTACGCTTGGCAAACTCCTCGATCTGGTCGCGGTAGGGCTCGAGGCTCCGCATGCATGTCGCGCTTGCGCAGGCGGATCTCGTTCCACGTGCCGTCGGGCTGGACCAGGTAGTAGTGGCGGTCGTCAATGTATTCGTCAAGCTGGCTGGCCATGCCGTAGCTGGCCATGTCTTCCTGCAGGTTGGTGACATGATGGGCCAGCAGCTTGGTCTGCCCGTCGTGAATGATGCGCAGCAGGGTGGAGCCGTTGACGTCGTATTCCTCGGAACGGAAGCCGTTCTTGAAAACCACGTTGCCGAATTCATTGTAGATGACGAAGCCTTTTATCCGGTTGGGGGAATGGCGAATACCTCTTCGCCGCGGGCGAATTCAATTTCCTGATCGTAGGTATTGAGGCGGAGCGGCAGGTCCTCGCTGCGGGACTTCTCGGTGAGCATGATGTAGCCCATCTTGAAGTCCTTGTTCAGGTAGGGCGTGCCCTTGACGCGCTTGCTGGTACGTGTGCGGTAGACGCCTTTCTCACCTATGTATTGCCGTAGTTCTTCGGCCGTGATCTGGTTATCCTGGGCAAAGCCCTGGCTCGTCGCGAACAGCAGAAAACCGACGAAAATGGTCAATAGTTTCTTCATGGCGCTGGGATGTTTTGAGTCTGTATATATGCGATTTCTCTTTGCTTTGATTAAGTGTAGGGACTGTCAAGCTTCTTCAAAATCGCATAACCATGTGATCAACGTGGTAAGGTACTGGAAATTATACATTAAGACTGAAGATTTCACCCGTGGGCGAACCCCTTTGCGGGCAGGGGCAGCCCTCCACGTTGATTCCTGCAGGCCGTCAGGGCTGCGGATTCCCGCGCACGGGACCATTTTCGGCGATACGCTTGCATGACCCGCGTCAGAAGGTCCTTGTAGTCGTCTCTGGTCGGCATCCTCCCCTTCAAGGTCCTTGTCGGAGGTGGCGATGCCCCAGGCCACGGGAGCGTTGTTGCGGGTGTCCCGGTACACATATTTGGTCTCGAAGCGCAGCGCGTAGTCGATTTCGCGCTCGTGTCCGGCGTAGCCCGAGCTGCCGGCGTTCTCAGCCGTTTCTCAAAGCTGAACTGGTCCAGCAGCAGCACGAAACCGGGGCTGAGGCCCTCCACCTGGAACTGCCGGGTGCCGCTGGGCGTGATGACCTCCATCGTGCCGTCCTCGATTTCGAGGGAGGTGATCTTGTAGTCGGAGGAATCGATGCTTTCGTAGGTTGTAGGTGCGCGCCGTGACGCCGGCCGAGCGGGAGTAGCCGCGCTCCAGGGCGTCCCAGAAGATCTCTTCCTGCGTGCTCGACAGGAAGCCGAAGGTATGCTGGAAGTACCGGGCGAAGATCTCCTGCTTGACCGGCAGGATAAGCACTTCTTCGTTCACCTTGTTCTCCTGGTAGTCGGGGGCGAGGTAGTAGTTACCTGATGATGAGCAGCCCGCCAACAGGGTTGCAGCCATCAAAAGCGCAGGTAGCAGATTGCGGTGGAAAGTCTTCATGAACGGTTCACTATTTTGGTGTCTGTTTACTATTTTAAAAGGGGTATAAAAAGAAACAGTTGGGCCACTAAAAAGCTAGTTTCCATTCGTAAAAAAATGCAATTAATGATCAAGCGGGAGCGCGGCTGACCTCATGGATTTTTCCCACCTTCACTGCCACACGCAATTCAGCATGCTCGACGGGGCCGCCGGCATCTCCGAGCTGGTTCGCAAGACCAAAAAGGCGGGCATGCCGGGCCTCGCCATCACCGACCACGGCAACATGTACGGGGTGCCGGAGTTCGTGAAGGAGGCACGCCGCCAGGACGTGAAGCCCATCATCGGCTGCGAGTTTTATGTGACGCCCTCCGGCATGGAGAACCGCAAGGACCGCACCCGCTACCACCAGGTGCTGCTGGCCAAGAACATGACCGGCTACAAGAACCTGACCAAGCTCTGCTCGCTGGGCTACACCGACGGGCTCTACTACAAGCCGCGCATCGACCACGAAACCCTGGCCCGCTACAGCGAGGGACTCGATCGCCACCACCTGCTGCCTGGCCAGCGAGATCAACCAGACCATCATCAAGAAGGGGGAGGAGGAGGCGCGCGCGATTTTCGAATGGTACCTGGACCTGTTTGGGGACGACTACTACGTGGAGCTGCAGCGCCACGGGCTCTCCGACCAGCAGCGCTGCAACGAGGTGCTGGTACGCTGGGCAAAGGAGTACCGGGTGAAGATGATCGCCACCAACGACTGCCACTACGTGGATCGCGAGGACTCGGAGGCCGCACGACATCCTGCTGGCCCTGCAGACCAACGCCGACATCAACGACCGCGACCGCTTCCGCTTTACGGACGACCACAACAACCTCAACCCCGAATACTACCTGAAGACCCCGGGGAGATGGAGGAGCTTTCAGCGACCTGCCGGAGGCGGTGGACAACACCCGGGAGATCGTGGACAAGGTCGATCCCATCGACCTGAGCTCCGAGCTGCTGCTGCCCCACTACAGCATCCCGGACCGCTTCGATTCCATGGACGCCTACCTGCGCCACCTTACCTACGAGGGGGCGAAGAAGCGTTACGGGGAGGTCACCCAGGACGTGCACGAGCGCGATCGAGCAGGAGCTGTCCATCATCAGCGAAATGGACTTTCCGGGCTACTTCCTGATTGTGCAGGACTTTACGACGGAGGCGCGGCGGCGGGGCGTGTTTGTGGGGCCCGGCCGGGGATCGGCCGCGGGCTCGGTGGTGGCCTACTGCCTGGGCATCATCAACATCGATCCCATGGAGTACGACCTGCTCTTCGAGCGCTTCCTGAACCCGGAGCGGGTGAGTCCCCCCGACATCGACATAGACTTCGACGACACCGGCCGCCAGGAGGTCATCGACTACGTGGTGGAGGAGTACGGCCGCTGCAACGTGGCGCAGATCGTCACCTACGGCACCATGAAGGCCAAGACGGCCATACGCGACGTGGGACGGCGTGCTGGGGGTGCCGCTGCAGGAGGTGAACCGCATCGCCAAGCTCTTCCCCGACCGCCCCGGGTGGACACCTTCGACAAGGTACTGGACAAGAGCGAGAACCCGGAGACGGCCGAGCAGATCGCCGGTCTCTTCGAGGCGCCCGATCCGCAGGTGGCCAAGATGATGCGCTACGCCCGCACCCTGGAGGGCTCGGTGCGCCAGTCGGGCATCCACGCCGCCGGGGTGATCATCGCCCCGGTCGAGATGACGAGTACGTGCCGGTGGCCCTGTCGAAGGACAAGGAGCTTATCACCCAGTACGACGGGCCCAACGCCGAGATGTGCGGGCTCCTGAAGATGGATTTCCTGGGACTCGAAACCCTCTCCATCCTCAAGACGGCCATCCGGTACGTGGAGCGCAACTACGGCCGCCACTACGAACTCGACGAGATCCCCTTCGACGACGAGACCACCTTCGAGCTCTACCAGAAGGGCAACACGGTGGAACCTTCCAGTTTGAGTCGGATGGCATGCGCAAGTACCTCAAGCAGCTCAAGCCGACCTCGCTGGACGATCTCATCGCCATGAACGCCCTCTACCGGCCGGGTCCGATGAAATTCATCCCCGAGTACATCGACCGCAAGCACGGCCGCAAGGAGGTGAGCTACCCGCACCCCGACCTGGAGAAGCTGCTGCGTCCCACCTACGGGATCATGATCTACCAGGAGCAGATCATGAAGGCCGCCCAGATCATCGCCAACTACTCCCTCGGCGAAGCCGACCTGCTGCGCCGCGCCATGGGCAAGAAGAAGACCAAGGTGATGGACGAGCAGCGGGAGATCTTCGTGGAGAAGGCCCTGGCCAACGGGGTGGAGGAGGGCCAAGGCCCGGGAGATCTTCGACATGATGGCCGAGTTCGCCAACTACGGATTCAACAAGTCGCACTCGGCCGCCTACTCCGTGGTGGCCTACCAGACCGCCTTCTTCAAGGCCAACTATCCCGCCGAGTACATGGCGGCGGTGCTCAGCCACAACATGGGCGACATCGACAAGGTGTCCAAGTTTATCGAGGAGTGCTACCGCAACGGCATTACGGTAGACCCGCCTAACATCAATACCGGGGAGGGCAAGTTCGTGGCACTCGACGGCCGCATCCAGTACGGCATGGAGGCCATCGAGGGCGTGGGGACCAGCGCGGTGGAGGCCGTGGTGGAAGAGCGCGAGGAGAACGGTCCCTTCGACTCGGTCTATGACTTCGCCAGCCGCATCGACTCGCGGGTCTGCAACAAGCGCACCCTGGAGAGCCTCTTCCAGGCCGGCGCCTTCGACAGCGTCAATCCCAACCGGCGGCAGCTGCTGGAGAATATCGAGACCCTGCTCAGCTACGGCTCGCGCGTGCAGGAGATGAAGGAATCCAACCAGTCGGACCTCTTCGGGGACGGCTCGGGCAGCGCCTCGGCCATCGACGAGCCGCCGCTGCGGGAGGTGGAGCCGTGGTCGAACATCGAGCGCCTCAACAAGGAGCGCGAGCTGATCGGATTCTACCTGAGCGGGCACCCGCTCGAGCAAGTACCGCGAGGAGGTGCGCCTTTTCTGCTCGCACTCCCTCGACCCCGACAAGCTGGAGCGGCTGGACGACCGCACCGAAGTGCGTTGCGCAGGGCATCACCGCCTCGGCGAAACGGGTTACCGACAAGCGGGGACGACCCTTCGCATTCCTGCAGGTGGAAGACCTGAGCGGGTCGTTGGAGGTGATCGCCTTCAACGACGTCTACGACCGCTGTCTCGGCATGATACAGGTGGACACCCTGGTGGTTATCGACGGGCGTGACCGACAGCCGCAGGGGCGAGCCCAAGATCATCGCCAACTCCTTCGAGCGCATCGAAAGTATGCGCGGAAGTTCCTCCGACCGCCTGGAGCTGCGCCTGGATATCGACACCTCGCAGGTGCGCGAGGAGGAGCTGCGCCGCATGGCCGAACTCTTCGCCGAGCACCGGGGGAGGCCAACGTGCGCTTCAACGTGATCAGCGAGGAGGCCAAGCGGCCCTTTCCCATGCATGTTCGCAAGTTTGTGGTGGAGCCCAGCGAGGAGCTGCTGTCCGAGCTGCGCGGCCTGGTCGGGGAGGATGCGGTGGCCCTGGCCAAGTCGAACGGGGGACCTCCTGAGGGCACCGCTGCATAAAGTTCGGTGATGAGCGTTATAGCAAGAAACGATATGCGCGGGAGGAATTATTCGTTGATATTCTTGATTGAAATGGTGTCATTATCACTGGAAAAATACTCACCTGAAGCAGCACAGCATTATGGGAAAAGCATTGACCTTTACCGACGACTCCTTTGACGAAGACGTTATCCAATCCGACAAGCCGGTCCTGGTCGATTTCTGGGCCGAATGGTGCGGGCCCTGCCGCATGGTGGCCCCGGTCGTCGAGGAACTGGCCGAACGAATTTGAAGGGCAGGCCAAGATCGGCAAGGTGGACGTGGACAACAACCCGCAGATTTCCACCAAGATACGGCATTCGCAGCATCCCCTTCTCCTCGATTTTCAAGAACGGCGAGGTGGTCGATCAGATCGTGGGCGCCGTGCCCAAGGCGCAGCTGAAGAAGCAGCTGGAAGCCCAGCTTGCCAACTAGGAAACATCAGCCGGCCGTGTGTGCGGAGGCAGGTCGCCGGCAGGCGGCCTAGCCGAGGTCAAATTCCATGGTAATGCGCGTGCCCTCCCGGCTGAAGTTCACCCTGTCGCAGTACTGTTCGATCAGGTAGACGCCGCGCCCGCCCTCCTTGAGCAGATCTCCTCCCTGAGCGGGTCCGGCAGATCGTTCGGGATCGAAGCCCTCCCCTCGTCCTGCACCGAGATGCTGAGGCGGCCCTCATCCAACGTGGAGCGCACGGTGACGCTCTTTTCGGGGTCCTCCCCGTTTCCGTGCACGATGGCGTTGGTGACGGCTTCGCTGAGTGCCAGCATGATGCGAGCGTACTCGTCGTTGTGGAATTCCAGCCGGTCCTGCAGCTTATTCAGATGAGGCTCGAGGCGCTCCAGCTCGTCGGTAGCTCGAGGAGAGTACCAGCGTGTCGAGTTCGGTTCCCGTCACTGATTCGGCGTTCAGGGTGAGATCCCCGGTTAGGAGTGAGTCAGGCGTAGATGCCACGCATCTTCAGGGCCGTGGCCACTTTGTTAATCGCGAATACGTACGCAGCCTGCCTCAGGGTGCAGTGGTATTCCTCGCTTACCTTGAACAGGTTGTCGAAGGCGTCGCGCATCATGCGGTTGAGGCGGCGGTTGACCCGCTCCTCGGTCCAGAAGTAACCCTGGCGGTCCTGCACCCACTCGAAGCAGGAGACGGTCACCGCCCCGGCGTTGGCCAGGATGTCGGGGATGAACCATAATCCCGTTGTCCTCGAGGATGGAGTCGGCGTTGGCGGTCACCGGTCCGTTGGCTCCCTCGGCGATGACGCGGGCCCGGATCTTGTCGGCATTGTGACGCCGATCTGGTCCTCCTTGGCCGCGGGAATGAGCACGTCGCATTCCAGCTGCAGCAGCTCCTCGTTGGTAATGGGGTCGGCTTCGGGGTATCCCTGCAGGGCGTTGTCGTTTTCCCGGGCGTAGTCCATCATGGCCGGTATGTCGAGTCCGTCCTTGCGGTAGTATCCCCCGGAGATGTCGCTGACGGCGATGACCCTGGCCCCCTGCTCATACATGAGCTTGGCGGAGATCGATCCCACGTTGCCGAAGCCCTGCACGGCCACCGTGCACTTGTTGGGGAGGATGCCGAGGCGGTCGAGGGCGCCCAGGGTGACCGTCACCACGCCGCGGCCGGTGGCCTCCCTGCGACCCTGCGAGCCGCCCAGGATGATGGGCTTGCCGGTGACCACGCCGGTTTCGGTGCGCCGCACGTTCATGGAGTAGGTGTCCATGATCCACGCCATCACCTGCTCGTTGGTGTTCATGTCGGGGGCGGGAATGTCCCGGTCGGCTCCGAAGATCTCCACCATGTTGGTGGTGAAGCGGCGGGTGAGCCGCTCCAGCTCCGCCTTGGAAAGTTCGTCGGGTTGCATCGTATGCCGCCCTTGGCGCCGCCGAAGGGCACGTTGACCACGGCGCACTTCCAGGTCATCCAGGCGGCCAGGGCCTTCACCTCCTCAAGGGTGACGTCGGGGGCGTAGCGGAGTCCCCCTTCGGAGGGGCCCCAGCACGTTGTCGTGGATCACACGGTAGCCCTCGAAGACCTCGATGCGCCCGTCGTCCATGACCACGGGCACGAGAGACGATCACCTGCTTGACCGGACTGGCCCAGGTACTGGAACATGCCCTCGTCCAGGTCGAGGATCTCCGCGGCGAAGCGGAAGCGCTCCATCATCGATTCAAAAGGGGATTCCTCGTCCAGTTTGGGCCCCGGCTCCTTGTCGTCAGCCGGTGGTGTACATGTTCTTGTGGTAGGGCATGAAAAAGGTGCTGAATGGATTGAAATCGCGGTGATTGAAACGGGCTAAATATAAAGAGGATTTTGAAGAAAACACCCACTTAATTGCCCACCGAAAGGTACGAAAAAAAACGTTCAGCCCTTAAGGCGGCGGGCCGGGGAGGGCGGCGCAGGGGCTTTCGGCGGAGGAGCGGCATTAAGATTGTGTTAAGAATTGGACATATAGCGGTTTGTTAACATTAAGTTAACATATGTTTAATACCCTTGGATGGATTTTCGGGGCCGCGGCGCATCATCAGCGGCGATCCGACAGCACCGGCACATTGCAATGTAACCTGCCATTAATGTCCAAGTCCTCCGAGCAATCCGAGAAACGATCCTTCCTGCAGCAGCTCATTCCCACCAGTTTTTACACGGTCTTTCGCGAGGAGCGGACCTTCCTGGCGCTGATCGGCATCTTCTTTTCATCGCGGGCGTCACCTTCCCCAACGCCGAGGTGGCCAGGTGGGTCGGCTTCGCCCTGGCGGGCTACTCGGCCATCGCCAACGACAGCATCCAGACCATCGGCACCTTCCTGGCCTCCAACGAGGACAAGAAGTGGTGGGTGCTCTGGCTGTTTATCGGGGGCATCTTCCTGGTGACGGTATCCTACAGCTGGGTGGTCTACGACGGGGACGTCAGCCACCAGCGCCTGGCCTCGAAGGGCTTTTCGGAGGCCCCCAGCTCCTTCACCTTTCTGCAGGTGGCCGCGCCCATCTTCCTGCTGCTGCTGACGCGCAGTGCGCATGCCGGTCTCGACCACCTTTCTTCTGCTGAGCTGCTTCTCGGCCAGCGCGAGCGCCATCGGCAACGTGCTGGTGAAAAGTCTCTCGGGCTACCTTGTAGCCTTCGTCGTCGCCATCGTGGTCTGGATGGTGCTTTCGAAGGTGATCCAGAAATTCGTCAAGGGTGAGCCGGCAGTGTACTGGACGGTCATCCAGTGGATCACCAGCGGTTCGCTCTGGGCCGTCTGGATCATGCAGGACGCCGCCAACATCGCGGTCTACCTGCCGCGTTCGCTGAGCCTGGGCAGTTCCTGGCTTTCGCCCTCTACATCTTTTTCGGGCTGGGCATTCTCTTCTACCCTGCGCGGGGACAAGATCCAGAAGGTGGTCACCGAGAAATCGGATGTGCGCGACATCCGATCGGCCACCATCATCGACTTCGTCTACGCCGTCATCCTCTGACTTTTCAAGATCCAGAGCAACGCATCCCCATGACGCACCACCTGGGTGTTCATTCGGACTGCTGGCCGACGGGAGCTCGCCATGACCTTCAGCGACATGCGCGGCAAGGGCAAGCCCCTGGGCCGGTCGCTCAAGCTTATCGGCAAGGACGCCGGCTACGCCCTCATCGGACTGGCCGTCTCAATCGCCCTGGCCGTGGCCATCAATCCCGAGATCAAGGCGGAGATCGTCAAGTTCTTCTTCGGCGGGTAAGTCCCGCGAAGTTGAAAGGGAGACCGCCTTCAGGCGCCCCTGCGTTGCATTTAAGCGAAATTTCATGTTGATTCCACACGTTGACGATCAACCGGAATTCCTCCCGGCGGGCCTGCATCGGCCGGAGCCGGACGGCCCTCCGCCGGCAGGCGGAACAACCTTTTCCAGCGATGGATGCGAATGTCTCGTACTCAACAAGGACTACCAGCCCCTGAGCGTCTGCTCCGTGGAACGCTCCGTGAAACTGCTGTGGCTGGACAAGGCTGAGTTGCTGCACGACTATCCCGACAAGAAGCTCCGCACCATCAGTCGAGGAGTACGAATATCCCTCGGTCATCCGCCTGCGCCGCTACATCAACCTGCCCTACGATCGAATCGTCCTGTCCCGGCGCAACGTGATGAAGCGCGACGGCAACCGCTGCCAGTACTGCGGGGCCTCCCGAAACCTGACCATCGACCACGTGCTACCGCGCAGCCGCGGGGACGCGACACCTGGGAGAACCTGCGGTGACCGCCTGCGACGAGTGCAACGTGCGCAAGGGCAACCGTACCCCGGAGGAAGCCTCCATGCCCTCGAGCGCAAGCCGTTCCGGCCCGTGCACATTACCTTCCTGCAGTCCATCCTCAGTGGGGTTCAGGAGGATTGGAAGCCCTATCTTTATCTGTAGTCTGGAGTCCGGGGTTGGGCAATGGCCGGGCGGGCTCCCCGTTTCACCTCTTCGCGGGCCTGCACGTTCACACGATTTACACAAAAAATTGGTACTTTGCGGGTTCGCGCCGGGCCATCTGCCCGCAGCGCCTGTTAACCGCACTTATTCCACATTGAACGCACACGCAAACCGACCCATGAGCAGCAAAGGACGCATCTTGGTTGCCATGAGCGGCGGCGTGGACTCTTCGGTCTCCGCCGTGATGCTCAAGGAGCAGGGATACGACGTGATAGGCATAACGATGAAAACCTGGGACTACTCCCGGGTAGAGGGGAAGTCCGACAAGGAGACGGGCTGCTGCACGCTGGAGTCGATGAACGACGCCCGGCAGATTGCGGTGCGCCACGGCTTCAAGCATTTCATCGTGGACATCCGCGACGAGTTCGGTGACTGGGTCATCGACCGCTTCGTGGAGGACTATATGTCGGGGCGCACGCCCAATCCCTGCGTGCTGTGCAACACCCATATCAAATGGGCAGCCCTGCTGCGCCGCGCCGACAAGCTGGGCTGCGACTACATTGCCACGGGGCACTACGCCCGTGTCCGCGAGGAAAACGGGCGCTACGTGGTTTCGAGGGGACTCGACCCGCGCAAGGACCAGTCATACGCCCTCTGGGGCGTGCACCAGAAGCACCTGGCGCGTACCATCTTCCCCTGGGTACCTATGAGAAGACCGAAATCCGCGATATGGCCGAAGAGTTCGGCCTCACCAAGGTGGCTGACAAGCCTGACTCCTCGAGATCTGCTTCGTGCCGGACGACGACTACCGGCGCTTCCTGAAGGACCGTGTGGATGGCCTCGAGGAGCGCGTGTCCGGCGGCAAGTTCGTGGACCAGGAGGGCAACATCGTGGGCGAGCACGAGGGCTATCCCTTCTATACCATCGGCCAGCGGAGGGGACTCGACCTGGCCCTGGGCAAGAGGGTGTACGTGACGGACATTGATCCCGAGACCAACGTGATTACCGTGGGCGAGAAAAAGGACCTGGTGAGCACCACCTGCGTGGCCCGTGACATCAACCTGATGAAATACGACCGTGTGCCGGAAGACGGCATGGAGATCACCGGCGCCATACGCTACAATGACGACGGCGCGGTGGGCTATCTCGCCCAGACCGGCGAACGACGAGATGGAGGTCTATTTCCCCGCCGGGCGCGAGGCCATCACACCCGGACAGGCCGTGGTCTGCTACGAAGGCGACGACCTGCTGGCCGGCGGCTGGATCAAGAAGGTGAACGTGGACACCGACGTGCTCCAGGAGGCTTGAGAGAGCAGGGGCCTACCCCGCAACAAAGTCTCACGCGTTGAGTACAAGATGGTAAACAACCTGCATACAACCGCATCACTATGAAGACCCTACGCATACTACCCTCCTGCTGGCGCTGCTGCTGGCCATTCCCGCCCTGCCCGCGCTGGCACAGTTCCAGGGCACCATCGTTTTTGACAGCTACGAAATCGAGAACGGCGAGCGCCGCGCCGACGACACCTTCACCCTGCACATCGCCCGGAGCGCATCCTCCTGCAGGGAGAACAGCTACAACATGAACATGCCTTTCCAGACCGAGGGCGTACTGGTGCGGCTGGACTTTGAGGATTTCGTGTTCCTGACGGGCAATGACATGGCCCTGACCATTTCCAAGGCCGACATCACCTCCTTCACCCGGATGTTCGGCGAGGAGTCGCAGGATCCGGCCGGCAGGATGCCTGCAGCGAGAGCGCATTGACTATGAACGCACCGGCGAGATGCGCCAGGTTCAGGGCTACACCTGCGAGAAGTTCGTTTTCCGCGACCGTGAGAACCCGGACCAGCGAACGGAGATCTGGATGACCGACGGCCTGGAAATCAACTGGGGCATGCTGGGCGACTCCTGGATGGACAGCCCGACCATGCTCGGGGGGGGCGATCTCTCCTTCAACCCCATCTTCCAGGAGGGCTACTTTCCCATGCGCATCGAGTACATCAAGGACCGGCGGCAGGTGTCGGTGACCGAGGTAAGCAGCATCAACCAATCGGCCGTGGCCCGCGCCATGGTGGAGATTCCCAGCGGCGTGCAGGTGCTCAGCCTGCAGGACTTTCTCTTCCAGAAGATGAGCGGGAACTAAACAGGTCCCTGCTACATGTTGCCCATCAGGTACATGTCGCCGGTGGGCTGCGGCATGCCCCTTGGGCTCCATGGTGACGGCGAAGGCGTTGGCAGCGGTCTCCCGTATGTCCGCCAGCCTCTCGATCTTGAAAAAGGCGTTGCCCATGTCAGTCCGTCATCGAGAAGAGCCCCGCGCTGACCGCCTGGTTGTCACGGAGGATCCAGAGCTGGTAGTCCTTGTCTTCGGGCACCGCCGGCAGGTTGGAGACCTGCAGCAGGGCCTGCTCGCGCTCGGGATCCCAGATCACCTTGCCGTAGCCGTCGGGATTCACCTCCATGCCCGACATGAAGACCACGTTGATCTCCCGGGAGCCCAGGATGGCCAGCATCTCCTCCTTCTGCTCCAGCTCCGAGGTGAGCTGCTCGATGCGCACCTGCTGCCGCTCGACGGTCTGACGGGTGTCGCTGAGCTGCGAACTCATGTAGAAGGCGTAGAAGATCAGGCTGAGGCTGACCACCAGCAGCACGAAGGAGGCGGCCACGGCCAGGCGCATGCGGGAGTCCTTTTCCTCGCCGGAACCGGTGCCGGGGCCACCCGCCCCGCCGTTCATCGCGCCCGCACCGGCCTGCCCGGACCCGGAAGCGGATTGCCTGCTGCTGGTGATGCGTGCCATCAGGCGCTCCTTCACTTCGGGAGAGGCTCCCCTGGCTCCGCGGCGTAGCTGAGCTGGGCGGCTGCGGCCTTCATTCTTCGTACCAGGCGTAATCCTCCTCCGACGCCTCCTCCAGCATCTCCTCGAACGCATGGCGGTCGCCGGGTTCCGAGCGCCCAGCACGTAGCCGGCGCACAGCTCCTGGAAACGCTTATCCGGTGTGTGTTGGTCAGCCATGGTGTTCGATGGTGTCTTCGAGTAAATCCTTCAGTTTCATCATGCCAGCCGGGTGCGGGTCTTGACCGTACCCAGCGGGAGGTCCAGGCGCTCGGCGATCTCCGATTGGCTGAGGCCTTTGTCAGTAGGCAATTTCAATAACCTTGCGCTGCTCGTCCGGGATTTCCCGCAGGGCCTTTGTGACGGCCTCGGCCCGATCGGCGTAGATGGTGCTCGTGAGCGGGTCCCGGGCCTGGCCCTCCAGGGTCGGTCCGCGCTCCTCGTCGTTCAGGACCTGGGACTGTTTTTCCCGGGTCTTGTAGCCCTTGGATCTTATACGGTCAATGGCACGGTTGCGTGCAAGGGTGACCACCCAGCTGTAGACGTTGCCGCGGGACTCGTCGAAGCTGGATGCCTTCTCCCATATCCTCAGGAAGACCTCCTGCAGCAGGTCTTCCGCCTCCTCGCGGTCTCCCACCACCGACAGGATCATCCCGAAGAGCAGTCCCTTGTACAGCTCATAGAATTCCTCCAGAGCCTGCTGATCGCGCTGCTGTATCCTGCGGAGCAGCCCGCACTTCTCGCTCCGCCCCTCCGGGACTGTTGCCGATGGCCATCATCAGGTTGAAGAAGATCACGTATGGTTATTCTGTTGGTATATACGTCAAAGCCGGTCGGACGGATTTATGCTGTTAAAGATAAGCAGGATCGGGCAGGAAAGCTATTCCAGCAGTTCAAGGGCCTTTTCCGGGTCGGTGACCGGCCGCTCGCAGGTGTAGTTGCGGCAGATGTAAAAGGCGGGCTCGCCGCCGCGGCGGGTAAAGTTTTCCAGGAAGGGGGCCAGCCGGGCCAGTGTTTCGTCGCCCTCTCCCGCCACCAGCACTGCGCGGTGGGGCAGAAAGCGCCTGTTGAGGTCCTCCAGAAAACGGCGCACCGGCGCCTCGCCGGGCTTGCCCCGCACAATGATTTCCCTTCCTCCCTCCACCTGCCACTCCAGGGCCTGCAGCATCTGCGAGAAGGCGGTGGGGGCGCCGGATACCTGCTCCTTGTAGAGGGCCAGGGTGCGTTCGGCCTTCTCTTCCCAGGAGCTCTCGCCGGTCAGGCGCGCGAGGCGAAGCAGGCAGCAGGCGGCCACGGAGTTGGCGGAGGGCATAGCTCCGTCGTAGAACTCCTTGGCGCGCGCCAGGATCACCTCCTCGGAAGCGCCGGTAAAGAAGAAGCCCCCCTCGGCGGGGTCCCAGCACTCCCGCACGAAAACTTTCGCCAGGTCGACCGCCTCCTCCAGCCAGCGGGTCTCCCGGGTGGTCTCGTGCAGTTCCAGGAGTCCCCAGAGCAGGAAGGCGTAGTCGTCGGCGTTGCCGCGCACCGATCGCTCGCCCTCGCACCAGCGGTGCAGCAGGTGTCCCTCGCCGTGACGCATTTCGTCCAGCAGGAAGTCCGCCGCTCCGCGGGCCAGCTCCTCCTCGCGCTCCCGGCCGAAGGTGCGGGCGGCGCGGGCCAGGGCGGCCACGGTCATGCCGTTCCAGTCGGTGAGTATCTTGTGGTCGAGGCCGGGGCGGGGGCGCTCTTCGCGCGCCTCCCTGAGGGCGCCACGCGCATTTTCCAGCAGGTCGGCCGTGGTTTCAGGCTCCTCGCCCCGCTCCCCGGCCAGTTCGGCCAGGCTACGGTCGCGGTGGGGGATGTTGGTGCCGTCGCGCCGGCCGCTGGACTCCTCCCGCCAGTTGCCCTCCTCGGTGAAGTTCCACGCGCGCAGCACCAGCTCGGCCTGTCCAGGTGGCAGCAGCTCGCGTATTTCATCGGCGGTCCACGTATAGAAGTCGCCCTCGCCGCCGCCGGGGCTGTCGGCGTCCTCCGCCGAGTGGAAGCCTCCCGTGTCGGACAGCAGGCAACGCTCCAGGTAGGTCACGATCTGGCGGGCGGTGTCGCGGAAGAGTTCGCGGCCGGTCACCTGCCATCCCTCGGTATAGGCCATCAGCAGTCCGGCCTGGTCGTAGAGCATCTTTTCAAAGTGGGGCACCAGCCAGCGCCGGTCGGTGGAATAGCGGTGGAAGCCGAAGCCCACCTGGTCGAATAGTCCCCCGTAGCGCATGCGGGTGAGGGTGCGTTCCACCATGTCGGCGGCCTCCCCGGAGTCTGTGCGCCAGCCGTAGCGCAGCAGGAAGCCCAGGTTGTGGGGGGAGGGGAATTTGGGCGCCTCGCCGAAGCCCCCGTGTTCGGGATCGTAGCTGGAGCGGAAAGCCTGCCAGGCGGTGTCGAGCGTCTCTTCATAGTCGAAGGTCTCTCCGGCGTGGCGGGTGCTCTTGCGGTAGGCCTCGGTGAGGTTCTCCGCCGAGCGCATCACCTTCTCGCGTTCGTCCTCCCAGAGCCCGTCTATCCATGGCACAAGCTCCAGCATGCCCGGCCGTCCTCCCCGTCCTCTTTTGGGAAGGTAGGTGGCCGAATAAAAAGGTTCCTTGTCGGGGGTGAGCAGCACGTTGAGGGGCCAGCCGCCCTGCCCGCTCATCATCTGGCAGACCAGCATGTAGGTGTGGTCGATGTCGGGCCGCTCTTCGCGGTCCACCTTGATCGAGACGAAGGCCTCGTTCATCAGCCGGGCCACCTCGGGATCCTCAAAGGACTCGTGCGCCATGACGTGGCACCAGTGGCAGGTGGCGTAGCCGATGGAGAGAAAGACGGGCTTGTCCTCTTCCCGGGCCCTCCTGAAAGCCTCTTCGCCCCAGGGATGCCAGTCCACCGGGTTATCGGCGTGTTGCTTGAGATACGGGCTTTTTTCGTCTTTTAGTCGGTTCAAGTCTCTATAAGTCTATAAAGTCGGAAAGTCAGAAAGTCTAATAAGTCGGAAAGTCGGGGGGTCATTGGACTAAATGGCGAAAGGGCGGGTAGCATTCCAAGCGCAGGCCGGGAGGCGGCAGGAAGGGATGCAAAGACAGCTGCGGGTGCGCGCGAGCATGTCCATACCTGGAACCACGCCCGTCAGACTGCCGGAGTCGAAGAGACCGGTTGGGACTTCCGGACTTTAGGACTGCAGGCAGCAGACTTGTGCACCGGAGGCCTTGCCGACTTCGGCCGACGCTTGGCATCAGACTTTTTGACTCTTCTTCGAACGGACGCTCCTGCCCAGTGGCGGTCTCCATGGCCACGCGGGTGACGGGCAGGGCCTCGCCTTCGTAGCCGCGGATGGCGGGCGTGTCTTCCTCCACCCGAAACTGAGGCGCGCGCCGGTCCAGGAGCTTTCGTACCAGGGGGTCGGAGGCTACGGCGGCGGAGAGCACAGCCTCGTTCTCCCCGGCGTAGTCCACCAGCCGGGAAGCCAGGTTTACGGTATTGCCGAAATAGTCGATGCGGTCGTTTACGCCCGCGGCCACGCAGTCGCCCCGGTGGATGCCCGCCTTGAGCCTGAAGTCGCTGCCCGTACGTCCCCGGGTCAGGCGCTGCGCTTCCATGAAGGCCTTCATGGCCGATGCGGGTCGGTTGAACACGGCCATCACCGAGTCTCCGATGGTTTTTACAACGGCTCCGCCGGCGCGGTCCACTGTCTTCTGAAGGATGGCGAAATGTTCGATCAGCCGGCCGACGGCGCGCCGGTCGCCCTGGTTCCGGTAGAGGGCGGCGGAGTCGCGCAGGTCGGTGAACATAAAGGTGAGGTTTTCGGCCTCCAGGCGCTCGCCCTGTCCGATCACCTCCCGCTTGAAAAGCTCGCGGAAGATCTGAAGGGAGATGGCCTCCGAGGCGCAGACCTCGCGGTCGTCCCACGCCTTGGCCTCGATGGCGATGGACTGGCGGAAGGGGGTTTTGTTGTCCAGAACGAGGTTGGGTTCGGTCGAGAGTGGGATTTCCTCTCCGTCGAAGCCGCGAGGGGTGAGCAGCACGCGCACGGTGTCGTGTCCCTCCTCGCTGACTTCCAGGGTGGCTGAGCCTTCCGCGCGTCCCGCCGAGATGGTATAGGCGCCGGCCGGCAGGCGGGTCTTCAGGTAGCGCGTCTCCCCGGCTTCCATGACCTGGCGCACGGCGGTGCGCGGCCGGCTGCGGGGACCGGTTGCGCAGTAGAGGGCCGGGTCTGATTTCCGCACCAGGGGGTGGGCGCGGAAACGCAGCCGCAGGGTGCGGGTCAAGTGCACGGAAAATTTCTCGCGGCAGCGCCGGCAGTAGAGGGGTTCGCGCACATCGGGGAGGGTGCGGCAGCGGTCCTGCACGCTGTGGCAGGCCGGGCAGGTCACTTCCCAGGCAAGGTTCAATATTCCCGCGTGGGCGGAGGCCAGGAAGACGCGTAGGGTTTCCCGTCGCCCCGTACCCCAGAGGTCGGCCAGCTTGTAGGGGGAGATGCGGTGCAGTTCGGTTTTGTGGGCCCGCCGCAGGAAGTCGGCCAGGTATTCGGTGACCTGCGTGTTGCCGGTCATTTCGATCACTTTTCGGCGCGCCTCCTCCAGGCGTTCCTCGCCGCCGCGGACCGTCGAGCGGGGTTTGCGCTCCTGGTAGGGGAGGCGCCCCGACAGGGCCAGCCGGTCGTAGGTGCGGAGCACACCTTGCCAGCGCCGTTTTCCCAGGGTGGCGTGGTGAAGGGCGGCCGCCATGGCCAGCAGTCGGCTTCGCGGTTTCAGCCGGGTGCGCACGTAAACCCGCGTGCCCCCCGCTTTGGGCACCAACTCCACCTGGCGGGACATGGAGCGCCAGGGGCCGTTGAGATAATTTCTCCGCCGGGTGAACTGGTAGGGATACTCCCACTCGCAGGGCTCCTCTTCCCATACCTCGTAGTTGGAGACGCCCTCGTGGGCGATGCGGAGGCCATCGGGACGGTTGGGCAGCCGGCGCTCGTCAACCCGGATGGCCGGCTCGCCCAGGTCGCGGCAGAGGGCGCCGGTGTCGGCGAGCATCGGCCAGAGGTACTCCGGCCCGGAGGCCAGCTGCCAGTTCCAATTGAATTCGTATGCGGTCATCTATGTCCTTGGCTGGGCGGCCCGCCGGGCGGCGCCGCGGGGCCCGAAAGAGCTTCGGGAATTAGCGATTTTGCCTTATATTTATCGACCGTTGTACTTAAAAGAGCGATTTGAACCCCAATTGTTACAAATTAATTACGATTAGAAGCACATGGCTGTTGAGCAAACCCTTACGATTCTAAAACCTGACTGCCTGCGAAAAGAGCTCGCGGGCGAGGTCATACGCCGAATTCAGGAAGCCGGATTTACCATCCGCGCAATGAAAATGACCCGGCTTACCGAAGCCACCGCCGGGGCTTTCTACGCTGTCCACAAGGGACGCCCCTTCTACGACGACCTCTGCGCCTTCATGAGCAGCGGTCCCTGCGTGCCCATGATCCTGGAGAAGGAGAACGCCATCGAGGATTTCCGCACCTTCATCGGGGCCACCAATCCCGAGGAGGCTGAGGAGGGCACCATCCGCGCTGACTTTGCCGACAGCATCGGTGAGAACATCATTCACGGCTCCGACTCGGTGGAGAACGGCAGGATTGAATCGGCCTTCTTCTTCAGCGATCAGGAGGTGGTGGCCAACCACGCATAATCTGCCGGCCCGGCTGCGATGCGCAATGCCCTCCTTATCCCGCTGATTCTGACGGCCCTTTCACTGATGGCCGCGTCGGGCTGCGGCAGCGCGCCCGGGTCCAACTCCACCTCTCCGGACGCCCGTCAGACGGTGCGCACCGGCGCGGAGATGCTACTCGACGAACGCCTGGGGGAGCTGGAGGACCTGCGCGTGGGACTTCTCATGAATCCCACCTCCCGCGTTGACGGGGTGCACATGCTGGATACCCTGCTGGCCCGGGGTGTGAACGTGACCGCCCTTTTTGCCGCCGAGCACGGCTTCCGCGGGGAGGGTGAGGCCGGCGAAACCATCGAGAACGGGATAGACCAGGCCACCGGCCTGCCGGTATACTCCCTGTACGGGCAGACCCGCACGCCCACGCCGGAGATGATGGAGGAGGTGGACGTGGTACTGGCGGACCTGCCCGACGTGGGGGCGCGCTTTTATACCTACAGCTCCACGGTGGGAAACGTCCTGGAGGCCGCGGCCGGCGCAGGCGTTTCCGTCTGGGTACTCGACCGTCCCAACCCGGCCGGCGGGGAATACGTGGCCGGCTGGGTGGTGGAAGACCGTTTCCGCTCTTTTGTGGGACGTTACCCCGTGCCCATGATCCACGGTATGACCATGGGCGAACTGGCGCGCATGATGGTGGGGGAGGGATGGATCAGTGCCGACCGGGAGCCCGACCTGCAGGTGGTGGAGATGGAGGGCTGGAGCCGCGACATGCTCTGGCCGGAGACCGGCCTGGAGTGGATCGCCCCCTCGCCCAACCTGCCTGCCTTCGACAACGCCTACCTCTACCTGGGAACCGTGCTGTTCGAGGGGACCAACCTGTCGGAGGGAAGGGATACCGAACAGCCCTTTCTGCTGATCGGCTCGCCCGCCACCGACAACAGCTACGAGCGCATCGTTGAGCTGGACGAACGGCATGCAGGCGTAGGCATGGAGCCTGAAGGGTATCAGCCCTGCACCAAGGCGGCGGGCCGGCACGGGCAGATCGACTACGACGGGCGGCGATGCTACGGGGTGCTTCTGACCCTGGAGGATCCTTCGGCCGTGGATCCCCTGGTGCTGGGGACCGACCTGCTGCGCTTCCTCCTGGAACATACCGAAGGGGGCGCTGTGAACGCCTACATGCAGAACCTGACCGGCATCCCCAACGACTCCCTCCGCGCCTGGCTGCAGCGGGAGGATATCTCCGCCACCTGGGAGGATGAGGTGCGTGCGTTCCGCGAGCTGCGCAGGCCCTACCTGCTCTACGAGTAGTCAGCAGCAGGATCCTTATCCTTTCTTGCGCAGCCACTCGTAGCAGACCAGCGCCGCGCTTACGGAGGCGTTGAGCGACTCCACGCGGTTGCGAAGGGGAATGCTGAACCGGTAGTCGCAGTGCTCGAGGGTTTTTTCGTGAATGCCCTCTCCCTCGCTGCCGATTACGAAAGCCAGGGGACGATCCACCTCCAGCTCGAACAGGGGCGTCTCCCCGCCTGCAGTCAGTCCTCCTATCCAGAACCCCTCGTCCTTCAGCTTCATGATGGACTGGTTAAGGTTGCCCATCCGCACCACGGGAATGCGCCCTGCGGTCCCAGCCGAGGCCTTATAGACGGTGGCGTTGACCGGGGCCTGGCGGTGCTTGGGCACCAGCACCGCCTCCATGCCGGCCGCCGCCGCGGTGCGCAGGATGGCGCCCATGTTGTGGGGATCGGTGATCTCGTCGAGCATGAGAACGGCGGGATAGTCCGAGGTGTCCACCTCCCCCAGCCATTCGCCGAATTCGCGGTAGGCGATGGCGCTCATCAGGGCCACCACGCCCTGGTCGTTCACGCTGCCCACCAGCTCATGCAGCTTGGCGCCGGGCACGTGGTTTACCGGGATGCGGTGGGAGGAGGCCATCTCCATGATGCCTGAGACCTGGTGGTCGTGCAGGGAGTCGCGCAGGAAGATCTTGTCCACTTTTTCGGGTTGGTCGGTGAGGGCTTCCCGGACGGGATTTTTCCCGTAGATATATATGTTATCGGACATGGAGGGGGTTAATTCCGATTGATAAATTGGCAAATTCGGTTAAATTGGACAGAGGGAGTGTATCTAATCTGGGGTAACCGTTATGAACGACAAGGATCGCAGCGAGGGACGGAAAACCGCTTCCAACATACACAATAAATCGGAGTATCACTCACGGCTCGCCGGCCTTATCGAGCAGGTGCACGCCTCCAGCGTCCTCCACCTGATCGCGGGCGCCGCGCAGGTGGGACTGGGACTGACGGTGGTGCTCATCTCGGTGCTGGGACTGGTTTCGCCCCTCTGGTTTTCCACGGTGCTGACCATGTTTGCCAGCGTGGTGACCATGCTGGGAGTTTGGCTGCTCTATTCCTCCTTCGCGGGAGGCGGGGGATCAGACTCCCTGATCCGGGAAGCCATCCGCCGAATCATGGACGCCCGGAACTGACATGACCGAGTACAGCGAAGACGATCGGGAGCGGCTGGAGTCATACCTCCATATTCATCTCAAGAAGGACGAGCGCGACCTGTCCACCGGCGACAAGCTGGAGGCGCTGGACAAGCGCGCACGGAACAAATGGATTCAGCTGGCCATCAACCTGGCGGCCATGATCTTTTTCGGCTATTCGTTCTACTACGACATCACCCAGCTCAGCAAGGCGGTCTTCTGGGTGATCACGGGCGTCTTTGCCGTCAATGTAGGACTCATTTTCTGGCAGAAAAGACAGATTCGCGAGCTGCGCGACTGGCTGGAGGCGGAGGGCGGCGCGGAATGAGGAGGTGCCCCGTACAGCTGCTCCTGCCGGCTCTGCTGTTGCTGGCGGCCATTCCAGGCGCAGCCCAAGACAACGCTGAACACGAAATCATATCCACCGACATGCCTCTGCCGAAGCTGTACAACGACGACGGAGACGGATTCATCGTGATCGCCCACCGGGGCGCCAGCGCCGACTTCCCGGAGAACACCATGCCCGCCTTCGAGGCGGCGGTGGAGCGGGGCGCCGAGATGATCGAGCTGGATGTGCTGATGAGCCGCGACGGGGTGCCGGTGGTTTTTCACGACGCCCGTCTGAACCGCCACACCGACGGGGCGGGTCCCCTGGCCGATCATTCTCTGGAGCAGCTGCGTGAGCTGGACGCCGGCTCCTGGTTCGGCGAGCGCTTTGCCGGCACGAAGATCCCCACCCTGGAGGAGGTGGTGCGCTGGGCCAGGGGAAAGATCGCCCTGAACCTGGAAATCAAGACCGGTGCGGTGGGGGAGAAGCCCAGGGGCGGCGTGGAGGAGAAGGCGGCTGAGCTGGTTCGCGAGTACGGCATGGAGGAGCACGTGATCTTCTCCAGCTTTGACTATCGCGCGGTGCGACGATTCAAACGCATCTCGCCCGACCTGTCCGTGGCCCTGCTCTACAACCGCGGGCTTTCGGGCGACAAGTCACCCTCCCACCTGGTGTCCGAGTACGGGGTGGACGCTTTCAACTGCAGCTACACGCAGCTCAGCGACAAGCGGTTGAAAAACCTGAAGGAGTACGGCATACCCTTCCTGGTCTATACGGTCGACTCCCCCCGCCGCATGCGCAGGCTGATCCGCCGGGGCGCGGCCGGCATCTTCTCCAACAAGCCTGGCCTGCTCAGGGAGGTGGCGGAGGAGGTCAGGTAGCCTGCGCGCTTGATACAGATCCCAATTTTGTAATGGGACAATGGTTTCAGGGTCACACGGTTACTATTCCTTTGTACTTGACGGGCTAATGTGTATATTTAATTAAATATTACACATTAAGTATAAAGAATATGAGAACCAATATTGTAATTGACGACGATCTGATGAACGAGGTATTGAGCATGAGCAAATTCAAGACCAAAAAAGACGCGGTAGAGGCTGGGCTGAAATTACTTTTGCAGCGCAAGAAGCAAGAGCAGATTCGTGAGTTGCGGGGAAAACTGAGATGGGAGGGTGACCTGGAAGACATGCGGCGGGATGACAAATGATTTTCGTGGATACCAGCGTTTGGATTGACTATTTCAATGGAGTCGTGAACTGGCAAACCGACTACCTGGAGCAGTCGCTATCCAGTGATTCAATCATTATTGGCGATATCATATTGACGGAAATACTCAGGGGTTTCAGAAAAGACCGTGACTATTATACGGCGCGGGATTTTCTGGATTTTCTGGAGTGTGTCCAGCTTGGGGGGAAGGAAATGGCCATGAAATCGGCCTCCAACTACCGATTCCTGCGATCCGGAGGCATTACCATCCGGAAGACCGTAGACTTGATTGTAGGAACATGGTGCGCGGAACATAGTATGCCGCTCCTGCATAACGACAAGGATTTTGACCACATGGCCAAAAAACTGGACTTAAAGGTGGTATCAAAACCTTAGCACTGGTTAAATGATCCGGCATTCTGACGAATTCAATAGATCAACGACACCCGCGTATGTGTCATGCGGATCGAGAATCTTGAATGGCATATCGCCTTCCCCAAGCTCCATTCCGGTTTGAAAGATGACGCCGAAGGTTCTATCTTAGAGGAACCTCCAACCGAAAGCTTCTTCCATGGCGACCAAGTATATTTTCATTACCGGCGGTGTGACCTCATCGCTGGGAAAGGGGATCATCTGTGCATCTTTAGGGCGTCTGCTGGTGGCACGGGGACTCCGGGTAACCGTGCAGAAACTCGATCCCTACATCAACGTCGACCCGGGCACCATGAATCCCTACGAACACGGGGAGGTGTACGTGACGGAGGACGGCGCCGAGACCGACCTTGACCTGGGGCACTACGAACGATTTCTCGACATCAAGACCTCCCAGGAGAACAACGTCACCACGGGCCGGGTCTACCACGATGTGATCACCAAGGAGCGCCAGGGCAAGTACCTGGGCAAGACCGTGCAGGTCATTCCCCACATCACCGACGAGATCAAGTCGCATATTCTGAAGCTGGGCGAGTCCGGCGACCACGATGTGGTGATCACCGAGATAGGGGGGACGGTGGGCGACATCGAATCCCTCCCCTACATCGAGGCGGTCCGGCAGTTCCGCTACGACGTGGGACGAAAGAACACCCTTTCCATTCACCTGACGCTGGTGCCCTACCTCTCGGCCGCCCGCGAGCTGAAGACCAAGCCCACGCAGCACTCCGTCAAAACGCTGCAGGAGAGCGGGCTGCAGGCCGACCTGATCGTGGCGCGTTCGGAGCACCCGCTCGACCAGAGCATCCGCTCGAAGATCGCCCAGTTTTGCAACGTGGAGTACGATGACGTGATCTCCTCCCTCGACGCCGAGAGCATCTACGAGGTGCCCCTGCTCATGCAGGATGAAGGGCTGGACACCCGCGTGATCGAGAAGCTGCAGCTCAAGGCGCGCGAGCCCGAGCTGGACCGCTGGAAGGGTTTCGTGAAGGCGGTCAAAAATCCCTCCCATGAGATCACCCTAGCCCTGGTGGGCAAGTACGTGGAGTACCACGACGCCTACAAATCCATCGTCGAGGCCTTCGTGCACGGCGGCGCGGTGAACGACTGCAGGGTGAACGTGCGCTGGGTACAGTCCGACGACATCACCCGCGGACAACGTTTGCGACCAGCTCGAAGGCGTGGCCGGCATCCTGGTGGCGCCCGGCTTCGGGGGACGCGGCATCGAGGGCAAGGTGGCCGCCGTGAACCATGCCCGCACCAACGGCATTCCCTTTTTCGGCATCTGCCTGGGCATGCAGTGCGCCGTCATCGAGTACGCCCGCAACGTCTGCGGCATGGAGGGGGCCAACAGCACCGAATTTGACGAAGATTCCCCGCATCCTGTCATTGACCTGATGGCCGAGCAGAAGGAGATCGAGAACAAGGGCGGCACCATGCGCCTGGGCCTCTACGACTGCAAGGTGGCCCGCGACTCCATTACCTACCGCGCCTACGGCGAGGAGCTTTTCCAGGAGCGCCACCGCCACCGCTACGAGGTGAACAACGAGCTTCGCGGCAGGCTGGAGGAGGGCGGCATGAAGCTGGTCGGCTTCAACCCCGGCCGCGACCTGGTGGAAATCATTGAACTGGAAGACCACCCCTGGTTTGTGGGCGTGCAGTTTCACCCGGAATACTGCAGCACGGTCAACCAACCGCAGCCGCTTTTTGTGGATTTCGTGAAGGCCAGCCTTGAGTACGCCGGACGCAACGAGCTCTCCGGGCCGGTGTCGCAATCGCAGGAAGCGGTAGTCAATTGACAGCCGCCCCTCCCGATCGCATTGACTTTTCCCAACCCATACCATCGTATCCATGTACCTCTCCCATAGACTACTAGCTGTGGTTCTGGCCGCCGTCTTTCTGATGGCCGGCTGCGCCGGCTCCGGCGGCGAAACCACGGTTATCCACAACGTGAACCGGCTACACCCTGGACGCCGAAGGGGAACTGCAGACCTTCACCAGCATCGCTTTCCGCGACGGCAGGGTACTACAGACGGGTGACAGCCTGGCTGTGGAGGCCGCCAACCGTATCGACGGACAGGGCCGCGTGCTTCTGCCGGGACTGATCGACGCCCATGTGCATGTCTCAAACCTGGGCAGCCAGGAGCTGGGCGCCAACGTGACCGGCTCGCAGACCCTGGACGAGGCCCTGCAGATCGTTTCCGACTACGCCGGGCAGTATCCTGACGCGGAATGGATACGGGGACGCGGATGGAACCAGGTCTTCTGGGAGATCGGGCGCTTCCCCACGGCCGAAGAGCTGGACCAGGCCGTCAGCGATCGTCCCGTCTGGCTGGGACGCGTGGACGGGCATGCCGGCTGGGCCAACTCCCGCGCCATGGAGATCGCCGGCATCACGGCCGAGACCGAGGCGCCCGAAGGGGGACAGATCATACGCGACGAGGAGGGCAATCCCACAGGGGTTTTTGTGGACGGCGCCATGAGTCTGATCACCTCCCAGATCCCCGCGCCCAGCAAACAGGAGCGCGACCAGGCCCTCTCGCTCGCCCTGCAGCAGATGCGCTCGCACGGGCTGACCAGCGTGCACGACGCGGGCATCGGCCTCGACAGCTGGGAGCGCTACAAACGCTTTGTGGACGGCGACAGCCTCACCACGCGCATCTACGCCATGTACAGGGGCACCGGGGACACCTTCGAGCAGCTGGCCGCCGACGGACCGGTGAACTCCTACGCGGACGACATGCTTGCCCTGCGCAGCGTCAAACTCTCCATTGACGGCGCGCTGGGCAGCCGCGGCGCCGCGCTCCTGGAACCCTATTCGGACGATCCCGGCAACCGCGGACTGCTTTTTCATTCGCAGGAAGAGGTGAACGGCATGGTCATGAAGGTCGCTTCCGCCGGCTGGCAGATGAACGTGCACGCCATAGGCGATCGGGCCAACCGGGTGATCCTGAACGCCTTTGAGGCGGCCCGGGACAGCCTGGGCGAGCAGGGACTTCGCCACCGCGTCGAACACGCGCAGATTGTCCACCCGGACGACATCCCGCGCTTCGAGGAGCTCAACATCGTGGCCTCCATGCAGCCCACCCACGCCACAAGCGACATGAACATGGCGGAGGACCGCATCGGGGCCGACCGCATGGAGGGCGCCTACGCCTGGCAGACCTTCCTGGACCAGGGCACGGTGATCGCCGCGGGTTCTGACTTTCCCGTGGAGCACGTGAATCCCTTCTACGGGCTCTATTCGGCCGTGACGCGCATGGACCACCAGGGCAATCCCGAGGGCGGATGGTATCCCTCCGAGGCGATGAGCCGCCTGCAGGCTTTCCGCGCCTTCACTCTCGACGCTGCCTGGGCCGCCCACCAGGAGGAGGTGCTGGGCACCCTGGAGGAGGGCAAGTGGGCCGATTTCATCCTGGTGGATCGCGACTATTTCGAGGTTCCGGCCTCCGAGATCTGGCAGACCGAGGTGCTGCAGACCTGGGTGGCCGGCGAGAAAGTGTACGACACCACCCAATAGCAATAGAAGGAGCCGTTGTATGAGAATCCGCGTCCAACAGCTGAATCCCACCGTCGGCGCGGTGCGCGGGAACACCGCCGCCATTCCGACAGGCGTATGGGAGAGGCGGCTTCGGCAGGCGTGGAGCTGCTCATCCTCCCCGAACTGGTGACGGCGGCCTACTCGCCCATGGACCTGCTGGAGCGGCCTGCCTTCCGGGAGGCCCTCTACGCGGCCAACCGCGAGCTCGTTGCGGCCACCTCCGGCGCGGAAACCGGCCTGCTATTCGGTACGGTGACCGCCAACACCAGCGGTACCGGACGTCCCTGCTACAACAGCGCCCTGCTGGCCTCCGGCGGGGAGCTCCTGGGCGAGGTGCACAAGGCCCTGCTGCCCACCTACGACGTTTTTGACGAGCTGCGCTATTTCGAGTCCAACCGGGGGCCCTTCGAGCCGCTGGCATTCCGGGGACGCGCCCTCGGGGTGACCGTCTGCGAGGACCTCTGGCAGAACGAGAACGAAATCCAGTACCATACCTACGACACCAGTCCCGCCGCCGAGCTGGCCGAACGCGGGGCACAGTGCATTATCAACATCTCCGCCTCTCCCTATACCCGCGGCAAGCCTGCCTCGCGTCTGAAGATGCTGCGCCGCCACGTGGAGCGCCTGGAGCTTCCACTTTTTTATGCCAACCAGGTGGGGGCCAACACCGAGCTCATTCATGACGGCGATTCCATGGCGCTGGACGCCCGGGGACGGGTGGCGGCCCGCGTGCCCCTGTTCGAGGAGGGGTGGGTGGACCTGCGCTGGGAGGAGGACGGCAGCCTGCAGGCCTTGGACGCGAACCCGGAGTCATCCGCGGCGGCGGAGCCCCCCGAGGCCCCGGAAAGTGTCTTCCGGGCCCTGGTGCTGGGTGTACGCGACTATTTTGGAAAAACGGGCGTGAGCGACAGCGCGGTGCTGGGACTCAGCGGGGGTATCGATTCCGCACTGGTGGCATGCATTGCCGCCGAGGCGCTGGGACCCGGCCGCGTGACCGCCCTCACCATGCCTTCGGCCGTCAGCTCGGAGGGCAGCGTGACTGACTCGGAGGCCCAGGCCCGGAACTTGGGCATTCAGCTTCACGAGGTGCCGGTGGACGGTCTCTATGAGCGCTATGCCGCCGCCCTGGAGCCGGTAATCGGCCGGCCCGGGGGACACACCGCGGAGAACCTTCAGCCGCGCATCCGGCAGACGCTGCTCATGGCCTTTTCCAACGACACGGGAGCCCTGCTGCTCAACACCGGCAACAAGTCGGAGCTGGCCACCGGCTACTGCACGCTCTATGGCGATATGGCCGGCGCGCTGGGCGTCATTGCCGACCTGTACAAAATGGAGGTCTACGAAATGGCACGCTGGCTGAACCGGGAACACTACGGACGCGAGGTGATTCCCCGCGCCGTCCTGGAGAAGGCGCCCAGCGCGGAGCTGGCGCCCGGTCAGACCGACCAGGACCGCCTGCCGCCCTACAAGGAGCTGGACGGCATCCTGCGCCGCTACCTGGAGCTGCAGGAGGGGCCCGAAGAGATCGCCGGGGCGGGCTACGACCCGCAGACCGTCCGGCGAATCGTGCGCATGGTGCAGCAAAACGAATTCAAGCGCTTCCAGGCCGTGCCCGGCCTAAAGGTTAGCGTCAAGGCCTTCGGGAGCGGACGACGTTGGCCCTTGGCCCAGGGTTAGATTCGCGGCGACTCCCCACGCTAAATGCCCCTTCTGTGCGTTGAACCTCCGTCGCTCCCGCCCGCCGCGTCGGGTATGCCGGTATCCCCTCCAATCCGGTGCGCGACGATGCCGTCCTGCGGCAGGGGGGAAAATCTATTCCCTTTTCCATTATTTTTGCTAATTTTGTGTAGCTTTCAAAGACCCCAACCAATTTTCCGGAGATGCAGAAAACGATACTGACCGCTCTAGTCCTTTTCCTGACCGCAAGCTGGACGCCCCTGGCGGCTCAAAACGGATCCGATGACGGGTCCCATACCCACGAACCGCAGGCCGATACCCTGGATCTCGATCTGCTGGCCGTTCCCATTCAGAAGCAACTGCTACCCCTCACCAATCCCATGCTCTCGGGCATCGCCGCCGGCGACAGCCTCGGCCCCGAGACGCCCCCCGAGCGGCGCCCGCTGGACGATTTTCAGAAGGACGTCATGGTGCGTGTGGCCGACATCTACCGCATGCAGGTGAATGCCATTGACGCCCAGGTCAATGACAACCCTCTGGAGGCGGAGGAACAGCTTACCCGCGCCCTCAACAGTATGCAGGGACTGCTGGAAGACTATCCCGAGGTGCAGGACGACCGGCGATTCGCCGAACTCTACCGCTCCCTGATGACCGAGTACCGCTCGTTCTACGGCATCGAGGAGCCGGCCAACGAGGCGGAGGGTGAGATTTTCGCCATACAGGACGAACTTTTTTCCGGTGAGGACGACTGGATGAACGATAGCTACTCGCTCCCCGAAGACATCACTACGCCCAGAACCGAGGTACCCCTGGTCCAGAACGAACAGGTGAATCGCACGCTGCTCTACTACACCATGCGCGTGCCCGAGGTGATGGAGACCTGGCTGGAGCGTTCCGAGAAGTATTTTCCCATGATGCGCCGCATCTTCCGTGAGGAGGGCGTGCCCACCGAGCTGGTGCACCTGGCCATGATCGAAAGCGGGCTCAATCCCAACGCGCGGAGCTGGGCGGCCGCCGTGGGCATGTGGCAGTTCATTGGCGCCACCGGGCGCATGTACGGACTTGAGGCTAACTGGTGGATGGACGAGCGCCGCGATCCCGAGAAGGCCACCCGTGCTGCGGCGCGCCACCTGCGCGACCTGCACAATATCTGGGGCGACTGGCACCTGGCCATGGCCAATTATAATATCAGTCCCAGGGGACTCAAGCGCGCCATACGGGCCGCCGGGGAGGAGGACTACTGGGCCGCGTATCCCTTTCTGCCGCGGGAGACCCGCAACTACGTGCCCGGCTTTATTGCCGCCACCATGGTGGCCATGAACCCCACCGAGTTCGGCTTCCAGGAGGAGTACGAAGGAGAGCCCTACGACTACGAAGTCATGGAGGTGGATCCCCTCATGCCGCTGGAGGCGCTGGCCGAGGCCGCCGGCATCACCACCGAACAGCTCGAGGAGTACAACCCCGAGCTGTTGCGCTGGGCCACTCCGCCCGGACGCAAGTACCCGCTCAAGCTGCCTGTTGGCGCGCGCCAGACGCTGGCTTCGAACTACGACCAGATTCCCCAGGAGGAGCGCAGCCGCAACGTCACCATGCACACCGTCAGCCGCGGGGAGAACCTGGGCTATATCGCCAACCGCTATGGCACCACGGTACGCAGCCTCTTTGAAACCAACGAGAATCTCTCCTCCACTATCCATCCCGGTCAGAAGATTGTGGTGCCCCTGCCGCCCGGCGGCTCCGGCGAAATAGCCGCCAACCGTCCCTCCAACCAGGGACGCAGCAGCGCCCCGAGTACCCGCCAGCAGCGTTCGGCCCCGGCCAATTCTGCCGCCATGAACTATACGGTCAAGAGCGGGGACACCATCGGGCACATCGCCGAATGGTACGACGTGCGGTCTTTTGAGATCCGCGGCTGGAACAACACGAGCAACACCATCCACGTGGGACAGGATCTGACCGTCTATGTGCCGGAAGGCCAGCAGGCCTACTACCGCCAGGTGAACAGCATGTCTTATGACCGCAAGCAGCAGATTGAGCGGGAGCAGCGCTCCGGTACCAACGTGGTGCAGGCCTATATGGATTCCTCGGAAGGCGAGGCCGAAACCATAAGGTACCAGGTGAAGGCTAACGACACGCTGAGTGAGATCGCCATTAATTTCGGCATCTCGGTGGACCAGCTGAAGCGACTCAACAACCTTTCGGGCAACCGCATTTTCGAGGGACAGACTCTCCGCATCAACCAGCCCAACTAAATCCCTCCCGTCATGAAGCTGCTGAGGAAGAGCGCCGCAACGCTGCTGGCCGCCGTACTGCTTGTTACGGCAGTTGGAGCGGTACGGAACCCCGATATCTTCTTCCTCATCAAGAAGAACTTCACCATCTTCAGCGAGGTCTACCGCGAGGTCTCCCTCAACTACGTGGAGGAAGTGGACCCTGAGCGCCTCATGCAGCGGGGCATTCGATCCATGCTGGAGACGCTTGACCCCTACACCGTCTTCGTGGACGAGGCGCAGAGCCAGCAGATGGAAATCATGTCTCGCGGCAGCTACGGCGGCGTGGGACTGGAGGTGGGTTTCCGGGGTGACCGCGTGGTGGTCATCGCGCCCACGGACGGCCATTCCGCCCAGCGGCAGGGCATCCGTACCGGCGACGAGATCATAGCCGTAGACGGCGTGGATATAAGCGGCTACGCGCCCGACGAGATTCGCAATATGACCTCCGGGGAGCCCGGCACCACGGTGACTGTCACCGTGCGTCGCTACGGCATGGACGAACCGCTGACTTTTGAGTTGACCCGCGAGCGCATCGAGGTGCACAACGTGGCCTACCGCTCGCGGGTGGGGCCGGAGGGCAACATTGCCTACATCCAGCTCAACCGCTTCGGCCAAAATGCCGCCGACGAGGTGCGCACGGCCTTCAATGAGCTGCGGGAGGAGGGCGAGCTCCGGGGACTGATCCTGGACGTGCGCAACAATCCCGGTGGACTCCTGGGCGAGGCGGTGGGCATCGTAGACAAGTTCATCGCGCCGGGGCTCACGGTGGTGGAGACGCGAGGCCGCAGCGAGGAGCATACCGATCGTTACGCCAGCAGCGAGCCGGCCCTGGCGGCCGACCTGCCGGTGGTGGTCCTGCAGAACGGCGGCAGCGCCAGCGCCTCGGAGATTGTGGCCGGTGCCCTTCAGGATTACGACCGCGCCGTGGTCATGGGCGAGCGCAGCTTCGGCAAGGGACTGGTGCAGATCGTGCGCCCTCTCTCCTACAACACCTCTCTGCGCATCACCACTTCCAGGTATTATATCCCCAGCGGACGCAGTATTCAGTCGATGGACTACGCGGCTGGCGACAGCGCCGCCTCCCCCGACTCCACTCATCGCGCCTTCACTACGCGCAACGGCCGCACGGTCTACGACGGGGAGGGCATCGCGCCCGACGTGGAGGTGACCGCCCCGCAGCCCACAGCCCTGCAGACCGCCCTTCAGCAGCAGAACCACATCTTCTTTTTCGCCAACCGCTACGCCTCCGAGCATCCCGGAATGCCGGGTGAGTCGGAGATTCCAGCCGTCTACGAGGACTTCCGCGAATACCTGGAGGAGGCGTCCTTCAGCTACCGTGTGCCCGCCGATGCCTACCTGGACCAGGTGGACTCGGCCGTTCAGGACAGCGAGGCCTCCTCTCACGTGGCCGCCCTCCGCGAGCTGGTGGACAAGCGCAAGCGGCAGAATTTCGAGGAGGAGCGCAGCCGCCTGGAGACCCTGCTCTACCGGGAGCTGCTGCTCCGCTACCGTGACCAGCAGTCGCGCATCGCCTTTAGCCTGGACCGCGATCCCCTGATGGGGCGGGCCGTGGAGTTGCTGGGCGACGGCGATCGCTACCGAAGCATCCTTCAATTGGGGAACTGACGTGGACAAGGCTGACCTGCACATTCATACCACTGCCTCCGACGGGAAATCCTCGCCGGAGGAGATTCTGGCGCTGGCCGACCGCATGAAGCTGGCCTGCATCGCCATCACCGACCACGACACCCTCGACGGTTACCGGGAGGCGAAGGAGCTGTCGGGTGACTATGAGGTGGAGCTCATCCCCGGTATCGAGATCACGGCCGGCTGGGAGGGACGCGAGTGTCACCTGCTGGCCTACGCCTTTGACCCCGCGCACGAGTCCATGGCGGGTCTCTGCCGTCGCCACCGGCGGGCGCGCCTGGAGCGCGGCAAGTGGATCATCGAACAACTTTCCCGGGAGGGCATTGACCTGGACATTGAAGAGGTGAAGGTGGAGGCCAGCTGGGGAAACATCGGGCGCCCGCACATCGCCTCCCTGCTGGTCAAGAAAGGTTATGTAGCCTCTCCCCGCGAGGCCTTCATCCGCTACCTGGGCGACCACGCCCTGGGTCCTATAGAAAACGACTATTTTGACTTCGCAGAAGCCGTGCGGCGGGTAAAGGAGGCGGGGGGTGCGGCTGTGCTGGCCCATCCCGGCAAGCTCTATTCGCCCCATGAGCGTCGGGAGCTCGCCGGACTTGGACTGGACGGCATCGAGGTCATTCACCCCAGCCACGACTGGGAGACCCAGAAGGAGCTGGAATCCTTCGCCGAACAGCAGGACTTGCTGGTTACCGGCGGCAGCGACTTTCACGGGGAGGCCGACGGCTACCACGGACGCTTCGGGGTGGTGGCGGTGGCCCGCTCGCACGCCGACCGCCTGCAGCGCCTGGCCGCCTCCCGACAACCGGAACCTGCAGAGCAGCCATGAGTATAACCGAACTGGAAGGCGATACGGAAGACCGCGGCTGGCGCATCGGCATCGCGGTGGCCCGCTGGAACTCCTTTGTCACCGACAAGCTGCTGGAGGGAGCCCTGGAGGCCCTGCGCGACTGCGGCGTGAGCGATGACCGTATCGTGGTGGCGCACTGCCCGGGCTCCTACGAGCTGCCCCTCACGGCCAGGCGCCTGCTGGCGCACACCGACGGGGTGCTGGCCCTGGGCGCCGTCATACGCGGCGAAACCTCGCACTTTGACTACGTCTGCGATGCGGCCAACAGGGGCGTGCTGAAGCTGAATATGGAAGAGGACAAGCCCGTGACCTTCGGGGTGCTGACCACCGATACGGTGGAACAGGCACAGGAGCGGTCGGGTCAGCGCGGGGAGAAGGGGAACAAGGGGGCCGAAGCGGCGTGGAGCCTCCTGGAAATGCTTTCGCTGCTGGACAATATCGATGAGCTGTGACGTTAAACAGCTTGAATTAACGCAGTGAAAGCTCTAATATGTTGAGCTTACGACAAAACGACTATAAGGGTATAATTTGGAAACTATTTCGCTGACAAATAAGGCGCAAGACCGTGCCGATCTGAAGAAACAGGAAGCACTCAAGGAGTCGGGGAAAGTGCCCGCGCATGTCGCCATCATTATGGACGGCAACGGCCGCTGGGCCAAGCGGAGAGGCAACCTCCGCTCGTTCGGCCATAAGGCGGGCGTCGATTCGGTACGCGACATTACCGAAGCCTGCGCTCAGATCGGCGTGAAATACCTCACCCTCTACGCCTTCTCCACCGAAAACTGGGGCCGTCCCCGTACCGAGGTGAACGCCCTCCTCAAGCTACTGGCCAACTCCCTTCGCAAGGAAGCCGAAAACCTAAACAGGAACAACATCCGCCTGAACACCATCGGGCAGATCGACCGCTTCCCCTCCCGCTGCAAGCGGGAACTGGAGGAGGCCATGGAGCTGACCCGGGGCAACGACCGGCTGCATCTCTGCCTGGCCCTGAGCTACTCAGGCCGATGGGATATCGTGGAGGCCGTCAAGAAGCTGGCCCAGGAGGTCAAGGAGGGGGGGCTGGAGCCCGACCAGATTGACGACGAACTGCTCAGCTCCCACCTGTCGACGGCCGATATTCCCGATCCCGACCTCATCATTCGCACCAGCGGTGAATACCGCATCAGCAACTTCCTGCTTTGGCAGCTCGCCTATTCCGAACTCTATATCACGGAAACCTACTGGCCTGATTTTCGCCGCGACGAGCTCTACAACGCCATTCACTCCTTCCAGGAAAGGGATCGCCGCTTCGGGAAACTCAATGGCAAGAAATCGTCCGGATCGTTCGTTCAAGAGCTGACAACCTAATCCATCACTATTAATCTCGGAAGCTCAATCGTGTTTCAGGAGTTCTCAGGCACCTCAACATTCGGTTTTCTTATTGTCATGCTCTTTGTCCTGGGCGCCGCCGACCTCCAAGCCCAGGTTCAGACCTGTTCCTCTGACTTTCAGATCACCAATCCCCTCCAGGTCAATCCGACCCAGTATACGGTACAGGACGTGGAGGTGGAGGGCAATGCGACCGTGAGTGACAATTTCGTGATTTCCCAGTCCGGGCTGGACATTGGCAGCACCATTACCCACCCGGGCGAGGACATTCCCAACGCCATCCGCCAGCTCCACAACTCGGGGCTCTTTACCAACATCTGCATTACGCAGACCCGGTTGGAGGGCACCAACATCTATCTGCGCATTTCGCTGCAGGAACAGCCGCGGCTGCAGGGCTACGAACTGCGCAATATCAAGCGCTCCCAGCGCGAGGACCTGCGCGAGCGCATTATGTTGCAGCCCGGATTTGCGGTGACCGAGGCCTCGGAGGCCCAGGCCGTGAATACCATCAACCGCTTCTACCGGCAAAAGGGGTACTGGTCAACCCAGGTGGAGGTAAGCACCAGCGAGGTGGATACGGTGACCAACCGGGTAGACCTGATCTTCGACATTGACCCGGGGGAACGCCTTGAGATCAAGGACATCACCTTCACCGGCAATGAGAACTTCAGCGACAAGACTCTTCGTAAGGAGCTGGATGCCATTCAGGAAGACAAGTGGTGGAAGTTCTTCTCCAAGAAGCTCTTCAAGGAGGAGGATTTCGAGACGGCGCAGACCAACCTGGAGAATTTCTATACCCAGAACGGGTATATCGACTTCCGCATTCTGGACGATTCGGTCTATACCTACGAGTACAAGGAGGGCAAGCAGGGCATTCGTGTGAACATGGAGGTGGCCGAAGGTCCCCAGTACCACCTACGCAGTCTGACGTTCGAGGGCAATACAATCTTCCCGACGCAGACACTCCGGCAGATCATGGACATGGAAAAGGGGGACGTCTACAACCAGACGAAGTTCCAGAAAAACCTGGGTCAATGGCAGGGTCAGGGCGGCCCGCAGACCGACATCCGCACGCTCTACAGCAATCGGGGATACCTCTTTTTCCAGGCCTTTCCCGACATACAGATGGTGGAGGGAGATTCGGTGGATATCCATATTACCATGACTGAGGACGAACAGGCGGAAATACGCCGCGTCTCCTTCTCCGGCAATACCAAGACGCACGACGACGTGGTGCGGCGCTCCCTGCGCACCATCCCCGGCAAGGTCTATAATGAGGCGATGGTGATCCGCACCGTACGGGAACTGGGACAGCTCGGCTACTTCCAGCCTGAGTCGGTCCGTCCCAACCTGAGTCCCGACCAGCAGAATCATACGGTAGACATCTTCTACCAACTCAACGAATCGCAGAGTACCGACAATTTCGAACTTTCCGGCGGTTTCGGAGGGCGCGGCATCGGTCTGATTCTGTCCACCCGCTTCAACTTCAACAATTTTTCACTTTCCCGCGCCCTGCGCGGGGAGGGATGGGACCCCATTCCCTCCGGCGACGGACAGAGTCTCACCGTGGGCGCCCAGATTACCGGGAGCGGTTACAAGAGTTTCAACGCCGGGTTTCAGGAACCCTGGCTGGGTGGAAATCCCATCTCGCTGGGCGTGAACGCCAGCTACGATCTGATCCGCTACCGCAACAGCGACATCCGCAACGAGCTTTTCCAGGGCAGCGTCTCCATCGGGCGTCGCCTCACATGGCCGGACGACTACTTCAGTCAGCAACTTTCACTCTCCTACCAGAATTACGATGTGACCGGAGGTACCAGCTTCCTGGCAGAGGGGACGTCCAGCATCATCAGCCTGCGACACATGCTTGAACGCAATTCGGTGGATAATCCCATCGCCCCAACCGGGGGTTCCAAGCTGCAGTTCTCGGTGGAAGTGGCGCCTCCTCTTCCCGGCTTTTCCCAGTACTACAAGGCTAAGACGCTGTATGAAAACCATACGAACATTATAGGCAACCTGGTGCTGACCAATACCGTCGAATTCGGCTACCTGGGCTATCTGGGAAGTAAACGACGCAGTGAATTCCAGCGCTATATCCTGGGCGGCACGCCCATGCAGCAGCGACAGAGTTTCCTTCAGGACAACATCGACCTGAGGGGCTTTCCCGGGGGACGCAACGGCTCCATATCGCCCCGCCAGGATGGCGAGGCGGTGGGAGGGCGCCTTTTCAGCAAGTATACCATGGAGCTGCGCATCCGCGCGGTCAACGAACAGCAGCTTCAGGTGATTCCCTACACCTTTATTGATGCGGGCAACGCCTACCTTAACGTGGAGGACTTTTCGCCCTTCGATGTGAAGCGAGCTACCGGCGTGGGCGTGCGCCTCTTTCTGCCTGTCCTCGGATTGGTAGACCTGAGTTACGGTTATCGTATGGACGGCATACCGGGCACAGGAGTGCGCGCCGGCGAGTGGCAGTTCCTCTTCAACATCGGCTCGCCTTTCCAATGAGACGAACAGCCTGTATAGTGCTGGCCGTGATGCTGGCTGCGCTTGCGGCGCCCGAAGCCCAGGCGCAGGAGCAAAAAATCGGATATGTAAACACCGACCAGCTCCTGGAGAAGTTGCCTGACTACGAGGGCATACGTGAACAGTTGCAGCTTCTTGCTGCGGACTGGAAAAAGGAACTTGCTTCCAAGGAGAATGAAATTGACCGCCTGAGAGCGCAATTTCAGCAACGCGAGATACTATTCAGCGATTCCGTACGTATACAAAGACAGGGCGAGATCGAAGCCCTTGTGCAGGAGCGCCAGCGTTACATGGAGCAGCACTTTGGACCCGATGGTGACTATTTTCAGAGACAGCAGGAGCTCCTGAAGCCGCTTCAGCAGCGGATCATGGAAGCTGTCGGCGTGGTGGCGCAGCGCCAGGAGTTTGACTTTGTGTTTGACCGGGCCCGCCAGTCATCCATGCTTTTCGGCGGCGAGGAGTGGAACCTCAACGAAGCGGTGCTCCGTCAGATGGGCATCAGCCCCGATGAAACAAGCAATTGAGCAAAATAGTTAGTATTATCTCAGGCTTTCCACACCGGAGAAAAAGTGTACTATGGTGAACCAGAACGGCAATTTAGAAGCAATCAACGATGTTTAGAAAGCTAACCGGACTTGCAAGTCTTTTACTGTTTTTATGCGTCTCCCTGGCCAGTGCCCAGGTGGATCGCATCGAAATCGGATTCGTAAACACCCAGGAAGTGATGAACCAGCTTCCCGAGCGCCAGCAGATCCAGGACCAGCTGAACACCTTCATCCAGCAGAAGCAGCAGGAGCTGCAGCAGGCTTCCACCGAATTCCAAAACGCAGTGGCCACCTACCAGCAGAACCAGTCCGGCATGACCCAGGATCAGATCAACCAGCGGGAGCAGGAGCTGACCCAGATGGAACAGAACCTGAATCAGCTTCAACAAACCGCCCAGCAGGAGATAGCCCAGAGGCGCCAGGAGCTGCTGGGACCCATCTACGAGCGTATCAACCAGGCCATCCAGGCCATCGCCCAGCAGAACGGGCTGGACATGGTGCTTAGTGAGATCACCGCCCAGGGCAGCAACATTGTTTACTACTCGGCCGATTCCAGTATGGACATTACCCAGCAGGTGATCCAGCGCGTGAACAGCCAGTCGCCCGACACCACCGGCAACGGCAACGCAGCCCAGGGCAATTCGGGCGGCAACTGAAGCGACAGAAACCAACCGACCGCATTTAAATTACGTTAAACGAACCATGGTACGACGCACAATTACGCTATTCATTCTCACTCTATTCGTAGGGCTGGCCGCCTGGGTTCCGGCCACGGAGGCCCAGGTCCGCCAGACCAGCATCGGTTTCGTGGATCCCCTTACGGTACTTCAGCGCATGCCCGATTTTGCGGCGGTGCAGCAGAGCCTGCAGAATTTCCGCGAACGCAAACAGGCCGAGTTGGCCCAGAAGGAGCAGGATTTTCAGACCGCTATCTCCGAGTACCAGCAGAAATCAGCTGTCATCTCCGATGCGGCCGCTGCCAAGGAGGAGGAGCGGTTGGGACAGCTCAGCGCCGACCTTCAGCAGTTTGAGCAGCAGGTCAACCAGGAAGTGCAGCAGAAGCAGCAGGAGCTGCTGAACCCGCTCTTCGAGAAGATCCAGGGCGCCATCGACGCGGTGGCCGAGCAGCAGGGTCTGGACTACGTGCTGAATACCCGCACCTACCAGGGCGACATGATCATTCTCTACGCCTCGCAGGATATGCGCCAGAACAATGACATCACCGACCAGGTGATGCAGCAACTCGGTATTTAAGTCTATAAAGTCTTAAAGTCTTATAAGTCCGAAAGTCCGAAAGTCCGAAAGTCGGGAAGTCCGAAAGTCGGGGAGTCGGGGAGTCGGGGGTCCGGAGCAGCTGTGCTGCTTCGGTTTTTTTGTTTAGGAGATGCGGCGCTTGCGGTTGCGGATGTAGTCCTCGAAAATGTACCCGCCCAGCTCGTCCAGGGAGGCGAAGTAGGCGCGCCCCTTGTTGGCTTCGGTAAGCTCGCGCACAAAGTTCTGAAGGTAGGGATCGCGCGCGATCATGAAGGTGGTGATTTCGATATCGTCCCTCCGGCACTTCACGGCCTCGTCCAGCACCCGGTTGATAATCTTGCGGTCCAGCCCGAAACTGTTCTTATACATTTTCCCATTCTCGATGATGCAGGAGGGTTTGCCGTCGGTGATCATGAACACCTGCTTGTTGGCGTATTTGCGCCGGTGCAGGATGTGACGGGCCAGCTGCAGGGCCTGCTGGGTATTGGTGTGGTAGGGACCCACCTTGAGGTAGGGAAGGTCCTCCACCTCCACTTGCCAGGCTTCGTTGCCGAATGCCACAATGTCGAGGGAGTCCGATGAATAGTTGTTCATGATGAGCTCGGAGAGGGCCATGGCCACCTTCTTGGCGGGGGTGATGCGGTCCTCACCGTAGAGGATCATGGAGTGGCTCAGGTCGATGAGCAGCACAGTGGCTACGGCGGTGTTGTGGTCGGTCTCGTGCATGCGGAGGTCGTCCTCGCGCAGGTTGAATCGGTCGATGCTGCTGTGGCGCAGCATGTTCATCATGGTACCGACGCTGTCGATGTGGCCAAGGTCGTCGCCGGGCTTCCAGTCGCGCGTCTCGGGCTGACGCTCGAGGCCCTTGCCTGCATGCGGGGTCTGGTGTCCCCCCGCCGCACCCTTGTCCAGGTTGCGGAAGATCTCTTCCAGGGAGCGCTGCCGCAGTGCGCGTTCGGTCTTGCGGGTGATGACCATGACCTGCTCATTCTGGTCTGGTCGTATATAGCCCCGGTTTTCCAGCTCCTCAATGAAATCACCGAGGGCATAGTCCTCAAACTCCTCGGTAATATTGTAATCTTCGTCGAGCTGGGTGAGCCAGCGCATGGCCTGGGCCACGTCGCCGCTGGCGATGGTGAGCAGCTCCTGGAAGAGCTCCCAGAGGGAGTCGAAGGGATTCGATCCGTCTATACGGGCAAAGCGCTCATCCCACTCTTGGTACTTGAAATGCATGCTACTAAGTGTTAAAGTCTTTTAAAGTCTAATAAGTCTAATAAGTCTTAAAGTCGGAAAGTCTGGAAGTCGGGTAGTCTAGAACGCGATGAATCGATAATTCATTCAGGCGGGCGGCCGCAGAAGGAAGGGATATGGACCGATTCAAGATGGAAAAAAAGCTCTGGGAGGAGGGATACCGTCGGGTCATGGGACTCGACGAGGCGGGGCGCGGGTGCCTGTCGGGTCCGGTGGTGGCCGCCGGGGTGATCTTCGAGCCGGGCAGCGGACCGGGACTGGAGGAGCTGCGTGACAGCAAGACCCTGGAGCTTTCCGACCGCGAGCGGCTGGCGGAGCTGGTAAAGGAGCGGGCCGCCTGGTGGAGCGTGCAGCAGTGCTCGCCCGGGGAGATCGACGAGCTGAATATTCTTCACGCCTCCCTGCGGGCCATGGTTCGATGCACCGAACAGGAGGGGGGCGAGCCCGACTATCTGCTGGTGGACGGCAACCGTTTTCCCGATGGACTTCTGCCCCGGCGCTGCGTGGTGGGGGGCGACGACCGGTCGGCGAGCATTGCCGCGGCCTCCATCCTGGCCAAGGTGCACCGTGACCGCCTGATGAAAAAGCTACACGAGACGTATCCTCACTACGGGTGGAAGACCAACGTGGGCTACCCCACGCGCGAGCACTACCGGGGACTGGCCGAGCACGGCATCACCCCGCACCACCGTCGCACCTTTCGGCTGCGCACGGAGAAGATCTACAGGGAGGATTAGACTAGCCTTCTTCGCGTTCTACCAGTGCGCTGGATGAGCCGCGGCTCGATTCCGGCTCGAAGGCGAAGGAGAGGTGCGCGCCCTGGCGTTCTTCGATCCGAAGGCTGGAACCGAGCTGGTCCACCAGCGTGCGTACGATGGTAAAGCCCATCGATCCGCCCTCCTCCTCCGTCACCTCAGGCGGGATGCCTGGTCCGCTGTCATGTACGGTGACACGGACTTTTGCTCCCTCCTTTTGCACACGAATGTAGATCTGTCCCTCTTCCTCCTTGCCGAAGGCGTGCTTGAGGGCGTTGGAGAGCAGCTCGTTGAGGATAAGGGCGCAGGGCACCGCCTGGTTGACGTTCAGGGCAATGGCGTCGCAGGTCAGCTCGACCTCCACCCGGGATCCCAGCTCGAGGGTGCCCTGCATGGTATCGATCAGGTCCCTGAGGTAGGGCTCCAGGGAGATGTTGGAAAGGGAGTTGGAGTTGTAGAGTTTCTCATGGATGAGGGCCATGGATTTGATGCGCATTTCGCTGGCAAGAAGGGCTTCAATGAGATCGGGATCTTCCGAATCGAAGCGCTGCATCTGCAGCAGGCCCGATACCACGGCGAGGTTGTTCTTGACGCGGTGGTGGATTTCCTGGAGCAGCACCTCGCGGTCTGTCAGTGACTGCTCCAGCTCTTGCTCGTAGCGGATACGTTCGGTCAGGTCCTGGCCCACCTGCTGCAGGGCAGCCTCCCCGTTCTCCAGCGTAATGGGGACGGCCTGCACCTCAATGTACCGGTCGATGCCGTCGGGCGTGGTGATGCGGTACTCCCTGGGGGGGAAGGTCTCCCCGTTCAGCACGCGGCGGATGCGGTCGCGCGCCTTGGCCGTGTCGTCGATGTCCAGCAGGTCAAAGTAGTTCTCCCCCTTCAGTTCTTCCGGGTCGTCCACGCCGTAAAAGCGGGCGCCGGCCGGGTTAATATACAGGATTATGCCGTCCGGGCGTGTGATTTGAATAAGATCGGGATCGTTGTTTACCAGGCTTTCCCAGCGCTGCCGGCTGTCCGAGAGCTTTTCCTCAGTCGCTTTCTGCAGGCTCATGTCGGTGTAGAGAACGTAGCTGCCGAGCGATTCCGAGGTGTCCCCGTTGCGGATAGGCACGGCGCCAATGAGCACAGGTACCGGGCTGCCGTCTTTGTGACGGCGCATCGATTCGAACTGCATTTTATCCCCTGTTTGCTCGTGATGTTCCAGCAGCTCATGCTGGTCCACCTCCTCTCCTTCAGGGGTGATAAGTTCGTTGATGATCCTGCCTTTCGCTTCCGATTCGGTGTAGCCGAACATGCTCTGGAATCGCCGGTTCACCGAGACCACCCGCTCCTCATCGTCCAGCAGCGCAATGGCGGTGGGGGAGTGCTCGAAGAGGTTCTGCAGCAGACTGGCCTGCCGGTCCCGTTCGGATTCAGCGTCCCTGAGATCGGTGAGGTTGGTGCAGGTGCCTACGAGGAATCTCTCCCCATTGCGTTCGAATACCTTTCCCGTTACGAAATAGGGCATGAAGTCGCCCCTGCTGGACCTGAGGTTCAGCTCCAGTTCCGCCGAGCCGTGTTCTATGGCCCGTTGCAGTGCGGCGCGCACGCGCGGGCCCTCTCCCGGCTGTACGAAATCAGTGGGTTTCATCTGGCGAAGCTCCTCTCCGCCGTAACCCAGCTCGCGCTCCAGGTTTTCGTTCCACCGGACCATGTTCAGGTTGTCGTCCATTACGTAAAAGAGTCCGGGAAGGCTCTGGATGGCGCGGTTGATGAAGGAGCGCTCCTCGTTCAGTTTGCGGTTCTGCCGCACCAGTTGCAGGGAGTAGGAACGGGTCTGCAGCAGCGTATCCAGCCGGGAGCGCAGGATGGTGGGGGAGACGGGTACCGGAACCACGTCGGCAACCAGGCTCATCACCGGGTCGTCGTGGCCGAGCCAGCTGGTATCATGTTCCAGCAGCACGAAGGGCAGGAAGGCAGGGGCGGAGGACTCCCGGCATCGGCGGACCGCGCCCAGGTTTTCCTGGAGGTAGGAACGGTCGGCCAGGCAGAGATCAAAACGGATACTCTCCAGCCCGCGGTTGGACTGCACCACCAGGTAGTTGTCGGACATTCTGTTGCTGAGCTGCCTGAAATCGGCCTCGTTGCTCATACAGACCAGGATCACCGGTTTGGCGGTCTTCCGGTCCTGAGCAGCGCCTGGCGATATGTGTGCGAAGTCGTAGGACACGGGAATCAGCTTTGCATCTGCTCCGGCAGGCCGGTCAGGATGCCCCGCAGATTGTCGAGGCGCCCGCCCACCTGGAGTCCCTCCGAGGTGATCTCGAAGTGGCGGATGCTGCGCTCAAAATCGCTCATGCGTTTCTTGAGTACGCCCACGACCTTGCGCAGTTCGCCCTCCATTTCCATGTAGCGCAGGAATATAATGTTGTCGGCCAGGTAGCTGGCGTTCATGCCGGTGGTTTCAAACTGGCCGGTAATGTTGGAGGCCTCGTGAAGAAGCAGTCCCGTAATGCCCATGTTCTGCAGGTAGACGGTGAGGGTGTGCAATCTCTCCAGGGTGTTCTCCTCGCGTACAGCCAGGCTGTACGCGCCGATGCTGTCAATCATCACCATGGTGGTGCCGTTCTCCTCCACGTCGGTACGCACCATGTTGAGAAATTCGTCGGGCGAATAGGTCAGGGGTCCCACCGGTACGATGCGCAGGTTGCCCTTTTCGATCATGTGTCGGATCGGCACGTTGATGGATTCCGATCGCCGGATCACCGTCTCGGCCGACTCCTCAAAGGTGTAGAGGGCCGAACGTTCGCCCCTCGAGGCGGCCTCCTTTAGGAACTGAACCCCCATGTTGGTCTTGCCCGTCCCGGTGGGACCCGTTACGATGGTGATGGTTCCCTTCTCCAGTCCCCCGTGCAGAAGGTTGTCCAGCTCCGGTATGCCGCTGGAGAGGGCTTCGCTGACGAACTTTCGCTCGTAGTTGCGGGGCTGCAGGCGTGGGAAAATGGTAATGCCCTGTTCGGATATCCGGAAGGCGTGGGTGCCGTGCATGAAGTCGGAGCCCCGGAACTTGGTCACCCTCAATTTCCGCCAGTCGGGACTGTATTCCAGGTGGAGGTTGCCGTCCACCCAGAAGGTGGCGTCCTGTTCGGATTTGTCGTCGGCCGTCTCGGAAGTCATCAGCAGGGTTCCCCCGCGATCGCCGATGTAATTCATGAGCGAGAGGGCCGTCTTGCGCAGCTGAAAGGGGTCCCGGCTCAGGAAACGCAGCATGGTGATGGAGTCCAGGAAGACCCGGTTGGGTTCCAGCTCGCGGACTTTTTCGACCACCGATTCCAGGATGGGCTGCTGTTCTACATCCCCCGAATGGAAAATACCGTAGGAGCCGGATTCCTCCTCCAGGTCCTGCCGGGGACTTTCGTCCACGAAATACACGCCCTCCAGGTCGATATCCATGCGTCCGGCGTTGCGTCGCAGGTTTTTCTCGGATTCCCCAAGGGTGATGTAGAGCGCCTTTTCACCCAGTCGCGCGCCGTGTGAAAGGAAATGCATGCCGAAGGTGGACTTTCCCGTACCGGGTCCGCCGCGGACCAAGTAGGCGTTATTTGGGAGGAAGCCCCCTTTCAGAATTTCATCCAGCCCTGCCAGGCCGGTGGGTACGCGTGCGTCAGTACTCATGGGTGCTGAATGTTTAACGCGGCTCCACCGGCTGCCGGCATCTCAGGTGCCTGGGCGAAGCTAACGCCTGTCAGGATGATGGCGTGCGATAGTGAATCAGTATTGGATGGGATTAATCGATGTTAACGTTAATATAAGACGCGCAGCGCGAAAAGGGATGACGTAAAACACCTAGTTGGAGATAAAGTGAATATGACTAGGTATATAGGCCTAAGTTCTAGCCGGACGGTGGGTGCTTGGCGTCCATCCGGCGCCGGCAAAGGCGGGGCAGGCCTTCACGGCTCGTAAAGGCCATGCTTTATCGCGTATTTGACCAGGCCGGCCGTGTTGCGTGCGCCCGTCTTCTGAAGCAGGTTGCGGCGGTGGGCGTCCACCGTGCGGACGCTGATGGAGAGTTTTTCGGCGATCTCCTTGTTGGTAAGCTCCCCGCAGATTTCACGCAGCACCTCCATCTCGCGATCGGTGAGGATGTCCGATTCGAGCGCCCCGTCATGGCTTGTCCCGCTCTGCTGAATCAGCAGCCGGAGGGTGTCGTCGCAGACGTACTGTCCGCCCCCGGCAATATTCTCGATGGCCTTGACGAGGTCTTCCACGCCCCGTTTTTTCATCATATAGCCCGAGGCGCCCACCCGCATGACGGCGCGAGCCGTTTCGGCGTCGGCCTGGTCGCTCAGCGCCAGGACGTGGACGTCGGGATGTTCCCGGCGCAGTCCGTGAATGAAATTGCGGGCATCCAGGTCAGGCATGTCAAGGTCCAGGACCAGCAGGTCGGCCCCCCCGGGAAAGTCGTAGGAGGCAAGTTCTTTGGAGTTCTGCACCGTGTCGGCGACCGATAGCCCGGATTGGCCGTCCAGCAGCTTTTCAATACCGTCACGGACCAGTTCGTAGTAGACCGCGATCAGGATTGTAACCGATGCCATAGATGAAATAGGTGGTACTGATAGTTCCTAGCTACGTAACCGTGCCCCGTGCGTCCCCGTCCCGGCACGACTGCCTTCATCAGGCAATCTCAGCCCACGCATCGAGAATCGTTGGAGGGGAATCCCCCCTGATAAACTGTCTGTGATTTTTAACTAGGATACGTTTTTTGTGGGATGATGTATATAGGTTTATCCGCCTAATCTTGTACTAGGTGTATCTATGTATGTAAAACTAGGTAGGGCCGGGGCGGATCTTTCTTCGGGACGTGGTCCCGAATGGGTGGCGCGATGGGTTTGTGCGCTCCGGCTTGGTCATATAGAGGAGGGCCGATGCAAAAGTACCTATGTAATATAGCGTACAGGAAGGGAAGTTTCACACGGTGCCTTTAGCCGTAGATACTGAAGTGGCGCTTATAGAAGTCCAGGTTCAGGCAGATGGCCAGCATGAGGGTGTTGGCGAGCAGGGCCGAGCCCCCGTAGCTGATGAAAGGCAGGGGCAGTCCAATGACGGGAAGCAGGGCGGTGGCGCTGCCCACGTTGATGAAGAAGTGGATGAATAGGATGGTGGTCACCCCAACGATGACAAGCTGGGCGAAGGGTGACTTGTGGGTGCCCGCGCTGTTGAGCAGCCTCAGCACGAGACCCATAAAAAGCAGCAGCACCAGGCTGGAGCCGACAAAGCCGAACTCCTCGCCGATGACGCAGTAGATGAAGTCGGTCCACTGCTCCGGCAGAAAGCGGAGCTGGGTCTGGGTCCCCTCCGTGAATCCCTTGCCGTAGAGTCCCCCCGAACCTATGGCCGTCTTGGCCTGAATTACGTTCCAGCCGGCCCCTTGGGGATCGAATGAGGGGTTGGTGAAGGCTTCGATGCGCGCACGCTGGTGGGGTTGAAGCACCTGGAAGAGGGCCACCTGCATGCCGATAACGATAAGCAGTCCGCTGGCGAAGGAGACGAAGGTGAGCCAGGTCCGACGCTGGATCAGGAAGATGGCCAGCGTAAGCACCAGTGCGGCGGCCAGTCCCCAGTACCATGCGATGATGCTCAGGTAGCCGATGATAGCCGGGGAGATCATCAGCAGAGAGATCCCGTAGGGGAGGCCGGACCAGAAGAGCATGACGGGGATGAGTGCCAGGAAGACGATGGCGGTTCCGGTGTCGTTCTGCAGGATCACCAGTACGGTGGGCAGCAGGATAAGTCCCACGGTGGTTAAGGCGTAGCGCAGGTTTTCCGTGGAGATGTTGCGCCGGCTGGTCAGGTAGTTGGCCACGGCCAGGATGGTGGCCACCTTCATCAGCTCGCTGGTCTGCAGGTTCAGGGGTCCGATAACCAGCCAGCTCCTTGCACCGTTCACCTCGCGCCCGAAGATCAGCGTGAGAATCATCAGTACGATGCAGACTGCGTAGAAGAGGTAGGAACCCTCCTGGAAGTTGCGCGGATCAAAGAACTGCACGCCCACAAGCACCACAACTGCGATGCCGAAGGCGATGAGCTGCTTCCAGAAGTTGACCTGGATGTATTCGGGCAGGAACTGCGAGACGGGTCCCAGCGTGGCGCTGTAGATGGCCACCATGCCGATGGCGCAGAGGGCCGCCCAGAGGCCTACCATAATCCAGTTCAGGTCTCGTAGGCTCTTCATTGCGGGTCGTCTTCGGTGTTGGAGGGGGCGGTCGTGGGCACGGCCACGCTGTCGGCGGACCCGCCTCCCCGGAGCTCGGCCTTGAGTTCTTCCACCCGCTGCCGTGTAAACTGCCGCTCCCAGCTGTCGCCGATGCGCCCGTTCAGGTACTGCTCAATCATGAGCGAGGCGATGGGAGCGGCCGACTGGGAGCCGTATCCTGCGTTCTCCACGAGCACGGCGACGGCGATCTGCGGGTCGTCCATGGGGGCAAAGGCGATAAACCAGCCGTGGTCGGCCCCGTGGGGGTTCTGCGCGGTGCCCGTCTTGCCCGCCACGCGCACGCTGTCCAGGTCGGCGTATATGCGGGCGCCGCCGTTCTGCACCACACGCCGCATGCCGCTTTTGACCACCTCGAGGTTCTCCTCGTCCACCCAAGCGATCTTCTCGCGGGGCGTATCGGTGTAGCGCACCGTACCGTCGCTCTGGCGGATGGTGTTGACCAGGTGGGGACGAATGCGGTATCCCCCATTGCCGATCTGGGCGGCAAGCTGCGCCATTTGGAGGGGGGTTGCCGATATGAAACCCTGTCCCACCCCCAGGCTCATCATGTCGCCAATGCCCCAGCGCCCTTCGCCCAGGTTGCGGTTCAGCCAGGCGGAGTCGGGAAGGATGCCGGCGTTTTCATAGGGCAGGTCCACGTTGCTGGCCTTGCCAAAGCCGAAATCGGAAGCCAGCTCGTGCCAGCGGTTGATGCTGCGACTATTGGCCATGCGGTCCATCAGCCAGAAAAAGAAGGTATTGGACGACTCCTCCAGGGCGCGTCCCACATCGTAGGCGCCCGGGGGGGCCAGGTCGTTGTAACGGCGACCGCGCTGGTAGTAACCCGGGTTGTTGATCTCGGTTTCGGGGGTAATAAGGCCCATTTCAAGTCCCATTAACGCCATCAGAGGCTTGAAGGTGGAACCCGGCGGCTGGATGCTGGAGATGGCGCGGTTGTAGAGGGGGTCGGTGGTGTCGGCGTTGACCTGTTGCCAATAGGCCGAGTCGATGCGTCCGGAGAGCTTGCGGATATCGTACTGGGGAGCGCTCACCAGGGAGAGAATGGCCCCGTTGTCGGGGTCTATGGCCACGGCCGCACCGCGCAGCCCTTCCATGAGATCCTCCGCCAATACCTGAAGGCCGGCGTCAAGGGTGGTGTAGAGGTCGGCCCCCTTGACCGGTGACTCGTCGAGCGAACCGTTGTCGTAACTGCCGAGGGACTGCCCGAGCGCGTTGATCTTGATGTACTCGATGCCCGACTCCCCGCGCAGGTGGTTTTCGTAGACCATTTCCAGTCCGCTCTTGCCCACCTTGTCGCCCAGGTGGTAGTTCCGGGAGCTTTCGTACTCCTGCTGGGAGACCTCCCGCAGGTAGCCCATCACGTGGGAGGCCTGCAGGCTGTCCACCGGGTAGTGTCGCTTGCTCTCCAACTGGTGTCCGATGCCGGGGAGCCTCCAAATGTTCTCCTGCAGTACTGAGAATTTGCGGAAGTCCACCTCCGTGAATAGCCGCGAGGAGCGGTACCATGAGTAGTCGCGCGCCTCCTGAACCCTCCGCTCCACGACGTCCAGGGACACGTCCATGATGTCGGCCAGCACGGGACTTTTGCTGTTGTCGTAGCGGGCGGGTGTGATGGTGATGGTATAGATGGGTTCGTTGTCCACCAGCAGCCGCCCGTTGCGGTCGAAGATCAGTCCCCGTGCCGGTGTTACCGTCTCCTGCCGGAGGGCGTTCTCGCGGCTGAGAGGTCCGTAGGTGTCGTGCTCCACAATCTGCAGCTGCACCAGCCTTCCCAGGATGATCAGGGCAAGCCCGCCCATCGCGATCTGGAGGACCCGGATGGAGGTTTTAGTTCGCTGTTTGGAGCGGTAGTGCATGAGAATATCTTATCGGGTGCGGAACAGGTGAATAAAGCCCGCCAGCGCGGCCGTGTAGACACTGCTGCCCAGCCAGTGGCGCCAGAATATGAACTCCCCGGAGTAGATATCGACGACCCAATTCAGTCCCAGGAAGACCAGGTTGTGGGCAAGGGCGGCGATCAGGACGGTCAGGGCCACCTGGTTCAGCAGCAGGCGGGTCTCGCTGCCGCCTGGCAATAGGTTGTGTCCCGCAAAGGCTATAAACGTTTTGGAGAACATATTTAGTCCCCAGAGATCCATCATGGCGTCCTGGGTAAGTCCCAGCAGTGCACCCATAAGAATAGCGGAGGTCCGGTCGGCGCGGCTCATGTACCAGAGCAGGAACACCAGCACCAGGTCGGGCTGCATGTCCAGGATTTTGAGATGGCGGAAGAGCATCACCTGCACCGCCACCATGCCAAGTCCCAGCGCTATCTGCTTAATCTGCTTTCCGCTCATTCAAACATCTCCCGGTAGGCCTCGTTCAGGTTTGAGATGGTGGTGTCCGGCGTGAAGCGCACCAGGAAACCTTCGGCCAGGGGACGTATGTCCACGTAGGGCCGCAGATAGATGCGCTGGGTCTCCCTGCCCTCCAGGGGCTCGGTGCGTATCACCCGGCCTATGGGAATGTCGGCAGGAAACTGATTGCTGAAGCCCGAGGTGACCACCACCTCACCGGTGTCCACCGGCACGGTCTGGGGCACGTAGTTGAGCACCAGTTCGCCCATGGCAATGCCGCTGGTACCCTCCCAGGAGACGATGCCGGGCTGACTGGAACGCAGCAGCCTGGCGCTGACCCTGAAGGCGGAATTGTAGAAGGGCATGACCTGGGCGTAGGAGCCGGAGGTGAGGATCACCTTGCCCACCAGTCCGTCGGCCGCCACCATGGGCATGCCCACCTCGATGTCGGCTTCTGCGCCGGCGTCCACCGTCAGGAAATTATTGATCTGGTTAATCTCTTTGGCCACCACGCGCACAGGCTCCATCTGCAGGGTGCTTTCGCTTTGGAAGTTGAGCAGGGAACGCAGCTCCTCGTTGCGCTGCCCGGCGGCGCGCAGGCGGCTTACCTCGTCCTGCAGCAGCACGTTCTGCTTGCGCAGGTAGGCGTTGGTCTTCAAGGCCTGCCGGTAGACCCGTATGTTGGAAAGGGGCTCCTCCAGGTAGGAAAAGAGGGTGATGGAGACTTTGCGCAGGTTGTCGATGCCCCCCTGGTAGCGTCCCAGCATCAGGGCTGAGGCGAGTACCAGCAGCACAGCCGCCAGGATGTGGTCCTTAGCGTCGGATATGCGTGGGAGTCGGAAGCGCATTCACGTGGGAGGGGTTTCAGGTAATGACGGTTCGATAGTAGTCGAGATCCTCGAGGATGGCGCCCGTGCCGCGCACCACCGCCGTAAGTGGATCTTCGGCAATGTGTACGGGGAGGTCGGTGGTCTCCATGATGAGTTTGTCCAGATTCTTCAGCAGGGCGCCTCCTCCAGTGAGCATAATGCCGCGGTCGAGGATGTCGGCCGAGAGCTCGGGCGGGGTCTGTTCGAGGGACTTGGTGATGGATTCCACGATGGTGTTTACCGATTCGGAGATGGCCTCGCGCACGTCCTTGGAAGTAACATGACGCGTGCGTGGCACGCCGTTAACCAGGTCGCGTCCCTTGGTCACGCTCTCCAGCTCCTCGTCCAGCGGGGCCGCCGAACCGATCTCGCACTTGATGCTTTCGGCCGTACGCTCGCCGATCAGCAGGTTGTGGTTGCGCCGGAAATAGTTGATGATGTCCTCGTTCAGTTCATCTCCGCCAAGGCGCACCGACTGTGCGTAGACGATGCCCGAGAGGGCGATGACGGCTATTTCTGTGGTGCCCCCGCCGATATCCACAATCATGTTGCCGATGGGCTCATGGACGTTGAGGCCTATGCCGATGGCGGCGGCCATCGGCTCGTCCACCAGGTAGACCTCCTTGGCGCCGGCGTGTTCGGCGCTGTCGCGCACCGCGCGCCGCTCCACCTCGGTGATGCCGCTGGGAACGCAGACCACCATCTTGCGGGTGCTGGAATACCACTTCATCTGTACCTTCTTGATCATGCCCCGGATCATCTGCTCGGCCACCTCGAAATCGGCGATCACCCCGTCGCGCAGGGGACGAACCGTGCGGATGTTCTTGTGGGTCTTCTCGTGCATGAGGCGCGCCTCGTGTCCGGTAGCCACCGGCTCGTTCTGCATGTTGAGGGCCACGATGGAGGGTTCGTTGAGTACGATGCCTTCATCGCGCGAGTAGATCAGGGTGTTGGCGGTGCCCAGGTCGATGGCGATGTCGGTATAGAGCCAGTCGAAGAGCCCGCCCTTCTTTTTCTGGCTTTGGTTATCGGTGGCCTCGGTAGTCTGCATGGTCTCCTTCTTGGGGTGCGCGATGTGTGGATTCGGTTGCCTGCCGAAACGGCAGATTGAAAATACAATATTGTTAATCTATTTGCGAATTAAGGACTCATTCTGCAGGGCCTGAGGATTAGTGGCGGAAATGGCGCATGCCGGTGAATACCATGGCCATGCCGTGGCGGTCGGCGGCCTCGATCACCTTCTCGTCGCGAATGCTTCCGCCGGGCTGAATGACCGATTCGGCCCCGGCTTCGGCGGCCGCCTCCACGCCGTCGGCGAAGGGGAAAAAGGCATCGGAGGCGATGGCGCTGCCCTCCAGGGAGAGGCCCTCCTCGCGTGCTTTGGCGATGGCAATTTTGGAGGATTCCACCCGGCTGGTCTGTCCGCTGCCTATACCCAGGGTCTGTCCCCCGCGGGCGTAGACGATGGCATTGGACTTCACATGCTTGACCACCTTCCAGGCGAAAAGCAGGTTTTCGACCTCTTCTTCCGTGGGACGGCGTTTGGTAACCACCTCGTAATTTTCATAGCGGATGGGGCCGTGGTCGGGCTCCTGGGCCAGGGCGCCCCCGAAGATGGAGCGCACCTGACGGACCCCGGTGTGGTCCACCGGTTCCGTGATGCGGATGAGGCGGCGGTTCTTCTTTTCGGTGAGAAGCTCCAGGGCCTCGTCCTCGAAGGAGGGGGCCAGCACAATTTCGGTGAAGATTTCGTCAATCGCTTCGGCGGTCTCCCGGTCGATGGGTCGGTTCACCGCCACGATGCCTCCGTAGGGCGACTGCGTGTCGGTGGCGAAGGCGCGGGACCACGCCTCCCGCAGGGTGCCGGCGGAGGCCACTCCGCAGGGAACCGTGTGTTTGAAGATGGCGCAGGTGGGACCTGCCTCCCCGAAATCGGCCATGAGATTGAGTGCGGCATCTACGTCCAGCAGGTTGTTGTAGCTGAGCTGTTTGCCGTGGAAGCAGTCGATATGGCGATTCTGTTTCCCGTAGACCGCGGCCTTCTGGTGCGGGTTCTCTCCGTAGCGAAGCTCCTGGGAGTGCGGCAGCGAGAGATGGAGCCGGGAGGGCACCTCCTCCCCGCAGTAGCCGCTGAACCAGCCGGCGATGCGGGCGTCGTATGCGGCGGTGTGGTTGAAAGCCTCAAGGGCCAGTTTGCGGCGCAGCCTGAAGGAAACGGTGCCGTCCGCCTGGAGCTCTTCGATGAGGGAGGCATAGTGGTCGGGGGAGGTGAGCACGGCCACGTGGGCGAAATTCTTGGCGGCCGCCCTGATCAGGGTGGGTCCGCCTATGTCAATATGCTCGGTAGCCTCGGCGGGGCCGACTCCGTCGCGTGCCACCGTTTCCCCGAAGGGGTAGAGGTTGACGGCCACCAGTTCGATGGGTTCGATGTCCAACCGGGCGAGCTCCTCCCGATCGGGTGCGTGGGAGGTGCGCGCGAGCACGCCGGCGTGCACCTTCGGATGGAGCGTCTTCACGCGGCCGTCCAGGCACTCCGGGAAGCCGGTAAGCTCGGAGACGCCGGTGACCGGGATGTCCAGCTCGCGAATGCGGGCGGCGGTGCCGCCGGTTGAGATGATCTCCACGCCCGCGGCGTGCAGGGCGCGGGCCAGAGACTCCAGCCCGCGCTTGTCGGATACCGAGACCAGGGCGCGTTTGGGGGTGAGGGGCGTTTCGGGGAGGGATTCCAGGGGTTGGAGAGCCAAGGGCGTCGGGGATCAGGATTGGGATTGAGATGAGGGGGCTGCGGAATTGCCGGACGCGGAGGAACGCTCACCCTCCAGCAGATTGCGGATTACACGGGGCAGCAGTTCGTGCTCTTTTTCCAGCACGCGGGCGGCCAGTGTCTCGGGGGTATCGCAGGGGTGCACGGGTACGGTTACCTGCTCCAGGATGGGTCCCTCGTCGTAGTTCTCGGTCACCCGGTGGACAGTGCACCCGGATGTCTCACGGCCCGCCTCCAGGACGGCGCGGTGCACGCGCATGCCGTAGAAGCCCTCCCCGCCGAAGTCGGGCAGCAGGGCCGGATGAATGTTGATGATGCGCCCGGGATAGCGGCGGATGACCGAGGGTGGAATTCTGCGCAGGTAACCGGCCAGCACCACCAGGTCGGGCTTCCAGGTATTGAGGGCGTCGAGCAGGGCCCCGGCGAAGTTTTGTCTGCCGGGTTGTTCGCCGGGGGGGATGACACGCACGGGAATCCCTGCCTCCCGTGCCCGTTCAATGGCGCGGATACCCTCCCGGTCGGTGATCAGTCCGGCGACGGAGGCGGGGATGCGTCCGCTTCGGGCGGCGTCGATGACGGCCTGGAAATTGGAGCCTGAGCCGGAGGCAAAAACGACGATGCTGGGCACGTCCGCGGTAGGTGAGATGTTCGGGCGTTTCGGTTCAGCAGGAAGATAAGGAAAATAGTGAAGAGAATCGGGGCCTCGCCCCGCCCGCAGGCGGTCAGCCGCCCGTGCGGAAGACGTAGTAGTTGTTGAGGCTCCAGCGCACCTGGTTGATGGTGATCTTGACCATAGTGGCGATGGGGATGGCGATGAGCATGCCCAGGATGCCGGCCACCTCCGCCCCGATCATGATGATGAAGAGGATGGCCACCGGGTGCATGTCGGCCGAGCGGGAGAAGAGCATGGGCTGGAAGACCACGTTGTCCAGGATCTGTACGCAGAGGATGGCCAGCACGCAGGGCAGCACCAGCGAGAAGTCGCCCACCTCGATAATGGAGACCACAGCCGAAAGGAAGTAGCCGATAACCGGTCCGAAGTAGGGAATGGTGTTGGCCACGCCTACGGCGATGCCTACCGAGAGAGAGTTGTTGAGCCCTGCGATGGTGAGTCCCAGGAAGGAGGTCAGGGCCACCAGCACGCTCTGCAGCATGACGGTGCGGAAGTAGTGGCCCAGCCGCGCCTCGATCTTGTCCACCAGGCTGAGCGTGGTTTCAAAGTACTTGTTGGGCACCAGCGAGAGGATGTCGCGCCGTATCTTCGAGCCGTCCTTCAGGAAAAAGAAGGTGGCGAAGGGGATGATAAGGGAGGCGGCAAAGAGGTTGGTGAAAATGCCGATGAGGTTGCCGACGGCGGCCGGCACCTCGCCCACGGTGAAAAGCTCGCGGAGCACGTCGGTAATGTTGTCGCTTAGAAAACGGTCAGGCAGAAAGGAGAACTGTGCCACCAGGCGGTTTTCTACCTGCTGGGCGATGGTCTGTATATTCTGGATGTTGAGCTGGGCGGCCAGCTCCACCATCTGGTTGCCGATGACCGGGATGATATTGGTGGAGATCCAGACCAGGATGAGTCCAACACCCAGCATGGCAAGGGTGATGGCAACGGTGCGGTTCATGCCGGCCGTCTGCATGCGGTTGACTACCGGGTCGAGGATGTAGCTGAAGATCATGGCGATGACGGCGTAGCCCACCAGCACACCAAAGTTGTAGAGCACCATGCCCAGCACCACAATCCCGGCCAGCGCCAGGATGGAGCGTACGACCTTTTCGAGAGTGATGTTTTTCATTCCGACACCAGCTTTGTCAGCTCGTCCAGGCAGGCGTGGATGCTGCCGGCCCGGAAGCCTTTGCGGGCAAGATAATCAAATATTTTCTTCTTTCTCTTAAAGGGGTCCTCCTCCCGCAAGAAGTGCCTGCGGCGCTTTTCGACCAGCCCGCGCAGCGCCGCCTGCAGATCGGCCTCCTCGAAGACCTCTTCGAGGGCGCGGTCGGCGTCGGCGCGTCCTATGCCTTTCTTGCGCAGGTGGGCGCGGATTTTGGAGGGTCCCCAGCGGTTCAGCTCGTACTTGTCGCGGGCGAAGGAGACGGCGAAGGCGCGGTCGTCCAGGTAGCCCTTGCGTTCCAGCTCGTCGAGCACGTCGTCGATAAAGGCGTGGTTGAGGTCCTTGCGGCGCGCCTTGTCGGACAGTTCCCGGCGGGCGTGGTCGCGGCGGCCGAGCATGCGGACCATGTACGACTTGACGGCGCCGCGCCCCTCGGCCTCGCGCAGCCGCCGCCAGAGTTCGGGCGTGAGGAGGTCGCCCTTCTTGAGGCCGAACTCCAGCAGGGTGTCACCCGACAGGCCGATGACGAAGGCCTCCCCTACGAAGAGCGAATAACGTTCGCTGCTTTTCTTTTGGGGCCGGATCTCGGTGATGGGCCCCGGGAGTTCAGCCGGAATCTCCTCCTTCACCGCTAGTCGTCATCCCCGTCGTCGCCATTGCCGCCGTTTTCTCCTTCCTCCCCGTTTCCTTCAGCCTTTTCCTCTTCGGCCTGCTGATCGGGGTCAATCTCGCGGCGCACCTGCTTCTCGATTTTATCGGTGATCTCGGGGTCGGACTCCAGGAACTCGATGGCGTTGTCAGTGCCCTGGCCGATAGGCTCCCCGTCGTAGCGGTACCAGCTGCCCCGCTTCTGGATAATGTCGAACTCCACGGCCAGGTCGAGGATCTCAGCCATCCTGGAGATGCCCTTGCCGTAGATGATGTTGAACTCCACCTGTTTGAAGGGCGGGGCCACCTTGTTCTTGACGATCTTGACCTTGGTGCGGTTGCCCACCACGTCGTCGCCCTGCTTGATGGAGCCGATTCGGCGGATGTCGATGCGTACCGAAGAGTAGAATTTCAGGGCGCGTCCGCCGCTGGTGGTTTCGGGATTGCCGAACATCACGCCGATTTTCTCGCGGATCTGGTTGATAAAGATGCAGGAAGTTCGCGTTTTGCTGACGATGCCGGTGATCTTGCGCAGGGCCTGCGACATGAGGCGGGCCTGCAGACCCACGTGCGCGTCGCCCATCTCGCCCTCCAGCTCGGCGCGGGGCACCAGGGCGGCCACCGAGTCGATGGCCACCACATCGAGGGCGGCAGAGCGGATCAGCGTCTCCATGATCTCCAGGGCCTGCTCCCCGCTGTCGGGCTGGGAGACGAGCAGCTCGTCGGTGTTGATGCCCAGATTTTTGGCGTATTTGGGATCGAATGCGTGCTCGGCATCAATGAAGGCGGCGTAGCCCCCGGCTTTCTGGGCCTCGGCAATCACGTGCATGGCCAGGGTGGTCTTGCCACTGGCCTCCGGTCCGTAAATCTCGGTGACGCGGCCCCGGGGGATGCCGCCCACGCCCAAGGCATAGTCTATCATGATGGAACCGGTGGAGATGGCCTCCACGTTGCGGCTGGCCTCGTCGCCCAGGCGCATGATGGTTCCCTTGCCGTGCTGTTTCTCAATCTGGCCGATGGCCATTTCCAGGGCTTTTTCCCGGTCCTTTTTCTCTGACATAGCGAAAGTGGTTGAACGGTTGCGTTGCTCGTTTGGGGTGACGCCTGCAAGATACGGGGCGTTGGTGACAGCCCGGTGTCACCCGTAATTCAAAAAGGCTGCGGGCTGCATGCCAGCCGGCGATGCTGGCGTGTCCGCTGCACGGACGGGGAACAATATAAGTAAAATATGCGCTCTTCCTCCATGCCGCGTACGGGGTAGACCCGCCAGCGGGCGGGGCCTTACGCCAGCTCCGACGAGCGGCCTTCAGAGGCTGCGTACCGCCTCGGCCAGGAGCCCCACGGCCTCACGGATCTGATCTGATGTGGTATAGGGTGCGGGTCCCATGCGCAGCACCTCTCCGCGGGCGTCGGTCCAGACGCCCCGGCGCATCAGCTCCGCGCGAATCTCCCGTGCCCGCGGGGCCTGCAGGGCCAGGAAGCCGCCCGTCTGGTCCAGGGGACGTTCGTGGAGCAGGCGGATGCTATCCGGGTTGAGGCCGGTCTCCCTGAAACACTCCCGCAGCAGGCCCACCTGCGCCCGGTACTGCCGCCGCAGCACCTGCGGGGTGAGTCCCTGCGCCCGGAAGAATTCCACCACCGCCGCCGCGCGGAAGACCGGGGCGGGGTCGAAGGTGCCGCTGGCGAAACGCATGTGCTCTTCCCCGTAGGCCACCGGACCCTCCTGCGGGCGGTCCAGGGAGCCGAAGTCGGCGAACCAGCCGGTGACTACGGGACGCAGCCCACAGCCGGTCGGGTAGCGCAGGAAACAGTTGCCCTCTCCCCACTGCAGGTATTTGTAGCCGCCCACCAGCAGATAGCAGTCTTCCATGCCCGCCTCCCGCAGTGAGAGGGGCACCACGTTGGTGCCGTGGTAGTCGTCCACCAGCAGGGGCACTCCGCGCTCCCGGGCGAGGGCGGCGATTTCGGGGAGGCGCCGGTTTACCACCGCGCTTTCGAACCAGACCCGCGAGAGCATGAGGGCGGCCGCGGGGCGCTCGAGCAGCTTCCCGAGCTGGCGCACCAGGCTGTCGGGGTCGGCCTTCGCACGGTCCACCGTCACGCCCTCCTCCTCCAGGCGCTTGAGCTGGCGGGCCATGGAGTGGAATTCGGCATCGGTGGTCACCACCCGCGGATTGGAGGGCAGGTCGAGGGCCGACAGCCAGGAGACCAGCAGCGTGTGGGTGTTCTCGCCCCGGCACCAGAGCCCGTCAGGATCGTCGTACCAGTCGCGCAGGTAGCCGCGGAGCACGTCCACCTTTTCGAAGGCGCGTTCCCACTTGGCGTCCACCTCCCCCGCGGCGGCCTCCCAGGCCTCCAGTAGTCCCTCGCGGGCCGCATCGGGCCAGGCCTGGTGGGAGTGGCCGGTAAAAAGCAGGCGGTCGGCCACGTCGAAGTGCGAATAGTGGGGGGCGAGGCGCCCGGCCAGTTCGTCGATGTCCATGTCACCGTTCGGGTCAGAGTTCGGAGCGGATCTCCCAGAGATCGGGGAAGATGCGCTGGTGGAGGGTGCCCCGCAGGTAGGAGACCCCGTCGGAGCCGCCCGTGCCCATCTTGTTGCCGATGGTACGCTCCACCATCTTCACGTGGCGGTAGCGCCACTCCTGCATGCCCTCGTCGAAGTCCACGAAGAGCTCGCAGAGCATGGCGGTCTCGGGATCGCTGTTCATGATCTCGATGAGCGTCTCCTGGGTGGCGGGGTTGGGGTCGTAGAGAAGGCCCTTATCGTTGGCGCGCTCCGGCAGGTCCACCTCCCAGCCACTCCGTCGCAGGTAGATGCAGAAGCACTCCCAGAGGGTGTCCTCCTCCATGCGTTCCTCCATGCGGCGGAGGTACTCCGGCTTGTCGGCGTAGGCCTTCATCACGTGAGGGGAGCGGTGCCCGCAAAGGACCTCCACCTCGCGGAACTGCACCGACTGGAAACCGCTGGCCTCGTCCAGGAAACCGCGGAAGGAGTTGAACTCCAGAGGCGTCATGGTCTCCAGGATGTCGATCTGGGCCACCATGGTCTTCAGGATAGAGAGTACGCGGCGCATGGTCTTCACCGAAGTCCACGTCTCTCCCTCCTTCAGCTCCCGGCGCAGCTTGCCGAACTCGTGCAGGATCTGCTTGAACCAGAGCTCGTAGGTCTGGTGGATGATGATAAAGAGCATCTCGTCGTGCTCCTGCGGATCGGAGCGCAGCTCCTGCAGGTCGAGCAGCTCGTCGATTTTCAGGTAGTTGTTGTAGGTGAGTTTCATGTCAGGGGAATGGTAACAATCGCGGCCGCAGCGTGCAAACGCCTCCCTAAATCTTCTCCCCAAAAATGTTTAGATTGGCCCGGCACGAAGCGCATGAGAACCCCTAACCACCAGCCTGGACGCATTCCCCATGAGCCTGTTGATTGCCGACAGCGGATCCACCAAGACCGAGTGGAGCTACGTGAGCAGTTCCGGCGAGGAGAAGCTGGAGCTCGAGACCGAGGGACTCAATCCCTACTACCACACCCTGGAGGGGATCCGCCGCATCACCGGCCGTGGGGTGCACGCCCGCCTGGAGGGGCGCGAGGTGGAGGAGATCCACTTCTACGGGGCCGGGGTGGACAGTCCACGCCGCGAGAAGACAGTGGCCACGGCCATCGGCCCTCACTTTCCGGGGGCGGGCATCCACGTGCACCACGACCTGCTGGGGGCCGCCCGCGCCTGCTTCTTTGACGAGGCGGGCATCGCCTGCATACTGGGTACGGGCATGAATTCCTGCCGTTACGACGGGCGCCGCATCACCGAGCACATCCCCTCGCTGGCGTTCGTGCTGGGAGACGAGGCCTCGGCGGGCTGGTTCGGCAAGCGCCTCATCAACGACTATTTCAGATACGAGATGCCGGACGAGCTGCGGGAGGCCCTGGCCGCGGAGTGCGACATGGAGCTGGAGGCCATCCACCGGGGGGTCTACGACGAGCAGCAGCCCAGCCGGTTCGTGGCCTCCTACGCCTCTTTTATGGGACGGCACCCTGAATCGGACTATGTAAAGTCGCTGCTTCGGGAGGGCTTCCAAAACCTCGCCGGGCGCATCCTCGCCAAGTACAGCGGGGCCGGGGAGCTGGAGGTGCGCTTCGTGGGCTCGGTGGCCTACGCGCACCGCAAGCTCATTGCCCGGGTGCTGGAGGAGCGCGGCATGAAGGCGGGGCTCTTCATCCGCAAGCCCATGCAGCGCCTGGTGGAATTCCACCTGCGTCCCGGCTGACAGACGCCTTTCCATCCCAACCGAAACGCCTGACCATGCTTGCCGATACCCACTGCCATCTCTACATGGACGCCTTTTCGGACGACCTGCCCGCCGTGCTCGACCGCGCCGTGGAGGCGGGGGTGGGGCACATCTTCCTGCCCGCCCTCAACCTCGGTTCCCTCCCCGGCATGCGCGCCCTCGAGCACCCGGACATCCGTTTTTATCCCATGGCGGGCGTACATCCCACGGAGATCAACGATGGGGTGCGCGCGGGCGCCGATGAGCTGGCCGAGGCCTGCGCGGCGCCGGACGTGGTGGCGGTGGGGGAGACGGGCCTGGACTATCACTGGGACACCGACCACAAGGCGGCGCAGCAGCGCAGCCTGCGCATGCACTGCGAGGTGGCCCGTGCCTGCGGCAAGCCCGTGGTCCTGCACAACCGGGACAGCACGGACGATCTGCTGGACATCATTGGAGAGGAGCAGGACGGATCTCTGACCGGCATCTGGCACTGCTTCAACGGCAGCGTAGAGGAGGGGCGCCGGGCGCTGGACCTGGGACTTCATCTGGGTATTGGGGGCGTGTTCACCTTTAAAAATGCGGGGGTGGACCTCACCGTGTCACAGCTACCCCTGGAGCGCATGGTGCTGGAGACCGACGCGCCCTACCTGAGCCCGGAGCCGTGCCGCGGTGAGCGCAACGAGCCTGCCTTCGTGCGCCACACGGCCGAACGGCTGGCGCAGGTAAAGGAGACGGACCTCGGCGAGGTGGCCCGCCGCACCACGGCCACCGCTCTGGAACTCTTCGGGCTGCAGGTTTAGCGCTCCACCCGGGCTGGAAGGCGTTCAGGCCTCCGCCGAATGAAATCCCAGTTTCTCCAGCAGGTGGTGGGCCTGCAGCAGTTCGTACGGAAGAGCCAGAAAGGAGAACTCGTCCCGCAGCGGGAAGGTGGCGCGCAGGCGGTTGAAGGCGGTCCCTTTCTCGCCGTCGGGCAGCCCGGCCAGCTCCAGCAGTTTCTCCTCGTAGCGACGGGCGGGATGGACCTGGCGCAGCACCTGTCCGGCAGAGGAGGGATGGCCCTCCACTTCGGCGGCGCGGACCTTGCTGCCCCGGGCCGGCACTTCCGGGGGCGTGAGCCCGAAATGTTCGCAGAGATCCTGCACCACCATGAGGCTGGCCTTCAGCTTGGCCTGCCGCGCGTAACCCGCGATGTGGGGGGTGGCCAGGAAAGCCGTGCGTGCAGTGCGCTCGGAGAAGGCGGGCTCCCCCTCCCAGGTGTCGATGACGAACCGTCGGGAGGGTCCCCCGCGTCCCCATCGCAGCAGGGCCTCCTCGTCCACCACTCCTCCGCGCGAGGCGTTGATGACCAGCGAGCCGCTGAAGCGCCCGAGAGTTTCCGCATCCAGCCACCCGCGGGTGGGCCAGGTGCCGCCTTCGGTCAGGGGCACGTGAAAGGTGAGCGCCTCGCAGCCGAGCACCTCCTCCAGGACGCAGCTTTCGAAGTTTGAATCGCGCGCGGCGCGCGGCGGGTCGTAGCACCGCACCTCCCCCGCGCCGCAGGTGGCCAGCAGCTCTGCGGTAGCCCCTCCGGTGTGACCCGCGCCCACCACGCCCACCGTGAGGCCCGCCAGGGGACGATGGTGCGCTTCGGTCCACCAGATCAGGGAGGCGGCCACGAATTCGGCCACTGAACGGGCGTTGCTGCCGCCGGCGTCGGCGAAGGCCACCCCGCGCTCGCGAAGGGCGGGAAGGTCCACATGGTCCGTGCCGGCCGAGGCCGTACCCACGAAGGCGAGCCGTGAGGTGAAACGCTGAAGTGCGGGGCGGTCCACCTGCAGTACGGTGCGCGTCAGCAGGGCGTCCACATCCAGCTGTCCCCCGGGCCATCCGTCGGCCGGGTCGAAGGTACGGAGCTCTGCCCCTTCGGGGAGCAGGGACTCCAGTTCCACCAGGTATCGGTCGGCCAGTACGTTTATCATGAATACCTTCTGTGCTGTATATTGGAGGCTCTGGTTCCATGTGTCATCGCTAACCTACAATCCCTTTTATGGGAATCAAGTTCAACCCCGTATCGATCATCCGCAAGAAGAGGAACGGCGGCACGCTCTCCGGGGAGGAGATCCGCCGCCTTATCCAGGCTTATACCGCCGACGAGATCCCCGACTACCAGATGAGCGCCTTCCTCATGGCCGCCTTTATCAGGGGACTCAACCCGGAGGAGTCGGCCGTGCTCACCGAGGCCATGCTGCGTTCGGGCACGGTGCTCGACCTGGACGACATCCCCGGCAGCAAGGTGGACAAGCACTCCACCGGCGGGGTGGGCGACAAGGTCTCCCTGGTCCTGGCGCCCATCGTGGCCAGCCGGGGCGTGAATGTGCCCATGATTTCGGGACGTGGACTCGGCCACACAGGCGGCACCCTCGACAAACTGGAGTCGATTACAGGCTTCGACGTGAACGTGCCGCCCGACCGCTTCCGCGAGCTCCTGCGGGAGCACCGTATGGTCATGTGCGGACAGACCGAGGAGATCGCCCCCGCCGACAAGCGCCTCTATGCCCTGCGTGACGTGACGGCCACCGTGGAGAGCATCCCCCTGATCGCCGGCAGCATCATGAGCAAGAAGCTGGCCGAGGGCATCGACGCGCTGGTGCTGGATGTAAAGACGGGCAGCGGGGCCTTTCTTCCCGACCCTGGACAGGCCGAAGAGCTGGCCCGCACCATGGTGTCCATCGGCCGGCGCTTCGGGGTGGAGACCGTGGCCTGGATGACCTCCATGGAGCAGCCCCTGGGACGCCGTATCGGTAACTGGCTGGAAGTGGAGGAGAGTATCGCCTGCCTGCAGGGCGGGGGACCCGATGACGTCATGGAGGTGACCCACACCCTGGCCGGGAGCATGCTGCACCTGGGCGGGGCGGCCGGCTCGGAGGAGGAGGGCCGGGCCATGAGCCGGGAGGCGGTGGTATCCGGGGAGGCCTGGGAGACCTTTCTGCGGCTCGTCGAGGCCCAGGGCGGGGATGTCGGACTGCTGCGCCACCCCGACCGCTACCCGCCGGCGGAGCACGCCTTCAGCGTGGAGGCCGAAGAGGAGGGATGGCTGGAGCGCCTGGACGCCTACGCGCTGGGTATGGCCTCCCTGGAGTTGGGGGCCGGCCGCCGGAGGAAAGAGGACGGGGTGGACCCTGTCGCCGGCATTGTGCTTGAAAAGAAAATTGGGGATACTGTCAAAAAGGATGAAACAATACTAAGGGCCTTTACGAACAATAACCATGCCATTGAGGAAGTTAACGCCATGTTACGGGATGCTTTCTCGGTAGGTCAAACGCCGCCGGACCCCCCTCGACTGATCTCCGGCAAGGTGGACGAACGGGGCATTTTGGAATCGGCAGGAAAAAGCGATAAATAATTGCAATAAAATCAATTAAACCTAACATTGTAGCCCCTGTGCGGTTTCAGGCCAGCGGGCATGGGCAATTTCAATCTAAGGGAACGTATCATGTTTAAACGATTTATTAGGGCTCTCAAATCGATATTTGGCGGTTTTATCAGCTCCATGGAGGATCCCAAGCTGATCCTGGAGCAGAACATCCGGGACCTGAACGACCAGATTCCGCAGATGAACGAGAACATCGCCACGGTGAAGGCCAACCTGATGATGCTTCAGAAGGAGGTCAAGAAGTACGAGAAGCGCATCGAGGACCTCACCGCCAAAATCAAGTCTGCCATCCAGGCCGACCGCGACGACATCGCCGAGGGCTACGCCCTGCAGCTGGAGAAAGCGAAGGAAAATCTGCAGACCTCCAGGGAACAGCTCAAGTTTGCCGAGCAGGCCTACGAGAAAGCCCTCAAGGTTAAGAAGGCCTTTATTCGTGAGAAGGATCACAAAATCCAGGAGGCCAAGGAGGCCCTTCGGGCCAGCGAACGCGCCGAGTGGCAGGCCAAGGTGGCCGACACCCTGGAGCAGTTCGAAGTGGGCGGACTCGACCAGACCCACGACGAGATGATCAACCGCCTCAACGAGCGGACCGCCAAAAACGAGGCGCGCATGGAGATTGCCCTCGACAGCGTGGACACCGAAGCTATGGAAATCGAGGCCAACGCCGAGAAGCTGCGCGCCAGCGAGCTGGTCAAGCAGTTCAAGTCCGAAATGGGACTCGAGGCCGGCGGAGAATTCGCCGGGAAGGAAGCCTCCCAGTCCGATGGTCGCATTGACGTGGACGCTTCCGGCGAAAAGCAGGAGGAGTCCGGCAAGACTATCGGCAACAAGGAGCGCTCGAAGTCCTGACCCCACACAACGCCAACGCACCCACGCCATGAGCCGCAACAGCCGCGAGGAACGCGAACGCCTCAAGGAGGAGTACAAGGAGCACTACCGCAAGATGCGGGAGACCAAGGAGCGGCTTAATCGCACCCGCAAAACGCGCAACATTGCCCAGGCTCTGCGCGACATGGACACCTCCCAGGTGATGGACTCCTTTGACGATTTCCTGACCGGCGTAAAGACGAAAATCGCCACCGTGGAGGCCCGCCTCGAGGTGGCCATGGACAGCCTGGACGAGGATCCGGATTCGCCCGTGGGCGAGATGGAGCGTGACGAGGAGCTTAACCGCGTCCGTGCCAAGGAGACCCTCAAGCAGGTGAAGGTGGAGATGGGGCTGCTCTACAGCGAGATCGAGAAGCAGGCCTCCGCCCTGGACGTGGATAAGACTATCGGTAAACAAAGTCATAAAGTCGGGAAGTCAGAAAGTCATAAAGTCGGGAAGTCGGGAAGTCCAAAAGTCGAAAAGTCTGTTGGGCCGGATTCCGAATCACAAAACAGCCAGTCCTGAAAAGCATGGAAGAGGAACAAGATTCCATAAACTATGCGCGCGAGGCCTTCCTGCACCCCCTGAACCTGGGCGGGCTGCTGGTGGCCACCGTATCGGCTTTCGTGCTGAGCGACATGGGACTCATCTCCAACCTGGTGCTTACCATGACCTTCGGCGTGGAGCTGATGTACCTGGGCATTGTGCCGCGCCTGCCACGCTTCCGCAAAAACATCAAGCTGAAGAAGCTGCGCGACCGCAATGCGGCCCATGATGACAAGAACACTTTCCAGGAGCTGGACCAGAAGAGCAAGAAGCGCTTCCTGGTGCTGAAACACCTGGCCAAGCTGATCCGGGAAAATTTCGATAAACTGCCCTACAGTTCCCAGGGGCTGCTGGACAACATTCGCAACAAGATTGAGGAGCTCACCTCCAACTACCTTACCCTGCTGGATCTGCACAAACGCTATCAGCTCTACATGAACACCTCCGTGGAGGAGAGCCTGAAGCGTGAGGTCGAAGCCGAGGAGCAGAACGTGGAGAAGCTGCATTCGGAACGGCTGAAGAAGACCAAGAAACGCCGTATCGCCATTCTGAAAAAGAGGCTCAAAAAATTTGAGATCGCCAAGGAAAAGTACCTCATCTGCGAGACGCACCTGGAGACCATAGAGGATGCGATCCGTTACATTTATGAGCAGTCGATGACCATGAGCAACCCCGAGGAGATCGGTTTCCAGCTTGATAATCTGCTGGAGGAGGTGGAGGAGACCTCGCAACTTATCGACGACCTTGACCGCGACATCCTGCCGGTGCACTCCGAACTTGATGAAATGGAGCTGGATGCCGAACTTAGGAAAGCCGAATCGGAGGCGGGCGCAGGCAGAAAAGCCGAGATAGACGCCGAACTGGACTCCGAGGCGGATTCCGGCGAAACAGGACAGGAATCGCGGGAGTCCCAGGCCAATTCCCCCAATCGCGTCAAAGAATAGCACACCTTCATTTATGAGCCAATCCTACAGCACCCTTTCCCTGGAAACCGGTGCCGACGGCATCGCCCAACTGACGGTCAACCGTCCCCGGAAGATGAACGCCCTCAACGCCGAAGTGCTGGACGAGCTCTCGGAAGCCTTCCAGTCTATTGCCGGCGACGGAGAGATCGCGGGGGTCATCGTGACCGGCGCAGGCGACAAGGCCTTTGTGGCCGGCGCCGACATCGGCGAGCTGAGCGAACTTGACCGTGCCTCCGGGGAGGAGTTTTCGCGCCGCGGACAGCAGATCATGCAGCAGATAGAGGACAATCCCCAGCCCGTGGTGGCCGCCGTAAACGGCTATGCCCTGGGCGGCGGGTGCGAGCTGGCCATGGCCTGTCACCTGCGTGTGGCCGGACCCTCGGCGGTCTTCGGGCTGCCCGAGGTGGGACTGGGCATCATCCCCGGGTATGGGGGCACTCAGCGTCTGCCGCGTCTGGTAGGCAACGCACGCGCCGTGGAGATGATCGCCAGCGGACGCCAGGTGAAGGCAGGGAAGGCCCTGGAGATGGGGCTTGTAAACCGCCTCGCTGACGATGATCCCGTCGAGGAGGCGCGGGAGCTGCTGGGAGCCATCCTCAAGAACGGCCCCCTCGCGGTACGCAACGCCATCCGCGCCGTCAACCGGGCAGGCGGCGAAAAAGGCTATGTGGCGGAGGCCTCGCTCTTCGGCAATCTCTGCGATACCGAGGATTTCGCCGAGGGAACCTCTGCCTTCCTGGAGAAGCGAAAGGCGGATTTTAAGGGCAGGTAGATGTTCGAACTCGCCCTCATCGTTCTCACCGTCCTGCTCAGCGGTTTTTTCTCGGGATCGGAGATCGCCTTTGTTTCCGCCAACCGCCTCAAACTGGAGATCGAGTCACGCAAGAGCTCCTTTACCGGGCGCACCATCAACTATTTTACCCGCAACCCGGAAACCTTTCTGACTACCACCCTGGTGGGCAACAACATCGTCAACGTGCTCTACGCCACGCTGATGACCATCTTCCTGGTGGGTCCCATCACGCAGGTCTACCTGGGATGGACCGGCGTCCCTCCCTCCACCGGACTGGTACTGGCCGTGCAGACCTTCATCGCCTCGGTGATAATCATGATCTTTGGGGAGATCCTTCCCAAGGCGCTCTTCCGCATCCACGCTGACTGGTGGTTCAAGATTATCGCCATCCCGCAGCAGCTGTTCCACTGGTTATTCAAGCCGCTCATTATGGTGGCCAACGCCGCCTCCAACATACTTATCCGCGCCCTGGCTCCAGGCTCCGAGCCTTCCGAACATCTCCTTCGCCGCCAGGACGTGGAGCTGATCTTCAAGGAGTTGCGCGACACCGGAGGAAGTGACCTGGACAAAGATGACTCGGAGCTTCTGCACAACGTGCTGGAGCTCTCCAGCAAACGGGTACGCGAGTCTATGATCCCTCGCACCGACATCGTGGCCGTGGAGAAGAACACCAGCATCGAAGAGACCCTCAAGGTTTTTATCGGTTCGGGCTTCTCGAAGCTGCCGGTCTACCAGGAGAGCATCGACGACATTATCGGGGTTATTTTTGCCTACGACCTGTTTGGCAATCCTGAAAACCTGACGCAGATCATGCGTCCGATCAAGCTGGTCCCCTCTTCCCAGAAGTCCAAAGACCTGCTTTCCGAGTTTCGCAAATCGAACATATCCGTGGCCATTGTCATTGACGAGTACGGCGGCACGGCGGGGATGGTGACCATCGAGGATCTGCTGGAGGAGGTGGTCGGGGACATACAGGATGAGTATGATACCGAGGAGCATTTCGCCAAAAAACTTTCCGCCAATTCCTTCGTGATCAGCGGAGGCGTGGAGCTGGAAGACCTGGGGGAGGCTTTCCCGGAGATCGCCCTCCCGGAGGAGTCGGCCGAGTTCGAGACCGTGGCGGGCTACATCATCCATGAGCTGGGACGCATCCCGAAGGTGAACGAGGAGCTGCTGCTCGGCGGACACAAGTTTATCATCAGCAAGGCCACGCCCAGCCGTATCGAGACCATACGGCTGATCCTGAACGTGGAGTAACCAACCAACCCCCGAGCCATGTTTGACCACTACCCGCGCTGGGCGCAGGAGTTCGCCCAGAAATACCTCAGCCGGACCATCAACCAGTTCATCATCCACGGCAACGTGCACGACCTGGTTGCCTTGCGCCGGGAGGAACAGACGAGCTTTGTGCGGCTCAAATCCTTTCTGTCGGAGGAGTTCTTCGGGGCCCGCGACTACGTGATATTTTACGACCGCTCCTCAGGCATCTATTTCAGGGACAAGGAGACCCAGAAGGATTTCAACCGGGCGGTGGCAGGACGCGACTCCCTGGTGGGCACCGAGTATGCCGAAAAGCTGCCGAAGGACCCGGTCCGTGTTTTCGCCTTGTTGGAGCAGTACTTCCGCATCCGTATAGACGACGGCAAGAGCATCGCCTTCATCATCGACTACGCCGAAACAGTGGTGCCTATGAACGAGGCGGGCTCCACAGGCTCGGAAGACCGCAACGCCCTGGTCTACCTCTCCCGCTGGGCCCACGACCCCATGTTCCTGGCGGCCGATTTCACTACGGTGCTTGTCTCCGAAAACCTTGCTGATCTAAGCAAGACCCTGATCCAGAATCCCTACACCACCGAGATCAGAATCAACATCCCCGGGGAGTCGGACCGCCTGGATTACATCCGCTTCGACTGCGGGGAGGAGGAGTTCAGGAAACTTTCTGAGGTGCAGGCGGAGAACCTCGCACGGCAGACGGCCGGCCTCAACTACATCAACCTGCGAGCCATCCTCTCCAATGCCCGCGAGAACAACGAACCGGTCACCTTCGCCCAGCTCAAGGAGATCAAGAAGGAGATGATCGAGGCGGAGGCCTACGGGCTCCTGGAGTTCGTGGAGACCGAGTACAACCTCGACAACGTTGCGGGTCACGGCGGGGTGAAGAGGCACCTGCGCCAGGCGGTGCAGGCCCTGAAGGCGGGGCGCGAGGACGTGCTCCCCATGGGTTACCTGGTATGCGGTCCCGTGGGCACCGGCAAGACTTTTCTGGTGACCTGCTTTGCCAGCGAGGTAGGCATCCCCATGGTTAAACTCAAAAACTTTCGAAGCCAGTGGCAGGGCGTCACCGAAGGGAACCTGGAGAAGATCCTGGGACTGCTTAAAGCCATGGCGCCGGTGGCGGTGATGATCGACGAGGCGGATGCCTACCTGGGCGACCGCGACGCCAGCGGCGACAGCGGGGTCTCCAGCCGCGTTTTCTCGCAGATTGCGACCTTTATGAGCGATACGAGGAACCGGGGACGCATCATCTGGTTTCTGATGACGGCTCGCCCCGACCTGATGCCGGTGGATCTCAAGCGGCAGGGCCGCGCCGAGGAGCACCTGGCCCTCTTTCCGCCCCACACCAGGGAGGAGCGCCTGGAGCTCTACGAGGCCATGGCCAAAAAAACGGGCCTGGAGATGACCGAGGAGTATGTGCCGGGCATCATCGAGGACGGACTGAAAACCTTTTCGGGAGCCGACATGGAGGCCGCCCTCACACGCGCCAAGTTCCGTGCGGCCGCCGAGGGGCAGCGTAAGGTCACCCCGCAGATGCTCGACGCCGCCCTGGCTGATTTCCTCCCGCCCACCTACCCGGAGGAGATTGAGCTTCAGACATTAAGCGCGGTGATCGAGTGTACCTCGAAGGAGCTGCTTCCCGAGCGCTACCGGAAGATGGACCGCGGAGAGATTCTGGAAATGATTGAGGACCTGAAGTACCGCATCGGCTAGGGTCTCGGTGGAGGTTTACATCCTTTCCAATACACGGCCGAAGAACCAGAGAAAGCCCCAGTTGGCCAGGACCATCACGGCGAAAAAGACCAGGTAGCCGCGCGATTTAGCTTTGGGGGAAAGGGAGCTGCGGTAAATGAGGACCATGCCCAGGATGAGCAGTGCCAGGTTGCCAAAGAGATAGTAGAGTGACATTAACCCACCGTGTTGGTTTACAGGTGACCGGCCGTAAATTCCAGTTTTCTCTGCACGATCTGTCCTCTTCGGATTCCCTTGGCCTGCATGTCCGGCAGATAGTTCAAAAGACGAGGCCCTGTTTCCCGAAGTATTTCAACCACAAGATTTAACTATATGGTTGAACCATTCAGTTAAATGGCCTATACTGGTGCAGAAGGCGCGCATACTCCCCTGTGGGCCTATATACGCGAAATCGTACAATGCAAGATGCCACACATGTCCGAAAGCGAAGAGACCGAAGAGCAGATATTCGAGGCAGCTAAAATGGTATTCCACCGCGAAGGTTACGAAGGCGCGCGCATGCAGGCCATCGCCGACGAGGCCGGTATTAACAAGGCCATGCTGCACTACTACTACCGCAGCAAGGACAAGCTCTTTCAGGCCGTATTCCAGGACGCAGTCCGCCACTTCTTTCCCGTGATCCAGAAGGTGCTGGCCGGCGATCAGGGCATTGTGCCCAAAGTGAAGGAGCTGGTCGACACCTACTACGGCATTTTCCGAGAGCATCCGCACCTGCCCTCCTTCGTGATCTATGAGATGAATCAGAACCCCCAGCGATTCAAGCAGTTTATGAAAGGCCAGGTGGGGGGCATTCCGGCCCCCTTCCTGCGGCAGGTGGAGGAGGAGATTCGGGCGGGAAGCATGAAGCAGGTCAAGCCGCACGAATTTCTGGTCAACATCATCGCCCTCTGTGTATTTCCCTTTATCGCCCGGAGCATGGTGGAGACGGTTTTCGAAATGGATCCGCGGGAATACGAGCGATTCATGGAGGAGCGTCGCAGGTCGCTCCCAGGCTACATACTCAACTCCGTAAGCAAATAAGGGAGGTCGACTATGATCTGGCTTTTCGCACTGCTGTTTGGAATGCAGGTGGCCGCCGGCCCATCCGGCGCCGCCCCGGACACCCTCACCCTGGCCGAGAGCCACCTCCTGGTAGAGGAGCGTTTCCCGACCGCCGACAAAGAGGAGCTGCAGCGCCGTATGACCGAGATCAACCGCCGCATGGCGGCCAGCGGCGCCTTCCCGCAGGTGCAGGCGGGCGCTATGGCCAGCTATCAGTCCGATGTTACCGAAGTTACCTTCACTCCACCGGGCGCCGAACCGCCCACCTTCAGCAGGGATCACTACCGGCTCTCCCTGGAGCTGGCTCAGCCCATCTATGCCGGCGGCCGCATTTCGGCCCTGCAGGCCGTGGAGGAGGCCTCCGGGCGACGGGGCGCGGCCTCGGTGCGGGTGGAACTGCAGCAGGTGCGCGAGCAAGTGAGCCGCGTATACTTCAATGCCTTGATGCTGCAGAAGGAGGCCGAATCGGTGCGCCTGCTGGCCGGGGACCTTCGTCAGCAGCTCCGCACGGTTCGCGCCAGAGTGCGTCAGGGCGTGCTACTCGCCAGCCAGCAGTACATCCTGGAGGCGGAGCTGGTGCGGGCCCGGCAGGACTCCATTCGCGCCGCGTCGCGCCTGCACGGCGCCCGGGAGATGCTGGGCGAGCTGCTGGGACGCGAGCTGGGTACCGGCACCGCCCTGTCGGTGCCCCCTACAGAGATGTCCCGGGCCGGTCTGCAGGACGAGCTAAGACCCGAATTCGGTCTCTATGATGCCTCTATGGCGCTTCTAGACCGGCGAGCGGAGCTGGCGGGCTCCCGCAGGACGCCCAGCCTGTCGGCCTTCGCCACCACCGCATGGGGACGGCCCGGTTTGGATGCTTTTGACGACGACCTGCAGGCCTGGTATGTGGTGGGCGTGCGCCTGCGCTGGAACCTGTGGCAGGCCGTGAACGCCGGCCGGGAGCGGCAGGTATTGAACCTGCAGCGGCAGCAGGCAGAGGCTGACGAGCGGGCGTTCGAACGTCGGCTCGGCGGGGAGCTGGCCACCCTGCGCCGGGAGATCCTCTCCCTGGAGGAGGTCGTTGCAAGTGATGAAAAACTGATCCGTCTCAGCCGGCAGATCGTCGAGGAGCATGCCAGCCGGCTGGAGCAGGGCGCCATTACCGCCACGGAATACCTCTCGGCTCTGAACCGTCTTAACCGCGCCGAGCTGAACCGCCAGGTGCATCGCGTGGAGCTGGCCAGGGCCGTAAGCGACTACAACACCAAATTGGGAGCAAAGCCATGAAAACGACTGACGATAAGGTAGAGGAAGCCGCAACGCACGGTGAGGGCAGACTGGAAACAAGCGCAGGCACAATCGCCACGCTTCTGTTCCTGTTGACGATGGTCGCAGGGTGTACCCAAGAGCGCGCATCGGACGCCTGGGGACAGTTTGAGGCGCAGCCGGTGACGGTCTCCGCCGAGGTGGGGGGGGCGCTTCTTCACTTTGAGGTACGGGAAGGGGACACCCTCGCGCCGGGACGCCGGGTGGGACGGGTGGACACCACCCAGCTGGCCATGCAGCTTGAGGAATTGCAGGCACAGCGCCGCTCCCTGCGTGCAAGACGGGCGGGTGTGGAGGCCGAGACCGAGGTGGCGCGACAGGAGCTGGCCGTGGCGCGGGGTGACCTGCGCCGTGTGGAGGCTCTTGCGGAGGAGGAGGCAGTCACCCGGCAGCAATTGGACGACGCCCGTGGGCGGGTAAGCACGCTGGAGAAAAGGGTGCAGGCCCTGGAGGCACAGCAGCACACCGTCTCCTCCGAAGCGGGTCCACTGGAGGTGCGTATCCGGCAGGTGCGTGACCGGCTGCGCAGGACATCGGTCGTCAATCCCATACGGGGACGTGTGCTCACCACCATGGTCGAACAGTTTGAGCTGGTGGGCGCGGGACAGCCTCTCTATGAAATTGCAGCTCTCGATACGCTGATGCTGAGGGTCTATGTGAGCGGGGGCCAGCTTACCGCCGTGCGCCTTGGCCAGTCGGTGGAGGTGCTGGTGGACAGCAGCGCCGCCGGGCTGCGCAGCATGCGGGGGACTGTAAGCTGGATCGCCTCGCAGGCGGAGTTCACTCCGCGAATGATCCAGACGCGCGAGGAGCGTGTCAGCCAGGTCTACGCCGTCAAGGTGAGGGTGCCCAACCCCGGGGGACGCCTGAAGATCGGCATGCCGGGCGAGGTGCGCTTCGAAGGGGTGGAGGGAAGTCCGTGAGCGCCCCTGCCGTCATAGCGGAAGGCCTGGCAAAGTCGTATAAGAATGTCCAGGCATTGAAAGACTTAAGTTTGCGAATCGCAAATAAAGAATTATTTGGAATAATAGGCCCGGACGGAGCGGGCAAGAGCACCCTCTTCCGTATCCTGGCCTCTCTAATACGTCCCGACGCCGGCAGGGCAAGCGTGCTCGGCATGGATACCGTACGGGACTACCGAAGCCTGCGTCCCCTGCTGGGATACATGCCGGGCAAATTCGGACTCTACCGCGACCTCTCCGTAGTTGAGAATCTTGCGTTCTTCGCTTCTGTATTTGGCACCTCGGTGCAGGAGGGCTATGAGCTCATTGAGCCCATATACCGTCATCTTGAACCCTTCAAGAACCGCCTGGCGGGCGACCTGTCGGGCGGCATGAAACAGAAGCTGGCCTTGAGCTGCGCCCTGGTGCACCGGCCCCACCTGCTTTTGCTAGACGAGCCTACCACTGGAGTGGATGCCGTCTCGCGACAGGAATTCTGGCAGATGCTCGGTCAGATAACAGGCAGCGGCATCACCGTAGTAGTGTCGACCCCGTACATGGACGAGGCCCGCCGGTGCGACCGGGTGGCGCTTATGCAGCAGGGGCGCCTGCTTCGGGTGGCACCGCCCGACGAGCTGGCTTCCGGGATGCAAAGGCGCGTATGGGCCGTTAAAGGGGAAAACAGGTATGCATTGATTGGACAGCTGAGGTCTCTTGAAGAGCTCCATTCGGTTCATCCATTCGGGGCCTCCGTACATGTGACCGCTGTCTCGAGCGGGTTGGATACGGCCCGCCTGGAAAAACTGCTGCGTGATCACCTGCCGCAGAACGTGGATGTACGGGAGATCAAACCGGGCGTGGAGGACGTATTCATGGAGCTCATGGACCGAAGGGGGGAAAGCCCGGAATGAGTAAAGCAGCTATTGATGTCCAGGATCTCAGGCGTGATTTTGGCGATTTTACCGCTGTAGACGGCATAACCTTTCGTGTGGAGCGAGGGGAGATTTTTGGATTTCTGGGAGCCAACGGGGCGGGAAAAACCACCTCCATGCGTATGTTGACGGGACTGCTTGGCCCCACGTCCGGCCATGCCGAAGTGGCCGGACTGGACATCTACCGACGGGCGGAGGATATCAAGAGGCGCATCGGCTATATGAGCCAGAAATTCTCTCTCTACGAAGATCTCACCGTCTGGGAGAATATTCGCCTGTACGGGGGGATTTACGGGCTGACGGACCGTGAAATTGAAGCCAAGGCCAGCGGCCTGTTGCAGGCTACGGGCCTATCGGGCAGCAGGGACGAGCGCATTCGCTCCCTGCCCCTGGGATGGCGGCAGAAACTGGCCTTTTCGGTAGCCCTGTTGCACGATCCCGAGATTGTCTTCCTGGACGAGCCGACCAGCGGCGTTGATCCCGTGACACGGAGGCAGTTCTGGGAGGAGATCTATCGCGTGGCCTCCCATGGTACCACCGTATTCGTCACCACGCACTATATGGACGAAGCCGAGTACTGCGATCGCCTCTCCATCATGGTGGACGGGCGCATTGAGGCCCTGGGAAGTCCGGAAGGACTGAAAGAGAGCCGGAACGCGGCCTCCATCGAGGAGATCTTTATCAGGCTGGCGCGTACAGCCATCAGGGGGGAGGGGTCATGAGCAGTTTCAAGGGCTTTGTGGTCAAGGAATTCAAGCAGATCTACCGGGACAAACGAACCCTGGCGGTGCTCTTCGGCATGCCGGTGATCATGATGTTGATATTTGGATTCGCGATACGCAATGAGATAAATAGTGCTTCATTGGCTGTGCTGGACCATTCCAGAGACGTCCACTCCAGGAATCTCGTTGCCAAGCTGGACGCCTCCGGAACTTTTTCGGTCAACCGGCATCTTGACGATGTGTCTCAAATTGAATCCACATTTCGCGAAGGAGAAATAGGCCAGGTGGTGGTCATCGCACCTGATTTTGCCAAAACCCTACTCAGCGGACGTCAGGCGGACATTCAGCTCATCACAGACGCCTCCAACCCCAATCTCTCAAAGCTTGTCCAGGAGTATGCAACGGCCATAGTAAACGATTACCAGAATGAGATAGGCCCTCAGAATCAAAATTTGGTGCCGGGGGCCGCCTTGCAGCCCGTAATGATGTTTAATCCCACCCTGGAGAGCGTGAATCTTTTCGTACCGGGACTGATCGCGGTCATCCTCATGCTCATCTGCACGCTGATGACCTCCATCTCTATAACCCGGGAAAAGGAGATGGGCAACATGGAGGTGCTGCTCGTCTCGCCCCTACGACCCCTTCACATCGTGGTGGGCAAAACACTGCCCTACCTGGCCCTCGCCTTCCTCGACGTGCTCGCCATCCTGCTGCTGGCCAGGCTGGTATTCGACGTACCCGTGCGAGGCTCCTACATCCTGCTGCTGGGCGAGTCACTGCTCTTTATTTTTGTGGCTCTTTCGCTGGGCGTGTTCATATCTACGCGCACCGACGACCAGCAGACGGCCATGATGGTTTCCCTGGCCGGGCTCCTGCTGCCTACCGTGCTGCTGTCTGGTTTCATCTTTCCCATCTCCAGCATGCCCGGGGTACTGCAGTGGCTCAGCAATCTCATACCTGCGCGCTGGTTTCTGGTCATTGTGCGCGGCGTCATGCTCAAGGACGCGGGACTGCCCATGCTCTGGAAGGAAACCCTCATACTGGTCGTCATGATGGCCGGCTTCGTGGGACTCAGTATCGCCAACTTCAAATCGAGGCTGGAATGAGAACCATACGATTTCTCCTGCAGAAGGAGTTCCTGCAGATCTTCCGCAACAAGGGGATGCTGCCCATCATCTTCGTGATGCCGGTAATCCAGCTGGTGGTGCTCTCATTCGCCGCCACCTTCGAGCTGAACCGGGCCAATTTGCACCTGGTGGACCGCGACCGCTCGCAGCTCTCTCAGAGGTTGACGGCCAAACTGCAGGCCTCCGGCTACTTCCGGGTCGCCTCCGCTTCCGGCAACTCCGGCGAGGGCATTCGCCTGCTGCAATCGGGCGAAGCCGACGTGGTCCTGGAAATACCCGACGGATTCGGGGAGAGGCTGGCCGGGGGAGGAAGCGCGCCGGTGCAGTTTCTCATCGACGCGGTGGACGGCACCAAGGCGGGCCTTATCCAGGCCTACGGACAGGCTATCGTGGCGGATTTCAACCGGGAGGTGACTCCCCGATTCGAAGCGGCCGGCGCCAGCGGGGAAGCCGGCGCCCAGGTCACCCGGGCCGGGACCATCGCCGTTCATCCCTCCAACTGGTACAACCCGCAGCTGGACTACCTGCACTACATGGTGCCGGGCATCCTGGTGGTTCTGGTCTCCATGATAGGCATGTTTCTGTCGGGCATGAATATCGTGCGCGAACGGGAGCTGGGCACCATCGAGCAGCTCAACGTCAGCCCGGTGCGCAGGTACCAGTTCATTATCGCCAAGCTGCTGCCCTTCTGGATCATCGCCATGTTTGAGCTGGCGCTGGGACTGGCCATCGCGCGCTGGGGCTTTCACATTCCTTTTACCGGCAGCGTGCTGCTTCTTATGGGCGTGGCCGCCCTCTACCTGCTGGTGGTGCAGGGACTGGGGCTGTTCATCTCCACCGTTACCCACACCCAGCAGCAGGCCATGTTCATCGCCTGGTTCATCATGGTGGTGTTTATTCTCATGGGCGGGCTCTTCACGCCTGTTGAGAGCATGCCGGAGTGGGCGCGGCAGCTCACCTGGGGCAACCCCGTGGCACATTTCATTGAGATCATGCGCAGGGTCATGCTGAAGGGGGCGGGGCTGGCGGACATCGCCCTTCTGGTGGGCGTGCTGGGGGGAATGGCGGCCCTCATCCTGCCGGCCGCGGTGATGCGTTACAGGAAAAAAGTGCAGTAGGCGGCGCTCCGGGTGCCGGCGGCATCAGGGGTGCACGTCCACCCGCCGGTCCTTCCATTCCAGCTCGAAAGCCGCGTCATTGTCAAAGGCCTCCGCCTTGCGCACCCACCTCCCCTCCTGGTGCACACGCACGAAGCCCCGTTCCAGCGGGGCGTTCATGTCAAGCATCTCCAGGCGGTGACGAAGCTCCGTCAGCCGTTCCCGGCGGCCGGAGAGCTGGAGCTCCCCGCGGTGGCGCAGCTGCTCGGCCAGGCGTTTCAGGCGGTCCCTCCGTCCGGTGAGCGTTCGCTCTCCAACATGCTTCAGCCGGCCTGCATAGCTGTGAATACGCTCCCGGGTGTTGATCACTTTCTGGCGGATGGCCCCCAGCGCATGGGATTTCAGGAGCTGGCTTACCCGCTCCTTTTGCCGCAGTATACGTTCGGGCACTCCTTCGGCCACCCGCGTGGCCAGGTCGTCCACGTACATCCGCTGCTCGTTGATGTCGGGCGTAGCCAGGATGGCCGCCTGGGTGGGCGTAGCGGCGCGGACGTCGGCCACAAAATCAGAAATGCTGAAATCCGTTTCGTGTCCCACCGCGCTGATCACGGGAAGCGGGCAGGCAAATAAAGCCCGTGCCACCGCCTCCTCGTTGAATGGCCAGAGATCTTCCAGCGAGCCGCCCCCGCGTCCTACCACAAGTACGTCCACGTTCTTCTCGCGCGTGAAGTATTCAATGGCGCGCACCAGTTCGGGGGCGGCCTTCACGCCCTGCACGCTGGCGTGGTGCAGTACCAGGGTGGCCAGCGGCCAGCGTTTGGCCACGGTATCCCTGATGTCGTGAAAGGCGGCCCCGGTGGCGGAGGTGATCACGCCGATGCGCCGGGGGTATTTCGGCAGGGCCTGTTTGTGCTTTTCCTCAAAGAGCCCTTCGTCTTTCAGCCGGGCCTTCAGTTTTTCGAAGGCCTCCTGCAGGGCGCCCTTTCCGGCCTGTTCCACCGAGCGCACGATGAGCTGGTACTTGCCGTGAGGGGATAGACCTGGATTTCTCCGCCGGCCACGATCTGCTGTCCGTCCTCCAGCTCGATTTCCCTTCGGCTGCGCGTGCTGCGCCAGATCACGCAGGAGAGCTGGGCGTCCTCGTCCTTCAGTGTGAAGTATACATGTCCGCTGCGGCTGCGGCTGGCGTTGCTTACCTCCCCCTCCACCCGTACGTCCGGGAAGTGTCCCTCCAGAATCTCCTTGATCTCCCCTGTAAGATCGGAAACGCTCAGCGTGGAAGGCGTGAACAGCTCGGACTGCGGCATGGTAAATACGTCCGTTAATAGTGGACCTGGATTTCTTCCTCATTTACGACTCTCACGGGGCAATTTTTTGCGCTTTCTTGGTTTGGGTTACCCGTGCGGCATATTCCAGACAGGCCAGCAGGTCCTCTTTCTCCAGATCGGGATAATCCTCTAAGATCTCCTCATGGCTCATGCCCGACGCCATAAGCTCCAACATCGAGTCAACGGGATATCGCAGGCCGCGAATGGTAGGCTTCCCGTGGCAAATTTCGGGGTTCTTGGTAATTCTATGCAGGAGTTGTTCGCTCATGATTTTCCGGCTTTACTACATACCAAGGTAATCAATCCCGCAACTACAGACAATCAGTCGGAGGGATATCGCCCCGGTACCTCCGATACGCCCTTTTAGATCGGAAACGCTCAGCGTGGAAGGCGTGAACAGCTCGGACTGCGGCATGTCGGGCGGTTATTAAATTCAAAGGAAAACAGCTATATTTTGCCCAAAATAACAGATTCCCGCCATGAGTCATACTCCTGATCTCCTCATTCAGAACGTACGGCCGGTCGGCCGCGGCCATGACGGCAAGCGGAAGTCCGACATTCGCATCCGCGGCGGTAAAATCGCCGAAACGGGCCAGGGCCTGGAGGCGGGCGACGGCGAGAAGGTCCTTGACGGGGAGGGCGCCTATGTCTCCCCGGGCTGGATGGATATGCACGTGCATCTGCGCGAGCCGGGCCATGAGCATAAGGAGACCATTGAGACGGGCTGCCGGGCCGCTGTCTTCGGGGGCTTCACCGAGGTGGCCTGCATGCCCAACACCACCCCGCCCATCCACACCCGCGACGTGGTGGAGTTCATCAAAAAGAAATCGGCCGGCCTCCCCGTGGAGGTGCATCCCATAGGCTGCGTCTCCCAGGAGCGGGAAGGCAGGGAGCTGGCGGAGATGTCCGACATGAAGGAGGGCGGCGCGGTGGCCTTCAGCGACGACGGCGACCCGGTGTTCGACTCCGGCCTTATGCGCATCGCCCTGGAGTATGCCTCCATGCTGGACGTGCCCGTCATCAACCACGAGGAGGACCTCAGGCTTTCGCGTCCCGGCCACATGCACGAGGGAAGGGTGTCGACCAGGCTGGGACTCGACGGCACCCCGGGCATCGCCGAGGAGGTGATGATTGCGCGTGACCTTCTGCTGGCGCAGTTCACCGGGGGACACCTCCATGTGGCCCACATCAGCACCGCCCGCGCGGTGGAGCTGGTGCGCCGCGCCAAGGAGGAGGGCATCAGGGTTACCACGGAAGTCTGCCCGCATCACTTCGACCTCACCGACGAGGAGATCGAACGGCGCGACTTCGACACCAACTGCAAGATGCATCCCCCGCTGCGCACCGCCGAAGATGTGGAGGCGATCATCGGGGGACTGGCCGACGGCACCATCGACGCTATTTGCACCGACCACGCCCCCCACGCCATCGAGGAGAAGGATGTGGAGTTCATCTACGCTTCCAACGGGATTATTGGACTGGAAACGGCCTGGCCGGTGTCGGTGAGCCGGCTTCTGGAACCGGGGCATCTCGACCTGGCTGCTCTCATGGAAAAGCTGGTCTATCGCCCCCGCGAGATCCTCAACCTGGAGATCCCCGGCCTGGAGGAGGGCGGCAAGGCCAATCTTACCTTATTCAACACCGACGAAAGGTGGACCTTCACGCGGGATCGCGTGCACTCAAAGTCGGCCAACTCTCCCTACCTGGGACAGGAGCTGACCGGACGCGCTGTGGCCGTCTACAACAAGGGTCGCCTGGTGGAGAACCGTCTCTAGGAACAATTCCGTCTTCTTCTGTCCGTTCCGGCTTTGAGATGACCACGCCCATGAGAAACCGCCTTTCCGCATTCACCTTCCTGTTGGTGCTGGTTCTGGCCGTCACCCTCCGGCCGGCTCCAGCGCATGCGCAGGACGGCGGCCAGGCTGACTCCGCACGGGTGCCGATCCGACTGGCCGGTCCCGACGAACTGGGTCCACGTACCGCCTACGGGGAGGTGCCCGACTCCCTGCTGAATCTCCGGCCCTCCGACCTGCCGTCTTTCGCCCGCGGGGCCCCCTGGCTTTATGCCCACAAAGAGCTCTACGTGACCTTTGATGATGAGTCGGGAAGCGTGGTGGCCGTCCTTCACCACATCGTGCGTATCAAGGTCTTTGACGCCTCCGCGCGGGAGGCCTCCGTGGTTTCCATCCCCTGGTACTTTGACCAGGAGATGGAGCAGATACAGGAACTTCGGGCGGCGACCTGGCACCCCGACGGCTCGCGGGTGGCCCTGGCCGACAGCGGCCGCCGGGTCATAAACGTGAATGCGCGCTACAACATCATGGAGTTCACCATGCCCGATGTCACCGACGGCTCGGTGCTGGAGTACAGTTACAAGGTGCGCCGCCGCTACATTCAGGAGCTTCCCGAGTTCTACTTTTCCCACCCCGTGCCCACCCTGCTTGCGCAGGTGAGCGTCGAATACCCCGCCTATCTGCGCTACGCGGCCAGCGTGGAGAACTTTCCCGGGGGAGGAAGCCCGGAGCACCGGGTGGAGAGGGTGGACACCAGCTCCGTACCGCGTGTATTTACCTTTGAGCGGCCCGAGCCGGTCACCCTGGAGCACTGGACGGCGCGCAATCTCTCCGCCGTGCGCGAGGAGAGCTACATAACCTCCGTGGACGATTATCGGGCACAGGTCCATTTTCAAATCAGCGAATTCGGACTTCCGCGCCAACCCCTGGAAAACAGCTGGGAATTCGTGGTCGCTGAACTCCGCCGCAAACAAGATATTCTGGGGCGCATCGCCTCCTACGACAGGGCGCGAAAACTGGGGGCGGAGATTGCCCTGGCCGCCGGCGGCGGAGAGGCGGCGCGTGACAGCATCTACCGCTATCTCAACGGTCGGGTCAACTACAGCGGCTCCAGCCGCGCCTCCAGCGCCCAGGGCGACTCCCTGGTGCTGGAAGGCGTGTCGGCCGACCAGGCCGCCATCAACCAGACCCTTACGGCCATGCTGCGCGGGGCAGGCATCGAGGCGTGGCCGCTGCTTATCTCCACGCGTACCTCGGGCCAGTTGAACCGATCCTTTCCCTCCTTTTACCAGTTTAACGCCCAGCTTACCTGGGCGGCGGACGGCGACTCCTCCGTGATCATGGATGCCAGCTTTCCCCATGCCCAGCCCGGACTCATTCCCGTGCCCATGTACAACCAGACAGGCCTTCTGCTGCGCGGGGAGGACTACCAATGGGTGTCTACGAATCCCTCAGGCAGCGTTTTCGCCATTGACATACAGTTGGAAGGGGAGCTGCTTCCCAACGGGGATCTGCGGGGGCGGGTGGAGGCTTCCAGTGCGGGATATCCCAAGCAGACCATCCGCCGCCGGCTTTCCGAGGGCGCTCTCCCGGAAGAGGTGATCCGGCAGGCCCTCTTTGAAGGTTACGGGGAGATCTCGCTGTCGGGAAGCACCCTGGAAGGGGCGGACGACTACGACCGGCAGGTGCGCATGCGGTCGGAGTTTCGCATCCCGGGTTACGCGCGCAGCTTTACCGACGCCCTGGAGTACCCGCCCATGGTGGTGGGCTACCTGATGAGCAATCCTTTCGAGTCTTCCTCCCGCGACCTGCCCGTCACGCTCGACGCTCCCGAGCGGCTCAACCTGGCCTACGAGATCCACCTGCCCGATGGCTGGCGCGCAGCGGGCCGGGAAGAGGGCGGACGCTCCCTGGAGCTGGACGGGGCCTGGCTGCAGGAGGAGTACAGGTTGGAGGGGAACACCCTCCGCTACGGATACGACATCGATATCTCGCGCATCAAATTCCGCAAGGAACAATTTCCGCAACTAATTCGTCTTTATGAGCGATGGGTGGAGCTGAGCAACAGCGCCTGGCAGATACACCGAAACTAGGCCGCTGTGCCGAGTGCAGCACGCCCGAATCCATGCCAACGGCTCCAGACAAGCGATTACGGATGATTCTCGCCATTGAAACCGCCACCGATATCTGCTCGGTCGCCTGCCGCGATATGGAGGGCGGCGTGCACGAAAAGAAAATAGAAGCGAAAGGATCGCACTCCGAACGGCTCTTTACCTATACGCGGGAGCTCATGGACGAGCTGAGTTTTGGCGTGGACGATCTCCAGGCCGTCCTGGTGAGCGAGGGACCCGGTTCCTATACCGGCCTGCGCATTGCAGCCAGCGCGGCCAAGGGTCTTCTTTTTGCCAGCGCGGCGCCCCTTTACGGGGTGCACACCCTGGCCTCCTTCGCCGCCGGCGTGCGCGCCGGTCTGGATTTGGGGGACGGAGACCTGCAGCCCCGTACCGTGCACTGTGTGATCGACGCGCGGCGGGTGCATCTCTACCACCGGTCCTTCGACCTGCATTCCTCGGGGATGAAGGCGCGCGACCAGGTGGAGGTGCTGCCCATTGAAAAGGTGGAGCAGATGATTCGTCCCGGACACCTGCTGGCGGGCACCGGCCTGGAGCGTATTGACCCGGCGGTGGTGGAGCAGACCGAATCGCGTGGAACTAGGCCCGTTTCGGCACGCTCCCTGCTGGCGCTCTGGGAGCTGCCCGGGAGGGAGGCCTTCGCACGGCGTGTTACGCCGGAGGAGTTCGACCCGCGCTACTACACGTCGCCGCGCAGGTGTAGCCCTGAAGGCGCTCCGCCCCATATAAAGATTTTAGCTTCCTGCCAGAATCGTTATTTTGGCATTTACCTGAACAAAAATGACAGCCGATGTCCTGGTTCAAACGCAAAGACAAAAATATACAAACCGAACAGCGGAAGGAGATGCCGGAAGGGGTCTGGATCAAGGTGCCCACCACCGGCGAGACCGTGCATCGCAGGGAGCTGGAGGACAATCTCTGGGTGGATCCCATGAGCGGCTATCATTTCCGCATCGGCAGCGATGAGTATTTCTCCTTCCTTTTTGACGAGGGGGAGTTCGAGGAGATCGGCCAGGAGATCCAGCCCACCGATCCCCTGGATTTCGAGGACCGCAAGAAGTACACCGACCGGCTGAAGGAGTATCAGAAAAAGACCGGGCACAGCGACGCCGTGCGGGTGGGCGTGGGCGCCATGAACGAGCTCAAGGTGGTCATCGCCTGCATGGACTTTGGCTTTATAGGAGGCAGCATGGGCTCGGTGGTGGGCGAGCGTATCGGCATGGCCATCGACCGCGCCCGCGAGGATGAGATTCCCCTGATCATCATCTCCCAGTCGGGCGGCGCCCGCATGATGGAGAGCGTGCTGAGCCTGATGCAGATGGCCAAGACTTCCGCCAAGCTGGCGCAGCTGGAGGAGGCAGGCGTGCCCTACATTTCGCTGATGACCAATCCCACCACGGGGGGCGTTACCGCCAGCTTCGCCATGCTGGGCGATTTCAACATCGCCGAGCCGGGCTCGCTCATCGGCTTCGCCGGTCCACGCGTCATCCGCCAGACCATCGGCCGCGACCTGCCCGACGGCTTCCAGACGGCGGAGTACCTGCTTGAACACGGATTTCTCGACTTTATCGTCCAGCGTCCCCAGATGAAAGCCAGGCTGACCAAGCTCCTCAAGGTGGTGCTTCACCGCTTCGAGGAGGCCTGAGTCCCGTATCCTGAACCGGTCCGGCGCCCGAACCCGCCGGCCTCCCCCGAACCGAATTCCCAGCTATGCGTTTTGCCGATTACGCCAAATTATACGTGACGGCCGGAAGCGGCGGAAACGGTTCCGTGCATTTCCGCCGGGAGAAGTACGTGCCGCGCGGGGGACCCGACGGGGGTGACGGGGGCGACGGGGGCGATGTGCTGCTGAAGGGCAACGAACAGCTCAACACCCTGCTGGACCTGCGCTACCACAAGTACGTAAAGGCCGGACATGGCCAGGACGGGGCCAAGAGCAAGCGCAAGGGCAAGGACGGGGAGGACGAGATCCTGGAGGCCCCGCCGGGCTCGGTGGTCTTCAATGCCGACACCGGCGAGCGCATCGGCGAGATTGCCGAACACGGTCAGACCCTTGTACTGGCGCGCGGCGGCAACGGTGGACGCGGCAACTGGCATTTCCGCACCTCCACCAACCAGACCCCCCGCAAGGCCGAGGAGGGGCAGCCGGGGGAGGAGCTCACGGTCGAGATCGAGCTGAAGCTGCTGGCCGACGTGGGACTTGTGGGCTTTCCCAACGCCGGCAAGAGTACCCTGCTTTCGGCCATGTCGGGCGCCAGGCCGAAGATCGACTCCTACCCTTTTACCACCCTGCAGCCCAACCTGGGTGTAGTGACCCTGAACGACTATCGCACCTTCGTGATGGCCGACATCCCCGGCATCATCGAACAGGCCCACGAGGGCCGGGGGCTGGGCATCCAATTTTTGCGCCATATCGAGCGCAACAACCTGCTGCTTGTTATGGTGAGCAGCCAGAACGACATCGACTACGAATACAACGCCCTGATGAAGGAGCTGCACTCCTACCGGGCAGACCTGCTGGACAAGCCGCGTATCCTGGCGGTGACCAAAATGGACCTGCAGGAGGACCACAAACTGGATCAGGAGATCGACGCTGATATCCCGGTGATACCCATCTCCGCCGCCACGGGATACAACATGGATCGACTTAAAGAAGCCATATGGGAGGTGCTTGAGCAGCATGAAGACCCCGAAGAGGAAGAACCCACCGACCTCCGACCCACCCCTTAGGGATTACGTGGGACTGAGCCTGGTGCCCGGCCTGGGCGCCCACCGCATCAAGGTACTGCTGGATCGATTCGACAGCGCCGAGGGCATTTTCCATGCTTCTGAAAAGGAGCTCCTGAAGACGGAGGGCATTGGTCCCGCCACTGCGCGAGAGATCCTGGGCTTCGGCGGCTGGGCGGAGGTGGACCCCATCCTGGAGCGTACCCGCAGGCTGGGCGCCGGACTCATCCACCAGCGCCATCCCGACTATCCTCCCCTGCTGCACGAACTGCACGACCCGCCCCTGCTGCTCTGGGTGCTGGGCGACCCGGCCGCCCTCCGCCTCCCCGGTCTGGCGGTCATCGGCACCCGGCGGGCCAGCCAATACGGACTGGAACAGGCCGAACGTCTGGCGGGAGACATCGCTTCGGCGGGCATGAGTGTGATCAGCGGACTGGCCTACGGGGTGGATGCGGCCTCCCATCGCGCGGCCCTGGCCTGCGGGGGCGTGACCGTGGCCGTCCTCGGCTCGGGCATCGACCTGATCTACCCGCGTCCCCACCGCTCCCTGGCCGCCGAAATTGCGAATTCCGGGGGCGCCGTCATCTCCGAGTTTCCCCTGGGCACCCCGCCCGAGGCCGGTAACTTTCCCGTGCGCAACCGGGTGGTCAGCGGCATGGCTTACGGTACCCTGGTGGTGGAGTCGGGGGAGGGAGGAGGCAGCATGATCACCGCTTCCGCGGCGCTGGACCAGTGCCGCGAGGTTTTTGCCGTGCCCCATCCCGCGGGCGCCGGCATGGGCGGCAACCGGCTCATCCAGCAGGGGCAGGCCAAGCTGGTGACCGAAGTGGAGGAGATCTTCGAGGAGCTGCTGCTGCCCGTGGAGCCGGGGGAGGTACAGGAACGCGTTCCCCAGCGAAGCTGGCGAGATCATGAACTGGACGAACTCGGCGTGCGCATCTGCCGGCTGCTGGAAGCCGCTCCCCGACACCTGGACGAGCTGGGTGGCCGCAATGCTGCGACGCTGGCGTGCGGTGCCCGGGACCTGCCGGCTGCAAGCTGGAACCAGGAAAGCTGCGACCCGTGGCGAGCACGGCTGGAGAGCGTCGAAAGGGCACAATTCCTGCGTGACGGCCCTATGTGGAACACGCGACGGAAGGGGCCGCCCCTGCCATTCCCGACCTCCTGGAGAACCCATAGCGCACTCCGGGGAAAGTCGTTCTTCAAGTTCCCGTAGGCGGCCATGAAACGCCGCGACTCCGATACTCTGGCCAATTTGGCGCCATGATCAAGACCGGCCAACAGATGAGCCAGAAGCAGTCGCAGCAACAGCGGCTGTCACCCCAGCAGATCCAGTACATCAAGCTGCTGCAGCTTCCCACCATAGCCCTGGAGCAGCGCATCAAGGAGGAGATCGAGCTCAATCCCGTGCTGGAAGAGGACACCGGCGAGATAGATGAGCAGACCGAAAGCCTGGATGAGTGGGAGGAGAAACGCCGCGACGGGGAGGATGACGTGGATCCGGTGGATCAGAACGAGGAGATCGACTGGGAGGAGTTCATGCACAACACCGAGTACGACGGGCACGATTACGGCGACTCCTGGAGCGGGGGCTCCTCGGGCGACCAGAGCTGGCGAGACCTGCCCAATCCCTACCACGAAAGCCTGCTGGAGGAGCTGGAGCAGCAGGTGGGGCTGCTGGACCTGGACGAGGACCAGCGCAGAATCGCCGACCAGATCCTCGGTTCGCTGGACCAGGACGGCTACTTCCGGCGCGAGCCCGAGGCGGTGGTCGACAATATCGCCTTCAACCAGGGGGTGCTCACCTCCGTGGAAGACGTGGAGGAGGTACGGCGGCACATCCAGCGGCTCGATCCCCCGGGCATCGCTTCGCGCGACCTGCGCGACTGCCTCCTCGTGCAGCTGGAGCTCAGCGAGGACGGCATCGGAGGCTCGCGACACCGCCATCGCCATGCTGCGCGACCACTGGGACGCTTTCGAGAAGAAGCATTTCAAGAAACTTAAGAAAAAGCTGGATGTGGACGGCGATGGCCTGCAGGAAGCCTTCGACTGCATCAAGGGGCTTGATCCCAAGCCGGGCGGGGGCGGCACGGCGGTGGACGACACCTCCAACTACATCGAGCCCGATTTCGAGGTCTACCATGAGCCTGCCTCCGAGGAAGAGGAGGGGGAAGGCGATTTCGTGATTACCCTCAACAACAGCAACGTCCCACCGCTGACCATCTCCCCGCGCTACAAGAAGATGTGGGACGACCTGAAAAAGAAAAAGAAGCAGGACCCGCAGACCAGGGAGACCAAGAACTTCATAAAAAACAAAATCGAGTCGGCCCAGTGGTTTATCGACTCCATCCGCCAGCGCCAAAATACCCTGATGAACACGATGAAGACTATCGTGGCGCTTCAGGAATCCTTCTTCAAGCACGGCGAGGGCCTAAAGCCCATGATTCTCAAGGATATCGCCGAGCGGGTGAACCTGGACATTTCCACCATCTCGCGCGTGGTCAACGGCAAGTACGTACAGACCAACTTCGGGGTCTTCGAGCTGAAGTATTTTTTCAGCGAGGGACTTGAGACCGAGAGCGGCGAGGAGGTATCAAGCCGCGAGGTAAAGAACTCCGTGCAGGAGATCGTCGACGGCGAGGACAAGCAGAAACCCCTCAGCGACCAGGCCATCGCTGACATGCTGAAAGAGCAGGGCTACAAGGTGGCCCGGCGCACCGTCAGCAAATACCGCGAGCAGCTCAACATCCCCGTCGCCCGCCTCCGCAAGCAAATCTCTTAATAAGTCTCATAAAGTCTAATAAGTCATAAAGTCTCAAAAGTCTTAAAGTCGGCGGACTTCCAGACTTCCCGACTTTCGGACTTTCTGACTTTCAGACTTGTAGGCTTAGTTAGACTTGGAGTGCAAGCGAAAGGATGGCCCACAAGTCGGTTTTGCCCAGCATCCAGCCTGTCCCCCCCGTTAACAGAAGCAGGTAGAGCCCCACCGTACTCAGCAGGAACCAGGCCCTTTTATTGGTGAGAAGACGCGAGGTGTCGAAAGCCGTCAGCACGAAAGAGCCCAGGAAAAACAGCAGGAAGACGATCAACAGGAGGCCGACCGCGATGCCGCCCCCGCCCGGACGGGCGACCATGAGGGCGAAGAGCACGGTGACGGTCACCAGGTTGGCCTGCAGGGGCCAGTTGTAGAGGTTTGTGACCTGGCTGAAGAAGCGGATGCGCTTGTTCAGTCCAAGCAGCCAAAGGATGGAGATGCTCTCCACGAGCAGTGTGCCCAGTGCTCCCCAGCAGAAAAAGGAGAAATGCACCCCTCCAAAAAGGGTCAGCCCGGGCAGGTGGTGCACCAGGGCCTGCGTCCCTGCCGGGGTGAGCAGGTAGCTGCCCAGGCTGTAGAGGAGGAGGCCGGTGAGCACGGCATGCTGCAGCATCATGATTACCCCCTGGGCGGGGACCCGCACGTGGCGGTGCAGTACGTCGTTGACGTAGAAGCGGTGGCTGACGAAGAAGCGCCTGATGGAACGCCGGTAGATGGGACTGAGGCTGTAGTGGAGGGCCACGCTCCCCCAGAGCAGAAAAAGTAGCAGCACGCCCATCCCCACGCGGTCCTCGGTGGGATAGGACTCTTCGGGAAGGGGAAACACGGTACCGCCCTCGGTGGCAAAGAGCTGAAGGGTCTCGCCCAGCGTGGGGTGCCTCTCCAGGTTGTCGATCAGCCACCCCGAAGGAATGAAAAGGGGCGCGTCGGGACGATCGGCGGTTTCCTCCAGCAGACGCTTGAAGGGACCCAGGTAGGGCGCCATCTCCTCGTCTGGCTGGTAGAGCCAGGCGCCGGGCATGCCATCGCCTGCCATGCTTGCGGCAGCGTCATGGTCTGCCGCCGCTGCTGGAAGCAGCGGGCTGTTCTGCGTATAGCCCGCACGTACCGGCACATGCTGCATGAAAAAGTCGAGCCTGCCGCTCCCCTGCTGCGTACCGGTTCCGCCGGACATCGGCCGCCCGGCCGCTCCCAGGCTGCGCAGGTGGTAGAGGTCGCCGCCGTAGGAGCTGCGGATCTGCTGCAGGAATGGGGCGAGGGCCTCACGGAAGCGCGCATCGTGCATGGCCCCGTGGCGGAAGAGGCGGACGGCGGTGACCGACGGAGCGTGCCGATGAAGGCCGGAAGAAAGTTTTCCAGCGTGGCCGACGGTGGCGCTGTCGGGCGCGGCAAAGGCGCACCGGGTGGGATAGGAGAGCGGGACGGCGGCCCATACCTGCATGCCCGAAGCACGGATGGAGTCCCACGCCGCCTCCGGCAGGGGACGGTCCACTTCCAGGTGACTCAGCTCCAGCTGGCGGAAGGTCCGGAGCTGGGACATCAGCTCCCCGCGGTCCCCCGGCACCTCCCACTGCACGCCCAGCTGGCGCTGCGCCGATACCGGCTCGGCCGTCAGCAGGGGAAAGAGCAGGCAAAGGAACAGCAGGCGCAGGTGCATAAAGATCTTCTGGATCGGGTGTGCGGGTGCTACTTGGCTTCAATGGTATTTTCGATGGGAAGTTTCCGGGTCTCCTTGAAGCTGCTCAGCACCACGTTGGAACGGCTCCGTGTGACCCCGCTCCAGGACTGAATGCGCGAGAGGAGTTTCTCAAAGGAGGCGGTGTTCTTGGTCCGGATCTTCAGGACGTGGGAGCCGTCCCCGGTAATGGAGTGGCACTCCAGGACCTCAGGCTCGCCGGTCACCTGCTCCACGAATTTGGGGTAGTTGTCCGAACCGTCCACCTCCACGAATACGAAGGCGGTGATGTCGAAATTGAACTTGCGGGCGTCCAGCACCGCGTGGTAGCCGGAGATCAGCTCGTTGTCCTCCAGCTTGCGCATGCGCTCCGATACGGAGGGCACGGAGAGGTGCACGATCTCGGACAACTTGTTGCGCTGGGCACGCCCGTGCTCCTGGAGGTGGTTCAGAATCATTACGTCAATTTCGTCGAGTCCCTGGCTCATATCTCGGTATGTTAATGCCTAAATTTTCTATGTGAATGGAAAAGTAGACTTAATAAATTAGGAGGTCAAGCAGCATGCCATACAATAATTCGAAGGTTCGGCCTTCCCATGACAACGTCTCGATCCGCTGCCGGATAGGAAGTTCGCGGTTTCCCGTCTGGCCTGACTCCATTATCTTGGAGCGAAACGCCAACCCAGAATCAGCACGCCCCTATGCTCGACATCAACCTCATCCGCGAACAGCCCGATCTCGTCAGGGAGGGCATGAAGAAGAAGGGGGAGGGACCCCTGGACCTGGTAGACCAGGTGCTGGAGGCCGACCGCAACTGGCGCGACCTGGTGCAGCGCGTGGACGAGCTGCGCAACGAGAGCAACGTTAAGTCGAAAAAGATCGGCGAGCTCATGGGCAGCGGCGAGAAGGAGAAGGCCCAGGAGATCATTGCCGAGACCTCCCGCCTCAAGGAGGCGATCAAGGAGGGTGAGGAGGAGCTCAAGGAGCTTAAATCCGCTCGCGACGGGATGCTGCTGCGCATCCCCAACGTGCCGCACGAGTCGGTGCCTGTGGGCGATTCGGAGGAGGACAATAAGGTGTTCAAGAGCTGGGGCGAACCGGCGCGCGAAGAGTGGCGCCGACCCCACTGGGAGATGGCCGAGGAGGAGGGCTGGATCGATTTCGAGCGGGGCGCCAAGGTGACCGGTGCCGGATTCCCCTTTTATGTGGGTCCACTGGCCCGCCTCCAGCGCGCCCTTGTCAACTACTTTGTCAACAAGGCGGTGGAGGAGGGCTACCGTGAGCTGCAGGCCCCCTACGTGGTCAACGAGGATTCGGCCCGTGGCACGGGACAGATCCCCGACAAGGAGGACATGATGTACGAGGTGCCCAGGGACGAGCTTTACCTGATCCCGACGGCCGAGGTGCCGGTGACCAATTTCCATCGCGACGAGATCGTGGACGAGGAGGATCTGCCGCTGCGCTATGTGGCATACACGCCCTGCTGGCGGCGCGAGGCGGGCTCCTACGGGAAGGATGTGCGGGGACTCAACCGCCTCCACCAGTTCGACAAGGTGGAGCTGGTCAAGATGGTGCACCCCGACGCGGCCTTCGACGAGCTGGAGAGCCTGCGCGAGTATGCCGAGTCGCTGCTGGAGGATCTGGGGCTGTCCTACCGCACCCTGCTGATGTGCACCGGCGATATGGGCTTCACGCAGTCCAAGAAATACGACCTGGAGGTGTGGAGCCCGGGCCAGCAGCGCTGGCTGGAGGTGAGTTCCTGCTCCAATTTCGGGGGCTTCCAGGCTCGGCGCATGCAGCTGCGCTACCGGCGGACCGGCGACGGGGAGATCCGCATCCTGCACACACTCAACGGCTCGGGACTGGCCCTGCCGCGGGTGGTGGCGGCGCTGCTGGAGGCGGGCCAGCAGGAGGATGGCAGCGTGAAGCTGCCCGACGCGCTCATTCCCTACTACGGGAAAGCCACGCTGTAAGACGGCATTCCCATCCCTGTTTCGACCACCCGCACGGGGCAGATGCAGCTACCAAAGAAGTTTCAGGCCTTCCTGCCGGTATTTCCAAATATCTGCGTCACCTGTTACAAGCACCATGTCCTGTCGCATGGCTTGCCAGATAAGCATCCGGTCGAAGGGATCTCCGTGCCAGGTTCCAGGCAACTCATGGTATGTTGATGCCTCCTCCGGTGAGAGATGCAATAACCCGAAACCGGCTTCACCTGCGTGATGGGGAATTTCATGCGGATAGATTCCCTGCAGATCCAGTTTGCCGAGCGAGTATTTCAGGGATATCTCCCAAAAGCTGATTGCACTGACCAGTATTGCATTGCCTTGATCCTCCAGGGAAGAAACCACCTTGCCAGGCAATTTGTCCGGCCACAGGAGTGAGCAGATCAAGGTGTGGGTGTCGAGCAGGCAGGTCATTGACCGAGAAACTCCTCTTCGGTCATCTTGAAGTTTTCGGTGAAGGTGGCTTTGGCCTTGCCTTCCAGAAGTCCCAGCTTTCGCCTGGTCGGGCCAGCCGAAGGTTCCGAAACAAAGTATCCGACAATTTCTTTTTTCCTGCCGTAGGTTACGGCTACTTTCTTGCCCGATTTGACCCATTCTATTACTTCTGAGAAGCGGGTCTTGAATTCGCCGACGCTCATCGTTTTCATGGCTCAATGGATCTGGTGACCGTTTAACTAAAATATACGCTTAACTTGACAAGTTGACAAGAAGTATTGTGAACTAGGCTAGACGCGGGCGAGGTGCATGGGAGCTGCGCCGTGAACGGGCGGTCTGCGCAGAAAGAGTATTCAGGCCCGCGAGCCGCTGCTGCGCGTGGCCAGATACCAGATGAACCAGATGCCCGCTGCGATGAGCAGGATCAGCAGGAAGACCCCAAAGAAGATATAGGCCAGGTAGGGGATGATGACTACCGTCAGGATGGCGATGACAGCCTTCACCGGGATTGGAGTAGAAGGTCCAGGCGTTGAGCCCGGTAGCCAGGAGTCGAAGCAGTCGTTGCATCATGGTGTCGTGGTTTTGCCGGGTTTACCGTAGGCTGTACGCAGATTACGCGGCAAGGATTCACCGGCATTCAGGAGGCCTCCGCATACATCTCCTCGTCCCGGAAGGTGTAGAGCAGGTCAAGTATGGGCTCCATGTCGCTCTCCTCCATGATGGCGGCGCGGAGCTGCCGGCTGTTGCGCACGCCCTTCAGATATTGCCCGTAGTGTTTTTTCATGATCACCACGCCGTAGTATTCCCCGTGGTGTTTCACGGATCGCCGCAGCTGCTCGGCGCAGAGCTCGATGCGCTCGTCGATGGTGGGTTCGGGCAGCAGCTCGCCCGTCTCCAGGTAGTGACGGGTGCGGTCGAAGATCCACGGATTGCCGATAGCGCCGCGGCCGATCATCACCCCGTCCACGCCTGTTTCGTCGAACATCCGTTTGGCGTCCTCGGGCGAGGTCACGTCGCCGTTGCCGATGATTGGAATCTCCAGACCGGGAGTGTCCTTGAGTTTTTTGAGCCAATCCCACCGGGCGTCGCCCTTGTACTTCTGGCAGCGGGTGCGCGCGTGCACGGCCAGCGCCTTGATTCCCAGCTTCTGCAGCATGAGAGCCACCTCCCGGATGCGGATGGTGTCGTCATCCCAGCCCAGGCGTGTTTTTACGGTGACGGGCTTCGATGCCACGGCGTCCACCACCGAGCCGGCCATGCGCTCCATCAGCTCCAGGTCTTTCAGGCAGCCGGCGCCCGCCCCCTTCTTGACGATTTTGTGGACCGGACACCCGAAGTTGATATCCACCAGGTCGGGGTTGTTGCTCTCAGCCAGCTGCGCCGCGCCCTCCATGGCCTCCCCGCGGCTCCCGAAAATCTGCACGCCGAAAGGACGCTCCTCCTCCGAAAAGTCCATTTTCTTCATGGCGATGTCGGAGTCCCTTACCAGGGCCTCGGAACTGATAAATTCGGTGTAAACGATACTGGCACCCCGGCTCCGGCAAATCTGCCGGAAGGGGGAGTCGGTGACGTCCTCCATGGGAGCCAGCAGCAGGGGCTTTTCGCCCAGGTCGATGGGACCGATGTTCATGGTGTTTACGGGTATGTGCAGTCAAGGATGTAATGAGCGGCTGCCGCAAGGAACAAATATAAGAATTCTGGGCAGATCATATGCAGGTGCTTCCGGTGCGGGGTCGGGAAGGTCCCGCCCGTCATCTGCTGGCCTCCCCGTTGAGCTCGGTTCCGCCGTGCAGAAAATTCATAATTCCAGACAGATCACTTATATTTGATCACCACCGAGCGTAGTAGAAAACGATCAAGAAACCAGATGAGGAGTTGCCATGGCACTAGCTGCGAAAAGCATTGAAGAGTTACTGGGCAAGGAAGCGGATGACCTGCTCGGCCACGAGTGCGAGACCATCCCCAGCGAGAATCTTCACCTGCCCGGCCCCGACTACGTCGACCGGGTCTGCTATCACTCCGACCGCAACGCCCGGGTGCTTCGCAGCCTGCAGACCCTCTTCGGCCACGGGCGGCTCGCGGGCACCGGCTACCTCTCCATCCTGCCGGTGGACCAGGGCATTGAGCACTCCGGCGGCGCCTCTTTCGCACCCAACCCCGGGGGTTTTGATCCCGAGCACCTGGTAAAATTGGCCATTGAAGGGGGATGCAACGCCATTGCCTCCACCTTCGGCGTGCTGGGATCCATCGCGCGCCGCTATGCCCACAGGATTCCCTTCATCGTCAAGCTCAACCACAACGAGCTGATGACCCTCCCCAACCACTACGACCAGATCATGTTCGGTTCGGTGGAGCGCGCCTTTGACATGGGCGCGGTCGCTGTAGGCGCGACCATCTACTACGGCTCGGAGGAGTCGAGCCGGCAGATCCAGGAGGTGGCCGAGGCCTTCGAGCGTGCCCATGAGCTGGGCATGGCCACCATCCTCTGGTGCTATACCCGTAACTCCGGATTCAAGGTGGACGGCACCGACTACCACGCTTCGGCCGACCTGACCGGGCAGGCCAACCACCTGGGGGCGACCATCCAGGCCGACATCATCAAGCAGAAGCAGGCCACCAACAACGGCGGTTACAAGGCCCTCAACAACAATAACGGCTCCTACGGGAAATACGACGAGCGCATGTACAGCGAGCTGACCACCGACCATCCCATCGACCTGACCCGCTACCAGGTGGCCAACTGCTATATGGGACGCGCCGGGCTGATCAACTCCGGCGGAGCCAGCGGAAAGAACGACTTCCAGCAGGCGGTGCGTACGGCCGTTGTCAACAAGCGCGCCGGCGGCATGGGCATGATCAGCGGCCGCAAGGCCTTCCAGCGTCCCATGGAAGAAGGCGTCAAGCTGCTCAACTTTATACAGGACGTCTACCTGGACGAGAATATTACCGTTGCGTAAACCGCACACCCCTGAGCAAAGACCAGCAACATATTCAGGAGGACCCCAAAAGGTATTTCTCCAAGAAATACCTGCTTCTCTCCATCGGACTCAGTGTGGCGGGCATGGGCCTTGTCATCTACCTCACCTACACGCCCGGGGTCCTTGAGCACCTGAAACCCAAACGGCTGCCCGGCCTGTTCATCGCGCTGGCGGTCTCCATATTGCGGCTGGCTTTTTCAGCGGCCAAGATCCGCTATCTCTCCGAGAAGATGCTGGGCTGGATGGCGTCCCTGCGGGTGATGCTGAGCTGGGAATTCACCTCTTCGGTGACGCCTTCCATCATCGGCGGGGCGCCCATGGCCACCTACGCCCTCACCAAGGAGGGTTACAAGCTGGGACAGTCCACCGCCATTATCCTCTACAGCGTGCTGCTGGACCAGCTCTGGTTCGCCCTTGCCGTACCCATCCTGCTGGTGGCCGGCCTCTACTACGAGGTCATTCCCTCCAACATCGGAATGGTGGGCGAAGTATCCATGCTGCTGCTTTATGCCGGACTGCTCTCCTATGCCGGACTGATGGCCTACGGGGTGCTGCGCAATCCCAGCGCCATCAAGAAGGTGGTGTGCACGGTTTTCCGGCTGCCGCTGCTGCGCCGCTGGCGCGACAAGGTGGTGGAGGAGGCCGAGCACCTGGTGAAGTACTCCGACGAGCTGCGGGAGAAGCCCGCCAGCTTTCTGCTGAAAGCTTTTTCCCTCTCCACCATGTCATGGCTTTGCCGCGTGGCCCTGCCCACCATTGTGGTGCTTAGCCTGCTGCCCGCAAACGAGATCCTCTCGGTGCTGCGCAGCCTGGCCATGAACCTGGCCTTCCTCATCATGCCCACGCCCGGCGGCAGCGGCGGGGTGGAGGGCCTCTTCGCGCTTTTCCAGGGGCCGCTAATCGACCGTAAGGCCTTCATCGGGCTGGCCGTGTTTCTCTGGCGCATTATCAGCTACTACATCAGCATCGGTCTGGGCATGATGGCCACCACCTGGTACATCAACCGTTCCGTGGTGGATAACCATGCAGACGGGGAGGAGGGCGACGGCATGGCCGATGGCCTCAACGCCGGCGAATCAGTCTGACGTGGCCAAGTCGCGCATCACATACCTCTGCGACGAGTGCGGGCACACCTCCACCAAGTGGCTGGGCAACTGTCCGAATTGCGGCAGCTGGCACACCTTTCGCGAGTACAAGGTGGATCGCGACAGCGGCAGCTCCGGTTCGGGCTCCGACAGCCACAAGGGCAAGGTGGAGGGTTTGGAGGAGGTCCCGCCCCCGCGCCTCCTGGCCGACATCGAATCGAGCGACGAGGAACGTTTCCCTTCCAACATCCCCGAACTGGACCGCGTGGTGGGCGGGGGCTTCGTGCCCGGCTCCCTGGTGCTTATCGGGGGCGATCCCGGCATCGGCAAGAGCACCCTCACCCTGCAGATCGCCCGCGCCAACCCGGACTTGCGAATTTTATACTGCGCGGGAGAGGAGTCGGCTGCCCAGATCAAGCAGCGGGCGGCGCGCCTGGAGGTGGATTCCAGGAAGCTGCTTGTCTACACCGATACCGATGTGAGCAAGGTGCTGGAGGAGGCCCGCAAGATGAAGCCTGACCTGCTGGTGGTGGACTCCATACAGACGGTCTACCGCACGGAGCTCTCCAGCATGGCGGGAAGCGTGCAGCAGGTCAAGGAGTGCGCCGCCCTGCTGCAGCAGCTCGCCAAGCGAAGGAACATCACCACGCTGCTCATCGGACACGTGACCAAGGAGGGGGACATCGCCGGTCCGCGCGTGCTGGAGCATATGGTGGACACCGTGCTGCAGTTCGAGGGCGACAGCAACTACGCCTACCGTCTGCTGCGCAGCGTGAAAAACCGGTTCGGACCCGCGCAGGAGGTGGGGGTCTTCGAGATGAAGGAGAAGGGGCTGGTGGATGTGCTCAATCCCTCACAGCTGTTCCTGTCGGACTACGACGCCAGCGTGAGCGGCAATGCGGTGGTCTGCACCATCGAGGGCTCGCGCTCCCTGCTCATCGAGGTGCAGGCGCTGGTCACACCCAGCAACTACGGGGTGCCGCAGCGCACGGCCAACGGGTTTGACCAGCGGAGGCTGTCGCTGCTGCTGGCCGTGCTGGAGAAGAGGGGAGGTTACCAGTTCAGCGGGCAGGACGTCTACCTGAACGTGGCGGGCGGGATCCGGCTGACCGACACGGCCGGGGACCTGGGCGTGGTCTGCGCGCTGGTCTCCAGTTTGCTGGATAAGTCCCTGCCGGCCGAAACGGCTTTCATAGGGGAGGTGGGGCTGGGATCGGAGATCCGCTCGGTGAGCAAGCTGGACCAGCGGCTGGCCGAGATCCGCAAGATGGGTTTCAAGCGCGCCTACGTGCCGGACGGACAGGATCCGAAGGTGCCCGACGGGCTCAAAGTATATCCCTGCCGGGTGTTCCCTGAGGCCATAAAAAATGCCCTGTGACCGAAGTCACAGGGCATTTTGGAGGAGGAGGCGTAAACCCTTTTAAATTACTTGTACTGGTTGCGCTCGCGCCGGCGCTGGTCGCGGATGCTCTTCTTCAGCGCTTCACGGCGCTCTTCGGACGGCTTGGTGTACTGCTGCCGGTCCTTATACTCGTTCAGAATGCGGGAGCGCGTTACCAGCTTCTTGAAGCGGTTGATGGCGCGGTCTATGCTTTCGTTATCTCGAACTTCTACTCCAACCATGTGCGTATAAGATGTTGTTGCTTCGTTTTCAGACCCCTAATATAAGAATTTTTCGGAAAAATGTAAGTACCCACCGACTTTCTGACTCCCCGACTTCTAGACTTTAAGACTTCTGGACTTTAAGACTTCTGGACTTCCCGACTTATTAGACTTAGTAAGACTTAGTCAGACTTTTGGATTGACAAGGAATCTATCCGGAATAGGTTTCCCGGAAACCCCGAGGCCGAATAGCCCGAAGTCGTAGCGGGCAGGATCTCCCGGGTCAAGCTTGCGAAGCACGCCGGTAAGTTCGCGCACCGCCTTCCAATCGTTGTAGCGGCGCGTCAGCAATCCCAGCGCCCGCGCCTGCCGCGCCACGTGCACGTCCAGCGGAACCATAAGCTCAGACGGTGAGATAAAATCCATCAGCCCGGTGTCCACCGGTCCCTCCCGCACGCACCAGCGCAGGTAGAGGTAGAGACGCTTGCAGGAGCTGTTCTTTTCGGGATTGGAGATGTGCTTGCGGGTGCGCTGCGCCGCTTCCGGATGGAGGGCGAAGAACTCATCGTGGAAGAGGGCGATGAGAGGACGCTCCTGCCGCTGCGCCTCCTCGTGGCAGTGCCGCCAGAAGGCCTCCATGCCACCGTGGCGCTCCAGGGCGCTCTGCAGGATGTTGACCAGCCAGTAGATGTCCACCGGCTTGAAGGTGCGGTGTTTGAAGCCGTCCAGTCGGTCGCGCTCGCGCTCGCCGAAGTCGCGGATGAAACGGTTTGGCCGGTAGTCCATGCGCTTCATCAGGTCGTCCACCTTGGCGATCACCACGTCGCGTCGCCCCCAGGCCATCAGGGCCGCGAAAAAGCCGGCCAGCAGCCGGTCTTCCCGCTCCTCGAAGCTGTGCATGAAGAGCACGGGGTCTTTCTCGATATAGTCCGGAGTTTCCATGCGGCGGTTCCACATCTCCAGCCAGGGTTTCATGGCGCGGAGGGTCTCGGGCGGGCAGGCGTCGAGCTTTTTCGGCAGGTCCCTGGGCATGGGTTCAGATTTTCAGTTCCTGCTGTCCCCGGCCAAGGTTTTGCAGTTTTTCGGTGATGGCGCGGTTGGCCTTGGGGAAGGGGTAGTCGTCCAGTTCCTCCAGCGCCACCCAGCGCACCTCCTGGCTGTCGCGGGCCTCAGGCGTGCCACTGGCCAGGCTGCAGAGGAAGACGTTGAGGGAGACCGTCAGGTGCGAGTAGGCGTGATCCACCTTCATAAGGGGTTTTTCCACAACCACCTCTACGCCCAGCTCCTCGCGCAGCTCGCGCCGGACGGTTTCTTCCAGCTCCTCGCCGGACTCCTGCTTGCCGCCGGGAAACTCCCAGAGTCCCCCGAGCATGGCGCCTTCCGGACGCAGGGCGATGAGCACCGATCCCTCGCCATCGCGGACCACCCCCACGCCGATCTGGTGGTGGGGACGTTTTTTGGGCGGCGATTTGTAAGGGATCTCATCCTGGCGCGCCGTGCGTGCGGCCTCGCAGCCGTCCTGCAGTGGACACTTCCCGCAATCGGGGCTGCCTGGCGTACACACCATGGCGCCCAGCTCCATCACAGCCTGGTTGAAATCGCCCGGCCGCTCCGGATCGAGAAGCCCGTCGGCCAGCTCCTGCACTTCGTTCTTGACGGCGCTTTTGCGGATGTCACCGTCCAGGCCGAAGTAGCGCGTGAGCACGCGCAGCACGTTGCCGTCCACCACGGCATGGGGACGCCCGAAGGCGATGCTCAGCACCGCCGCAGCCGTATAGGGTCCGATGCCCTTCAGTCGGGTGATCTCCTCCCAGGAATCCGGCAGCTCGCCGCCGAACTCCTCCACCACCGTGCGGGCGGCCTCGTGCAGGTGGCGGGCCCGGCGGTAGTAGCCCAGGCCCTCCCATACCCGGAGCACCTCCTGCTGCCCGGCCTCGGCCAATATCTCCACCGTCGGGAACCGCTCGATGAAACGCTTGTAATAGGGCGCGGCCTGGTCAACGCGCGTCTGCTGCAGCATGACTTCGGAAACCCAGGTGCGGTAGGGATCGTTGATGCCGCGCCACGGCATCTCCCTTTTGTGGACGTCGTACCAGTCCAGCAGGGAGGAGCGGATGGAATCGTTGTTCACAGGGTCGTGCGCGCTTGGAGGTGCGAGAGAGTTAGTTGCCGTCGCTGTCGCCGGCCTCCAACACGCGGATGGTCACCTCGGTGGAGGAGGCGGCCCCATACTGGTCGGTGGCGATGATGCGGAAGTTGTGTTCACCGGTCTGCCGCTGCGAGGGGGTCCACATAAAATCCCCGGAGGTCTCGCCCAGGGAGGCTCCGTCGGGCAGGTCTACGCCCAGGTAGCGGATCAGGTCGCGGTGCATGCCGTCGGGGTCGATGGCGCGTACGGGGAGAGTGAAGGACTCGCCGACAGGGATGGCGAGGGTGCGCAGGGGCGAAAAGCGCGGCGGTGCGTTGAACGAGTTTACCTCCACACTGAAGCTGGTGCTGTCGGCGGCCCCGTTGCTGGCGGTAGCCACGATTTTAAAGCGGTGAGTGCCCACATCGCCCGATCCCGGCTGCCAGTAGAAGGAGCTTCCCCGTACCTCGGCATCGTCAACGGAAGACTGATAGGCAAACTGTACCTGGCTGGACGGAAAATCCTGGCCCAGGCTGAAGTTCAGCAGCACGGGCTTGGAGTAGGGCACAATCTGGTCGGGGATGGAATCAAGGCTGAGCTGACCGGGAAGGGGCCCGGAGGAATCCGCGTCCGCAGCCTCTCCCTCGGGTGCGCCGGAAGCGATTACGCCTCCCTCCACCACGCGGCTCACCTGGCTGTATTCGCTGAGCCATAGCTGTCCGCCGGTCACCGTAAAAGCGTAGCCTGCATCGCGGTCCTCTTTCCAGGGGGAGGGCGAGCGGCTGCGGTAGGAGGTCCAGATACGTCCAGTAGCGCCCTGGATCAGGTACCAGTCTCCCCAGGTTTCCAGCTTTACGACCGGCTCGCCTATGGAACCCAGCCGGGAGAGGTTGCCCGAGCCACTTATCTCGTAGATGTTGCCTCCGGCGTCGGTGCCCATCAGGGTCTGCCCGGATAGAAAAATACGCTGCAGTTCCTCGGAAAGGGCGAACTCCTGCTCCACCTGCGGGTTCTCCCCTCCAGCGTTCAGCCGGTAAAGGGTGGCCCCGGAGGAGAGGGCGTAGAGGCGGTCGCCTGAACTCTCCAGGTCGAGCACCTCGGCCGAGGCGAGTCCCCCGGCCTCCACACGGGTAAAGGCCGAGTCGACTGCAGAAGCCGACTGCAGGGAAACCCATCCGACTCCCCCATCTCCCAAGGCTGCGTACAGGCGCCGGTCGATGCGCTCGGCGTCGCGCGGCCTTTCGGGGAGCCGGGTGGAGGAGTAGACTCCCAGAACGGAGGTAGGTTCGAGCACCGTAAGCCGGGGGCTGTCGCCCCAGAGATAGGCGAAGCGGATGTCCGCTGACATGGTATTGCCCCTGCGCGCCATGCCGTTTGAGGTGTAGAGCCACTGCAGGGAGTCGGGTCGTGTTCGGAACGCCACCAGCCCCTCGGTCTCAGAAAGAATGTAGACGTGCGCCGGGGAGCTCGCCATGGCAAGTACCGAGGGGATCTCCATCACGAAGGAGTAGTCCTTCTGCAAATCGGGCTGGGCGTACAGGGGCTGCATGGCGCCGTGAAGGGCAAGCAGGCAGCCCATGAGACCGGCCAGCAGCGGAAGTCGCAGCAGAGCACGTTTCGTATATTCTGCCTGGTATGCGTACATAGAATGGGGGGTGTTTAAAGCCGTTGACGCGTATTCGCCTTGGTTCATAACCAGTGATGTTTCTTGTACCAGTGGATGGTGCGCGAGATTCCCTCCTCCAGGGAGTAACGGGGCTGGTAGTCCAGCTCCAGACGCGCCTTGTCGTTCGAGCAGGTCCACTCCAGGATCATCTCCCTGGCCTTCTCCCTGTTTAGAACGGGATAAACGCCGAAGAATGATGCGGATTTTTCCACTACCCCGGCGATTTTTTTCACCATGCCCGGCCGCACATAAAGTGGCATGGTCTTTTTGCCCAGCACGGTGGAGGTCACGCTGCGGATGAGGTTCCAGGTGTAGATCTCCGGCCCCGAAACGAAATAGGTGTGCACGCCGGGATCGTCCTGCCGGGTGGCGGCCATGATGCCCTCTACCACATCGCCCACATAGACCATGGAGATGCGGGGACGTTCTCCGTCGCCCACGATGGGACATATGCGTTTGTCGGCCATTTTGAAAAAGGTGTAAATCTGGTCCTCGCGCGGGCCGTAAACGGCCGGGGGACGCAGGATGGTGACAGACTCCTCCTCCCAGTCCATGCCGCGGACCATCTCCTCCATCTGTTTCTTGGAGCGACCGTAGTTGCTTACGGGCTGCATCGGATCGGCTTCGCTTAAGGGGCCGTTGCGGCTGGGGCCGGCGGCGGCCAGGGAGGAGAGTATCACGATCTTTCGGACGCCCTCCTTGTGGGCTACGCGCATTAAATTTTCGGTGGCATCCACATTGGCGCGGTGGAAGGCCCCGTAGTCCGGCGCTTTGACCAGGCCTGCCAGATGGTAGATTGCGTCGACGCCCCGCACCCCTTCGCGAAGCACGGTCAGATCGTGTAGATCGCCTTTTATACGCTTGAAAGGCTTGCCGGAAAGCCACTTGTCACTGCTCCGGACCAGGCAGCGGACCTCCTCGACTCCCTCCCGCGCCACAAGCTTGTCGACCAGGTGGCTTCCTATAAAACCGGTACCGCCGGTGACAAAGGCTTTCATCAAATTTTGTATATTTGGGGTCTTTGAAATCCGGAATCGGGTCCGGGCCGCGATTCTTCGGAAGATACAAATCTGACCGTTGCATTGGAAAATTTATGAGTGATTTGCGCGTAGCCTTATTCACCGGGAACTACAACCATATACGGGACGGGGTGTCACTCACCCTGAACCGGCTGGTCAGGTTCCTGGAGGAGGAAGGCGTGCCGGTCCTCGTATTCGGTCCCACGGTCGACGAGCCCGCCATCGACCACGAGGGCGAATTCGTTCCGGTGCCCTCGCTGCCCATGCCCGGCCGCCCGGAATACCGTGTAACGGTGGGCTTCCCCGAACGCGCCCAGAAGAGGCTGCGCAAATTTGGTCCCACCCTGGTGCACCTGGCAACGCCCGATCTTCTTGGTTTCCGTGCCATGCGCTGGGCGCAGTCCAACGACATCCAGATCGTGGCTTCCTACCATACCCACTTTACCAGCTACCTGAAGTACTACAATATGGAGATGCTGGAGATGCTGGGCTGGAAGTACCTGAACTGGTTCTACAGTCAGTGCAAACACATTTACGTGCCCTCCCCCAGCATGGCCGAGGAGCTGAATGTGCAGGATATCGAAGAGGGTATCCGCATCTGGGCCCGGGGCGTAAATACCGAATACTTCAGCCCGGAGAAGCGTGACATGGCGTGGCGGCGCTCCCTTGACATCGGGGACGACCAGAAGGTAGTCACCTTCGTCTCCCGCCTGGTCTGGGAAAAGGACCTGCAGACCTTTGTGGACGTCGTCGAGAGGGTCATCAGTGAGAACGGCGACGTCACCGCCATGGTGGTGGGCGACGGGCCGGCCCGCAAGGAGCTGGAGGATATGTTGCCCGAAGCGCGGTTTCCAGGGTATCTTACCGGTGAAGATCTTTCCCGGGCCTACGCCAGCAGCGACATATTTCTTTTCCCGTCGGACACCGAGACCTTCGGCAATGTCACGCTGGAGGCCATGTCGTGCGGGCTCCCCTGCGTCGTGGCCGACGCCACCGGCAGCAAGTCCCTCGTGGAGGCCGGCGTGAACGGCTTCCTGGCCCCGCCCCGTGATACCAGAACCTTTTCCGAGCATGTCTCCCGCCTGGTGAAGGATGACGAGCTGCGCGAACGCATGGGAAGGACCGCGCGCCAGAAGGCGCTTCCCTATGCATGGGAGCGCGTCAACGCCCGCTTGCTGGAAAACTACCGCGAAGCTTTGCAGGAACCGCGTCCCCAGCTTAAGTTTTGAGCTCACGCCTTAACATACTCTACGTCTCCCACCTCCACCCTCCTGAGAATGCGCCCCTGGAGAACATCGGCGGCATGCAGCGCGTGAGCATGCAGCTGGTGCGCCAGCTCAGGCGCAGCGGCGACGTGACCGTGCATGCCGAGATCATGAAATCGTCGTGGGAGGGCATTGGTTTCCGGACCGTCGGCTTCCTGCTGGAGGAGGCGGTCCGCCTGCCGCGCCTGGCCCGCGAGCGCGGGGCCGATGTGATTCTTTTCTCCTCCATGGTGACCGCCAGCCTTGCGGTGCTGCTGCGGAGACGCGTGGAGATCCCCATGGTCACCATCAACCATGGGCAGGACGTCACCATGCCCAATTTTTTCTACCAGAAGTTCGTCCCCCGCGTCTTCCGAAACCTGGATGGCGTGATATCGGTCTCCCGGGCTACTCGGCAGGCCTGTATAGCCCGCGGCATGGACCCCGGCAAGGGCGCAGCCCTGGCCAATGGGGTGGACCTGCAGAAACTGGACCGTTTTCCGGGCCGCGGAGAGTCCCGTCGCCGGATGGAGCAGCTCACCGGCCTCTCCCTGGAGGGGCGGCCCCTGCTGCTTTCCGTGGGACGCATGGTACGCCGTAAGGGACACGAGTGGTTTATCAGGCAGGTGTTGCCGTCGGTGGACGATCGGGCGGTTTATCTTACGGTAGGCGACGGGCCAGAAGAAGAGAACGTGCGTCGGGCGGTGGAGGATTCGCCCGCCTCCGACCGCATTTTCCTGCTGGGGCGCAGATCCGATGAGGTGCTGAAGATGGCCTATTCGGCGGCCGATCTCTTTGTGATGCCCAACATCCCGGTGGAGGGCGATATGGAAGGCTTCGGCATTGTGATGCTGGAGGCGAACATGGCGCGCACTCCCGTGGTGGCGGCCGACCTGGAGGGCATCAGGGATGTCATCACGGACGGGCAGAACGGCTGGAAAATCCCCACCCGGCAGGCCGGGGCCTTCGCAGGGAAAATCAACGAACTTCTGGCGGCCGACCTGACTGATTTCGGGGAGCGGGCCAGGGCCTGGGTGCTGGAGAAGTTCAGCTGGGAAAAGGTGGCCGGAGAGTACCTCGATTTTCTGAAAAAAGTGATTGAAAATCGCAGGAATGCATCATTTGATTGATGCTTAATATGGAAGTATATTTGCAACGATAAGCTCTCATTAAAAGTCGACAGCAGGACGAATGGGCGATTCCAGACCCGAGCTGAAAAAAAACGATATATTCTCCAAGGCCTACGATTTTACGAAGGCCGAGGAGATCAAGGCGGAGGGTCTCTATCCCTATTTCAAACCCCTTCAGGCGACCGACGGGACGACGGTTAAAATCGAGGGCCGCGAGGTGATCATGGCCGGCTCGAACAACTACCTGGGACTCACCAACGACTCCCGGGTTATCGAGGCCGCCCGCGATGTCATCACCACCTATGGAACCGGTTGCACCGGCTCCCGTTACCTCAACGGCACCCTGGACCTGCACCTGGAGCTGGAGGAGAAACTGGCCAACTTCATGGGCAAGGACGCCTGCGTGCTGTTCAGCACGGGCTACCAGACCAACGAAGGCGCTATCCAGACCATCGCAGGCCGTCAGGATATTATTTTTTCGGACAAGGACAATCACGCCTGCATTGTCACCGGCACACTGGTCTCCAACGCCAAGACCATGCGTTACCAGCACAACGACATGGAGCAGCTCGAGATGCTGCTGGAGCGCGCCGACGAAGACGCCGGCAAGATCATCGTCAGCGATGGGGTCTTTTCCATGTCAGGCACCATTGCCGAAGTGGAGGACATGGTGCGCCTCAAGAACAAGTTCGGCGCCCGCCTCTACCTGGACGACGCCCACGCCATCGGCGTGATCGGCGACGGGGGACGCGGTTCGGCCTCCGTCTACGGCCTGACCGACGAGGTGGACCTGATAAGCGGCACCTTCTCCAAGTCCTTCGCCTCCCTCGGCGGATTCCTGGTGGGCGACCAGGCCGTCATCGAGTACATTCGCCACCACTCCCCCGCGCACATTTTCAGCGCCTCCATGCCGCCGGCCAATGTGGCCACCGTCCTGAAGGCCCTCGAAATCCTGCAGGAGGAAACCTGGCGCCTGGACCGCCTCCAGGAGATCTCCAACTACATGCGCAAGGAGCTCCGCGACATGGGCTTCAACATCTGGAGCAGCCAGACCCCCATCATCCCCGTGGTCATCGGCGAGATGGAAGAGTGTTTCCGCTTCTGGAAGGACCTCTTTGAGGCCGGCGTCTATGTGAACGCCGTAATCCCGCCCGCGGTGCCCAAGGGACAATCTCTGGTGCGTACCAGTTACATGGCCACGCATACCGACGAGCACCTCGACCGCATCCTGGAGGCCTTCCGCAAGGTGGGCATCAAGCGTGGCATTATTGACCGCAACGGCCACTCACTTATCGAACAAGGGTAGCGAAGGTTGGAAGGCGATTCTCATCCCAATACCAACGGCGTTACCTTGGTCACCACCAAACAGGAGCGTAAGGTCTTTATCGATTTCCCCTACCGCCACTACAAGGGGGACGAGCACTGGATTCCGCCCCTCAAGACGGAGCAGAAAAAGCTCATCGATCCCGATTCCAATCCCTTCTATAACAACGCGGATATCGCCCTCTTCCTGGCCGAGCAGAACGGGAAGATCTGCGGACGCATTGCCGCCATCGTCGACCACCGCTATAACGACCACCACGACGCCCAAACCGGTTTTTTCGGCTTTTTCGAGTGTATTGACGATCAGGCGCTGGCCAACCTGCTTTTCAAGGTGGCCGGAGACTGGCTGGGCGAACGCGGCATGACCGGGCTTATGGGACCGGCCAATCCCAGCATGATGGACGAGATCGGCATCCTGGTGGACGGCTTCGGGCACGACCCCAGCATCCTGATGCCTTACCACAAACCCTACTACGACAGCCTTATCAAGGGGGCGGGCCTGCAGAAGGAGATGGACATGTACGCCTACCGGGTGACGCAGGACACCGTATCCTTGGATCGCATCGAGCGGGCCGAGACCATCATCCGCAAGCGCCTGCCGGGACTGCAGATCAGAAAAATGAACCTGCGTAAGCTGGACAAGGAGGTGCAGATCGTCCGCCGTATCTTCAACAGTTCCTGGTCGGAGAACTGGGGCTTCATCCCCCTCACCGAGGAGGAGCTTGCCCACACCGCCAAGGACTTGAAAATGATTCTGGACACCGATTTCGCGCATATCGCAGAGGTGGACGGTGAGCCGGTGGCCTTTTCCATCGCCCTTCCCGACCTGAACCAGGTCTTCAAGAAGATGGACGGCACACTCTTTCCCACGGGCATCTTCAAGCTGCTCTGGAACAAGCGCAAGGTCAATCGCATCCGCACGGCCCTGATGGGCGTTGTGCCGGAATACCAGGGCAAGGGCATCGATGCACTGCTGCACAAGGAGGCCATTGAGAACGGCCAGAAGAGAGGATTCTATTCATCTGAACTCAGCTGGGTGCTGGAGACCAATACCAACATGATGCGGGTGGCCGAACGCCTCGGTGCGCATATCGAAAAGACCTACCGCATGTACGCCATGGAGCTCTAGGGGAGGTATTCAGCTCTCCGGGAGGTGTCAGAGATCGGGGATATAGGCGTAGCCGCCTTTCGAGCTGAACTCCCCTGACAGGATGACCTCGTTACGTTCTGCGGGCTGAACCGAGAAGTCGTATCCCACCGCCCGCAGCTGAAAGGTGCCGCTGAGCTGGTCTTCCTCGCTGGTCTCGATGGTGACCGCACCCGTCTGGGTCACAAAGGTTATGAAAGGCTCGGCGTCGAAGCGGGCGTAGCCCCAGAAAGCCGAATCCAGCCGGTTGGCAGATGCGTCAGGATTCACGATATCATAGGATCCGGGCTGCGGCCCCCCGGGCTGTAGTATGGCCAGGTATAGGGCCTCCCCGTCAAGGCGTTTGCCGGGATTGGTCTTGCCGGTGGTCAGGATGAGTGCAAATCCCTGCTCGCGGGATTCGGGATCGGTGGCGCCGCCGAATACGGCATTGCCGTTGATCTTATGGTTGATGTCACCGGTAATATACATGGAAAAGGAACCCCGCGATTTGTCCGGGTCCTCGCAGCCCGGCAGGGCGAGCAGCACCGCAAGGAAGATGAACAGGCCTGTGATGTGGAACGTCCGGTGGAGCATGGTCGATATAGCTTGCCAGGAGCGGGCCGGAAGCGGCCCGCCTGCCGGAATATCAGGGCCAGCGTGCTGACAGTCAATAATTATATGGGGGAGGCTATTCCATATTAACCAACAGGTACTATAGCTGTCCCTATCACGTTTAGGTTGCTAGACAGCCGGGAAAGGCGCACATTGGGCCGCACCTGGACAACAACAACTTTTAGATGGAACAGGGATGACTGGAAGATTATGGGTTTTTGGAATGGCGGTGCTGCTCCTGGCGGGCTGCGCCGGATCGGGAGAAGAGGGAGGAAAGCTGGACTATGCGGCGCTGGATGAACTGGAGTACAGCCTGGTGACAGAGATAGGGGAGAGCGAGGACTACCTTCCCGGACAGATCTCTGCGCTGGCGATAGATTCACGCGGCCACATCCTGGCATGGGACCGTCCCAAGGTCACCATTGAGCAGTTCGATCACGAAGGCAACCACCTTGCCACCGTGGCCACCGAGGGAAACGGGCCCGGTGAGGTCGTCCAGAACACACGCCTGGTCGGTGTGCCCGGCGACACGCTGGTACTGAATTTCGTGCAGGCCAATCAGTATTCCCTCTTCGCACCGGGCGACGACGGCGTCTATGCCTTCCTGGAAGCGACAAACCATGAAAACCCGCACAGCGGTTCCATGAACGTACAGGGCAGCCAGTCGACGGACCGTCATTTTCTTACCACCACCAGTTTAGATATTACACGGCTCGGTCCCGAAGGTCCCGCCTATTCGCGCCAACACGTGGACCTGGTGGACCGCACCCACGCCATCATCCGGGACTCCCTGCACGAGATGATTCTTCCGAATCCCATTATCGAGATGGCGGGAGGTGGCTTTACGGTATATGCTGGCGTCCCTTACGATTACCAGGATGTGCTGCAGGTATTCGATGACAGTAGCTACCTCATCGCCCGCGCCGACAGCGCGACGCTGGAATACTACAGCCCGGACCACGAGATGCAGCAGATGGTGGAACTGAACCTGGTCGAACGGCCGCTGACTGAAGCGGACCGCGCCTACGCCTTCCGCAACATGGACCGCGAGGTGCAGGAGAAGATGCTGCCCCGCCTGGCGGAAACGAAGCCCGCCTTCCTGGGCCTCTGGGCCTCGGAAGAGTATATCTGGATGCATACCGACAACAGCGGGGAAGGCCGCGAGATGGTGGTGCTCACGCACCAGGGCGAGCCGCTGGGACGGTTCATACTGGCCGAAAGCGAGCGGGTGCATGCCGTGGTCGGCAACCGCCTCTACGTAGTGGACAACGACTCGGACCGGGGCTCGGTGATCCGGATTTACGAGGTGGATCTTTAGCAGGCTGTACGGGAGTCCGCTGCTCAGCGTGATTAGAGAACACCATATCTAATGACGATGTCAGCTTCGTTTTTACGGCTCGAGCGGACATAGATGTTGCCATCTCGGATGGCCTGCAGCGACTCTTCGGCTGGCAGGGTGAATCTTCCAAGAATTTCTCCCGAATCGCTGATGACCCACCATTCCGAAGAGTCGGAATTGGCGTTCAGAAGTGAGATCCAAAGACGGTTTTCCTCGTCCACCCTCATGGATCGCAGTACCGGCCAGCGCTCAGGAAGGGCCGATTCCCGGATCATCTTTTTGTGCATTTCGTTGTCATATTCCTCCACCAGATCGTCTTGATCCAGCAAAGGCGCCTCGTAGGGTGCATAGATGGCCTTTCGGTAGGTCCCATTAAGGTCGTAGACGCGTATCAAAAACTCCCTGTTGTCTGCCGTATAGATGGTGCTTTCGCCGGACAGGGCGATGAGGGAATTGGGGTTGAAGGAGAAAAAAGAGGCGCGGAATTGCCCGTCAATGGTGGTGGTCAGATACTGCATATCCGGAAGACGAAGAATTTGCTCCCCCTCGATTTGTCCATCAGGATCCATCCGGTAAAATAAAACATCGGCGGGTTCTTCCGCAGTAGGGACTGCTCCACCCCTGCTGAATCGGACCACCATAGTGGAGTCGTTGGCTACCAGGAATTGCCGGGCGGAATATCCCTCCAATTCGGGGTACTGGCCCGTATTCTTGGGATTCAAAACGAAGGATCGGGCGTTCTCCATGGCATTCAGGTCGTATACGTTCATCCGACTCAGCATGACGTCCTGCATGAATAGCCGGTCAGAGATTACTGCAGCATTTCCGGGGAACATAAATTCTCCCGGTCCCCGGCCCTCACCGCCCAGCCGGGCCAGGTAGCTGCCGTCGGAAGCAAATACGTGGATGTACTTCTGGCTACGGTCCGTAAGGTAGACGCGTCCCCGGTCGTCGGCTACCACATCGCCCAGTTGGCCGATGATGACCGTGTCGGTGCTCCCAAAGGTAGCCTCCGGCTGAAGTTCCAGCGGTGGAATATCATCCGTGGACAGTACTGTCAGGTTTTCCAGGTTGCGGACGTCTTCAGGCAGCTCGTCCCGGTCGGGTGTGCCGCACGATACGAAGACGATGGAGAGCAGCAGGAGTGTGAGACGGCGTGTATTTTGCATGGAGGCGGGTTTTGAATTACTCGAGGGCTATGTCGTAGCGGACGGCGCTCATGGCATAGGAGCTGGTGTCCATGGAGGTTACGTAGAGCTTGCCGTTCTGCACCTCCTCGAAGGTGTCGTGTCTCGACCAGCTGAACTCCGCCAGCAGCTCACCGGAGGAGTCCAGCACCCACCAGTCAAGCATGTTGGGCGATCCCGTGATGCGGGAGACCCAGAGGCGCCCTTCGTCGTCCAGGAGCACCGAATGGAAGGAGGGCCAGGTGTCGGGCAGATCGTCCCCGCGAATCATCTCCTCGATGCGTTCGGAGGGGTAGAGGGCCAGGGCCTGCTCCAGGGTGAGCGGACTTTCGGGCACAGGGTAGTACCAGGCTTGTTGGTAGGTGCCGTCGGCGTCGTAGAACTTCAGCAGCAGGTCCTCGGTCCAGCCCTGCACCAGCGTGCCGTCGTGGTAGGTGTAGGCCGAACCTCGTATGTAGGGGACGTTGTGCATGACGCCAACACCGTTGTCTCTTTTGTGAAACAGCACCCTGCCTGACCAGTCGAATGAGAGCAGGTCGTGGGCGGTGTAATCCTGTTCGCCGGTGCTGTAGGCGGAGAGCTCGTAGGATCGGTTGTAGAGGTTGTCCTCCACCGCCACCCCGGGGTCATAGAAGAAAACGAGGTAGTTGCCGTCGGGCCTGCGGTAGACTTCCCGGGGACGGTAGGCCGTGCGGTTGTCGCGCGTCCGCTGCAGCCAGGGGGGCTTGTGGTCGTTGGCTTCTATGGCCAATTCGTAGTCGCCAAGGTGCTCGAAGGTGCCCAGCTCGAATTCGGAGAGGCGGCCGATCCGGTCGTTAAGCACCGCCAGCCTTCCGTCTGCCACCTCGAGATTGGCAACGGAAGTAAACTCTCCCGGTCCCCTGCCTTTCCGTCCCACGCCCTGGAGATAAGAGCCGTCGGGGTTGAATACGTGCACCCTGAAGGCCTGGCGGTCGCCAACGTAGACCCTGCCTTCGCCATCCACCTCCAGGCCGGTCAGCATCTGCCCCAGCACCGCCCGCTCGGTGTCGCGGTAGGTGACCTCCCGGGTGAGGGTGATCTCGCCCTCGGGCTGCGGGTCACCCGAAAAGGCCTTCAGGTTTTCCAGGTTTTCGTATTGCTCAGGTACCTGGACGTCCGGCTGTGTAGTACATGCGGTAATGAGCAGCAGTGCCAGGATAGGAACCAGCTTGTTCATGACAGGGGGTTATGGATTAGGCGATTCCAGCGAAAATTCATAACGGACCAACCTGCGGTCAATGTCCATGGCCTCGCCCTGGTCGACTGCCACGTAGAGATGGCCGTCCCTTACCGCGTGCAGCTCCTCCTCTACGGTCCAGGAAAAGCGGGACAGCAGTTCTCCATGGTTGGACAGGATCCACCAGCTGTAGTTTTCCTTGTCGTCCGTAATAGTCGAAATCCAGATCCGCTCCTCATCGTCTACGAAAAAGGTATGGATGGCCGGCCAGACGTCGGGGAGTTCGCCGGAAGGCATATTGGCGTACATGTTCTCCCCGTAGCGTTCGACCAGTTCCTGGGTGTCCATGGGATCGTTTTCGTAGGAATACCAGATGGACCGTTGATAATCTCCCGTGGAATGGAGCACCCTGATCAGCATCTCCCCGGTGTTGGCGTGATAGACCATGCCGTCAGAGGTCACGTCCAGCACGCCGGTGCGTCCGCCGGGGAGGCGCATGCTTGCGGCCATACCGCGATTGGAGGTGAATTCGAAGCGGCGATGCTGCATCACTTCAACGACCCTGTCGGAGACCCGTTCGCCCTCCCCGTCCAGCACGTAGTAACCCGTAAACCCCTGACCGTCGCGTTCAACCTGGGAGATGCCGGCCAGGAATTGTTCTTCCCCGAAAGGATGGAAGTCGGCGATGGGCCGGCCGAACTCCAAATCTTCACCGCTGCCGAACTGCTCCGGTTCGATGTTGATGACCCGGTCCAATTCAGCAGGGTGCAGTGAAAATACCTGTATGCGCATCTGGTTGGGGTCGTAGGCGTAGAGGCGGTTGTCATGCAGCATGATGGAGGTAATGTCCACGAACTCGCCCGGACCGCGGCCGTTGCGTCCAATGGTGCCCTGCTGGGAGCCGTCAGGGTTATAGATCCGGATGTTTTTGCGCTGGCGGTCGGTGCGATAGACCATGCCGCTGTCGTCCACGGCCGTTTCGGGTCCAAAGCCCCCCATGGCGGGGGCGAAGTTCCGGGAAATGCTGCCGTAGGTGACTTCCTCCTGGAAGCTGATCTCGTAGCGGGGCGGGGCCGCGGCGTCGAAGACCGCCAGGCTGTCGAGCTGCCGGACGTGATCGGGTACGTCGAGAGAATCCATGAGGGCGGCCTGGCTCATGCCACTACCGGAATTTTCCGGTCCGGAGCAAGCCATTAGAAATCCAAGAAGCAGGAAAGGGAGAAGTTTTGTACGCATATTATGATCCACTGGAATTATTAGGTTCCATAGCTACTATGTAGCGGTCCACGCTGTAAACCCGGTCGTCCTGGTTGAACCGGCTGACATAGAGATGACCGTCATGCACCAGCTGCAGGGTCTCCTCCTTGGTCCACGTAAAACGTCCCAGCAGCATGCCGTCGCGGTCGAGCACCCACCAGACGTCGTTCTCCCGGTCGTCGGTGACGGTGGCCACCCAGATGCGGTCCTGATCGTCGACCATCATGGCCTTGAGGGCGGGCCAATGGCTGGGAAAATCGGCCTCCCGAACGATATCGTGCATACTGGTGGCAAATTCGTCCAGCCCTTCCTGCTGGGTGAGGGGATCGTTGTCATAAGGGTACCAGATATGCCGACGGCTGCTGTCGGCCGGGTTGATTTCGGTAAGCAGGAATTCTGAGGTGTTTGCCTTGTAGACCGTGCTCCGTGGGGATTGGGCGACTAGTCCCTGGTCGGTGAAAGGGAGGCGCACGCCGCCCACCATTCCGCCCATGTTGGGCACGGTGAACTGGTGATTAACCTGCTGTACCGTTTCGAAGATTTTTTCGGAGGTTATCTCTCCCTCCCTGTTCATCAGGTAGTAACCGTCGTAGTTCCTGTCGTTTTTTTCCTGGATGGGAATCTTAACCAGTATGCCCTGGTCTCCCAGGCTGTAGAAATCCGCGATCAGGGGAAACCGGATCTCCTCAAAGCTTTCAAATTCCTGCGGGTCGATGTTGATGACCCGGCGGTCCTCCATCGTTTCGGTGTTGAAGGTCTGGATGCGTCTCAGGCTGAAGTCGTAGACCATAAGCAGGTCCCCGTGAACGAATAAGGGACCCATGCGTGCAAATTCACCGGGTCCCTTGCCCTCCCGGCCCAGCGTGCCGCGCTGTTGAAAATCGGCGTCGTAGGCCCGTATGTGGGTCTGGGCGGGATCGCTGACGTAAATACGGCCCTGGGGATCCTTGGCAATATTGAAGGCGCCACCTCGTCCGCTGTTCACGTTGTCGATGGAGGAGGTCTCCTCGAAGGTAATTTCGTACTGCGGGGGAACCCCGGGATCGTGGACGGTGAGGTTGTCCAGCTGGCGGACGTGCTGCGGTACGTCCAGGGAATCCATAAGGGCGGACTGGCTAAGGGTGTCCGATGAGTCGGTGGAGCACCCGATAAAGAGTATGGCTAAGAGCAGCGCGGGAAGGCGTTTCATAACGATCTATTTGGTTGATGTAATAATACGTATTTAGTAATAATTCGGCTTAAGCTCAAATCGCACGATTATAAACCCGTAAAATCGCTCCATTTAGAGCATGGATGAGGCCGGCACGATTCCATCCCTTTGCTTTTTTTGCTACCTTGAGAGGCGCTGCAGTATTCAATTAAAGGTATTCGCATATTATGAGTGACTTCCGTATTGAAAAAGACTCCATGGGCGAAGTGAAAGTCCCCAAAGATGCCTATTACGGCGCGCAGACCCAGCGGGCCGTCGACAATTTCCCGGTAAGCGGCATCCGCTTCAGCAGGGGCTTTATCGAGGCGCTGGGACTGGTGAAAAAGAATGCGGCCATGGTCAATGCGGAGCTGGAAATGATAGATGCAGGCGTGGCGGAAGCCATCCGGAAGGCCGCCGCCGAAGTGGCGGAGGGCAAGTTCGACGACGACTTCGCCGTCGACATTTTTCAGACCGGTTCGGGCACCTCCACCAATATGAACGCCAACGAGATCATCGCCAAAAGGGCCAATGAGCTCAAGGGCGACGACGTGGAGGTCTCCATACATCCCAACGACCATGTCAACTTCGGGCAGAGTTCCAACGACGTGATCCCGACGTCCATACGCCTGGCAGCCGTGCTGGCGGTAGACCGCAACCTGGTGCCGGCCCTGGAGCAACTGCAGAAGGCTTTTAAAGAGAAGGGGAAGGAGTTCAAAGAAGTAGTCAAGACCGGACGCACCCACCTGATGGACGCCATGCCGGTGACCATCCAGCAGGAGTTCGAAGGCTACGCCCGGCAAATGAAGCTGGGCGTCGACCGCCTGGAATCTGCCACCAGCCGGATGACGGAACTGCCGCAGGGCGGCACCGCCGTGGGAACGGGGCTGAACACCCATAACAAGTTTGGAAAGCGCATGGCCAAGGCGCTCTCGAAAGAGACAGGCATCGATTTCCGTGAGGCGGAAGACCACTTCGAGGCGCAGTCCACCGTAGACGCACCCGTGGAGCTGAGCGGCCAGCTCAAGACTATCGCGGTGGGACTGATGAAGATCGGCAACGACCTGCGCTGGATGAACTCCGGACCGAACAGCGGTATCGGCGAGCTGCAGCTGCCCACCCTTCAGCCGGGCTCCTCCATCATGCCCGGCAAGGTGAATCCCGTCATCGAGGAGTCCCTCACCATGGTTTGCGCGCAGGTTATCGGCAACGACTCCGCCATTACCGTCGCCGGACAGGCGGGCAACTTTGAGCTGAACGTGATGCTTCCGCTGGTGGCTCACAACCTGCTGGAGTCCATCGAGATCATGGGCAACGCCGTCCGCAATCTGGCCGAAAAGAGCGTGGAGAAGCTGGAGGTGAACCGCAAGCGCATCGCCGACATGGTGGGGCGCAACCCGGTGCTGGTGACCGCCCTCAACCCGCTGATCGGCTACGACCAGGCCGCCAAAATCGCCAAAAAAGCCTTTGCCGAGGGTCGTCCCGTCAAGGAGGTGGCCCGCGAGATGACGGACCTCTCCGACGAGCAGCTGGACGAGGCCCTGGATCCTATCCGCATGACCCGGGGCGGTTTTATGGAATAAGACCCGGAAGGCTCCGAAGATCCCGTAATCGGGGCCTGAACCGGCATTTGGACACGCTCTGGCGGGATGGTCCTTTTTGTAAAACAAGCCGGATCGCCTTATTTTCCGACCCGGCATTTCTCGGCCTATGCACGCGGACAGCCGCATCATACCGGCGGCGGCCGCATCTAACGAATGGATTCTGATAACATGGCAAGTACCAAGACCAAGAAGAAGAGCGCATCCCAGGCAGCCTCCACGTCGAAGCGGACCAAGAAAGAGAACGAACAGCTGCTGGAGGACTACCGCCTGGCGGTCGAGAGCCGGGAGGCCTCCTACCTGGGACGCAAGGAGACACTCACCGGCAAGGCCAAGTTCGGGATCTTCGGCGACGGCAAGGAAATGCCGCAGATTGCCATGGCGCGCTATTTTAAAGACGGGGACTTCCGCTCGGGCTACTACCGCGACCAGACTTTTATGATGGCCATCGGGCAGGTCACCCTCCAGCAGTTCTTCGCCCAGCTCTACGCCCACGCCGATGTGGAGCAGGAGCCCAACAGCGGGGGTCGCCAGATGAACGCCCACTTCAGCACCCGCAGCCTGGACGAGGAGGGCAACTGGAAGGACCTGACAAAGATGAAAAATACCTCCCCCGACATCTCGCCCACCAGCGGGCAGATGACCCGGTTGCTGGGACTGGCCCAGGCTTCGACCATCTACCGCAACCACGAGGAGCTGAAGGAGCGTGAGGAATTCCGGAAATTTTCTGACAACGGCAACGAGGTAGCCTGGGGCACCATCGGGGATGCCAGTACCTCCGAGGGACCCTTCTGGGAGACGGTCAACGCCGCGGGCGTGCTGCAGGTGCCCATGGTGCTCTCGGTGTGGGATGACGGCTACGGCATTTCGGTGCCGCGCAAGTACCAGACCACCAAGGAGAGCATCTCCGACGCGCTGGAAGGCTTCCAGCGCAACGAGGAGCAGGAGGGACTCGAAATCCTGCGTGTGAAGGCGTGGGACTATCCCGCGCTGCTGGAGACCTACGAAAAGGCGGCGCGCATTGCCCGCGAGGAGCATGTGCCTGTGCTGGTGCACGTGCAGGAGGTCACCCAGCCGCAGGGCCACTCCACCTCCGGTTCCCACGAACGCTACAAGGACGAGGAGCGCCTGAAGTTCGAGGAGGAGTACTGCTGCATACGCAGGATGCGCGTCTGGATGGTGGAGGAGGGCATTGCCGGCGAGGAGGAGCTGGACGCCATCGAGAAGCAGGCGGAGCAGGACGTGAAGGAGGCCCAGAAGGCTGCATGGAGCGCCTTCAAGGGTGAGATCAAGGAAGAGCTGAACCAGGCGGGGGCCCTGATTGACGAGCTGGCTTCAAGCAGCGCGCAGGGTGAAAAGCTGAAGGAAATCAAGAAAGCGATGAATCGTCCCATGGTGCCCCTGCGCAAGGACATCATCGGGGCAGTACGCAAGGCCCTGCGGGTAACCCGCGGCGAGGACCATCCCGTGCGCAGAAACATGGATCGCTGGCTTGAAAAGCACATGGAACTGAACCGCCGGCGCTACGACTCGCATCTCTACAGCGAGGGCGGGCAGTCGCCCCTCAACGTGGAGGAGGTGGCGCCTGTATATGGCGACGATCCCGAAAAGGTGGACGGGCGCGTGGTGCTGCGCGACAACTTTGAGAAGATTTTTGAGCAATATCCAGAGACGCTGGTCTTCGGGGAGGACACCGGCAAGCTGGGCGATGTAAATAAGGGACTGGAAGGCATGCAGGAGAAGTTCGGCGAGTTGCGGGTGCGCGACACCGGCATCCGCGAGGCCACCATCCTGGGGCAGGGCATCGGCATGGCCCTGCGCGGGCTGCGTCCCATCGCCGAGATTCAGTACCTGGACTACCTGCTTTTCTGCTTCCAGGGTCTCAGCGACGACCTGGCTACGGTGCGTTACCGCAGCATGGGCGGTCAGAAGGCGCCGGCCATTGTAAGGACACGGGGACACCGTCTGGAAGGCATCTGGCACACCGGCTCGCCCATGGGTATGATCCTGAACGGGGTGCGCGGGGTGCACGTATGTGTGCCGCGCAACCTCACCGAAGCCGCCGGCATGTATAACACCCTGCTGCGGGGCGATGACCCTGCGCTTGTCGTGGAGCCCCTGAACGCCTACCGCCTCAAAGAGCCCATGCCCGAGAACCTGGGCGAGTTTACCGTACCGCTGGGCATCCCCAAGGTGGTTGCCGAGGGCACCGATATTACCATCGTCTCCTACGGCTCCACCTGCAATATCTGCGAGGACGTGGTGCCTCAGCTAGCCGATGCGGGCATCTCCGCCGAGCTCATCGACGTGCGCACTCTGTTGCCCTTCGACCGCAACCACGACATTGTGAAATCACTTCAGAAGACCAACCGCATCCTGTTCGTGGACGAGGACGTTCCGGGGGGTGCCAGCGCCTTCATGCTGAACAAGGTACTCCAGGAGCAGAAGGGCTACTATTATCTCGACTCCGAACCGCAGTGCCTCACCGCCAAGGAGCACCGCGGCGCCTTTGGCTCAGACGGCGACTACTTCTCCAAGCCCAACGAGGAAGACATCTTCGAGGCGGCCTACGCCCTCATGCACGAGGCCGACCCCGCACGGTATCCCGCCATCTAGCATCTGCGGTTTTCGAACGTTTTTTGGCTTTGGTGTCCAGTCCCATAGGACAAAAAATACGGCAATAGTACGGAGGTGGCATTATTGACCCTCCGCTGTTATCATGAAGGAGACTTCAACCCAATTCCCTGTCATGAAGACCCTCACTTCGACCTGCGTTTTATTGCTCATGCTCACCCTGGGAGCTGAGGCCCAGCGCACCTCCCCCGATACCATTCCCGCCGAAGCGGGCGAGGTGACCGTCCATCCCGTGCGCCACGGCTCGCTGGTGCTCCAGTGGAACGGCCATGCGGTGTACGTGGACCCGGTGGGAGGGGCGGCGCTCTATGAGGGACTCCCCCGGCCCGACTTGGTGCTGATCACCCACCCGCACGGTGACCACATGGATCTCGCTACCCTGCGGGCGCTCAACGACAAGAACCCGGTCATCATAGCGCCCAAGGTTGTCGGACAGGAGCTGCCCTCTGACTTCGAAGGGCAGGTGGTTGTACTGCCCAACGGGTCCGACACCAACCGTTCCGCGGCCGGGGACATGCCCGATATTCCGGTGAACGTTAGGTCGGTTCCCATGTACAATCTGCCTGACGGGCCCGACGCGCGCCATCCCAAGGGCTGGGGCAACGGCTACCTGGTGGAGCTGGGTGGAAAGGTGTTCTACGTGTCGGGGGACACGGAGGATATTCCCGAGATGCGCAGCCTGGAGGGGGTGGATGTAGCCTTCGTCTGCATGAATATGCCCTATACCATGGACGTGAACCAGGCGGCCGACGCGGTGCTGGAATTCCAGCCTGCCATCGTCTATCCCTACCACTACAGGGGCCAGAATATCGCGCGTTTCAAGGAGCTGGTCGATGCGGGAGGCACCGCGGTGGAGGTAAGGCTCAAGGAGTGGTACCCCGGTAACTGAGGTGAGCGCCCGGCCGGGGAGGCTGGCCGTCTTTGCCTAGAACCAGCGCAGCACCAGCTGGTCGATAAACACGAAGAGCCACACCAGCGGCAGGTAGCCGAAGGAGGCGAACATCAGCTTTTTGGCGGAGGCCTTGTCACGGTCCCGTGCAAATAACAGCCCGAAGGCCAGGAAGACCACCCCGCAGATCAAGCTCCCCACCAGGAAGATCCAGCCTAACAGTCCGATGGACCAGACTGCCCAGGTTACAGGCAGCAGGGCAACCAGGCAGGCCAGCATGTAACCGGCCGCCTTCCTGCCTCGCTCGTCGTTGCGTGGCAGCATGCGGAAACCCGCCGTGCTGTAGTCATCCTTGCACACCCAGGCGATGGCCATCACGTGGGGAATCTGCCATAGAAATACGATGCCGAAAAGAAGCCACATGCCGATGCTGCCCAGGTGTCCCGTGGCTGCGGCCCAGCCGCCCACAACGGGCAGAGCGCCGGGGACCGAACCCACCAGTACGTTGACGGCCGAAACGCGTTTGAGAGGCGTATAGGCGCCCAGGTAGATGAGGGTAGTCAGCAGGGAGACGGCGGCGGCCACCTGGTTGACGAGCAGCACGAGGTAGAGCAGCCCGGCGGCCATCAGCGTGAAGGAGAAGATGGCGCTGCGGGTGGGAGAGATCTTGCTGGAGGGGACAGGCCGCTCCCGGGTGCGTTTCATCCGCCCGTCGTAGCGCCACTCCATGAACTGGTTGTGGGCGGCCGTTCCGGAGGCGATCAGCCAGGTGCCCACAAGGGCGTGGATCATCAGAAAGAAATCGATCTCCGCGCCCGAACCCAGCACGAAACCGATAAGCATGCTGGCCAGGACCGTCATGGTGATGCCGGGCTTGGTCAGTTCGAAGTAGGCCGCCAGGGTATCGGTGTCCAGCAGCCTCGACTGGGCGTATTCGGTGCTTGATTTCATGTGCGGGAAGGAATTTTTCGAGGAAATAAGGTAGTGATTAATCGGGAGAATTGTTACCCTTAAACACCCTGGCAACCGAGCAGCAGGAGTCCCCTTATGCCTCTCAACACCTATCAGAAGACGGCCCTTACGACGGTGGGGGCGGTGATTTTTTTAATTTTTGTCGGGGGACTGGTACGCGCCGCGGGGGCCGGGCTGGGATGCCCCGACTGGCCCAAATGCTTCGGAGTGTGGATTCCGCCTACCTCGGCCGCCGAACTGCCCGCCGGCTTTGACGCCACCGAGTTCAACGTCTGGAAGACGTGGACCGAGTACGTAAACCGGCTGGTGGGGGTGGTGATCGGATTGCTGATCACGGCCACCTTTCTGCTCTCCTTTCGCTACCGCCGCGAAAAGCCGGCCGTGCTCTGGAGCTCCGCCGCCGCCTTCGTGCTGGTGCTGGTGCAGGGATGGCTCGGGGGACGCGTGGTGGAGACGGGCCTGGACGAGTGGCTGATCACCCTCCACATGATGCTGGCCATGCTCATCATGCTGGTGCTTATCTACGCGGTCTTCCGCGCCATGGGCGACCGGCTGGATTTTTCCTTCGAGCTCTCAACTTCCACCTGGCGCAGGCTCTATGGCATTTCCCTCGCCGTGCTGCTGCTCACCGCTTTCCAGCTGGTACTGGGCACGCAGGTGCGCGAGGCGGTGGACGTGATCAAGAACGCCGAGATGGTGCCGCCGCGCGGGGAGTGGATCTCCATGATCGGTACGGTCGACGAGATCCACCGCACCTTTTCGTGGACGCTGTTTCTCGGGGGAGGCTATCTTTTCTGGCTGACAGGGTGGAAAACAAGCTCGCGGCTGCTCTCGCGGCTGGGCATGGCCATCTTCGGGGTGATTCTCATGCAAATTGCCCTGGGCGCCGGGCTCTACTACCTGGGCATGCCGCCCGCCTTCCAGGTGCTGCACCTGACCGGCATTGCCATCATGGTGGCCCTGGAGTTCCTGCTGGTGATGGTGCTGAAGCTGCCGTAAAGGTAGTGCTTCCGGCTGATGTGATGTACCGGCTGTCTGCCGGTCTGTTTGTGCATCGGGCAGGCGGGAGGCTCAAGAGGCAAACATCTCTTGGAGGAGACTAAGTACCTTATCTTCGGCCGCAGAACTGATCGTTCCCAGCTTTTTCACGAGTCGTGATTTGTCTACTGTCCGAATCTGGTCCAATACAATCTGTCCCTTTTTACCCTGGAAGGTAGTCGTGATCCGCGAGGGATACGTTTTTATGGTTGAGGTCATGGGGGCGATGATCACCGTCCTTATATGTCGGTTCATTTCGTCCGGTGAGATGATCAGACAGGGACGGGTTTTCCTGATTTCCGACCCTTTCGTCGGACCGAGTGAAATCAGATATACCTCAAAACGCCGGACCGTCTGGCTGGCTACCATGTCCACTCCTCTTCATCCCATTTACCGGGCTTTTCGGTGTCCTCCCGGTCCAACAGCCGGTCATCGTTTTCCCGGGCCATATCTTCGAAGGCCTCGTCCCAGTTTTTCCGGATTTCCTCGGCAGGACGGAGGATGATTTCATCGTCGCGCAAGATCATCTCAATTTCCCCTGACAGCCCGCTCTCTTCGATCAGAGGCTTGGGGATTCGGACGCCCTGGGAGTTGCCAATGCGAATAAGTTTGGTTTTCATGGTGTCGCTATTTGATGGTAATACACCGTAAAGTAATTACAATGTAAGTACAATACAAAGTGGATGTTTTTTCCTGTGATTGTCCGTAATATCACTAAGTGATTAGTATGCAAGAAAGCCGGAACCGACCTCCATACAAATGTCTGTTGTAAGATATAATATCTTCCTGCTTCTGGTTGCCACACTCCTTCTCTCGGCATGCGGGGAACGTCCGCAGGAGCAGGATGCCGTCGACCCGGGAACGCCCATGACCCTCCACGAGAACCTGGTGATCAGCAGCGGAGATGAGGGAGGGAGTGCACCTTTTCTGACCTTTGTCAATGACTTGGCCGTGGACCGGCAGGGTGCCATCTATGTGTATGTGGGCACAGACGGTATTAACGAGATTTATAAATTCGACCGTGAGGGTACGTATATCCAAACGCTGGGGGGTGAGGGCAGGGGACCCGGTGAGCATCAGAATATCACGGCCATGTATGTTGACAGCAACAATCGCCTGATAACCGCCGATTTTGATAACGCACGCCTTACCATGTTTGACCAAACCGGAGACGTGCTCCGAAGCGAACCAGCACCCGGCATCAACCGAATTGTCCAGATTCGGGAATTACCCGATGGCCGATTTGTACTCATCGGTTGGAACGAAGAGAGCCAGAGCATGGCACACGTGGTCAGTCGGAACTTTTCCCGTCTTGAGGAGAGTGTTGGAGAGGCAGAACGGGTTATTCCCTGGTTTGAGGATGAGATGGAAAAAAGATTTTTGACCAATCAGGCGGGTAAGGCTGTTGTGACGGGAGAACGTGCTTTTGTATTCATCCCATCCACCTATGCGGGCAAGCTGCATCTTTATACTGACGAAGGGGAAGGCTATCAATGGGCGAGGGCCGTAGAGGGATACCAGACCATCGACCCGCCTCTTCAATTTGGGTCGAGCGATGATCCGCCTCCCAGGATCGATGCCATGCTGATGATGAGGGGTGGGCGGAGTGCTATTATTATGCAACATTCCGTCACCTTTGGCATGTACCCCTTGAGAGATGGGACTTATCTGCATATTTCCTATCGTTTTCCCGAGGGTGAGGGGGATGCGGGAAGCAGTGAAGGAGAGAACAGCGGTACGGATGGCGGCCGGGAACAGAAGGGAGCCCAGCTTGTGATTGAGCACTTTTCAGACTCCCTCGAATTGCTCCGGTACACGGTCACCGACACCCTGGACCTGGGAATAACCCAGCGCAAGCGTCCCCTCTGGGTGGATCGGAGCGGACAGCTTTACCTGGCGGACAACTCAGACGATTCCGGCAGCGTGGTGAGGAGATTTCAGATAGTGGGACTGGGGCTGGACTAGTCTAAAATCCCGGCTGCACCGGCGCGCGGAAGAAGACGTCCAGCATGGACAGTATTACCAGCAGTGCCAGGAAGAGCAGCGCGGTGACAAATACCATAGAGTTGAAGCGCTCATCCCAGTAGAGGTTCATAAAGAAGAGCACCACCAGGGCGGCTTTGGCCACGGCGACGGCCATGGCGACCAGGATGGACCAGGGGTGGGGGAGGGCGAGGTAGTGCACGCCTACTGTGACGATGGTGAGAAAAAAGAGCGCGCCGGCGACGCCCAGGAGAATCTTATCGGTGGAAATGTGATGTCCGCTCATGGCTGAATATCGTTTTGTCGGTTCGTCAATTCCTTTGGTGTAGCCCGCCCGCTCAGTCGATCAGGTAGTAGAGCGGGAAGAGGAAGATCCAGATGATGTCGACCAGGTGCCAGTAGAGGCCGGTGATCTCCACCGGGGTGTAGTAGTCGGCGTTGAAGTGGCCTTTCAGGGTTCGCACCAGAAGCCAGGTCATCAGTCCGATGCCCACGAGCACGTGAATGCCGTGCAGACCGGTCATCAGGTAGTAGAGGCTGAAAAAGATGTTGGCCTTCGGGATGAGCGATGCCCTCAAAAGTATAAAATTCGCCCGGGTAGATGCCCAGGTGGAATTTGTGTTCGTACTCAAAGTACTTGATCACCATGAACACGCAGGCCAGGGCAATGGTGATGCCCAGGTTGATGGCGATGTTGCGTATCTGGTTGAGTTGGGCCGACTTGATGGCCATGGCCACCGTCAGGGAGCTCCCGATCAGCACGAGGGTGTTGACGCCTCCCCAGAGCGTGTTAAGTTCGGTGGAGGCCATCGTAAAGAGCTCGGGGTGCCAGACCCGGTAGATGATGTAGGCGGCGAAGAGTCCCCCGAACATGAGGATCTCGGTGGCCAGGAACACCCACATCCCGAACTTGGCGGTGTTGAACTGCTGCTCCGCATTCACAAAGTGGTGCTGCAGGAAAGCGGGATGCGAGGATGATTCGGAATGATTGGACATGGTTGAAATTCGTTTGTCGGTTCGCTGTTACTCTTCTGCCTCTACCTTGGTATCGGGACCGGCCTCGATCTTGGCCCCGTGCGCAGGGTCGTGCCCGTTGCCGCCGGCCAGTCCGAGCTGAAATTCCGCCATGGGCTTGTGGTAGTCGTAGGGGCCGTGAATCATGACCGGCGTGTACTCGAAATTATGCGCCGGCGCGGGGGAGGCGATCTGCCATTCGGTAGCGCGGCTGCCCCAGGGATTGGGGCCGACCTTTTCGCCTCCAAAGAAGACGGTTTTGAGCATGTAATAGAATACCAGCATGAAGCCGATGCCCAGGATGAAGGACCCTATGGTCGAGACCTGGTGGAAGGGCTGGAACTGGTCGATGTAGGTGAAATAGCGCCGCGGCATGCCGAGCGAGCCCATCACGAACTGCGGCAGGAAGGTGACGTTGAAGCCCAGGAAGATCAGTCCGCAGGCGATTTTGGCCAGCGTCTGGTTGTACATGACCCCGAACATCTTGGGCCACCAGTAGTGGAGCCCCCCGAGGAAGGCCATCACCATGCCTCCCACCATCACGAAGTGGAAGTGGGCGACCACGTAGTAGGTGTCGTGCAGGTGCACGTCGATGGAGAGGGTGGCCAGCGCGATGCCGGTCAGCCCGCCCACCGTGAACAGGAAGAAAAACCCGAGTATGTACAGCAGGGGCGTCTGCAGGGAGATGGATCCCTTGTACATGGTGGCCAGCCAGTTGAACATCTTGATGCCCGTCGGGATGCCCACCAGGAAGGTGAGGAAGGAGAAGACGATGGAGGCGAGGTCGGCCTGGCCGGAGACGAACATGTGGTGGCCCCAGACCAGGAAGCTGATGAAGGCGATGGCGAGCGATGACAGGGCGATGGCCCAGTAGCCGAAGATGGTTTTCTTGGAAAAGGTGGAGATGATCTCGGAGACCACCCCGAAGCCGGGCACGATCATGATGTACACGGCCGGGTGCGAGTAGAACCAGAAGAAGTGCTGGTAGAGCACCGGGTCGCCGCCCAGTGCGGGATCGAAGATGCCGATGCCCAGCACGCGTTCCATGGCGAGCAGCAGCAGGGTGATGGCCAGCACGGGCGTGGCCAGGATCTGGATGATGCTGGTGGCGTAGAGCGACCAGCAGAAAAGCGAGAGCTTGTCCCATGTGATGCCGGGCGCGCGCATCTTGTGGATGGTCACGATAAAGTTTAGGCCCGTCATAATGGACGAAAAGCCGATGACGAAGACCCCGAAGGTCATCCAGGTCACCGCCCCTTCGGTCGTTGAGGAGTAGGGGGTGTAGAAGGTCCAGCCGGTGTCCACCCCGCCGGAGATGATGGCGGTGAGCATCAAGAGCGCGCCCCCGCAGTATACGTAGAAACTGGCCAGGTTAATCCTGGGGAAGGCCACGTCCTTCGCCCCCACGTGGATGGGCAGGATGAAGTTGCCCAGGATGGCCGGTACGGCGGGGACCAGGAAGAGGAAAATCATGATCGCGCCGTGCAGCGTGAAGAGCTGGTTGTAGGTGTCGGCCTGGATAAACGTTGGCCGCGGGGTCCCACAGCTCAATGCGGATGCCCAGGGCCAGCAGGCCGCCGGCAAGGAAGAAGACGGACAGCGCCATCAGGTAGAGCAGGCCGATCTTCTTGTGATCGACCGTGGTGAGCCAGTTCCAGATGCCCGTATCCGTATTCAGATAGTGCTCCTTGGGATCCTCCTCCGGCTTGTAGCGGCGGACCTGTACTTTCTTGGAATTTTTACTCGCTTCTGCAGATGCCATGTGTCAGTTGTTCAGCGTTTTCATGTATTCGATGATGGCCGTAATCTGGTCTTCGTTGAGGGTGCCCTGGTAGGTATTCATCAGTCCCTCGTTGTAACCCTCCACGACCTTGGCGTTGGGCTCCAGGATGGACTCGCGGATGTAGTTTTCGTCCACCTCCACCGTGGAGCCGTCCGACAGCGTCTCGGTGCTGCCGAACAGGCCGTCCCAGGAGGGGGCCTGGCCGCTGCCGTCGGGAACGTGGCAGGTCATGCAGGCGTACTGCTGGGAGATCTGCTCGCCCCATTCGGCCTGTGACAGGTCGTCGGGCTGGGAGGCGCCCCCGGCGTTGGAAGCCAGCCAGTTCTCAAACTCTTCAGGGCTGTGGACGATCACCTGGGCCATCATGTTGGAGTGGTCCGTACCGCAGTATTCGGTGCAGAATACCACCGACTCGCCCGGCTCCTTGGCCTCGAACCAGAGCTCGGTGTAGCGGTTGGGCACCACGTCCTGCTTAATGCGGTAATCGGGCACATAAAAGGAGTGGATAACGTCGCGGGAAGTCATGACCAGCTTGACGGGGCGGTCGGCGGGTACGTGCAACTCGCCCACGGTGCTGGCCCCGTTGGCGTAGCTGAACTGCCAGGTCCATTTTTGCCCGGTCACGTTCACCTCGTAGGCGTCGTCGGGTACGGTACGGAAATCCTGGAAGGCCTTGAAGCCCCATCCGAAACAGATCAGGCAGAGCACCAGGGGTATGACCGACCAGGTGACCTCCAGGGCGCTGTTGTGGGTGATTACCGGGGTGACGTCGTTATCGGAACGGCGGCGGTACTTCCAGATGAACCAGCCGATGGCCGCAAGCACCCCGATGGTGAAGATCAGGCTGCTGATGTGGACGTACCAGAATACGGCGTCCATCTGCGAGGCCAGAGTGGACTTGGCCGGGGGCAGGAAAAAATCGCTAATCGCTTGCATTCGTTTCTATGATCTTCGTTTCAATGATCGGGTTTTCTTCGTCACCATCAATGCGGGTGATGCCGCTGAGGCTCCAGTCTCTCCTGCTCTTGTTTTTCCCCTCTCTCAGCCACATGAAGGCGAGAAATATACCGAGAAATAGCAGGACGACCAAGGCGCCGAGCTTCATGATGCGCCATGCCACGGGCACGTAACTTTGAGAAGATGGGTCGTAGGAATAGCAGTAGAGCAGGGCCTGTTCTACGGTGCTCCCGATGTTTCCGTCGGCCGCCTCGTAGAGGGCATTGCGGAAGTTGAAACCGGTAAAACTTATGCCGTAGAGATAGCGCGTAAGCACGCCCTGCGGACTGGCAAACATCACGCCGGCCCCGTGGGCGTATTCGGCGTTGCGTTCCAGTTTCTCGTACTTGTAGCCGATGGCTTCGGTCAGCGCGCGGACGGCCGGCTCTTTGCCGGTCAGGAAGTGCCAGCCCTCGCCGGCGCCACGGCGCCCCAGTTTCTCAAGGATGCGCTGTCTCTCGCGCGCCGCCAGCTCCGGTCCCTCACCGGGATCGATGCTGAAGGTGACGATGGTGTAGTCGTCCCCGGGATTCCAGGTAACCTCCTCCACCCCGCGAAGCACGGCCTCGATGACCAGCGTGCAGAGCTGTGGACATTCGTAATAGACCGGGTTCAGCAGCACGGGCTTGCCCTGCTGCATCAGCTGGCCGAGGGTGACGGAGTCGCCCTCGGCGTCGGCGAAGCGAAGATCCAGGGGGATCTTTTCGCCGAGCCGCTCCTCGATGCCTACATTCTGAAGTTCGCGGGGTTGCTGCTGGTTAAGCTGGCCGAAAACATACTCAGGATGCAGGAACAGGACCGCGACAAGCAGAACATGTCCTACATACTTCATGGGGTTGCTTCTCAGTTGTTTTGCTGCACCATCTGGTTCATGGCGCTGTCAATGGGAATGTGGTAGATGCCCGCTTCGGGATCCACCACACCGAATTCTGATAGTTGATCCTCACCCTGCCTGCGGAGCTCGTTGACCTCGTAGTATTCGCTGCCGGCCGAGACGCGCTCGCGCACGAGCTGGGTGTTGTACTGGTACAATTCGAAGAGTGCCACGGTGAAGATCACAACGAGAACCATGCCGAAAACACTCCAGAAAATGAGCCTCTTGTAGTTGAGGCGGTCAAGCATGGCACCCTCACTGGCGCCGGCGGCCACGTCTTCGTTTTCGATCTCCAGTTCCCAGGTCTCCGTGCCGGTCTGGTGGTCCGGGCCAACTGCCTCGGAGGCGTCCCGGGCGCCGGCATCCTCGCCGGAGTCGGCAAATGCGTCCTCCCCGTGTTTCTCCAATTCCACGGCCCAGGTGAGTATAAGAGAGACCGGCACGCCGTGCTTTTCGGAGAGGCGGTCCAGGTTTTCACGGTCCTGGTCCAGGGCCTCCCGGGCCACGGTGCGTTTAAAATCAGCAGAATAGTGTTCGGTACCAGCCATGGTGTTGTGCTTAGGTTCGTTCGATCAGTGTTTGTCCAGCGAATCCGCCAGGCGTGGGTCTTTCAACGGCACCATCTTGCCCTGGGCGTAGCGATGGAAAAAGAAGCCCAGGAAAACGCCTCCGAGTCCCAGCAGGGCGGTGAGGGTCATCCAGTTAAAATGGAAGCCGTGTTCGTTGAGCACCGGCATGATGATCCAGTAGAGCTCCACCAGGTGGGAGACGAGAATCAGCACGGAGACGGTGCTCACGATCCGAGTGTTGGTCTTGACCCACTTAGGCAGAAGCACTACGAAGGGAATTACAAATCGGCCGAAGAGGTAGAACCAGGCCAGGTACTGGTAGCCGCCCTGCAGGCGCTCCAGGAACCAGACGGTCTCTTCGGGAATGTTGGCGTAGTAGATCAGCAGGAACTGGGAAAAAGCGATGTAGGCGTAGAATATGGTAAAGCCGAACATCTGCACCGACAGGTCGTAGAGGTGTCCCTTCTGCAGGGTGTCGGTCAGCAGGCCGCGCTTCCAGAGGAAGAGCACCAGCAGGATCATCATGGCGAAGAAGGCCTGGAAGCTCATGGCGAAATAGTAGACGCCGAACATGGTGGAGTACCAGTGGGGATCGAGGGACATCATCCAGTCGAAGCTGGCGAAGGCGAAGGTGATGCCGAAAACGAAGATTCCCGGTCCGCTGGTCCGCCGGAGCAGGGTCTGCAGTCCCCAGTCGCCCGTCTCGTCCATTTCGACGGATTTCCTGTAGAGGCGGTAGCCCAGGAAGCTCCATATGGCAAAGTAGAGCACCTGGCGCGCAATGAAGAAAGGGGTGTTCAGGTAGGGGACCTTGCCCTGGAGTACCGGGTCGGCGGCGACCGCATCGGCGTGGGTCCAGTGGTAGAGGGAGTGCATGCCCAGCAGCACGGGAATAATGAAAAGGCCCCAGATCCAGAGGTTGGAGGAGAAGGCCTCGGGAATGCGGCGCAGGGCCACGCTCCAGTGGGAGCGGGTCACGTGCTGCAGCATCACAAAAAAGAGGCAGGCCAGCCCGATGCTGGAGTAGAAGGCAAAGCTCACCAGGTAGGAGAAGAAAAACTGGTCGTGGTCCAAAAAGTAGCCGACCGCGGTGGCAATAAGGGCAACCACGCCCACGCCGAACAGGCTCCTTGTGGGATTCAGTTCGGCCGGGAAATCCAGGTTGTCGGTGATTTTGACGTTGCTCATGGCGGAATCGGGTGCTTACTGGTTATCGCTGAGGGTTCGCAGGTAGGCGATGATGGAGGCGATCTCCGCTTCGCTCAGGTAGTCGTAGGGAACCATGACCGGCTGGTAGCCCTCCACGATTTGTTCGGAGGGATTTACGATGGAATCGTGCACGTAGGCGGAGTCGACCGTCACGGTGGAGCCGTCCTCCATGGTCTCGGTGCGCCCGAAGAGGTTCTGGTGGGTGGGACCCACCCCGTCGCTGCCGTCGATGGAGTGGCAGCCCTGGCAGCCGTTCTGCGTGAAGAGCTGCTGTCCGCGCTCGGCGGAGATCTCCTCGCCGGCCGAGGCGGCGGCCTCCCGTTCCTGCTCGGCCTGCATGCGCGCGGCGTATTCCTGCTGGAGGGCGGCCAGGTCCACCTCGTACTGCTGCATCTCCTCCTCGCTCACATTCTGGCTGCGCTGCAGGGCGCGCAGGTAGGCCACGATGGCCCAGCGGTCCTCCACCTTGACCTGGTGGCCGTAGCCGGGCATGGTGCGTATGCCGTTGGCGATGACCGAATAGAGATGGCCGTCCGGCAGGTCGCGGATGCGATCCATATGGAAGGTGGGGGCCGGCACGAAGCCGTACTGCCCCTCCATGATAATGCCGTTGCCCGCCCCGGTAACGCCGTGGCAGACGCTGCAGTAGACGTTGTACTGGCGCTGTCCCCTGTTCAGAAGCTCGCGGCTCAGCTCCACGGGCATCTCCTCGACGAAGGAGCTGTCGGGGTTGATGCCCTGGTAGTAGGCCTTGTCGGCGCGCAGGTTGCCGCGGGCCACGGTGCCCTCCACCGGCATGCGCATGGAGCGGTTGTCCTCGAAAAAGGGATTGCTCTCCTGGGCTTCGAAGCGATTCTGCTGGTCCATGTTCATGTTGGGGTGGATGGGCTCCTTCTCGGAGATCTGTCCACGGCAGGATGCCAGCACCAGGGGAAGTGCCAGGGCGGCCAGGAGTACAAGCTTGGATCGATTCATCGGGTGCGGTTGCGTGTTGAACATGTGGCTATTCCGATTCGTAGACGGTCTCAATGTGGGTGGCCCCCTGGTCGCTGAAGAGCTTGGAGACTTTCTCCTCGGCGAAGAGGTCGTCGGTGGCCTCGATGCAGATGAAGAAACCGTCGTCCGAAGCCTTCTTGAAGCGCTCCACGTTGAACAGCGGGTTGTGCAGGCGCGGAAGTCCGTTCATCGCCAGCATGCCGAAGGTGGCCGCAAAGGCCGAAAAGAGCACGGTCAGCTCGAAGGTGATGGGTACGTAGATGGGAAAGTTGATGTAGGGCTTCCCGCTGATGTTCATGGGGTATTCGTAGCCCATCACCCAGATCATCAGGGCCAGGGCCCCGATCATGCCTGTCAGTCCCCCGACCAGCACAATCCATCCCAGGGGGGAGTTCTTGAGGGCCATGGCCTTCTCCATCCCGTGGATGGGGAAGGGGGCGTAGGTGTCGTAGTCCCTGTAGCCGGAGCGTTCGACGGCCTCGGCCGCATCCGTCAACTCCTTGGGATTGCGGAACTCGGCCAGGATGCCGTATAGTTTCGTGTCGTTGGCTTTCATGGTGCGGCGTTTTAGGCGGTTTGCTCTTGCTGTGCGACCTCAACGAGCTTCGGTTCCACGCTGCTCGGATCGAATTCCCCGCTCTCCTCGTCGTAGTTGTGCGGGTTGGCCTGGGGCATGGCGCCCTTGACCTCGGCGATGGCGACCATCGGCAGGTAGCGCAGGAAAAGCAGGAAGCAGGTGAAAAAGAGTCCGAAGGTGCCGACGTAGATCGAAATGTCCCACATGGTGGGGGAGTAGTAATCCCAGTTGGAGGGCATGAAGTCGGTGGAAAGCGATACCACGGCGATCATGAAGCGCTCGAACCACATGCCGATGTTCACGATGATGGAGATCACGAAGGTGATGGCCACGTTGCGTCTGATGCTCTTCGACCAGAGGAACTGCGGGGTGATCACGTTGCAGAACATCAGTATATAGAAGGCCCATGCGTAGGGGCCGGTGGCGTAGAGCCAGAAGATACCCTGCTCGTAGATGTAGCCGCTGTACCAGGCGACGAAGCCCTCGCACAGGTAGGCGAAGGCCACCAGGTTGCCCGTCACCATCATGACGATGTTCATACGCTCCATCACGTCGATGTTCATAATATCTTCCAGCCCATAGATTTTGCGGGCGATGATCATAAGGGTGAGCACCATGGCGAAGCCGGAGTAGATGGCGCCGGCGACGAAGTAGGGCGGGAAGATGGTGCTGTGCCAGCCCGGGATCATGGAGACGGCAAAGTCAAAGGAAACGATGGTGTGCACCGAGAGCACCAGGGGGGTGGCGAGGGCGGCCAGGATCATGTAGGCCTTCTCGTAGTTCCACCAGTTGCGGAAGCTGCCGGTCCAGCCCAGGGCGAAGATGCCGTAGGAGACCTGGGCGATTTTGCTCTTGGCCTTGTCGCGCAGTGTGGCCAGGTCGGGGATGAGTCCCACGTACCAGAAGAGGAGGGAGACCGTCAGGTAGGTCCCCACCGCGAAGACGTCCCACAGCAGGGGCGAACTGAAGTTGGGCCATATGCCCATCTGGTTGGGAATGGGGAAGACCCAGTAGATCACCCAGATCCTACCTACGTGGATGGCCGGGAAAATACCGGCGCAGAGCACGGCGAAGATGGTCATCGCCTCCGCAAAACGGTTGATGGCGGTTCGCCAGCCCTGCCTGAAAAGAAAGAGAATGGCCGAAATGAGTGTGCCGGCGTGACCTATACCCACCCACCAGACGAAGTTGATGATGGCCCAGCCCCAGCCGGCGGGGTTGTTGAGTCCCCAGATACCCGTTCCCTCCCAGATCAGGTAGGCGATGGAACCCAGCAGGACGATCAGCAGCAGGTTGGCCACGCCGAATGCCAGGTACCAGAGCTTGGGCGTGGGCGACAGGGGCGTGCGCGCAATCAGGTCGGTGATGCTGCCGAAATCGTGGTCGCCCTTGACCAGTGCCGGTTCGGGTGCATACGTATAATTGGTGCTCATCGTATATCGGTTTCTGGTTAGGCCAGGTTCGGGTTGGGATTGCGCAGCTTGGCGAGGTAGGAGGTGCGGGGACGCGTGCTGAGCTCTTCAAGGAGCAGGTAGTTGCGCTCGTTGAGCTTGGACTGCACCACGTTGCTCTCGGAGTCGGTGAGGTCGCCGAAGTAGATGGCGTCGGTGGGACAGGCCTGCTGGCAGGCGGTCACCACGCTGCCGTCCTCCGGTTTCATGGTGGCCCCGTCGGTTTCGATTTCGCGATTGATTTTGGCACGGTTTACACGCTGCACGCAGTAGGTGCATTTCTCCATCACCCCGCGGAACCGGACGGTTACCTCGGGGTTCATGGCCATCTGCACCACTTCGGGATCGTCGCCGCTGGTCAGAAACTCTTTGGTGTAGTTGAAGAAATTGAAGCGGCGCACCTTGTAGGGGCAGTTGTTGGCGCAGTAGCGGGTGCCGATGCAGCGATTGTAGGCCATCTGGTTCATGCCGTCCTCGCTGTGGGTGGTGGCGGCCACCGGGCAGACCTGCTCGCAGGGCGCCAGCTCGCAGTGCATGCAGGGCACCGGCTGGTGGAGGGCCTGCGGGTTGTCCGCATCGCCCTCGAAGTAGCGGTCGTTGCGTATCCAGTGCATCTCGCGTCCCCTGTTCACCTCCCGCTTGCCGATCACGGGAATGTTGTTTTCGGCCTGGCAGGCGATGGTGCACACCCCGCAGCCTATGCAGGAGTTGAGGTCGATGGACATGCCCCACTGCGGTTCGTAGTCGGGGTAGTCGGCCCCGTCAATGGCGTCGAAAATGCTCAGCGGGGTGTCGGCGCCGTGCTCCTCGGCGTAGGCCTGTCCGGGAAGTTCCGCGTCGTAGGCGGCGTCGTAGGTCGAAAAATCGGGTTCCTCGCGGTATTCCTCCAGGGTGGCGTGGCGCAGCAGGGAGCGGCCCTCCATGCTGGAGTGGTCCTGCGTGCAGGCGATGGGATAGCTCCGTCCCGCCAGCTCCACCGAGACGCCGGTGGCGAAGTGCATGGTATCGGTGGTGCGCAGGGGATAGGTGTCGATGCCGGTGCCGTTGGCCACCTTGCCGATGCCTTCGCGCCCGTAGCCCACGGTGACGGTGATGCTGTCGTCGGCGTGGCCGGGCTGCACCCAGGCGGGGATCTCCACGGTGGTGCCGTTCACGGTAAGAGACACTACCTCGGTTTCGGTCTCGCCCAGTCCCGCGGCCTCGATGCCGAGGGATTCGGCGGTGGACCTGCTCATCAGGGCCACGTTGTCCCAGGTGATCTTGGTCATGGGTTCGGGAAGCTCCTGCAGCCAGCCGTTGTTGGCGTAGCGCCCGTCAAAGACCTTGGAATCGGGCCGGATGACCAGCTCCAGGCCTTCGGAGGGTGCGGCACGGGACATCAGCTCCTGCGCCGCGGCGTCAAAGGAGCTGCTCACGCCGGGGGTGACCTCCTCGAAATGGCCTTCGCTCTCCACACCGTCGTGCAGTACGCGCTCCCAGTTGTCCTGGAAGTTCGCGCTGCCCAGGAAGGAGCGCCAGGTCTGCCGCACCAGCTCATAGCCGTCAGAGGCCTGTCCTGTGACGATGGTATTCAGGAATTCGATGTCGCTCACGCCCGAAAAGAGGGGTTCGATCTGGGGCTGGACCACCGAACGCTCTCCCCCGTAGGAGTAGCCGTCGCTCCAGGCCTCCAGGAAGTGGGTGCGGTTGACGTGCCAGCTCGCCAGCTGCGAGGTCTCGTCGTAGTAGTCGGCCAGGTGGATCACTTCGGCGGCCTCTTCGAGGGCCGCGCCGAAATCCAGGTCGGCCGGGGCGTCGAAGGCGGGGTTGGTGCCCGTCATCACGACGGTGTCCACCTCCCCGTTGCGGAGGCGCCCGGCCAGCTCCGCAAGGGCCTCGCGGCTGTCGGACTGTTCCATGTGGGGCACCTCGTAGTAGGCTACGGTGCTGCCTATGTTGCCCAGGGCCGCGTTGATGGCGGCCACGGCAGCATGCACCTCGGGGCTGTGTTCTCCGCCGGCGGTCACCACGGAGGCCCCGCGGCTGGCGAGAAGGTCTTCGGCCAGGGCCCCGATCCATTCGTGGCCGGAAAATTTGCTGCTGTGGCCGCTGAAGGATGAAAGTCCGCTGACCGACTCCGACAGGCGGGCGGCCAGGGCGCAGGTAAAGAGGGGAATCTCAGAACTTTTCAGCCGCAGGCGGTTGTCGGCGTTGGAGCCGGTGAGCGTAAAGGTGCTCTCCACGCTGTAGAGGCGCGACATGTCGTCGTCGGTGGACATCACGCGGCGCCGATCGGCGAAGCGCTGGCTGTTCTCCACGCTGTTCTTGTGGGCGGCCGGGTTCAGGAAGTCGTCGTCCAGCGACACGATGACGTCCGCCTCGTCGTAGCGGTTCACCGTGCGGAGACGGCGTCCAAATGCGAGGCGGGTGCCTTCCAGGGCGTTGTTCTCCCCGAAGGGCTCCCAGGTGATCCACTCCGCGTTGCCGAATCGCTGCAGGGCCTGCCCGCGGATGCGGTTGAAGGTGGGGGAGGAGCTGGCCTCCGAAAGGAAGACGATGCTGCGCGAGGTATCGGAAAAGTGCTCGGCGCAGAAAGATTGAAAGTCGTTGAGGGAGGCGCGCTCGCCGTTGCGGCGGATGTAGCGCGAGCGGTCGGGATCGTACATGCCCAGGATGGCCGCCTGGTTGAAGATGCTGGTCGCACCGCGGCTGGCGGCCTGCATCTCGTTGCCCTCGATCTTGGTTGGGCGTCCCTCGTGGTTTTCCACCACCAGTCCCGTCAGCGCGTCCTGGAAGGGCATGGCCGAGGCGTAGAAGAGCGGCACGCCCGGCACTACCTCCTCCGGCTGCCTGCTGTAGGGCAGGATCTTCTGGGCGGGACGGCGGCAGGCCGCGAAACCGGCCATGGCGACGGAGGCCCCCATCACGCGGAGGAAGCTGCGCCGCGAAATGCGGTCGCTCAGCTCGGTGGCGTTTTCCGGAAACTCCCGCTCGGCGAACTCCTTGTACTCTTCGTTCTGCGCCAGCTCATTCAGGCTTTTCCAGTAGTTGGGACGTTGTGCTTCGCTGCTCATTCGCTTAGATATAGGGATTCAAATTCACGCAGAAGGTGTGGCTCAGTAGTGGCAACTCTGGCAGTAGGTGGGCGGCTGGATGTTGTGCTTGGCCACCAGGTCCCGTCCCATTTCGACCTGGTTTTCGGGTTGGAAGCCCATGGTGGTCACCTCCTCTACGGGACGCACGTACTGCTCGGGATTGCGGTGGCAGTCCAGGCACCAGCTCATGCTGAGCGGCTCCTTCTGGAAGACCACCTCCATGCGGTCCACACGGCCGTGGCAGGTTTCGCATCCCACGCCCACGTTCACGTGCGCGGCGTGGTTGAAATAGGCGTAGTCGGGCAGGTTGTGCACGCGCACCCACTCCACCGGCTGCCCGGTCTCCCAGCTCTCGCGGATCTCGGCCAGGTTTTCGCTGTCGGTGGCGATTTGCTCGTGGCAGTTCATGCAGGTCTGGGTGGCCGGCACGTTGGCCTGCTTGGAATTGAATACCTCGCTGTGGCAGTACTGGCAGTCGAGTCCCAGCTCGCCGGCGTGCAGCTTGTGGCTGTAGGGTACGGGCTGCTCGGGAGCGTAGCCCACGTCGGTGTATTCGGGGGAGAAATAGTACCAGACTCCGGCAACCATCGCGGTCACAACGATGATGAGTCCCAGTAGCATCCGTCGCGGTACTTCGTTAGCCCATTGGGGGAAGATCTGCGCCATGGTCTGTGGTGAAATTAGTCGTTGCTGATTCAGCGGATCCCGTTTCGGAGTCGGCAAGAAGGTAGGGAAAATACCCGTTTTTTAGAACCGCGCGAATTGAGCTCCCGGCTATTTAAAACCGATCTAAATAACTTGAGTCGTCCCTGTTGGACCCCTTTGCGGCGGCAGGTCCCAAGATAAAAGCTGAGTCAAATAAATGCTTATGAAATGATGGCGTGAGCCCGGAAAATATGTCCGGGTCCGGGCACATAGCTATCCGGCTGAAAAACAGAGGGCTATATATAAATAGGGGGCAGCCGGGCCCGGAACGATTCCCGCCGGCGGAAGATTTGGTGGTTCGAAGTGCTTATTTTGTGTGCCTTCACCGGACCCATGTCAGATTTACGATCATGAGCGATAACACCTACGACGACGCCTTTACCCTGGACCTGCTCCGTGACCTGAGCCCGGCGCGCGCCCTGGGCGTAATCGGCCTGGTCAGCGGGGGCGCCGTGGCTTTCCTGGTTTGGCTGATCTACTTCAAGGGGGGCAGCGACTACAGCTCCGCGCTCATCGAAAACCTGCCCGCGCTCAACGCCCTGCTGAATTTTTGCAGCGCCGTGCTGCTGGTATTCGGCTACCGCGCCATCCGCCGGCGGCAATTCGGCAGGCACATGCGCTACAACCTTACCGCCTTTCTCACCTCCACGCTCTTCCTGGTTAGCTACGTGATCTACCACAATTTTCACGGGAGCACGCCTTTTCCCGGGGAGGGGTGGATCCGCCCGGTCTACTTCTTCATCCTGGTATCCCATATCATTCTGTCGGCCGCGGTGGTCCCGATGATCCTCACCTCCTTCTGGCTGGCCTTTTCGGGCCGGCTGTCGACGCACCGCAAGGTCTCCCGGGTCACCCTGCCGGTCTGGCTCTACGTATCGGTAACCGGCGTGCTCATCTTTTTTATTCTCAACGCCTACGTATAGGCAGGGCATGAACGGCGGTTACAGGTAGGAGGCGTCCAGCCCGGCGCGCTTGCGGGCGCTCTTCATCATCATGCGGTGGAAGTTGCGCTCTTTCTCCCCCTCGGCCGGCCGGCGCAGGGTATAGCCGCCGTCGCCGTCCATCTCCCAGGCCAGCCGGTTGTCCTGCAGCGCCTTCTTCAGGATGGCGGTGAGGCGCTTCTTGAGGGCGGGGAGGGTAATGGGCACCACGGCCTCCACACGCTCGTTCAGGTTGCGGTAGCGCCAGTCGCCGCTTCCGATGAAGATCCTGGGATCTCCGCCGTTGCCGAACCAGAAGATGCGGTCGTGCTCCAGGAAGCGTCCGATAATGCTGATAAGGCGGATATTTTCGCTGTAGCCCTCCAGTCCTGGACGCAGGCGGGCGTGGCCCCGAACGATAAGATCGATCTCCACCCCGGCCCGCGAGGCCTCGTAAAGGTTGCGGATGATGCCCACATCGTCCAGGGCGTTCATCTTGGCGATGATACGTCCCTCCCCGCCCGTCTCGGCCCGCCTGGTCTCCTGCTGTATGTGTTCGTAGAGGGAGGCGCGCAGGTACCGGGGGGCCACCAGCAGCTTCTCGTAGGTCTGTTCGGGTGCGTAGCCGGTCAGGTAGTGAAAGAGGTTGGTCACGTCGCGTCCCATCTCCGGATCGTTGGTCAGCAGCCCGAGGTCGGTGTAGATCTCGGCCGTCTGCACGTGGTAGTTGCCGGTGCCCAGGTGGCAGTAGGTGACGTGGCGCTCGCCTTCGCGGCGCACGATCAGAGCCACCTTGGCGTGGGTTTTCAGTCCCACCAGCCCGTAGGCAACGTGAACCCCGGCGTTTTCAAGCATCTTGCCCCACTCGATGTTGCTGGCCTCGTCAAAGCGCGCCTTGACCTCCACCAGCACCGCCACCTGCTTACCCTTTTCGGCGGCGCGCACCAGCGCCTTTACGATGGGCGAGTTTTCGGAGGTGCGGTAGAGCGTCAGCTTGATGGCCAGCACGTCGGGGTCGTCGGCCGCCTCCTCGATGAGGCGGCGCACGCTGGCTGAAAAGGACTCGTAAGGATGGTGCACCAGGAGGTCCCCCTTGCGGATGATGTCAAAGATGCTCCGGTCGTCCCCGGACTCTCCCTCGTGCCAGAGCGCCTTGGGCACCACGGGATTCCAGGAGGGGAAGCGCAGGCCGGGCAGGTTCTTGTTGGCCAGCCGGAAGCAGGCGGTGAGGTCCAGCAGGCCGTCCACGCGGGTGATGTCAGCTTCGTCCAGTTTCAGCTCGTTCCTGAGGAGGTTAAGCACCTCGCGGTCCACGTCGCTTTCGATTTCCATGCGCACCACCTCGGCGAAGCGCCGCTCGCGCAGCTCCTCGGAGATCATCGAGAGCAGGTCTTCGGCCTCCTCCTCGTTGCGGCGCAGGTCGGCGTTGCGGGTGATGCGGAACACGCAGGTGCTCTCGACGTGCATGCCTGGAAAGAGGCGATGCACGTTGCGGCGGATCACCTCCTCAATGGGCACATAGTGCCAGGTCCACGAGCTGCCCTGCACGGTAAGCCATCGCGGCTGGTTGGTGGGCACCTTGACGCGGGCAAAACGGAAGGCGTCGCGGTCTTTCGGTCGCAGCTTTACCGCCAGGGAGAGGCTCAGGTTGGAGATGAAGGGGAAGGGATGGCCGGGATCCACCGCCAGGGGGGTGAGGGTGGGATAGATATGGTCGAGGAAGTAGTCGTCCAGGCGGCGTATCTGCTCCTCCTCGAGCTCATCGTAGCCCGAAATGGTAAGGGAGGCCTGCTCCTCGAGGGCCGGACGAAGTTCCCGGTTCCATACCTCGGAAATGCGCTCCTGCATCTCGGAGGCCTTGCCCTGGACCAGTTCGATCTGGTTGCGGGGGGTGCGCCCGTCGGGACTCAGGTCGAAGACTCCGGCCGCCTCCTGCCGCTTGAGTCCCCCGACCCGCTTCTGGATGAACTCATCCAGGTTGCTGGAGGTGATGGCCGCGAAACGCACCCGCTCCAGCAGGGGCATCCTCGGGTCCATGGCCTGGTAGAGTACGCGCCAGTTGAAATCAAGCCAGCCCAGCTCCCGGTTCAGATAGAGCGAGGGATGATCCAGGGTCGCGTCCTGCGGTACGGGCTGCGGCTCCACCGCCCGGGGGATGGCGGGGTCGTCGACGATATGGGCGGATGGTGTGGACAAGGCCGCGGCCGGTCAGACTAGGAAATTTTCGCCCGCCTCGGGAATCCACACCTTGGTGTCGGTGAGTTCTTCCGTCTGCCGGCGGAATTCCTCGGGCGTGCCGGTCAGCGGCGGGAAGGTGCCGTAGTGTATGGGCACGGCGTAGTCGGCCTGGATGAAGTCGCAGGCCATGGCGGCCTCGGCCGGCCCCATGGTGTAGTGGTCGCCCATGGGCACGCAGACCAGGTCGGGCTCGTAGAGTTCGCCGTAGAGCTCCAGGTCGTAGAAGATGTTGGTGTCGCCCAGGTGGTAGATTGTGATATCGTCGAAGGTGATGACCAGTCCGCCGGGGTCGCCTGCGTACTCGCCCCCGAAGGAGGAGCTGTGGTTGGCCGACACCAGGGTCACGCTGAAGTCGTCGAAGTGGACGGTGCCGCCCTTGTTGAATTCCATCGCCTGGTCTTCGGCGAGCCCGTGTTTTTTGAGCAGGCCCGACAACTCGACGTTGGCGAGTACCGGGCAGCCGGTGCGCTCGGCGATTTCGAGGGTGTCGCCCACGTGGTCCTCATGACCGTGGGTCAGCAGGATGTAGTCCACATCCGAGGGCTCTTTCCAATTCTCGGGCGTTGTGGGATTGTTCGTCAGGAAGGGATCCACCAGGATTTTGTGTCCCTGGGAACTGACGAACTGGAAGGCCGAGTGACCCAGCCAGTAGGCTTCAACGGAGGTGTCCATAGCGGTAACTTTTGTCGTTTCGGTTGGTTGCGTCTTGACTATGCTTGGCGAATGTGGGTTATTAATTAACGGAAGGTAGCCGTGAATTCAAACGTATGATCCATGTCTCTTCTCCCCCTCTTTCGCATGCTGTTATCTACACAACGATTCGGTCGGGATCATTCCTCTCTTTTACCCGTACGACGATAGTGAAGCCTTCCAGCGTGAATTTCAACCCCACACAAACAAGGAGCTCTTTATGGCCGAACGAGTCAAGCTGAACCCCGAAAATCCCCACGTAAAACGACTTTTTGAACTCTCCGACCAGATCCGCAACGGGGCGGTGCTGCTCTTTCCCACCGACAGCCGGTACGCCCTGGGATGTGACTACAAGAACAAAAAGGGCATCGAGCGCATACGCAGGATCCGACAGATGGGGGATGACGACCACCTCTCCATCCTCTGCGCGTCGATGTCGAATGTGGCCACCTTTGCGCATGTCTCGGACCGCAACTTCAAGCTGATAAAACGCCTTATCCCGGGTCCCTTTACCTTTATCCTGCCCGCCACCAAGGAGGTGCCCAAACTGCTGGTGCATCCCAGGAAGAAGACGGTGGGCATCCGCGTGCCTGAGTACCCCATCTGCGAGGGACTGGTGCGCGAGACGGGTCGGCCCATGTTGGCCATCACGGCCAAGAAAGAGGGACTGGGCGACGAAGACCTCCCGGATTTTGAGCGGGAGCCCTTCCTCAGGGAATTCGAGAAGCTGGTCGATGTCATCATCGACAACCAGCAGGAGCTGCCCACCCGGGAAACCACCATCGTGGACCTGACCGGGGAGTCGCCGGTGCTGCTGCGGAGGGGACTTGGAATCGAGGAGGCCGAAGAGGTTTTCCGCATGCAGGGCGAAGAGCTGGAGGAGGCCTGACATGCGCATCGCCATCAATACGGGAGGGGGGGACGCCCCCGGCCTGAATGCCGCCATTCGCGCCGCCACCCTGGCCGCCCTCAAGCGCGGCTGGGAGGTCTGCGGCATCCGCAACGGCTACGGCTCCATCTACACCGACGAACCCTTCGTGCAGCTGGACGAGCAGTCCGTGCGCGGCATCACCATGCAGGGAGGCACCATCCTGGGTACCGCCAACCGGGGCAACCCCTTCGACATGCCCTACCGCCGCGAGGACGGCACGGAGGGTACCCGGGACGTCTCCGACCGGCTGGTGGAGACCTTCCAGGATCACGGCATCGACGCTCTCATCGCCATCGGCGGGGACGGCTCCATGCACATCGCCCACCAGCTGGTGCAGAAAGGTCTGAACATCGTGGGAGTGCCCAAGACCATCGACAACGACATCTGGGGATGCGACGTCAGCCTGGGATTCGACACCGCGCGCAGCATCGCCACGGAAGCCATCGACCGCATCACCACTACCGCCGAGTCCCACCAGCGCATCATGGTGGTGGAGGTGATGGGGCGCTACGCCGGCTGGATCGCCCTCTACTCGGGACTGGCCTCCACGGCTGACGTGATCCTGCTGCCGGAGATCCCCTTCCGCTACGAACCCATCGTCGAGAAGATCGAGGAGCGCCGCTCCAAGGGGAAGGAGTACACCATGGTGGTAGTCGCCGAGGGGGCCAAGCCGGAGGGAGGCGAGCTGGTCACCAAGGGCAAGTCCGCCGGCCAGCAGGTACGCCTGGGGGGCATCGGCGGGGAGGTGGCGGCGGAGCTGACCGAGCGCACGGGACAGGAGTCGCGCTCGGTGGTGCTGGGACACCTGCAGCGCGGAGGATCGCCCACCACCTATGACCGGCTGATCTCCCTGCGATTCGGCGCCGCGGCGGTGCGCTGCGTGCAGGATGGGGACTACAACAAGCTGGTGACGCTGAGGGACAACAAGATGGCCCGCATCCCCATCGACAGCGTGGCCGGCAAGATGAAGCAGGTCCAACTGGACAGCGACATTGTGCAGACGGCGCGCGATGTAGGCATTTGTTTGGGTGACTGAAAGTCACCCAAGGTCTTTAAAGTCGAAAAGTCGAAAAGTCGAAAAGTCGAGAAGTCGGTGGACTTTCAGACTTTATGACTTCCCGACTTATTAGACTTTAAGACTTGAAGACTTTTTTAAGGTTATCGTCGAAGGGGGGCTTGACGATGCCTTTTTCGGTGATGAAGCCCGTGATGTAGCGGTGCGGCGTCACATCGAAGGCGGGGTTGTAGGTTTCGGCCTTGTCGGGCGCCACGCGGCTGCCGCTGAAGGTGGTGATCTCCTCGTCCTCGCGCTCCTCGATGGGTATGTCGTCGCCGGTGGCCAGTTCCATGTCGATGGTCGAAAGCGGCACGGCCACGTAGAAGGGAATACCGTTCTCCTTGGCCAGCACCGCCAGGGGATAGGTGCCGATCTTGTTGGCGGTATCGCCGTTGGCGGCCACCCGGTCAGTGCCCACCACCACCAGGTCCACTTCGCCCCGGCGCATGAGGGAGCCCGCGGCGGAATCGGTGATGATCTTCATGGGGATCTCCGCGTTCATCAGTTCCCAGGCTGTCAGACGGGAACCCTGCATGAGGGGACGCGTCTCGTCCACCCAGACCTGGATCTCCTTGCCCTCCTCATGGGCATGGAAAATGACCGAAAGGGCCGTGCCGTACTGTCCGGTGGCCAGGCTGCCGGTGTTGCAGTGGGTGAGGATCTTCGCGCCTTTCTCCACCAGAACGGCGCCCTCCTCGCCAATGGTTTTGCAGGTGCGCTTGTCTTCGGCGTGGATGGTCTTGGCGGTCTTCAGGACGATCTCCTTGATTTCGGGAATGGGTTTGTCCTTGTGCGCCAGTATGGTGGTCTTGATGCGGTCGACGGCCCATTTGAGGTTCACGGCCGTGGGACGCGCGCTCACCAGGTACTCGGCCACGCGCTCCACCTCCACCCAGAAGCTCTCAAAGGAGCTCTCCGGCAGTTCCCTGATGCCCATGTAGAGTCCGTAGGCGGCGGCGATGCCGATGGCGGGGGCGCCGCGCACGCGCAGTTTTTTGATGGACTCCCAGACTCTGCCCACGTCCCTGATGTCACTGTAGACCTCGCGCTTGGGGAGGTAGGTCTGGTCGATAATGCGGAGATGGTCCTCTCTCCATTCAATTGACTGTATGGCACCTTCACTATCACTCATAACATCCAGACTTTATGACTTTCCGACTTCCCGACTTTAAGACTTTCCGACTTTAAAGACTTTAATAACCCATAGTGTAGCCGTCACCCCGCGGGTCGGCGGCCCCGTGTCGGCGTCCCTCCCCGTCCACCCAGATAATATGTCCGCGTCCCACCCCGCCGGTAGCCTGCAGGTTGTGTCCCATACCCAGCAGGATCTCCCGGGTGTCGGGGCTGAGCCCGTATTCTTCGTAGTAGAGGTTGTCAGGCAGCCACTGATGGTGAAAACGGGGCGCCGAGATGGCTTCCTGGGCGTTCATGCCGAAGACCGCCATGTTCAGGAAACTCTGCAGTGTTGCCGTGATGATGCGCGGGCCTCCGGCGGCGCCGAGCACGGCGCGCACCTGCCCGCCGCGGGTCACCACGGTGGGCGACATGCTGCTGAGCATGCGCTTGCCCGGCTCCACGGCGTTGGCCTCGCCCTGGATGAGCCCGAACATGTTGGGTTCGCCCGGCTTGGCGGTGAAGTCGTCCATTTCGTTGTTGAGGGCGAAGCCGGCCCCGCCTACCGACACGTGGCTCCCGAAGGAGCCGTTGAGGGTGGTGGTGACGCCCACGGCGTTGCCCGCGCTGTCCACCACCGAAAAGTGGGTGGTTTCCCGCGACTCTTCAAAGCCGGCTACCTCCCCGTGGCCGATCTCATTGCTTGAGGTGGCCGCGTCGGGGTCGTAGGAGGCCATGCGCCCGCGGTTGTACTCCTCGCTGAGCAGTTCCTGCCGGGGGATGTCCACGTAGTCCGGGTCGCCCAGGAAGTAGGAACGGTCGGCAAAGGCGCGCCTCATGGTCTCGGTAAGCAGGTGCACGTAGCGGGCGGAATTAAAGCCCATATCCTGCAGGTCGTAGGGTTCCAGCATGGTGAGGATCTGGGCGATGGCGATGCTGCCGCTGCTGGGGGGCGGCATCACGTGCAGCCGGTAGCCGTTCCATTCGGCCGTCACCGGCTCCCGCCATACACTTCGGTACTCCCGAAGATCGCGGCGGGTGATGAGCCCCTCCTGTTTTTCCATCTCGCGGACGATCATTTCGGCCGTCTCCCCGGCGTAGAAGCCCTCGCGTCCCTGCCGCGCAATGCGCTCCAGGGTACGAGCCAGGTCTTCCTGCACAAAGAGGTCGCCTTCCCGCCAGGGGCGCCCGTCGGAACGGGTGAAATACTCCTCGCTGGCGGCGTAGTTGCGGAAGGCGTCGGCGTGGTTGTTAAGATCCTCGGCCTGGGTGAGGGAGAGGCGGTAGCCTTCGCGCGCCAGTTTGACGGCGGGAGCCATCACCATTTCCAGCGGCAGACGGCCGTGGCGCTGCAGGGCGCGCACCATGCCGTCCACCACTCCGGGCACACCCACCGCCAGGGCGCCTTCCCTGCTCAGTTCGGGTATGTACTCCCCGTCGCGCAGGTACATGTCAGGTCCGGCACCCAAGGGCGCCTTCTCGCGGTAGTCCAGGGCCGTATCGGTGCCGTCGGCCAGGTGAATGACCATGAAGCCGCCCCCCCCGATGTTGCCGGCCCGGGGGAGGGTGACCGCCAGCGCAAACTGCACGGCCACGGCGGCGTCGACGGCGTTGCCCCCGCTGCGCAGAATCTCACGGCCGATTTCGGAGGCGTGCCGCTCGGCGGTGACCACAGCCGCGCGCTCATAGGACTTGGTCCATCCCACCTGGCTCTGGACGGTCTCCACGGCCAGGGTAAGCAGAAGCAGCAGGGCGATGGCGGAGCGGAAGAATGATTTCATGGGGGTTGGACCGTTGTTGCGAGGTTCGTGCGCTGTGGAATATAGAAAAAAAGGCGTAGCGGCGTTAGTCGTCCCGGGGCATGCCGCCGCTCAGGACCTGGGATGAAATTCCTTGTGCACCTGGTGCAGCAGCGTGCGGTCAACGTGGGTGTAGATTTCCGTGGTGATGATGGAGGCATGGCCCAGCATCTCCTGCACGGCGCGCAGGTCGGCGCCCCCCTCCAGCAGGTGGGTTGCAAAGGAATGGCGGAAGATGTGGGGATAGACGTTTTTTTTGATGCCGGCGCGTTCGGCTGCGTCGTTGACGATATTCCAGACGCTCATGCGCGTCAGGGGACCGCCGCGCTGGTTGAGGAAGACCCGGTTTTTGGCTTTGGCGGGATTTTTATCGCTCATGAAACGCGGACGCGGGCCCTCCATGTAGCGTTCCAGGGCGCCTTGGGCGATCTCCCCCACGGGTACCAGCCGCTCCTTGTTGCCCTTGCCAATGACGCGGATGAATCCGATCTCAAAGTAGAGGTTGTCGGTCTGCAGTCCTGTAAGCTCACTCACCCGCATGCCGGTGGCGTAGAGGGTCTCCATGATGGCGGCGTCGCGAACCCCGGCGTCGCTTTCCCGGTCGGGCACCTCCAGCATGCGCTCGATTTCGGTGGGATTGAGCACTTCGGGGAGATTGCGCGCCTTCTTGGGCAGGTCCACCATCTCGGCGGGATTGGCGGGGGCTAGCGACTCCACCGCGGCGAATTCGTGAAAACTGCGGATGCTGGAGACATTGCGGGCGATGGTGCTGGCCGACAGGTCCATGGCGGAGAGCTCTTCCAGGTATTCCTCGATGTGCTGGAGGGTGATGCCGCCCAGGTCGCGTATGCGCAGGTCCTGTGCCACGAAGCGCAGGTATCGGCGCAGGTCGTTTTCGTAGGCGTTGACCGAATGGTCGCTCAGCCCTTTTTCAAGCCTTACAAACTGCAGATAGCGATCCAGTTCCCGGTCAAAGTGCATGCTGGATCAGGAGTTGTAGTATTCGTTTACCTGGGGACCCTCCCCGTCCTGCTGTGTTTCCTCGCCCAGGGGCGCTTTCTCAACGGCCGGGCCCTCCTTGCGTCCCCGTATGCGTCCGCTTCCGTCTTTCTGCTCTTTCTCCTCCTTCTTGTCGTCGGGATACTCCACGCGGCTGTGGTAGATGCCCATCAGGATGTTCAGGAAGGTCTCCCTGATGTTTCGCAGGTCCTGGAAGGTGAGGGGGGTCATGCTGAGCTGTCCCTCGTAGACCCGCTCGTCTATCATCTTCGAGATCAGGCTTTCCAGCTTCTGGTAATTGGGATCCTTCATGGCGCGGGAGGCCGCCTCGATGCCGTCGGCCAGCAGCAGGATGCCGGTCTCCTTGGTGCGGGGGAGGGGACCGTCGTAGCGGAAGTCCTCTTCGCGTATTTCGTCCTTCTCCTGGTCGGCGTTCTTTTTGCCCTTGTCGTAGAAATACTTGATGAGGGAGGTTCCGTGGTGGGTCTTGATGAAGTCGATGATCACTTCGGGCAGCCCGTGTTCGCGCGCCATTTTTACGCCGTTGCTGACGTGCGCCTTGATGACCAGGGCGCTCATGCGTGGTTTGAGCTTGTCGTGCTCGTTGGTGCCCACCTGGTTTTCGGAGTAATAGCCGGGGTTTTCCATCTTGCCGATGTCGTGGTAGAGCGCGCCCACGCGGCAGAGCAGCCCGTTGGCGCCTATGGACCCAGCCGCGGCTTCGGCCATGTTGGAGACCTGCAGGCTGTGGTGGAAGGTGCCGGGTGCGCGGGTCATCAGCTCCTTGAGCATCGGCAGATTGGTGTCGCTGAGCTCAAGCAGCGTGAAGTCGGTCGTCACCTTGAAAGCCTTCTCGAAGAGCAGGATCAGGGGATACGTAAAGAGGATGAAGATGGCGTTGATACCCACATAGAAGAGGATGTCCAGCAAGGCGTCCCAGCCCTGGAAGGAGGTCATGCTGAAGCTGAGGATGACCAGGGTGTAGCTGGCGAAGACGATGCCGGGGGTAGTGAAGAAGAACTGCGAGCGCTTCTTGATGTCGCGCACCGAGAAAAGCCCCAGGCTGCAGGCCACGGTGGTGGCGGTCACGTACTCGAAGTTGTTGCCGTTGATCAGTCCGGTCAGCAGGGCCAGGGTAATGGTGGAAATCAGTCCCACCCGCGAATCGAAGATGATGGTAAGGATGATGGGGGCCACAGCCACCGGCACGATGTAGGCCGAGATGCCCTCGATGCTGTAGGCTATGGAACTTCCCACGCAGATGAGTCCCATAGCGATGGTAACCAGCAGCAGCATGGAGTTGTCCTCGAAAATGCTTCGTCGGTAGAGGTAGAGGTAGAAGAAAAAGATGGTAATGATGGCTACCACTGCCAGGATCTCCCCGCCGTAGCGCAGCCAGCGCTCCATGGTGGTGGCGGTGCGTGAACGCGCCTCAGCAAGGCTTTGCAACCTGCTGTAGCGCTCCTGGGTGATGATGTCCCCGCGCCGTATGATTACCTCGCCCTCGGTCACCGCCCCGCGGGTGGTTGAAATGTTGGCGATGGCCTCTTCGATCCGCGTGTTGGTCTCCTCGGTATTGTAGACCAGGTTGGGCTGCAGCACCCGGGCGAAGATATCGTTGGCGGCACGGGCGATGTCCTCGTAATAGAAGCGTGAGAAGCGGTCGCCGGCGTAGCTGCGCGCCTCCTGCAGGTCGCGGACGTTGCCCAGGTTGAGAGTGCGTTCGGTACGGTCCTGCAGGTTGCGCACGGTGATCTCGTTGGTGGAAATCTCGCTCTTGGCGATGTTTATCACGCCGTCCTCCAGCAGCTCGTCCATCAGGCTCTGCATGCGCTGGCGAAGTTCATTGCCGATGAAGGCGTCGGCCGGGGCGGAGCGGGTGTTGGGGGTGAGATCGGGGGAGACCACCCGGTGGTAGTTCTCAAGCAGGGGACGCCAGGAGGAGTCCGAAAGGCCCAGCCCGGAGGCATCGCGGGCCTGCACGAATTGCAGGCTGTCTTGCTGGCGGTCCGTCTCGCGCCAGGTGTGGTAGCGTTCCAATACCGGCTCCATGCGCCGGAACACCGAGTCGATCCGGCTTTGAAGGTCGGAGGCGGCCCCGGTGTTGCGGTGGAAGATGGGCGGGGTACTCTGGCGTATGGCCTGGCGCTCCTGCTCGATCTCCTGTTGGGTTTTGTTGATGGCAAAATCGAAGGGGGCTGTCAGGTCTTCCCCACGCCATGGTTCGCCGATGGCGTAATTGGTGGAGTCGCGGAAGGAGCTCTGGGGGATGGAGACCACCAGAAGTACCAGGAAACCTAGCAGGATAAGAGCGCGGACGTAGTTGTTGTAGCGCAGAGAGGAACTCTCCTCGCGCTGCTTCTTCTTTTCCCCGATGACGGGCGCCCCGTGCCGTTTTTTCTGGCCGAGACCCAATTTTTCGAGTAGTCCCATAAAAAATTACTGCAGAAAGTGTTGATGGTGGCGCGGGAGCGGCCGTACGGCCTCAGCATGCCCATTCGCGCCCTTGCATGGGAAAATGATACCAAGCTCCGGCTTCATACACAAACGCATGCGCCCTGGCCATGCCGGAAGGAAGTTCAGTCCCCCGGGGGTTCCTGTCCAAGGAGTTCGAAGAAGGCCCTCTCGTCGAGGACGGGAATGTCCAGCTCCTGCGCCTTCCCGTACTTGCTGCCCGGGGATTTTCCGGCCAGCAGGTAATCGGCATTGCCGCTGACCGAAGAGACGGTGGTGCCCCCGTGGTCCTCAATCAGCCGGGTTGCCTCCTTGCGGGTGAGATGGGGCAGGGAGCCGGTGAGCACGAATTTGGCGCCCTCCAGCCTGTCGGTTGCGTCCTCGCGGCGCTCCATTTCGAAGGTAAGTCCGTGCGCGCGGAGGGTCTCCACCATGCGCCGGTTTTTCTCCTGCGAGAAGAAGGTGACCACCGATGCTGCGATTTTGGGTCCCACCGCGTCGATGTCGCTCAGGCGCTCCTCTCCGGCCTTCATAAGCGCATCCATGCCGCCCAGGGCGCGGGCCAGGTCGCGGGCCACCGTGCGGCCCACGAAGCGGATGCCCAGTGCGTAGATGAGGCGGTCCAGGTTACGCCCCTTGCTCGCCTCGATGGCGTCGATCAGGTTCCGGGCGCTGGTCTCGGCCATGCGCTCCAGGGGGACCAGCTGTTCGGCGCGCAGCTCGTAGAGGTCGGCGTAGGTGCGCACCAGGCCCTCGCTCACGAGCTGGTCCACCACCGCCTCGCCCAGTCCCTCGATGTCCATGGCGTCGCGGGAGGCGAAGTGCTCGATGCGGTGGCGGATCTGCGGGGGACACTCCCCGTTAACGCAGCGCCAGGCCACTTCCCCTTCCGGTTTTACCAGCTCCTCCCCGCACTCCGGGCAGTCGGCGGGCATCTCGAAACGGGCCCCGCGGTCCTCCCGGCCAGGGTCGACTACGCCCAGCACCTGCGGTATGATGTCGCCCGCCTTCTCCACGGTCACGCGGTCGCCGGATCGAATGTCCTTGCGGTGAATCTCGTCCTCGTTGTGGAGGGAAGCCCGCCGAACCACGGTGCCGGCCAGCTCCACCGGTTCCAGTTCCGCCACCGGGGTAATCTTGCCCAGGCGTCCCACCTGCAGGGTGATGGAGCGCAGTGTGGTATCCGCTTGCTCGGCCTCGAATTTGTAGGCGATGGCCCATCGCGGCGACTTGGAGGTACGTCCCAGCGGCTCGCGATAGCGCTCCTCGTTCACCTTCACCACGGCGCCGTCAGTCTCGAAGGGGAACTCGTGGCGTACCTCGCGCCAGCGGCCGATCTGCTCGTGCACCTGCTCAATTGCGTCGCATTCGCGGTATTCCCCGCAGGCCGGCAGTCCCATTTCCCTGAGCATTTCCAGCTTGCGGCGCTGGGTGAGCTCCGGTCCGGGCTCTTCGACGATCAGGTCGAAGGCGAAAAAGCGTATGGGGCGGCGCGCCACCTCGCGGGGGTCCTGCATCTTGAGGGTGCCCGCCGTGGAGTTGCGGGGATTGGCGAAAGGCTCGTGTCCCTCCTCCTCACGGTGTGCGTTCAAGCGTGCGAAGGCCTCTTTTTCCATGTAGGCCTCCCCGCGCACTTCCACCACCGGGGGCGGGCTGCCCTCCAGGCGCAGGGGGATATCGCCCACCGTACGCAGGTTGCGGGTGATGTCGTCGCCCCGTTCCCCGTCGCCGCGGGTGGCGCCCAGGGCAAGCTCTCCGTCCTCGTAACGAAGGCGGATGGAGGCCCCGTCGAACTTGAGCTCCGCCAGGTAGGTGAAGTCGCCGTGGCCCAGCCGGTCGCGCACCCGCCGGTCGAAATCGTTCAGCTCCTCCTCGTTGTAGGTATTATCGAGACTGAGCATGGGCACGGGATGGGTGACCGTCTCGAACTCGCTGGAGGGTTCCCCGCCCACGCGGCGGGTGGGCGAGTCGGGATGCCCCAGGTCCCAGGCCTCCTCAAGTTCCTTCAGCTCTCGGAGACGCTCGTCAAATTCTCGGTCGGAAATGAATGGCTGCGCGTCCTGGTAATAGGCCTGGTTGGCGCGCTGCAGGAGCTCGCGCAGTTCCTCCACGCGCTCCCGGGCTTCTTCACGGGTCATGCTGCTGCCTAGTTGAAGGTTGGGCGTTCACGGATGGTGTCGGGGGGAGGGGCATCCATCTCCAGGGAATCGGGCGGGGGCTGGAGCCAGATGGGGTCCTGTCCGAACCAGTCTCTGTGTATCTCCAGCATGCCGGTGTCGGAATTGTAAAAAGCGTTGCGGAAATCGGGTATGGGGTGACCGTTCATCAGCAGCTCCATCTGGCTGAACTGCCCGCGTATGTAGATTTCTTCGACGAAAGCAAAGGTGAAAGCCTCCCCCTGCTCGATCCAGTAGGGGTTGGTGGCGTTCATCACGTCGGAGTAGACCCGCACCGGCTCCAGTTGTCCGTAGGCCGCATAGATGGCCAGCACCAGGGTGTCCGGCAGCGACTCGGCCTCCTGCTCCAGCGACCCCAGGGAGCCCTCGCCCGGATCGCCGGCCGCACCGGCGGGCTCCTGGCTCAGGTCGAGCTGCAGGGAGTCGGGGGTGAGGGCGGCCTGCTGTTCGGAGGTGGGCTGCTGTCCGCCGTTGTCCTGCTCCTCTCCGCCGGCATTGCCTCCCGCTCCCCAGATGTACCAGGCCGCCGCGGCTGCCAGGATCACGGCGGCGATGATCAGGCCGATCCAGAGGCGGGGACGAGATTGAAGGGGCGTGAATTTCTTACCCATATCGGCCCAGTCCACCGACGTCACATCGGGCGGGGGAGGTACGCGGCTTGGGGATTCGGCGCCCGTGGCCTCGCCTTCGCTTGTATCCTCATTCTTATTCTCTTTTTCACCGGCGGCCGGGGCCGTGCGGGAGGACGTCTCTGGGAGTGGGGAGGCCTTCCGGTGCCTTTTCGGCGCGTGGTCATGAACCATATCTCCGCGCCTGTCCGCCTCCTCGTCCGCCGTCTCGTCTTCTCCGTCTGCCTGCTGTTGTTCATCCTGCGCCTTCCGCTCCACCTCAGTCGAGTCGCCAGCCTCTTCCGCATGCTCCCCGGCGTCCTCCTCGTCGAGCTGGAATCGGGGACCCTTGATCGACTTTTCCTTTTTCTGCAGCAGACCCTCGTAGCGTCCCTCCTCCTGGCGGTCGAGGGCTTCCAAGATGGTCTCTTCGTCGATCCGGAGGGCCTTGGCGTAACTGCGCACGTAACTGCGCAGGTAGGTCTTGTGCTCCTCCATATCGCCGAACAGCGAGTCGTCCTCGATGGAGGAGAGGATATGGGGAGGAATTTTTGTGGCGTTGCGCACGTCCTCCAGGCTCAGCCCGCGATGTTTTCGGATGAGCGCAAGATCGTTTCCTAGGGACGGCATGATAGGCATCTCAGTGGGTTAGCGGTATGGAGCGCGGGAGCCGGCGTGCCCGATGCCGGCCGATCCGGTGGGTAAATCTAAATAAATAATACCGTTGCCAAAAATTTTTTGCATGCCGCTGCCGTAAGGAGATGGCCTGCCTGGGATCAGTTGGATATGAACCGTACATGGCTGCGTGGACCCGCGGCGGTCCTCTTTCCCGACATATGTGTCTGCTGCTGGCGGGAGCCGGTTTCCCGCCGGCAGCCCGTCTGCCCCTTCTGCCTGGAAGACCGTTTCGAAGAGGCCGATCCGGACGTGGCACGGGGAACCGTGGGCGACTTCCTGCCGGAGGGGGTGATCCTGCGCTACGCCTTGTGGAAATATGACAAGGGGGGAAGTCTCCAGGAGCTGCTATACCGGGTCAAGTACGGGGGTATGGAGGGGGTTGCGTGCCAGTTTGGCGAGCGGCTGGCCCATCGTCTCCGGCCTCATTCGGTACTCCGCCGTCTCAATCCCTCCCGTCTGCTGCTGCTCCCCGTACCCCTGCACCCGGCGCGTCTCCGGCTGCGCGGCTACAACCAGGCCGAGCGTATCGCCCGGGGGATGCAGCGGACATGGGCACTGCCCGTGGCGGACCCGGAAACGGTCAGGCGTACCCGGAATACGCGTTCCCAGACCGGCATGACCCTGCCCGAGCGAATCTCCAACCTGGAACAGGCCTTCGATGTGCGCCGCCCGGAATTGCTGAGGGGCCGGACGGTGTTATTGGTAGACGACGTGTTTACCACGGGGGCCACTGCTTTCTCCCTCTCGACCTGCCTTTTGAAGGCGGGTGCGAGGCAGACGGCCGTGGTTACCGTAGCGCGGGCATAAGCCCGGGCGCCTCCAGCGATCAAACCAACGAACCGAACGCATGACATGATGTTTAAGCACCGTACGAGGGGTACCGACCAGCTCTTTGTGGAAACCAAACTGGGAATAGTGACGCGCCGCGGCGAGTGGTTTTTCACCTCCTCGGAAAAGCTGCGCGACTATGTACCCGAGCTGCTGGAAATACGCAGCCTGGAAGAACTCATCAGCGAGGCCCAGGCCTGGGTGCAGAGCACCGAGGGACTCTCCATCACCCTTCTTATGGTTCTTCTTCTGCTGGTGAACCCCTGGATCGCCCTGGGAGCGGCTGTGCTCTTTCACGGGATCTGGTACGCCGCCAAAAGCGCCTTCGTGATCCGCAACCTGGGGAGCACCCTGCGGGTGATCAACTCCGACGGCTACCAGATGCTGGTATCCTTGGTGGCCCTCAGCCTGCTGGCCTGGCAGGGAGCTTTTACGGGACTCGCGCTGGGACTGCTTTTCTTTTTCGTCTCCAAGCTCCGCCTGCTCGAAAGGCTCTGGAAAGCGCTGGGACTGTGCCGGGGAGACGGCCTCACCCTTAACGACCGCGTGCTGCGGATGGTCATCATCCGCCACGCCATCCACGAAGACGTGGCCCCGGACCGCGTGCAGAACATGGAGGAGCGCCTGAAGGAGGCCGCCTTCGGCACCCGGAGCAACTCTCCCTCGGATCCGTGATTTTTTACGTATCTTGGCAGGCTTCCAGCAACGCAATCCCCGCACAAAGCCACCCTTCGCATGAGTGAAAAGGTACGCCGGATGTTCGCCGATATCGCGGACGATTACGACCGGGTGAACTCCATTCTTTCCTTTGGAGTCCACCATGCCTGGCGGGACCGCGCGGTGCGCCTGAGCGGCGCGGGCGCCGGCGACGCCGTACTAGACTGCGCCACCGGCACCGGCGACCTGGCCCTCGAATTCAAGGAGAAGGTGGGTCCCAATGGCTACGTGCTGGGCACCGATTTCTGTGAGGCCATGATCGAGAAGGCCCCCCAAAAAGCGCGTTCACGCAACCTGGAGGTGGCGTTCGAGGTGGCCGACGCCCTCGATCTTCCCTACGAGGACGATCGTTTCCACATCGCCAGCATCGCCTTCGGCATCCGCAACGTAGATGACCCCGTTCGCGGGCTGCGTGAAATGGCACGCGTGGTCAGGCCCGGGGGACGCGTGGTGGTGCTGGAGTTCGGCCAGCCCCGCGGACTGCTCAGGTGGCCCTACGAACTCTACAGCCAGTACATCATGCCCGCCGTGGGCGGCTGGATAAGCGGTAACCGGGAGGCCTATGCCTACCTGCCGCGCACCAGCGCTGAATTCCCGGCAGGCGAACGTTTTGCAGAGCTGATGCGCCGGGCTGATTCCTATATCGACATCCACATGGAGAAGCTCACCGGCGGCATCGCCTGGATCTATGTGGGGAGCGTCGGATAATTCTTATATTGCAGCTTTATCCCGAGATTACATAACCCCGCATATGGAACAGCTGGAAATTGAAGAGATAAAGAAAATTATTCCCCACCGGTACCCCTTTCTGCTGGTGGATCGCGTACTGGAACTGGAGACGGACCGCATCCTTTCCATCAAGAACGTTACGGTAAACGAGGAATTTTTCAATGGGCACTTTCCCGGCGCTCCCATGATGCCGGGCGTGCTGCAGGTCGAGGCCATGGCGCAGAGCGCCTGCATCATGCTCATGTACAGCCATGTAGACGACCGCGAGGAGACCCTGGTGGTATTTACCGGTATCAACAAGGCCAAATTCCGCAAGTCGGTCGTGCCCGGCGACCAGCTCCGCATGGAGGTCAGGTTGCTGAACAAGCGCCGCAATTTTGTCACCATGGAAGGCAAGGCCACCGTGGACGGCGAGGTGGTCTCCGAACTGGAAGCCTCCGCGGCCATCGTTCCCAAGGGCGAAAAGCTATGAGTACCGAGACCGGCAGCGAACGTCCCGCCAAGGTGACCACCCAGACCGTGGTGGACATGAAGGCGAAGGGCGAAAAGATTTCCATGCTTACGGCCTACGACTATACCATGGCGCGCATCGTCGACCGTGCGGGCATCGAGATCATCCTGGTGGGCGACTCCGCGGCCAATGTCATGGCCGGGCACGAGACCACCGTTCCGATGACCCTGGACCAGATGATCTATCACGCCTCCTGCGTGGTTCGCGGAGTGGATACCGCCCTGATTATCGCCGACCTGCCCTTCATGAGCTACCAGGTGACGGCCAGGGAGGCGCTCACCAGCGCGGGACGCATGATGAAGGAGGCCGGCGTGCACGGCGTCAAGCTGGAGGGGGGAAGGACCGTGGCTGAGACCGTAGGCAGGATCGTGGATGCCGGCATTCCCGTGATGGGCCATCTTGGACTCACCCCGCAGAGTATTTACCAGTTCGGAACGTACAAGGTGCGCGCCACCGCGCAGGACGAGGCCGACGCCCTGCTGGAGGACGCCCGACGGCTGGAGCAGGCGGGCTGCTTCTCGCTGGTCCTCGAAAAGATCCCGGCCGAGCTGGCCGCCCGGGTGAGCCGCGAGCTTGACATCCCCACCATCGGTATCGGGGCCGGTCCGCAGTGCGACGGCCAGGTGCTGGTCACCCACGATATGCTGGGACTCAACAAGGAGTTCAAGCCCCGTTTCCTGAGACGCTACGCCGACCTGGAAGACCGCATGGATGAGGCCATTCGACACTATATCGCCGACATCAGGAGCGGCGACTTCCCCAACGAAAACGAGCAATACGGATCCTGACATGAGCAGTCCCCAAGAACCCGTCATCCTGGTCTGCAACGACGACGGCATCTTCTCTCCCGGCATCAAGGCCCTGGCCGAGGTTGCCGACCAATACGGCCAGGTGGAGATTATCGCCCCCGACCGCCAGCAGAGCGCTGTGGGACACGCCGTTACCGTGAGTACGCCCCTGCGCTCGCGCTCCTTCCAGATTGACGGGCGCTTCCACGGGCAGGCGGTCACCGGCACGCCGGCCGACTCGGTGAAGCTGGCCCACGACCAGCTCATGCAACGCAAGCCCGACCTGGTGGTCAGCGGCATCAACCACGGCAGCAACGCCGGCATCAACATTCTCTATTCGGGAACGGTCAGCGCCGCCACCGAAGGCACTATCCTGGGCTATCCCTCCCTGGCCGTCAGCTGCACCGACTACGGGGAGGAGGCCAACCTCTCCGGCGCCCGCGAGGCGGCCGGCAAGGTGATCCGTTATATTCTGAACCAGGGACTGCCCCGCGGCATCACCCTCAACCTGAACGTACCTCCGGGTCCCCTGAAGGGCATACTTTGGGCGCGGCAGGCCAACAGCCGCTACGTGGAGGAATTCGAGGGACGCGTGGACCCCAACAACCGGTCCTACTACTGGCTCACCGGCCGCATGGAGCTGCTGGAGGAGGGCGAGGACATCGACGTCAACGTGCTCGAGAGGGGCTATGCCTCGCTGACGCCCATACAGTACGACATGACCGCCTACAACCTGCTGCAACAAGTCAAAGACAACGAAGTCTTTTAAGTCATAAAGTCTAATAAGTCGAAAAGTCGGAAAGTCCAGAAGTCGGCGGACTTTACAGACTTTACAGACTTTTCGACTTCCCGACTTATTAGACTTTTACAGACTTTCAGACTTTAAGACTTTTAAGACTTGAAGCCAAAAAGAGTCGAAGAGCATGCGGCGGTCATCCTTGATGCGCATGTTCATCTGCTCCATGTGGGAGAGACGCCCGGTGGAAATATGTTTTCCCCATCGGGCGCTGGCCACCGACACCATCCCATCGTTGATGCCCTCCTCCTCGAAAATGTGATTGTTCTGGTAGCGCGAGATCATGTTGATGGGTTCGGTCGTCCCCTTTCCCACGCCCGCGCTGTAGGAGTAGTAGGCGATGTCCGGTACATCGGGCACCTCGGGGTTGAATCGCTCGCGCACGTAGGCCCGCGTGAGCTGCTCGGCCGAGCCGATGGAGTCGCTCTTGATGCCGGGGTAGACCTGGTCGCCCATCCAGTCCAGGAATTCTGCGAGCTTGTCGCGTATGGCCTCCGGGGTGCGAAGGGTGAGCTCGGCCAGGCTGGTGCCGCGGTGAGGTGTGCTCACGGTGGTCAGGGAGGCCACATGGCGGCGGGCCTCCAGCTTGCTGATGGCGTAGCGCATGTCCAGCCCCCCCATGCTGTGGGCCACCACGTTCCACTTCGACATTCCGGTGCGTTCCACCAGGTCCTCGATGACTTGCACCCAGCGCTGGGCGCGGGTCTCAATTTTGGCGTAGGGCACGATGTTGGGAGCGAAGGCCTTGACCCCGTGGGTGCGCATCAGCAGGGCCACATCGTAGAGCGGGGAGGGTTTGACAAGGGAGGCTATGGCCCCGTAGCCGTGGCACAGCAGTACGGGATGCTGCAGTTCCACCAGTTCGGGTTCCGGGAACTCCCGGAGGCGGAGCTTGCGGAGCCAGTTGCCGTTTTCAATGCTTTCCATCATAGATTCAGGGCCCTTGCTGGGGAGGTATGAGGGTTAGTCCCCCTCGCTTGTATTCGGGCAGCCGATCCTGCAGCCAGTCGAAGGCCTCCCCTGAGGCGTGGACCAGGAGCAGGGGGCGCTCCCCGGCCTGGGCCTCGGCCGCGAAGGCGTCGAGGGCCCGTATGAAGTCGGCGCGTCCCATGGCGGCCTGTATCACGCGGGCCTGCGATGCGGGGATGAAGTCGAGGGCGTAGCGCGAAAGGTTTGGGGCTTCCCCGGAGGAGGCTGCCGGGACGAAACTGAGCACGCGCGCCTGGGGCATGGCGCCCTCCACCTGCTGCAGCAAGGAGAGCCCACCCCCGCTGCCGGGCACGCTGCGTCCCTCGGCGTCGCGAAGCCATAGAATGGGTTCGGTCAGGCCGCCCCCGCCCTGCCACTCCTGGCGGATGGTGCCGGCCTCCAGCGCCCGCCCGATGGCCATCACCGGGTGGAGCGCCTCGCCCATCTGCCGGAAGCGCTGCTGGAGCTCCTCCGAGGGAGGATAGTCGAAGGCAATCAGGATGGTGGCCAGGTTCCGGTTCATCTCCAGCTCCGGGTCGGTCTGCAGACGTACCGTGCGCACGACCGTGTTGCGCCAGATGAGCTGGATCTCCATGTCGCGCTGGGGAAAAACCACGCGGGCCGGCGCACTCATCCCCCAGGTGTTCACCGAGCGTTGTATGCGGGCGTGAAGCTGGGTCTTGGAAAAGCCGCCGGGAAGGGAGACCAGGTAGACCCTGCGTGCAAAATTGCTGTCCACCTCCACCTGCCAGCTCTGCACCTGCCCGGGCCGGATGTAGAACTCGCGGAAGTCGGCCTGAAGCAGGGAGTCCACCCGGGCCAGGTCGTCGAGGCGGCGGGGTGGCTCGTCCTCCGCGGTGGCCAGCAGCCATGCGCTGGCCACGCAGGAGAGGAACAGGAGCAGGACGAGGAGCTGTTTTTTTCTGTGTGCGGTCAATACAGGCTGTCAGATGACGTTTCATCAACCTACAATAATAGCGGTTATGCGAGAGTAAATCTACGAACAATGGGAACGACCGCTTACGTTTAGATGCTTTTTTTTCGATATTGGGCGCGAAGTGCGGGATCCGTCCCGAATGCGCCGGACGGCTCCCCTCCAAGCCTCAGCCAGGAATCCGATGAAGTTCCGTTTCGAACAAGTGGAAGAAGCCGGGCAGGTGGACCTGTTCCACGAGCTGCCCTTCGACATCTATCGCGACTATCCGCAGTGGTGTCCGCCCTTCCGCTTTGAAATTGAGAACATTTTTGATCCCGGGTCAAATCCCTTTCACAAGCGCGGGGAGTGCGAGCGCTACCTGGTATGGTCGGACGGGCAGGTGGCCGGACGCTTTGCCGTAATGAACCATCCCGAACGCGACCGGGTGCACGACCCGGTGATGGGGGGACTGGGCTTCATCGAGATGTACGACGATCAGGAGCTGGCCGACGCCATGATCGGCTTTGCCCGCGACTGGCACCGCCGCAGGGATTACGGGGCCATGTGCGGGCCGATCAATTTCGGAGAGAACGATACCTACTGGGGACTGCTTGTGGAGAATTTCGACGAGCCGCCCATCTACGGCATGTTCTACCACCCGCCCTACTACCGGGAGCGCATTGAGGCGACCGGGGCGGTGAAGCTGGACGACCACTGGAGCTACAAGCGCTCCTTCGACAAACCCATTCCAGAGCGCATGGCGCGCATCACCGACCGTATCGAAAGCCGTCCCGGCGTGGAGCTTCGCCCCATCGACAAGCGCAATATCTATCGCGACGCAGAGTACATGCGCCAGATCTACAACGAGGCCTGGAGCAGCCAGGAGATCAGCGAGCGCGAGGAGACCTTCACCGAGCTTACTTCTCAGACGGTTCGCAACATGGTCCGTAAACTGAAACCGGTGATGATTCCCGAGAGCGTGCTGCTGGCCTTTGTAGACGGCGAGCCTGCCTCCTTTATCGTCTGCGTTCCCGACCTCAATGAGATCTCCAAAGAGACCGGGGGGAGACTCCGCTGGTGGCACTACCCCAAGCTGCTCTGGTTCAAGCGCCGATGCACACGTCTTCGTACCCTGGTTTACGGGACCCGACCCAAATTCCGCAAGATGGGACTGGAAGCCCTCACCTTTACGCGGGGCATCGAATATACCCACCGGGCCGCACCCACGCTGGACTACCTGGAAGGTGGCTGGGTAAGCGAAAAAAACTGGCTGATGCAGCGCAGTCTCGAAGCGCTCGGCTGCCACCACCACAAGACCCACCGCACCTACCAGTGGGATTGGTAGCACCTGTTTCTGCCCATTCTCCTCTCTTTTTCAGGGCCGGAAAATGAAAAAAAGTGTAAAATATCTTATATTTAGCCCTGTCCTCCTCTCCTGGAACAGGCAATTTACAGCTTATTTCACGCTGCGTTTGGGCGGCCGGCGCAAAACATATCGGGCCGCCTTTCAGATAGTACGGCCCCGAAGCTCCAAACCTGATGGACCAACTGTTATTCGATTCCAATCCCAATCCGATGCTCATCTACGATTGGGATACGCGCCGCATCCTGCGGGTAAACCGCGCCTTCGCGGAGCGCTACGGCTATTCAGCCAAGGAGGCGACCGAACTTGCCATTGACCAGATCCGGCCGGAAGAGGATCTGCCCGGGTTTCGTGAGGCGCTTCGAAAGGTAGATCCGCAGGGCATTAACGAGTCGGGCGTACACCGCCACAAGGCTTCCGACGGGGAGGTGTTCTACGTAAAGGTCACTTCCCAGCGTTATGCCTACGAGGGACACGATGCCCGACTGGTCTCCCTGGTCGACGTGAACGAATCAGTGGAGGCGGAGCGCCGGGCGCGCCTCGCCTACGAGGAGCTCAGCCACCACGTGCGCAATTCGCCCCTGGCGCTGGTAAGCCTGGACCGCGAGATGAAGATCACCGAGTGGTCTCCGCAGGCCGAAGAAATTTCCGGCCTGTCCAGGAAGGAGGTGCTGGGGCGCTCGCCTTTCGAGCTTGGCCTGCTCCCGGAAGAGGACGAGGGCAAGGTGCGCCAAACCCTCCGGGCCATGGTCAGCGGGCATCTGGACCGCCACCAGCAGACGCTGCGTCTCTACCATACCGGTGGAGCGGAAATTCCCATACGCCTGCACACCTCGGCCCTGCGGGACGGGGAGGGCGGACTCGTTTCGGTGATGTCGCAGATCGAGGACCTCAGCAGGCAGAAGCACCTGGAGCACCGTTACCAGAAACTTTTTCGAGTCGGCTAACGACTCCATTCTGATCCTGCAGGAGGGAGTTTTCGTGGACTGCAACTGCCAGGCGGAGAAGCTCTTCGGCTGTCCACGCGAGGAGATTCTGGGGGCCACGCCGGCGGATTTCTCTCCCCACCGGCAGCCGGACGGGAAAACTTCCGAGGAACGGGCGCGTGACTACATTTCCGAGGCGGACAGGACCGGTCAGACCACCTTTTCGTGGGAACATCGGACCGCCGGCGGCCAGGTGGTCTCGACCGAGGTGAGCCTGAACACCATCACTTTCCACGACGAGGAGTACGTGCAGGGCATCGTGCGTGATGTGAGCGAGCGCAAGCAGAACTGAAGCGCGCCTGCGTAACTCTCTCCGGGAAAAGCAGATGCTGCTCGAAGAGGTCCACCACCGCGTTAAAAACAACCTGGCGGTTATCTCGGCCCTCCTGGAGGTGCAGGTATTTGACGAGGAGGACCCGCGCGTGGCGGAGGTGCTCAGCAACAGCCTCAAGCGTATCAAGACCATCGCGCTGGTGCACGAGATGCTCTACCGGGCGGAGGACTACACCAGGCTGCCCCTCTCCGGTTATTTTGACAGGTTGGTGGCCCTCAACCGCGAGATGCGATCCTCCCCGCCGAAGTGGAGATTGAGCTGGACGTGGAGGACATCGACCTGAACATCAACCAGGCCATTCCCTGCGCCATGCTCCTCAACGAGCTGATCAACCACTACCACCACACCCTCTTTGCGGGTGACCGGGATGGCAGGATGGGAATTTGCATCTACAGCGAAGAGGACACGATGCACATGGAGGTCAGGGCCGCGGGGGGTGGCAAGCCGGTCGGTCCCCGGGACGGGGAGGAGGCTCTTGCAATGACCCTGGTACGCAAGCTGGCGGAGCAGCTTGAAGGGGAGATGAAGCTGGAGGAGTCGGAGGGACAGGGGTACTTTTCGCTGGCTTTCAAGAGGGGGCAATCACGTGGTTCGGCCTCCCACCGCAGGGTGGATGTATAGGCGGACGTGTGTTCCGTACGGTCAGGGGGGGTAAGACGGCAGAAGAACCGCGTCAGTCCCCGTTTCTCCCGAAAATGTGCTTCAGCACCCTGTGGGCCACCTCTTTTTTGGTGCCCTCAAAGGCCCGCTCTTCTTTTCCGCTGAGCAAAACCACGCGGTTGGTTTCCGAGCCGAATCCCGCTCCCTCCTCGTTGAGGGCGTTGCCCACGATGTAGTCGGCCTTCTTTTTTCTGAGCTTCACGGAGGCGTTCTCCACCAGCTTTTCGGTCTCCATCGCGAAGCCGATAAGGGTCTGTCCCTCCAGCCGGTTTTCGCCCAGCCAGGCCAGCACGTCATCCGTGGGGAGCAGCTCCAGAGAGGGGGAGGCCTTGTCTTTCTTGATCTTTCCCTCCTCCGGGCTGGCCGGGCTGAAATCGGATACCGCCGCGGCCATGATCACCACGTCGTGTCCGGCGTGCTCTTTCACCTCTTCGAAAAGCTCCGCCGCGCTGGTGAAGGTTCGGGTGGACACGCCGACGGGAGGGTCCAGGCTCACGGGACCGTGCAGCAGGGTGACTTCGGCGCCCAGGTCGCGGGCCGCCTCCGCCATGGCGAAGCCCATGCGCCCGGAGCTGGGATTGGAGATAAAGCGCACGGCATCTATAAATTCCCGGGTGGGTCCGGCGGTGACCAGCACCTTTTTTCCGTCCAGGGGCCGCTCTTCCAGCTCCTCCCGGTCCGCCCCGGCGGCGCCCGCGGCCTCCAGGATCTCGCGGCAGCGTGCCAGGATGGCGTCGGTTTCCGGCAGGCGACCCCTTCCCTCCAGTCCGCTGGCCAGGTAGCCGCTTTCGGGCTGCAGAATATGGTAGCCGTAGTTCGGAGCGTCTGCAAGTTGCGCCGGGTGGCGGGCGCCCGGTACATCTCCCCGTCCATGGTGGGACAGAGCAGCACGGGGCAGCGGGCCGCAAGCAGGGTGGAGGCGAGCATGTTGTCGGCCTGTCCGCCGGCAATCTTGGCCATGGTGTTGGCCGTGCAGGGGGCAATGAGAAAGAGGTCGGCCCATTCGCCCCATGCGATGTGGCGGGTCCACGAATCGGGATCAGAATCGTCGGGGAAAATGTCGACGCCCACGGGACTGCCGGAAAGAGTGGCGAAGGTCTCGGCGCCCACGAAGCGGGTGGCGGCGCGGGTCATGGTCACCCGCACTTCGGCGCCCTCCTGCTGCAGGGCACGTAAAAGAAAAGCAGCCTTGTAGGCTGCAATTCCCCCGGTCACGCCGAGTATGATCCGCCTGCCGGAAAGCATATCAGGTGGGAGAGGTTATTCTTCGTCCTGCGGGTAGCGGAAGTAGATCTCACCCTGCCGCATCTCTTCCACGGCGCGCTGTGTGGCGTGGGGAAGCTTTTCGAACTCCTTGGAAATGTTTTCCTGCTCTTCGTTGAAGGAGAATTCGTCCTCGTCTTCGAAACCTTCGAAATACTTCAGCTTCTCGTCCAGCTGCAGCTTTTCCTGGGCTGCAATCTGGCGGCTGCGTTTGGACATGATGGCGATCAGCTCGTACTGGTTGCCTGTGTCCTTGTTGAGTTTTTCAACGTCTAGTGTCTTAATAGCCATGGCTCAGGGTTTGTCTGCTATAAAAAGTTCTACAATCTGTTTGACCTGCTGGAAGGCCTCCTCCAGCTCGTCGTTTACCACCGTATGGTCGAAACGGTCGGCGTACTGCATCTCCTTCCTGGCCAACTTGAGACGCGAGGCAAGGGTCTGCTCGTCCTCCGTTCCGCGTCCTGCCAGGCGCCGTTCCAGTTCCTCCAGGGAGGGTGGCTGGATGAAAACGGCCAGGCTCTGGCTGCCGTACATCCGCTTGACGTTGAGGGCGCCTTTCACTTCAATGTCAAGCAGGGGAAAATACCCCATTTCCATAAGTTTATCAACTTCCGAGCGCAGGGTTCCGTAACGCTTTCCGTTGTAATATTCCCACTCCAGGAAGCCCCCGTCGTTGATTTTTCGGTCGAATTCCTCCTCCGAGAGGAAAAAATAATCCACCCCGTGCTTTTCGCCCGGGCGCGCCGGCCGCGTCGTGGCCGATACGGAGAAGCGAACCTTGTCCATCTCCTCCAGCAGCATGCGCGCGATGGTGGTCTTCCCGGAGCCGCTGGGGGCCACCACAATGATCACCTTTCCCTTGGGCTGCTCACTCAACGTTCTGCACCTGTTCTCTTATCTGTTCCAGGCTCTCCTTGGCACGCACCACATGGCGTGAGATCTCGGAGCTGTTGGCCTTCGAGCCGATAGTGTTGATTTCGCGGTTCATCTCCTGGCTCAGGAAATTGAGTCGCCGTCCCACGGCCTCCTTCTGGCCAAGGGCCTCCCGGAAAAACTTCAGGTGCGACTGCATGCGCACGATCTCCTCGGTGATGTCCATCTTGTCGGCCAGGATGGCCACTTCCATCTCCAGGCGCTCGGGATCAAGACTGTCGTCGCTGACCAGGCTCTTGATGCGCTCGGTGAGCTTGCGGCGCTCCTCCTCGGCGCGCCCTTCGGTGAGCGCGCGGATATTCTCCAGCTTCCGGTCGATGTGGCCGGCCCGCTCGCGGAGGTCCTCCTCCAGCTGGCTGCCCTCCTTGCGGCGCATCTCCACCAGCTGCTCGCAGGGCCTCCAGAGGGCCTGGCGGGAGAGCTGCCCAGATGGCCTCCACCTCGGAGGGGTCCTGTCCGCGCGACTCGAATAGTTCGCTGAACTGCATCAGGTCGTCCAGCTCCACCGGTTTCTCGATGCCGGCGGCCTCCCGCAGCCCGTCCAGCAGCTCCTTGTAGCCACGCACAAGCCTGGGGTTGAAGGTGATCTCCGGCTCGCCCGTATCGGCCTGGTCCAGGCGCAGGGTCACCGACAGCTTGCCCCGGCTTACCTTTTCCTGAATGAGTTCCTTGACCTGGAGCTCGCGCTCCTGGACGGCCTTGGGCAACCGCAGGGAGATGTCGAGGTAGCGGCTGTTGACGGATTTGATTTCGGCGGTCAGCGAGAAGCCTTCGGCGGCGGCCTCCCCCCGGCCGAAGCCGGTCATGGAAACGATCATGCAGTGCGGATTAGATTCGGCCCAGCGGCTGTGCTGCTGAGCCCGGGCAGTTTGAAACTGAGCCCAAGATAATAAAGTAGCGTACCTAATAAAATCAGCTGCCGGAGGTGATGGCGGCGATCACGCCTTCGGCCACCTCTCGGGCCGCATCGGGGGTGGGCCCCTCGGAGTAGACCCGCAGGATGGGTTCGGTGTTTGACTTGCGCAGGTGCACCCAGCCCTCCTCGAAGTCTATTTTTACCCCATCCAGGGTGTCGGGTTCGCGGTCGGCATAGTGATCCAGGGCGCGCTGCAGCAGTGCGTCCCCGTCCACCTCCTCCAGGGATATTCTGCTTTTGCGCATGTGATAGTCCGGCAGGCCGGCGCGGTAGTCTGAGGCGCTGACCTCCCGCTCGGCCAGTAGCTGCAGCACCATGGCGGCACCGACCAGGGCGTCGCGTCCGTAGTGAAGGTCGGGGTTGATCACGCCCCCGTTGCCCTCTCCGCCAATGACGGCGCCGGTCTGCTGCATCTTCTTGACTACGTTGATCTCGCCCACAGCCGAGCGGTGGCAGGGCTGCCCGTAGCGGGCGGCCACGTCTTCGGCCACGCGGGAGGAGGAGAGGTTGGTGGCGCAGGGCCCCGGGTTCTTGGCGAGCATGAAATCGAAGGCGGCTGCCTGGGTGTATTCCTCGCCGAAGGGTTCCCCGCGGTCGGTGACAAGGGCCAGGCGGTCGCCGTCGGGGTCGGTGACGATACCCAGATCGCATTGCTCTTCGCGCACCAGCGCGCAGATCTGCTGCAGGTGCTCGGGGAGGGGCTCCGGGTTGTGTGCGAAGCGCCCGTTGGGCTCGTCGTTGACGGCAACTGTCTGCACGCCCAGCCGCTCCAGCAGGGGAGGGAAGGCGACAGCGCCGGTGCCGTTGACGGGATCGAGGGCCACGCGGAAGCCGGCTGCGGTGATGACGTCGGGGTCGATGTAGGGCAGATCCAGGATACTATTAATATGGTGCTCCAGGGCGCCGGGGTCCTCGCGCTCGCCGCCGATGGCGTCGTAGGGTTTCCAGGCGAGGTCGCGGCTTTCGCTGCGGGCGATCACCTCCTCCCCCTGTCCGGCGTCCAGGAATTCGCTCTTCTCGTTGAGCAGCTTCAGGGCGTTCCACTCGGCGGGGTTGTGGCTGGCCGAGATGACGATGCCCCCGTTGGCCCCGTGGCTGAGTACCGCCATGGCCACCGTAGGAGTGGTCGCCACGCCCACGCGAATCACCTCGCAGCCCACCGCGCGCAGGGCGGCGGTCACCACCTGCTCGCAGAGGGGGCCGCTTGCGCGCGTGTCGCGCCCGACCACCACGGTTCCCCCCTCCAGCCAGGATCCGTAGGCGGCGGTGAAGCGAGTGAGATTTTCGGGGGTGAGATCGGTTCCAAAGATGCCTCGGATGCCGGAGACGGAGATCATCAGTGCCATGGGAGGTGCGGAAAGGGTGTGGGATTAAAAAGAGTGTGAACGGCGGCAGGCCGAGTCATCGGCTGCGTTCGGGTTTCCAGGGTTGCTCGGGCTGGCCTGCGTGCCGGTTTTCGTGGCGGGCGAGCACGAAAAGGAAGTCGGAGAGCCGGTTCAGGTAGGTGATCACGTGGCCGGAAACCTCCTCCTCTTCGGCGCAGCGCACGGCGGCGCGCTCGGCCCGCCGGCAGACCGTTCGGGCCAGGTGGAGGGTGGCACCGGCGGGGGCGCCCCCGGGAAGGATGAAGTTCTTCAGGGCGGGAAGGTCCTCTTCCATCCTGTCGATAGTATCCTCCAGGAAATTAACCTCTTGCTGGCCGATGCGCTCGATGCGTTCTTTGGCGTCCGGCGGGGTGGCCAGGTCGGCCCCCAGGGTAAAAAGCTGCTCCTGCACCTCGGGTATCCAACCTTCGCCGCCAGGCGAGCAGCCGTGACTGGCGGCCACGCCCAAAAGGGAATTGAGCTCGTCCACCGTCCCGTAGGCCTCGATGCGGAGGGAGGATTTGGGGACGCGGTCGCCCCCGAAGAGAGAGGTGTTGCCGGTGTCGCCTTTGCGGGTATAGATTTTCATGGATGTGTGCCGGTTGGTTCTCTGCCTTTGCGCTTGCTCCCCCGAATTCGTCCCCTCCATCTCTGAAAGATAAATGTTATAATGCATCTTTTCCGAGCGAATTGGCGCCCGGCGCGCCTTCCGTAAACCGCAACACCATCCAACCTCCCTGCCATGTCCCTTCGCAAGATGCTGCTCACCCTTGTCGCCCTGCTCGCGATCTCCGTCGGCGCCTGGTGGTATTTTATGCCCGGCGAGTCGGGCATACAGAGCGGGGAGGACGTCATTCGGGCTATGCACGAGTCCTACGTGGGTGAGTGGTATCCCTACCTGACCTTCCGGCAGGAGACCATCTACCACAGCGGAGGCGAGCGGCAGGGTTCGCAGACCTGGCATGAGGCGCTGGCGGTTCCGGGACGGCTGATGATCAAATTTGACAGCCTGGGCAGCGGCTCAGGGCTGGTGTTCCGCCGGGACTCCCAGTTCGTCTTCCAGCAGAATGAGCTCATCCAGGCCGCGCCCAGGGTTCACGACCTGCTGGTGCTTGGTTTCGACGTCTACCGCCAGCCGCCGCAGGAAACCATCGCCAAGCTGGAGGGACAGGGCTACGACCTCTCGGCGGTTTACGAAGGGGAGTGGCAGGGGCGTCCCGCCTGGGTGGTAGGGGCCGATAGTCCTGAAGACACCACCGCCAGCCGTTTCTGGGTCGATCGCGAGCACCTCTATTTCGTGCGCTCGGTCACCCGCGACCCGCAGGACGGCAGCGTTTCCGAGACGCGCTTTAATGACTACCGGCAGATCGCCGGCGGCTGGGTGGCCCCGGAGGTGCTCTTCTACGAAGACGGACAGTTGACCGTGGAGGAGCAGTACTCGCAGATTGAAACGCCCGATTCCCTGCCGGAGGGACTTTTTGACGCACAGGATTTCCGTTCGGCCCGCTGGTAGGATCTTCAGATGTGGTCCATGCCCAGGTCCTCCCATTCCACGCCGCGGTGCTCCGCCTGGCGAAGACGGAGAATAGCAAATGCAGGGCAGAAGGCCCAATTTAGACCTCTTCTGAATTACCGCCTCGGACGGCTGAACGGGTCTTGCTCCTTGCCTTTTTACTCTTTTCCTGTCATTTTCCCTCCCTCGAAAACGGGCCCGCAAGGCAGCCGCCGCGGGACCGGCACCCGCAAGAACCTTATCCCGGACATCGCGATGCCCTCATTTCTTGAAGCGCTGGAGTCTCAGGTAGGACGCAAGATCTTAACGGCGGTCACAGGCATCGGCCTGATGATTTTCATTATCGGCCACCTGGCCGGCAACCTCACGCTTTTCGGCGGAGCGGAGGCCTTCAACTCCTACACCTACACCCTCGAGAGTCTGGGTATCTGGCTGTATCTGATGGAGTTCGTGCTGGCCGCAGGTTTTCTGCTCCACGCCTGGGTGGGCATCTCCATCTGGCGGAAACGCCGCAAGGCCCGGCCGGAGGGCTACAGGGACTACCGCTCCAAGGGCGGCCCTAGCAAGCAGACCTGGGCCTCCCGCAGCATGATCTTTACCGGCCTGGTACTGCTGGTCTTTCTGGTGATCCACCTCGACTCCTTCAAATTCGGCGCCACCGAGACCGTCATGATCGACGGCCACCAGGCGAGGGACCTCAAGGCGCTGGTGATCGAAAAATTCCAGCAGCCCCTCTACGCTTTCGGCTACACCTTTGTAATGCTTCTGCTGGGAATGCACCTGGGACACGGTTTCTGGAGCGCCTTCACCTCCCTGACGATGAAACACACGCGTTTTTCCGGCATTATCTGGGCCGCGGGCGTGATCTTCGCTCTCCTGATGGCAGCGGGATTCATCTTTATCCCGCTTTACATCTACTTCACCGGGGGACAGGGCGCGCTTATCGTGCCATGATCCCGGCGCGGACGGCGGGCCACAGGCCCGCGCCATGAATGCGACAATTTCCAAAACAACTGGCAAGCTGATGAATCTAGCCCCGAACGTTCCCTCCGGTCCCCTGGAGGAGAAGTGGTCCAACCACCTGAACAACATCCAACTGGTAGCCCCCAACAACAAGCGCAAGCATGAGGTGATCGTCGTGGGCACCGGCCTGGCGGGCGGGGCGGCCGCGGCCAGCCTGGCCGAGCTGGGCTACAACGTCAAAAGCTTCTGCATCCAGGATTCCGCCCGGCGCGCCCACAGCATCGCCGCCCAGGGGGGCATCAACGCCGCCAAGAACTACCCGAACGACGGCGACACCATCTGGCGGCTCTTCTACGACACCATCAAGGGCGGCGACTACCGCTCCCGCGAGTCCAACGTCTACCGCCTGGCGCAGATTTCCAACGAGATCATCGACCAGGCCGTGGCCCAGGGCGTGCCCTTCGCCCGCGAGTACGGGGGACTGCTGGCCAACCGCTCCTTCGGCGGCGCGCAGGTCTCCCGCACCTTCTACGCGCGGGGACAGACCGGGCAGCAGCTGCTGCTGGGTGCCTACCAGGCCATGATGCGCCAGGTACATGAGGGCAAGATCGACTACCATCCGCGCCACGAGATGCTTGACCTGGTGGTCCTCGACGGCAAAGCGCGCGGGATCATCACCCGCGACCTGGTCTCCGGCGAAATCCGCCGCTGGATGGCCGACGCGGTGGTGCTCTGCACCGGCGGCTACGGCAACGTCTTCTACCTCTCCACCAACGCCAAGAATTCCAACGTCACGGCCGCCTGGCGCTGCCACAAGCGGGGCGCGGCCTTCGCCAATCCCTGCTACGTGCAGATCCATCCGACCTGCATCCCCGTTTCGGGCGACTACCAGTCCAAGCTGACCCTGATGAGCGAAAGCCTGCGCAACGACGGGCGGGTCTGGGTGCCGAAGAAGAAGGGCGACGAGCGTCCCCCCAACCAGATCCCGGAGGAGGAGCGCTACTACTACCTCGAGGAGAAATACCCCAGTTTCGGCAACCTGGTGCCGCGCGACGTGGCCTCCCGCAACGCCAAGTTGGTCTGCGACGACGGCATGGGGGTGGGTCCCACAGGACGCGCCGTCTACCTGGACTTCCGCGACGCCATCGAGCGCGACGGCAAAAAAGCCATCTCCGAGAAGTACGGCAACCTCTTCGAGATGTACGAGAATATCACCGGCGACAATCCCTACGAGGTGCCCATGCGCATCTTCCCGGCCGTGCACTACACCATGGGCGGGCTCTGGGTGGACTACAACCTGATGAGCAATATCCCGGGTCTTTTTGTGGCCGGGGAGGCCAACTTCTCCGACCACGGGGCCAACCGCCTGGGCGCTAGCGCCCTCATGCAGGGCCTCTCCGACGGCTACTTTATCATTCCCTATACCATCGGCAACTACATCGCAGGCACCGACCTGCCGGAGGCCGACACCCGCCACGAGGTTTTTGAGGAGGCCGCCGGCAACGCCCAGTCGCACATCGACCGCATGCTGGGCGTGGGCGGCGACCGCAGCGTGGTGGACATCCACCGCGAGCTGGGCAAAATCATGTGGGACAAGGTGGGCATCGCCCGCAACGAGGAGGGTCTCAAGGAGGCCATCTCGCAGATCCGCGGGCTGCGCGAGGAGTTCTGGAATAACGTGCGCGTGCCGGGCGAGTCCGCCAACTACAACAAGTACCTGGAATTTGCCGGCCGTGTGGCCGACTTCCTGGAGCTGGGCGAGCTGATGGCCGAAGACGCCCTCCACCGCGACGAGTCGGCCGGCTGCCATTTGCGCGAGGAGCACCAGACCGAGGAGGGCGAGGCCCTGCGCAACGACGAGGATTTCTCCTATGTGGCCGCCTGGGAGTACCAGGGCGTCAACGGGGAGCTGCAGGAGCAGCTCCACAAGGAGGACCTGCAGTTCGATTTCGTGGAACTTAAACAGCGAAGCTACAAATAACATGGCAGAAGAGATGACCATCCACCTTAAGATCTGGCGCCAGGACGGCCCCGACGCCCCCGGCGAGCTGGTCGACTACACGCTCGACAACGTCAACGAGCACATGTCCTTCCTGGAGATGCTGGACGTGCTGAACGAGCAGATCGTCGCCGAGGGCGGCGTGCCCGTGGAGTTTGACTACGACTGCCGCGAAGGCATCTGCGGCTCGTGCAATCTCATGATCAACGGCCGGGCGCACGGTCCCAAGGCGCTCACCTGCTCCTGCCAGCTGCACATGCGCAACTACAGTGACGGCGACACCATCACCGTGGAGCCCTTCCGCGCCCGCGCTTTTCCCGTCATCAAGGACCTGGTGGTTGATCGCAGCGCCTTTGACCGCATTATCGAGGCCGGCGGCTACATCTCCACCAAAACCGGCTCGGCGCCCGACGCCAATTCCATTCCGGTGGACAAGTCGGTGGCCGACACCGCCTTCGACTACGCCACCTGCATAGGCTGCGGCGCCTGCGTGGCGGCCTGTCCCAACGGCTCGGCCTCGCTGTTTGCCGGCGCCAAACTGGCCCACCTCAACCGCCTGCCGCAAGGCAAGCCCGAAAAAAGGAAGCGTACCGTGGCCATGGTCGAGCAGATGGAGGAGGAGGGTTTCGGCGACTGCTCCAACCACGCCGAGTGCGAGGCCGTCTGTCCGAAGGGCATCTCCATTTCCGCCATTGCCGAGATGCGCCGGGAGTATATGAAAGCGTTCTTCTCGGGGGAAGAGGCCTGAGCCTCAGGCCCGTCCTGTCAGCTCAAAGAAGCGCTCCACCTCTTCCTTTGAGGTAAGAATATTGGGGGATAGGCGCACGCAGTTGAAGTTTTCGGCCTCGAAGGGCCGGAAGACCATGGCGTTGTTGACCCAGAGCTCGCGGTGGAAGGCGTTGGCCGGCTTGCTGCGGATTTCGACAGCGTAGAGCGAACCGCCCATCTCCCAGTCGACGGGTGATTTCCAGCCGGTATCCAGCCAGGCGTCGGCCTGCCCGCGGGCGAATTCGTGCAGCTCTTTCAGGTACGCCTCCCGCTCGCCCCGGTCGATTTTGTTCTGGAAGTCGATGGCGTGCCCCAGCGTCAGCAGCTCGGGCAGATTGCGCGTGCCGTAGTCTTCGTACAACCGCGCCGTGCCCTGCCACGCCTCGCGGTTCTGTCCCCAGGTCACCCACATGGGCTTGAGCTCCTGGCGTATGCGCGGGCTGAAATAGGCCAGGCTGATGCCCTTGGGGGCCTGCAGCCACTTGTGGGCGCTGGTGGCCAGCACGTCCACGCCTGCCTCCTCCAGGTCGATGGGAATCATGCCTACGGTCTGCGCGGCGTCCACCGCCACATAGTCCACTCCGCGGTCGCGCGCCAGCCGGCTGAAGTCGGCCAGCGGGTGGCGCAGGCCGACGGTGTTGTCGATGTGTGGAAGTACCAGCAGGCGGGTGGAGGAGGTGATGTGGCGGTCGTAGCGGTCCAGCAGCTCCTGGCGGTCCAGTGCGCCAGCCTCCCCGAAGGGAATCTCGAAGGAATTTACCGAGTAGCCGTATTCGGGGCCGAATTTCTCGAAGCAGATGCTGGCGCCCGCATGGTTCAGGCTGCTGTAGAGCACCTCGTCACCGTCGCCCAGATCCAGCCCGTGGGCCAGCAAGTTGAACACCTCGGTGGTATTGTGGGTAAAGGCAATGTCGTCGGCCGAGGCGTTCAGGTAATCGGCCGCTTTGGCGCGCACCTCCTCCCGGGGCTCGTCCCACTCCCCGCTCCACATGTAGCGCCAGGGGTTGGACTCGCAGACCTCCAGGTACTTTTCCCGCGCCTCGTGCACGGGGCGGGGGATGGTGCCGATGGAGGCGTGGTTCAGGTAGGTGATGTCCTCTGACAGCATGTACTGCTTGCGCAGCTCGGGAAAGTCGGCGCGTCCCATTTCCCGGCCCGGCGCCAGCGATTCAATGGCATCGCGCGTTTCGCTGCGGATACCGGCGATAAGCGCGGCGGCGCCCATGGCGGCGTCCTGCAGGAAGGCTCGTCGGCTTTTCTTCATGGGGGATGGAATTAGGTTCGTCAGCGTTCACATACTCGGTTAATTATATGTAATTTTCGGGGCAACTGCGCAAGGGAGCCGGCCGTTCGCGGCCGCACCGGCGCCAGGACCGAACCAACCGATCAACCAACCATGAGCGATCCGCTTGACAAGGCGCGCGCCCTGATGGCGCGCCACTGGGGATTCGATTCCTTCCGGCCCGGCCAGGAGGAGGCCGTCACCTGCCTGCTGGAGGGCAGGGATACCCTGGTGCTCTTCCCTACGGGAGGCGGTAAGTCGCTCTGCTACCAGTTGCCCGCCCTGGCGCGCGGGGGACTCACCCTGGTGATCTCTCCCCTTGTGGCATTGATGCAGGACCAGGTGGAGCAGCTGGAGGCACACGACATTCCCGCCACCTTCGTCAACGCCACCCTCCCGGGCTGGGAAGTAGAGCAGCGGCTGGTCAACGCCCGCAACGGCATGTACCGGCTGCTCTATCTGGCGCCAGAGCGGCTGAAGACCCCGCTCTGGGAGGCGGAGATGCCGCAACTGGACATTCGCATGGTAGCGGTGGACGAGGCGCACTGCATATCGGAGTGGGGACACGATTTCCGGCCGGCCTACCGGGAGATTCGTCCCGCCCTGGAAAATCTGCCGGAGGAGGTGCCCTGGGCGGCGCTGACGGCCACGGCCACGCCCGAAGTACGCCGCGACATCCTGGAGAACCTGGAATTGCGCGACCCCGCCGTGGTCTCCCGCGGCTTCAAACGCCCCAACCTCACCTGGTGGGTGGTGGCTGACGAGCGGAAGGAGCGCCAGCTGCTGCGCAGCGTGAAGCGCGGCTCGCAGCGCGGTTCGGGACTGGTCTACGCGGGCACCCGGCGGAACTGTGAGCGACTGGCGGAAACCATCACCCGCCGCCTGGACGTTCCGGCGCGCCCCTACCATGCCGGACTGGAGTCCGGCGAGCGCGCCGCCATCCAGCAGCGCTGGCTTGAGGGGGAGCTCCCCGTGGTGGTGGCTACCACCGCCTTCGGCATGGGCATCGACAAGGCTGACTGCCGCTACGTGATCCACTACCAGCCGGCGTACTCCCTGGAGGCCTACTACCAGGAGGCGGGACGCGCGGGACGCGACGGGAAAGAGGCCTGGCCCATCCTGCTCTACAAACCCTCCGATGCCGAGCTGGCGCGCAGCCGCATACGCGACTCCTACCCCGACCGCGGGCAGCTGCAGAAGGTCTACGACGCACTTTGCGACCAGCTGGAGCTGGCCGTAGGCTCGGAAATGGAGGAGCCGGAAACCCTGGCGGTGGACGCCCTGGCGCGCCGCTCCGGGCTGCCCGGACGGGTCTGCCGCTCGGCCCTGCGCGTGCTGGGCAACCTGGGGGCGATCCAGCTCATCGACTATTTGTCTCCCCAGATCGGCCTGCAGTTCGTGGCGGGCCGGGACTACCTGCACCAGCTCATCGGGGAGATGGACAACGCACGCAAGGCGGGCTTCCTGGACACCCTCTACCGCCAGTACGGTCCGGAGGCCTACGGGCGCATGAAATACCTGGATACCGACTACCTGACCCGCAAGCTGGACGTGGACGAGAACGCGCTGCTCAAGGGCCTGGAGGTGCTTTCCACCCACGACGGACTGCTGCGCTACGAGGCGCGGGGCGACCAGCCCCTGGTGCGCCTGCTCCAGGAGCGGGTATCCCGGCTGCCCTATGGCAAAAAGGAGCTGGAAGGCCACCGCAGCGCCCTGCTGAAGAAATGGGACTACATGCAGGGCTACATCGAGACGGACGGCTGCCGGGAGCGCTACATTAGGACCTATTTCGGGGAGGAGGGAGTGGAGACGTGCGGGCACTGCGACAACTGCCTGGCGCCGGCTAAAGGGGAGGCCGGGGATTTCGGAGAGGCGGAGGTGCGCACCCTGCGGCGCCTGCTGGCTGCAGAAGCGCTCGGCCTGGCAGAGCTGCGCCGGCGCACGGGATGGAGAAAGGGCCGTCTGCGGGCCGCGCTCTCCTACCTGATGCGGGAGGAGCAGGTGAGCCGGGAGGGGGAGCGTTTCCGCTGGACCGGCAGGTGAAGCCCGGCCTTTCAGCCGCCCTGGTCCGGGACGCTGTCGGTCTGTGAGGTGTCGCGCGTATTCACCTGGTCCATTCGTAACTCCTCGATGGCCCGGTCGATGCGCTGCTTCTGCGCCTCCAGATCCTTCTGGTAGAAGTCGTGGCTGCGGCGGAAGCGGTCGGCGTCTACTCCGTAGCGGCGGAAGATGGCCCGCTGCAGGGAGTCGGTATCCACCGAGTCGGGCTGGGTACGGGTGTAGGAGCGCAGCAGCTGCAGCTCCACCAGCAGGTCGACGTAGGTCTCCTCGGCGAGCAGGGAGTCGGGCGGTACGGGATTCTCCGTGCTGCCGGGAGTCCCGGTCTGTGAGCAGGCCGGGAGCGCCGCCATCAGCAGCAATCCCAGTCCGGCGGCGAGGGCATGGCGCATCAGGAGTCGTCGGGTCGTTTGGGATTGAGGGGGCGCATGGTGACGTCGCTGATCAGGAAATTGTCGGGCGTCTCGAGAGTGTCGGTCAGCACCTTGGCCACGTCGTCCGGCATCATCATGTTGGGGTGGGTGTCGGCGCCCTCGGAGCTGTTGAAAAAGTCGGTGGCGATGGACCCCGGGTAAAAGCCGGTCACCTTGATGCCGTCGTAGCGCAGTTCCTGGAAAAGGGCCTGTGTGAAGCCTCGCACCCCGAATTTGGTAGCGTTGTAGCCGGAGAGCTGCGGATTGCCGATTTTGCCGGCGATGGAGGCGATGTTGATGATGTGGCACACGCCGGGATGCTCTTTCATGTGAGGCACCAGCTGGCGGGTCATGTAGAATACGCCGTTGAGGTTGGTGCGAACCATGGTCTCCCAATCCTCCAGCGGCAGCCGGTCCACGTCCCCGAACAGCCCCAGTCCCGCGTTGTTGACGAGGATATCGGGACGGTTGGAGGCATCAAAGGTCTCGTCTACCCACTGTTCGATGGCGTCATGGTCGGTCACATCGCATACGACGGGCTGGAAGGCATTTCCAAGCTCGTCGCGCACTTCGTCCAGTTTGTCCCCGCTGCGCGCCAGGCCGTAGACCCTGGCGCCCTTCCGCACCAGGGCCGCGCTGAAGGCGCGTCCGATGCCTCTGCTGGCTCCCGTTACGATGGCGGTCTTGTTCTCTATGTTCATGGTAAAAGTGTTGCCGGCCGCTGCGTCGCGCGGCCCTGTTGGAATTCCTGCGATGGTCCCCGACTATGTTAAATCCGCCTGCCTGCCGAGTCGTTCCTGAATGAGGGCGTTGACCATGTCGAGGGCTACCGCGTTCTGTCCCCCGCGGGGGATGATCACGTCGGCGTAGCGTTTGCTGGGTTCCACGAACTCCAGGTGCATGGGACGCACCTGCGATTCGTACTGGTCGAGCACGCCCTTCAGGTCGCGGTCACGCTCCATGATGTCGCGGCGGATGCGGCGCACCAGGCGCACGTCGTCGTCGGTATCCACATAGATTTTGATGTCCATCAGTCGGCGCAGCGCCTTTTCCACGAAAATGAGAATGCCGTCGATGAGGATCACCCCCGAGGGACACGCCGTCTCCGTTTTTCCGGTGCGCATATGTCGGCTGAAGTCGTACACGGGCACTTCCACCGCCTCGCCTTCGATCAGGCGCCGCAGGTGGCGAATCATCAGTTCGGTCTCCAGGGCTTCGGGGTGGTCAAAATTCTGAGCTTTGCGCTCCTCGAAGGGAAGATGATTCAGGTCGCGGTAGTAGGAGTCGTGCTGCAGCAGCGTGATGTTCTCCTCGCCCACGGCATCGATGATGTGGTGCACCACGGTGGTCTTCCCCGATCCGCTTCCTCCGGCTACTCCGATGACGACTGGACTCAAGGGCGGCGTTCTTCTTCTTTGGTGGTCAAATGCTGATCGGCGTCGTATTGCACCTTGTAGTTCCGGATGGCGCGGAAGATGGCCGAAGCCACGATGCTCTGGCCCCAGTCGGAGGAGAGGTAGCGCGCCTCTCCGGGATTGCTGATGAAGCCCGTTTCGATAAGCACGGCGGGCATGGAGGCGTGGAAAAGCACGATGAAGCCGGCCTGTTTGACGCCCCGCGAGCGCCGCTGTGCGCGGTTGGCGAGCTGGTCCTGTATCATGCCCGCCAGCTCTTCACTGGACGCAATGTACCCGCTGTTGAGCAGCTCATAGGTAAGCAGCTGTTCCTGGGTGAGCTCGTCGGAATTTCCGTTCTCCAGGTTGGCCACGCTGTTCTCCCGCTTCATGGTCTCCAGCGCGCTCTGCGTGCGGGCCGTACCCAGGAAGTAGGTTTCGGTGCCGTGGGCCTGCCGCGAGGCGCTTGAATTGGCGTGAATGGAGACAAAGAGGTCGCCTTCCGCACGGTTGGCGATGCTGCCCCGCTCCTCCAGGTCGTAGAACTCATCGCCGGACCGCGTGTAGATCACCTCCACATTCTGCATCTCCTCGCTCTCCTCGATGTAGCCGCCGACCTTTTTGGCGATGGTGAGGACGATGTCCTTCTCATAAACGCCTCGGTAGCCGATGGAGCCCGGGTCGTGTCCCCCGTGTCCCGCATCGATCACGACGCGGTCAAACTGAATCTTGTCCTTCATCTTCTCGTAGGTCTCGTCCATCGGCACGTCCGAGTCGGACCCGCCCCGGGCCAGCAGGCTCTCGGCCTGTACGGTAAAACGAGACCACATCACCGGCTCGTGGTTTTCGCTGAGGGCCTGTACGTCGCTGCGGCCGGAGCGTGTGAGCGCCAGCAGCAGGTCGCTGCTGGACCCATCGTGGTAGGAACGCGCCAGGTAGTGCTCATCCTGTGCAAGGTAGACGTCCACGCCCACGCCAGAGGGGATGTCGTAAAGGCTTATTTCGTCGAATGCTTCCTGCAGGTTGTCCAGTTCCACGCCGGCGGTGTCAATATCCTCCCCATAGACGGCCATCTGTATGAGGTTGACTTCCGGCTGGAATACCTGAAAGGAATCCGCTTCCTGGGTCATATGGAAGCGTATGACGTGGCCCTTGCCGTCGCTGCGCTCGGCGGTGGAGACGCGATTGAGCTGCGCCAGTGTAGCCAGGGGCAGGCATGCGAGGAGCAGGAAGCAGAAGCATCCCCGCAATACTGGTGCCGGTGCAGATGTACGTGATGTGGCAGCCGTGGGATTGCGCATCACCGTAAAGGGGCTAAGAGTAACCGTGCGTTGGTTATTTTTTGCAACCTGTACAAGTTAGTTAATATTTTAAAAATTTTAAAAATTAGCTTTTTTTCTTTGAAGCTTAATGGGGGCCTATTCTAAGAATCATTTTGCATATAATGCCATCCAGACGTAGATTTTTGCTTATCTCGAACCGCCAAACCTGATTCCGACCGTATGAAGAAGACATCCATTTTCCTTTCCGGCATCTCCCTGGCCCTTGCCGCCCTGCTGATTTCCGCCTGCGAAAGCGGGGAGGGCATGGGCGTGGAGGAACGCCTCGGGCAGTACACCTCCGTCACCCTTACCGCGGAGGTGGACTCGCTCAGCGAGAGCCAGCGCCGTATGATTCCCATTCTTATCGAAGCCGCCGGGGCCATGGACGAAGTATTCTGGATGCAGGCCTGGGGCGACCGTACCGCACTCATGAACCGCATCGGTCACCCTGAAATGCAGCGGTTGGCGCAGATCAACTACGGACCCTGGGACCGCCTCAACAATAACGAGTCTTTTGTGGAGGGCATTGGACCCAAGCCGGCGGGCGCCAATTTCTATCCGGAGGACATGACCGGCGAGGAGTTCGAAGCCTGGGACAGCGAGGCGAAGGACGACCTCTACACCATGGTGCGGCGGGACTCGGCGGGCAGCCTGCAGGCGGTGCCCTACCATGAGGCCTTTGCCGAGCAACACGAACGGGCGGCGGCCAAGCTGAAGGAGGCCGCCCTGCTGGCGCAGAATCCCGGGCTGCAGCGCTATCTCAACCTGCGCGCCGAAGCCCTTCTTACCGGCGAGTACCGGGAGAGCGACCTGGCCTGGATGGACATGAAAACCAATACCATCGAGGTGGTTATTGGTCCCATAGAGACCTACGAGGACCAGCTTTACGGCTACAAGGCGGCCCACGAGGCTTTTGTGCTGGTCAAGGACCAGGCCTGGAGCCGCCGCCTCTCCCGCTACACCGAGGTGCTGCCGGAGCTGCAGCGCGGCCTGCCGGTGGACGAGCGCTATAAGCAGGAGTCGCCGGGCACCGAGTCGGAGCTGAACGCCTACGATGCGGTCTACTACGCCGGCGATGCCAACGCGGGCTCGAAAACCATCGCCATCAACCTGCCCAATGACGAGCAGGTGCAGCTGGAGAAGGGCACCCGGCGACTGCAGCTCAAGAACGCCATGCGGGCCAAGTACGAGGAGATCCTGGTACCCATTTCGGAGATGCTGATCGCCGAAGAGCAGCGAGGCTACATCACCTTCGACGCCTTTTTTGCCAACACCATGTTTCACGAGGTGGCCCACGGGTTGGGCATCAAGAACACTGTCGACGGCGGCGGCACGGTGCGCGAGGCGCTGCGCGACCACGCCTCCGCCCTGGAAGAGGGCAAGGCCGACGTGCTGGGACTCTATATGATTTCGGAACTGCGCGAAAGCGGCATGGTCACCGAGGGCAGCATGGAGGAGAACTACGTGACCTTCCTGGCCAGCATCTTCCGCTCCATCCGTTTCGGGCAGTCCAGCGCCCACGGCAAGGCCAACCTGATCCGCTTCAACTACTTCCAGGAGCAGGGGGCCTTTACCTTCGACGAGGAGTCGCAGACCTGGGCGGTGGATTTCGAGCGGATGGCGGAGGCCGCCGACGCCCTCTCCCGTGACATCCTGGTCATGCAGGGCAACGGCGACTACGAGGCGGTCTCGCAGTTCGTGGAGACCTACCTGGTGGTGGACGAGCGCCTGGAGGCCCAGCTTGACCGCCTGGATGAGGCCGGCATTCCAAGGGATGTGACCTTCAACCAGGGCGTGGAGGTGCTCGGGTTATTTGATTAAGTCGGGGCAATGGATTACCATGGATAAGACCCTTTCTCCCAATCCAACCATCGGAGGTTAGCTTATGACCGAAGACTCCTTTCTTGATGCAGCAGAGCGCGGCGATATCGACAGCATTCGCAGGGCCGTGGAAGCGGGTATAAATGTGAACACGGCCGACGAACACCGTCGTACCGCACTTCTGAAAGCGGCCAAGCACGGACACCTGGACATCGTCCAATTTCTACTGGACCACGGCGCGGACGTGAATATCCGCGACAACCGCGGGACCAGCGCCCTCTACTGGGCGTCCGACAAGGGACACAACGACATCGTGCAGGTGCTCATACAGCATCACAGCGACGTGGACGTGCTGGATGACCGCGGCTGGTCGGCCAAGGACCAGGCCAGTGCTCACAACTACGAGGAGATCGTGCACCTGCTGGAAGAAGCCGGCGCCTGAGCACGTCACGATGCTTCGTAACCAAGGGCCTTCCGCCGCCGTGGGGGAGGCCTTCTTAGGAGGCCGCCAGCAGGAAGATAGTGGGCTCCTTGTGGATGGACGCCGGATCGGATTCCTTCCACCTGGACACCGGCGCCGAGCGGATCTTCTCGTCGGGCAGGGTGAGGTTGGTGGCGGTGCAGAAGCGGGTGTCGCCTGCGCAGAGCTCCAGCACGTCCTCTACGATGGCGTCGTTGCGGTGAGGCGCCTCCATGAAGATCTGTGTGGCGCCGTCTTTCTGCGCGCGCTTCTCCAGGCGCTGGATGGTGGAGCGCCGCTGGTTCCTGTCGATGGGCAGGTAGCCGTGGAAGCAGAACTGCTGGCCGTTGAAACCGCTGGCGGCCAGGGCCAGGAAAATGGAGGAGGGTCCGGTGAGGGGAGCCACGCGGACGCCCTCGGCGTGGGCCAGCTGCACCAGCGCGGAGCCGGGGTCGGCCACTGCGGGCATGCCCGCCTCCGAGAGCAGTCCCACGTCGTGGCCCTCGCGCAGTGGCTTGACGAAGGAGGCGATTTCGTGGTCAGGCGTCTTCTTGTTGAGCACGCGGAACTGGATTTCATATTCCGGTTTGGCATCGCCCACCCACTGCAGGTAGCGCACGGCCGCCTGGGTGTTTTCCACCACCAGGTGATCCAGGGAGCGGATGACCCGCAGCACGTACTCAGGGATGGTGTTGTTTTCGGGCGTCTTGCCCAGGGTGTTGGGAAGCAGGTAGAGGGTGCCTCGGGAGCTCTCGTTACTCATCGCGGTCGATGCGTTCAATGACAAGTTGTTCTTCGCCCCCCGCGATGCTCCTGCCGGCGAAGCGGTGGGCGATCCAGGCGATGGGCAGGGTAATCAGGAAGCCCACCAGGGCCATGCCCATGTTGGTCAGGGCCAGTCCCTTCTGGGTGTTGTAGGTAGGCACCATGACAATCTCCTGGAAAGCATCGGGCCGGTAACGCACGGGAATGACGGCGGTTTCCTGGAGGGACGCGGCCATCTCGACGGGGAGGGAGAGGCGGCGCTGCACCTGCTCCTGCCCGGTCTGGAAGCGGAGCACTACGTAGCCGTTGGTCTGGGCTGCGATCTGCTTGAGTTCGAACTCTACCACCTCGGCCGTATAGGTCTTGCCGTTTTCGAAGGTGTCGACCACCCCGTTGTAGACCGTCACCTGGTGGATGCAGAGAAAGAGGAGGTAGGCCGGGAGCAGCCAGATCAGGTAGATGAGGTGGTATCGGCTCATGGTTGTTCGGGGTTCAGCGTATCGGTTGGTGCGGTGGCTGATCCGGCCTCGAGGATGGCTTGGGCCGTGGCCCGGCGCAGGGCAGGGTCCCAGATCAGGCGCTGCTGGAAATCCTGGTGCATCAGGTTGCTGCTCATATGAAACCAGAAGGCCACCTGCAGGGGATCGAAATAGACGGTCTGCGCGAAGGGTTCACCGGTGTAGGCGGAGGACCCGTAGTCCATGCCGTTGGCCATGCCCAGGCGGGAGTCGTAGAGGGCGCCGTAGGAGGAGAAGTCCTGGGTGAGCCGTCCTCCCTCGAGGGGCCAGTCCATGTAGCTCTTGATGCGCCGGGATACGGCGGACGAGAGGAGGCTGTCGCGCTGCAGGCCCTCCATGAGCCCGGCCAGCTCGGCGGCGGTGGACTTGGGAAAGAGGGCCAGGGCGTCGCGCTGCTGCGTGAAACCGATGCCCATTCCCTCATGGCGGCGAAAGGTGTCCTGCACCCGTTCGCGGAAGGCGGGATCGTCATGCAGGCGCCGCGCGGCGGCTATGACCGAGTCGGTGAAGGTCCGGCGGTCCATGCGACCCAGGCTGTCCAGGTGCGCCGGCCACGTGGCGCCCGCCAGGTGTGGATTCAGGACGGTGTAGAGTCCGCTGAAGGGGAGGGGAAGTTCGGTGTCGGACAGTCCCATGCGGGCCATGAGGGCGTCCAGGTTTTCGCCGCCCTCCCCGGCCAGGCGGAACCAGAGCCAGTCGGAGGCGGCAAGGTCATTGAACTGCACGGCCGACTGCATGAGCGCCCCGAGGGTGATCCGCCGCCCTATTTCTGCAGACCGTATATCTTCGCCCTCCGCCAGGCTGCGGAGCGCGTTGCGGTGGTTGGTGGCGTCCATGTAGGGCAGCTGGTAGCGCTCCACGGCCTCCAGGGGCACGGTATGGGAGGGATCCAGCTCGCCGGCCTCGGCCCGGCGCGCAAACTCGGCCAGCAGGAAGAAATTGCCCAGGGTGCCCATGGTGTGTGGGGCGTGCGGGCCGTAGGCAAGGGTGGAGTCGGGGTTCTGCAGGCTGGTCGAGAGGATGGAGACGCGCCCGGGATGGGCCGCCACATACTCGGTGAGCCCCTGCAGGGAGCTGGCCTGGGCCACCCATTCGGAGCCCTCCTGCAGGTCGTCGCTGTTCTCGATGAGGCTCAGCAGGGGATCGAAGTTGAAGCCGAAAACGAGCAGTACGACGACCAGGAGAGTGGCCAGGAAGGCGCCGATGAATTTCAGGATGCGGAGCATGGGGGACGGTTCTGGTGGCAAGGCCAAATATAGGCATCCTCCTCTTCGAATTCAGCATCAAATGGTCCCGCGCTCAGCCGGCAAACTGACTCACGTACTGCATCATGAGGGCGCAGAGGTAGGCCCCGTAGGTGCCCAGGGCGTAGCCCAGTACGGCGAGCAGCACGCCCACCGGCGCCAGGGCGGGGTGGAAGGCGGAGGCCACGATGGGGGCCGAGGCCGCCCCGCCCACGTTGGCCTGGCTGCCTACGGCGACGAAAAAGAAGGGGGCGTTGATGATCTTGGCCACCACAAAGAGAATGATCACGTGGATGATGATCCAGGTCAGTCCAATGAGGAAAAAGCCGGGGCTCTCGAAGATGGCCAGCACGTTCATCTGCATGCCAATGGTAGCCACCAGCACGTAGAGGAAGAGGCTTCCTATCTTGGAGGCTCCGGCACCCTCCAGCTTGCGGGCACGCGTAAAGGAGAGGGCCAGTCCCAGCGTGGTGGCGATGACGATGATCCAGAAGAAGCGGGAGTCGAGGCTGAGACGGCTGAGCTGGGGGGCGTTCTCGGCGATCCAGGGGGCAATGCCGTCGGCGCCCAGGTGTCCGATGGCCGTGACCACGAAAGCAACGGCGCAGATGGAGGTGATGTCGGCCAGGTCGGGGATGCGGGCGATGCTCGCCTTGTAATCCTCAATTTTCTTGCGTAGCTCCGTGATGGGGGTGGCGTCGGCCTTGAACCAGGCGTCGATGCGCTCGGAGATGCCCGCTCCGTAGAGCAGGAAGGCCAGCCAGATGTTGGCCACGATGATATCCACCGTCACCATGGCTGAAAAGAGCTCTGAGCTGGGATTGAAAATCTCGAACATGGCTGTCTGGTTGGCTCCTCCCCCGATCCAGCTTCCCGCCACAGTGGAGAGTCCCCGCCAGATCTCGTCGGCGCCGGTGCCCATCAGCACGTCGGGAGCCACCCAGGCGAAGAGCAGCACGGCCAGGGGTCCCCCGAGCATGATGCCCACCGTGCCCGCCAGGAACATGATGATGGCCTTCGGGCCCAGTCCCAGTATGCTCTTGAAATCGATGCTCAGTGTGAGCAGCACCAGGCTGGCGGGCAGCAGGTAGCGGGAGGCGACAAAGTAGAGGTTGGACTCCTCCCCGGAGATCAGTCCCAGCGAATTCAGGATGGAGGGTACGAAATAGCAGAGCAGCAGGGAGGGGATGAAGGTGTAAAACTTCTGCCAGAAGGGTTTCTTGCTGCTTGAGGTAACGAAAATGAGGGCGAGCACCAGCAGGAGGATGCCCAGCACGACGGCGTCGTTGGTGAAGACCGGGGCGGCGATGACAAGTGATTCCATGAGGCAGGATTGGTTGAGAGGTCCGCAGAGAATCTAATTCATCGGGGCCCAATAGTGCAAATGCGCCCTGCCTCGTATGAATATGCCTGCCGAAAAGGTTATACTTGGGCATTGACAAGCTGCACGCACCATCATCCATGGATACGGACATAAACATAGCGGTCATCGGCACCGGCAAGACCGGCGGCGAAGTGCTGCGTCTTCTGCCCGGCGAGCGGGTGACGGGCCCCTTCGACAGCTCGAACGCTCCGACGGAGGAGGCGCTGCGGGAGGCCGATGCCGCCGTGATCTTCGTGCCGCCCGGCGCCGCGGGGGAGATCCTGGAGACGGTGCTCGCCTCGGAGGTGCCCGCCGCCTGGGGGACCACCGGTTTTGAGTGGCCCGGCGACCTCGACGCGCGCCTGCGGAAGCGGGGCACGTCCTGGATCCGCGCCTCCAACTTCAGCCTGGGCATGAACATCATACGCCACTGCCTGGGTGTTATTTCGGTGGGTTCGGGCGTGCTGGACGAGCCCGTATTCCATATACACGAGGTGCACCACGCCCAAAAGCAGGACGCCCCCAGCGGCACCGCCCTGGCCTGGAAGGAGTGGCTGGGGAGGGAGGCGGAGATCACCTCCGAGCGCAAGGGCGATATCAAGGGCATCCACAGGCTCACCGTGAAGACCCGCCCGGAGACCCTCACCCTGCAGCATGAAGCCCACGAGCGGACCGTATTTGCCAAAGGCGCCCTCTGGGCGGCGCGGCAGCTGCACGCCGGCGCGGCGGAGCCCGGCTTTCACGACTTTTCCGAACTCTTCGACCGGATCGCCTCCCGGCGTAGCGACCCTGAAAACTGAGAGGGTCACGCACGGCGGACCGGCCGAGCAACGCAAACCGGACAGCGCCATGAAGCATACCTCACTCTGGACCGCACTGGTTACGCCCATGGACGAGGGCGGAGACGTGCACCGCGACGATCTCGCCTCGCTGATACGCAGGCAGGACGACGCCGGCAACGGCGTGCTCATCCTGGGCAGTACCGGCGAGGGACTTGCCCTCTCGCTTGAAGACAAAAAGAAGGTAGTCGAGACCGCCTGCAGCCTGGACCGCGACGTGCCTGTCATGGTGGGGGTGGGCGGCTTCAATCTGCACGAGCAGATTGAGTGGATTGAATACTGCAAGGATTTCGAGGTGGACGCCTTTCTGCTGGTCACCCCCCTCTACGCCAAACCGGGCGAGAAGGGGCAGGCCTCCTGGTTCCGTTCCCTGCTGGACGTGGCCGACCGCCCCTGCATGGTCTACAATGTGCCCTCGCGCACCGGCGTGAAGCTCCATCCCGCCGCGCTCAAGGCCGTGTGCGAGCACCCCAGCCTCTGGGCTGTAAAGGAGGCAAGCGGCAGCATTGCCGAATACCAGCACTACCGCAAAACGGCGCCCGGGCTGGCCTTCTACAGCGGGGATGACGGAATGACGCCCTTTTTTGCCATGGCTGGCTGCAACGGACTGGTATCGGTGGCCTCCAACGTATGGCCCGAGGCCACCCACCGCTACGTGGAAGAGTGCCTGGAGGGCGGGGGCCCCCTGCTGCTTCCCCTGTGGCAGGAGTGTACCGACGCGCTTTTTTCGGCGCCCAATCCCATACCCGCCAAGGTGCTGCTGAAGGAGAAGGGCTGGATCAGCACCTCCGTGCTGCGTCCCCCGCTCACCGACGCCGAGGTGGCCGACAGCGCGCTCCTGGCCGAGGCCGACCGGCGTATTGCGGGCTGGCTGCGCGACCAGCCCGAATGACCGCGCCTGTCCACCGTTAACCATTCAACTCAAGGAACCGAGATCATGAGTGAAGAGAACTGGGAAGAGATCCTCAATCAACTGGAGGCCGGCAAGATCCGCGCCGCCCAGAAGAGCGGCGACCGCTGGCAGGCCAACGTGAAAGTGAAAGAGGCCATACTGGCCGCCTTTCAGGCCGGCAAGAACACCGAGTATTCGGGCATCTACGAGGGCTTTGTGGACAAGGACAACCTGCCGCCGCGCTGGTTCCTGGCCGAAGACGGCGTGCGGCTGGTGCCGGGCGGCTCCTCGGTGCGCCGCGGCGCCTTTGTGGCCCAGGGCGTGATCGTCATGCCGCCGGCCTACGTAAACATCGGTGCCTACGTCGATTCGGGCACCATGATCGACAGTCACGTGCTGGTGGGTTCCTGCGCCCAGGTGGGCAAGAACGTGCACCTCTCGGCCGGCGTGCAGCTGGGCGGAGTGCTGGAGCCTGTGGGATTGGCCCCGGTGGTGATCGAGGACGACTGCTTTATAGGCGCGGGCTCAGTGATTGTGGAAGGCATACAGGTGCGGCGCGGGGCCGTCATCGCCCCGGGTGTGACCCTGTCGAAGTCCATTCCCGTCTACGACTGCGTGCAGGAAGTGAAACTGGAGAAAGGCGATCCCATCCCCGAGCGGGCGGTAGTCATTCCGGGCACGCGTCCCATGCAGAGCACCTGGGCCGCCGAAAAGGGACTCAGCATGGCCTGCCCGCTCATTGTAAAATACCGCGACGAGCAGAGCGACGCCTCCCTGGAGCTGGAGGACGTGCTGCGGTAGGCCGGCTCAGGCTTCCTCGCCTGAGGCGGCCTTGGTGGCGATGGCCAGTCCCTTGGTGAAAGCCTGCACCACGGCCTCAAGGGTGTCGGGGGAGGCGCCCTTGGAGACCCATTCGCTGTTTCCCTTGGCCAGGGTGAGGGTGACCATCACCAGGGAGTCGGTGTCGGGACTCAATATCTCCACCTCGTGGTTGCGGATCTCCAGCGGAAGAATGTTGTCGGTTTCCGACTTGATGGCCGTCAGGATGGCGTCGATGGGACCCACGCCCTTGGCCTCGGTTATGATCTCCTCGTCGTTGATACGCAGCTTTACGGCGGCATTCACCAGCCCGTGCTTGCGCATGGTGAGCTTGTAGTCAAGCACCTCGGCAGGGTACTCCAGGTTGAGGTCCTCGTTGAAGACCAGCGACTGCAGCACCTCGATCTCGTTGTTGCTGAGCGTCTTGCCCTTCCTGTTGATGTTGGCCACGTAGTCGTTGTAGATCTTCTGGTGGTCTTCGTCCATCTTGAGGTTGGCCATGAAGGTGTCGCGCGACTTGCCCCAGGACTGTTCCTGCATTTCGATATAGCCCGAGTTGATGTAGTTGATCACCCGGTCCAGGTCGGGGGAGAGCACGGGGGAGGAGAGGGAGTGCTTGGCCACCACGCCGGTGTCTTTCAGGCCCGATCCGGTCAGTACAAAAAGACTTTTCCTGCCGGTGAATTCCTCGAGGTTGTTCTTGAGCGCGGCCAGGGGCAGGGTGCTGGCGGGCTCGGTGAAATGGCCCTCCTCCACGGCCATCTCCTTCAGCGACTGCAGGATCTCGTCCTCGGTGACCGTGTAGGCCAGGCCGTCGGTCTCCTCTATACCCAGCAGCACCTTGTGGAAGTCCACCGGGTCGGACACCGCCGCCGACTGGGCCATGGTGCTGACCTGTTTTTTAATAATCTTCTCCCTTTTGAAGATGCCCTCCACCACCGGGGAGCTCTGCTCGGGCTGCACGGCGATGAGGCGCGGGATGCGGTCCACCTGTCCGGCCGCCTTCAGCTCTTTGAAACCCTTGTGGATGGCGCCGAAGTTGGTGCCGCAGCCCACCGGGATGAAGATGTAGTCAAAGTCGTCGCCGCCCTGTTCCAGAAGTTCGTAGGCGAAAGATTTCTGTCCCTCCTCGCGGAATACGTAGTCGCCGGCCAGGTAGTAGTTGCCCGAGCGGGCGAACTTGCGGCAGAGGGCCTCGCAGGTACTGAAATCGCCCTTGATGCGGATGATGTTGGCGTTGAAGACGGTGGCCTGGGCGATCTTCGCGTCGGTGGTCTTTTCGGGCACGAAGACAAAGCATGGCAGCCTGAAATAGCAGGCATAGGCCGCCACAGAGGCCGCCATGTTGCCGGTGGAGGCCAGGCAGATGGCGTCGGCCTCCAGCTCCAGGGCTTTCTGCACCTCGATATAGCTGCCGCGGTCCTTGAAACATCCCGTGGGATGCTCGTACTCCAGTTTGACCCACAGATCTCCGCCGTAACGCTCCGAGAGACGGTCCAACCGCTTCAGGGCGGAAGGGTGGGTCTTCATAGGTTCGGCCGCGATCTTTTTGAGGGGATACTGGATGTGCGGGGACACCTCCTGGTAGTGCACGCGCAGCACGCTGTCGCATTGCGTGCAGTAGGTGGTGGTTTCCTTTTCGGAGTTGAGGTGGCCGTTGGCCACGCAGCGAAGTTCGTATCCGGTGTTGGTGCTCTCCATAGGGAAGGTGCGTCCTGGTGCAGGGTCGGCGGTTGGTTGAAAATAGGCATAGCCGGGAACCGGGACAAGGGCGCCCGCGCCCCTTCGGCTGCCGGCAGGGCGGCTCACTTCATGGGGAGGAGGGCAATCTCGTCGAAGTCCATGTCGAGCTCGTCCAGCACCGGGCCGGCCACTTCTTCGATGATCTCCCGGTCAAGCAGTTCCAGTCCCTCGATCTCGATGTACAGCGCGTTCTGGTGCCCCACCACGTAGTAGCGCGCCTTTTCGGCCTCGAAGCACTGGCGGAGGGTATCCACCAGCAGCTCCAGGTCCTCCTCGTAGGCCTGGTAATCCGATTCGTTTAATTGTCCCATCTTTGTTAAGCTAAGGTCTGAACGATTGATCCCCAAGATATTTGAACTCAGGAGGATGAACAAGTCGCTTGCCCATCTTTCGGAGGTGGCCGGCCGGGAAAACCGCCGCATCGCTGGACTTATGTCGGGCACCTCCCTGGACGGCCTCGACATTGCCCTATGCCGCATCGGGGGAGGGGGGCGTACGACCCGGCTGGAGCTGGAACGGTTCAAGACGGTGCAATATCCACCGGAGACCGTCGAAAGGCTGGAGCCGGTGGTCTCGGTCGAGGAGGTCTCCCTTCGCCGTCTCACGCAGGTACACACCTGGCTGGGACGCTACCACGGATCCCTGCTGCTGGACGCCTTGGAGGAGTGGGAGGTGAGGCCGGAGGAGGTGGACGCCGTCGGCAGCCACGGGCAGACCGCCTACCACGCCCCGCAGTCGTTGCACGGGCAGAAGGAGTGGCCCGACGCCACGCTGCAGATCGGCGACGGCGACCAGCTGGCGCGCACCGCAGGCATCATCACCATAAGCGATTTCCGCCAGAAGCACATCGCGGCCGGCGGGGAGGGGGCGCCCCTGGCCAGCCTGGTGGACCGCATGCTCTACGCCGGTACCGGGGCCTCCCGCCTGCTGCTGAACATCGGGGGCATCGCCAACTTTACCTGGCTGCCGGCCGGCGGGGGAGAGCCCATCAGCACCGATACCGGACCGGGAAACATCCTCATCAACAAGTTCGTGCAGCGTGCCTCTGGAGAGCCCTTCGACCGCGACGGCGAGCGGGCCCGCAGGGGAACGGTACACGCCGGACTGCTGCGGGAGCTGCTGGAGCACCCCTGGTTGAAACGTCCCGTGCCGCGCACCACGGGGCCGGAAATGTTCAACCTGGCGTGGGTGGACGAATGCGCGGAGCGCGCGGGATTCAGCAAAACAGAAGAGGATATGGTGGCCACTCTCACCTGGTTCAGCGCGGAGACCATCGCGAAGGCGGTGCGCCGCCTGCCGCGCAAGGAGCTGCCGGAGATTTACGTGAGCGGGGGAGGGGTGCACAACCCGGTGCTGCGTGAGAACCTGCGGCATCTGCTGGAGGGGGCGGAGATCATGACGACCGAGGCGCTGGGCATGCCGCCGGATGCCAAGGAGGCCGCCATCTTTGCCGTGCTGGCCAACGAGCTGCTGGCGGGAGAGGGCTTTGTCATCGCCTCGCGCGGGCATGCGGGCCGGAGGGTGAACCTGGGGAAGATCTCCTTCCCGGTTTAGGCGTTGTCGTGCCTTTCGAGGATTTCGGGCCTATTCCTCGTAATGGTGCCATCCGGTAGTTCGTAGACGACTTCCCCGTCTTTTTCCATCACATTGGGAAGACCCAAACGGTGATTCTCTGCCCGGGCCCTGTCGACGCCACGCTGCCCCAGGCGTCTGAACTCAGCGGCCAGCTCACGTGCTCTTTTTTTGCTAATCTCGCTCATCACTTGTCACCATTTCTTTAAAGTTGCGAAACAAGTCATCGTTCAGCACATGAAGGTTGTTTGGTATATAATAGGCAAATTCCTCGAAATTATCTGATCCGTTGTAATACAGATACCAATGATCTGCCTGTTGCTTGTATAGGTTCCAAAAGTTGTTAAGACTCCGGTTATACCGTCGTATGACGTCATCCTCCGGAACATGATGACCTCCCTTTTCAACCCGTTCCGCCACTCTTTGGATACAGGTCTCAACCTTTTTCAGGAAGATGTAGATGATCGTAACCCTGTAACCATGCTTGTTTCTGGAATTTCTGATAATGGATTCAAGTGATTTCCCGGCCAACGTAGATTCGATCAGTATACTTTTTTCGTCCTTTATGGAGGTATTTAGCTGGCGAAAAAACTCCCTCCCCGCCTGGAGCCGCACGGAATATGGATCCGAGGGATTCAATTCGAAGGCAATATCGTCGGCACTTATGTAGTGTAAATCGTGGGATTCCAGCAGTTCTTCGGCAAAGGTTGACTTGCCGGATCCATTGGGCCCGCCAATGAGGATCATCTGCTTCGAGGTGGAGATTTCGGCCATTCTGACAGGCTGTTAATATTCTCGCGACATGCGATTGGTATCTGCTTTAATAGAGAGATCAAGCTGAGTGCCCATACTTACGTACCGAAGCATTTAGCCAGCCGCCCGTACTCCCGTATGAGGCGCTTGCGCACAGGCCGGGACTGCTCGTAGAGCTCGTTCTGGCGGCGCACGTATTCACGCCGGCCTTCCGGCGTCTCGATGCGGATGGGCTCGAGCCCCCTTTCCCGCAGGTCGTAGGGGCTGGCCTTCATGTCGACTATCCGCGCCCGGAGCGCCAGTTCGAAGGCCTCCAGCAGGGCCTCCCCGGAGATCCAGGGTTGGAACTTGAACGCCCACTTGTAGAGGTCCATGTTGGTGTGGAGGCAGCCGGGCTGCTCGTTTTCGGCGAAGCTGTCACGGTTGAGTGTACGTCGATTCAGGGGCCGGGCCTCCTCGGTGAAGAAGCGGAAGGCGTCAAAGTGGGTGCAGGCCGGGGGACGTGATTCCACGAATCGGGCCAGCTCATCGGGCTCCATGCGCAGCGGGATCTGCTCGTGGCGCACCTGATCAGCCTTGTAGACCATGGCCCACTCGTGCATGCCGTAGCAGCCGAAATTTGGGGCGCGCTTGCGGGTGCCCTTCAGCATGCCCAGTATCCAGTGCAGGGAGGAGAGGCGGTCCCGCGGAAAACGCCCCGGATCCAGCCAGGCGACACCCTCCACGGCGGTCAGCCCGTCCAGCTCCCAGCCGGACAGATCCTCCACCCCCTCCAGGCGCACGCCGAAGCCCGGCGACCAGCGTTTGAGGTGGGAGGGACGGAAGGCGTAGTACTCGAATAGGAAATCCATGACGGGGTCCTTCTCCTGGCGCTGCCTTGCCTGCAGGTAGTCGTCGATGAGCCCGGAGACGCGCGCCCGGTGGCGTCGCCGGCGCTCCTGCCACTCCCGGCGGGGGAGGGTTTCCATGGCGGGACTGCGTTCGAGGAGGGTGTGCATGGGAGCTGGCCGGTGTTGAAAAGACGTAAAGCTTTAATATAGCTCTTTTAGCGGCCCCTGTCAGCCACCGGAAGTGGATCGGAAGTGCCAAAATGCCTATGCTGACATTATCATGAACGTCCCCGAGACACACCGCGCGGCCGAGCCTGTCTCTCTTCCCCGGCAGGTCCTGCACTTTGCGGTTCACCTGCGCCCGCACTACCAGCTGGGCATCCTCTCCGGCTGCTACCTGCTGGGCGGGGCGCTGGCGGGCGTGATGCCCTGGGGGGTGTGGCTGGCCCAGCTGCTGAATGTGCACCTGCTGCTTTTCGGGGGTGCCACGGCCTACAATTCGTACTGGGACCGCGACACGGGTCCGGTGGGTGGGCTGCGCCATCCTCCGCCCATGCGCCGCTGGATGCTGCCGGCCTCCCTGGCACTTCAGGGTGTGGGACTCCTGCTGGCCTGGTGGCTGTCGGGCTTCGCCTTTGCCGCGGTTTACGCCCTGAGCATGCTGCTTTTCTGGCTCTACTCCACCCCGCACGCCCGCTGGAAAGGGGCGCCGCTGAAGAGCCTGGCGGCCATCGGGATCAGCACAGGCATCAACGGCGTACTGATGGGCTACCTGGCGGCCTCCCCCGGGTATGTGGACGCCTGGGTGGCTGCGCCCGGCGCACTTGGGGCGACCCTGGTGATCCTGAGTCTCTACCCGGTCTCCCAGGCCTACCAGGCGGAGGAGGACCGCGCGCGGGGCGACCGCACCTTCGCCCTGGTTTACGGGCCCGTCGGGGTGGTGCGTTTCTTTACCGGGGCGTGGGGCGCCGGTGTGCTGCTGCTGACCTGCGCCTTCTGGCCGCTCTATCCGAGGCTGTGGCTGGTAGTGCCGCTGGTCCTGGCCGCCCTGGCGCTGGGCGGGGCCATACGGCGTGTCCTGCGCGAGAAGATCTACCGGCGCGAGGGCTACCGTACGGTCATGCGCATCAAATACGGGGCTTCCCTCTTTTTTGTGGCGCTGCTTACGGCGGTCTTGCTGCTGCGGCACGCCTGAAAGGCCAGGCATTACTTTACGAGGGTCATGGGCCGGGAGTCGATAAAGGGATCGCCCCCGCCCGTGGGCTCTGCGATGACGTGGAAGAGATAGGTACCGCTCGCCCTGTCGCTGAAATCGATAGGTATGTTGTAGGTGCCCGGCTGGAAAACGTCACCCTCATAAGGCGCGAAGACCTCCTGTCCCAGGATGTTGTATACGCGGAGGGTCACCCGGCTCTCCTGCTGCAGATCGAGGGGGATCTGCGTAGTGCCGCCGAAGGGATTGGGGAAATTCTGGCTGAGACTGTTCTGCCGGGGCGGCAGCACCTCGAAGGCGGTGGTGAGGGTCTGGTTGTCGGTGGTAACGCGCAGGGAGGCGGTTCGGCTGGATTCCTCGCGGGGAAGGACATTGCGTGGTACCACCACACGGAGCTCCTGCGCTTCAGAGCTGAGCACCTCGGCGCGTGCGTCATTGAAGAAAACCTCGTTGCCCGCAGCGTTATCGCTGAAGGTAAAGTCGCTGGCTGTAACCGTCACCTCCTCACCCGGACGTCCGCTGCCTGGGTTGACCGCGATGGTGGGGGCGTCGGTGTTTCCAAGGAAATTCCCGTAGAGCATGCCTCTTCCGTGGGTGCCCGCAGCCACATCGCCGTCGGCTACGCGCAGGTCGAGGTGATCGGTCACCGCATTTCCGATTTCGGATTCGGCCTCCTGTCCCCATACCGTGTCGGAACCGTCAAGGGTATGGGTGCGGTAGAGGCCGGTGCTGGTGGCCACCAGGTAGACCGGTCCCTCATCGGTGGGCAGAATCGCGGCAGCGCGCAGCGAGGGCCCTGTTTCACCTCCTCCGCCGGAGAGGTTGCCTTCGACCGCCTCCCAGGTCTGTCCGCTGTCGTCGCTGTGCCATAGTCCTTCGATATTGTAGTTGGACATCACGGCCAGCAGCTCGACCTGCCCGGCGCCGGGGTTGACCGGGCTGAGGGCGAGGTCTTTCACCCAGGCCCCGTCGGCCGCTCCCGGAATGGAGATATCCACAGGTGTGGAACTGCTGTTTTTGGCATTATCCAGCCGCCGGACCAGGGGCGGCTGTTCGGGGGAAGAGGCGGCATAGAAAAGAACGTTGCCCGGCGAGCGGCTTACCTCAAGGGCGCTGATGGTATAACCGTGCGGCGCGGCAGCCTCGTGGAGGACTTCCCAGCCTGTAGAGGCACCCGGACAGCTCGGGTTGTTGTTGTCGATATCATTTACGCCCGAGTTGCGCCAGAGCCTGTTCTGGTCTGGAAAGTACATGACGTTCTGGTCGTTGGGATCCACCGTATAGGGGTGGATGAAAAGAAGCTGTTCTCTATCCACCCCCGAAGGGTGTACACAGTCAAAGCGAAGAGGTTCGCCGCTCCCGTTGGTTGTATATTTGACGATACTTCCCCGCTGCCGGGAAACATATAGATAGTCGAGGGTGAAGAAGGCGTATCCCCCGTCTCCCAGGGAGATGTCCTCGGAGGTGATCCGGCTGCCTCCCCCGGGATAACGGAAGTAAGGTGTTCCGTTATCCTGTGTGCCGCCCATCAGCCGGTCGTCGTTCTCCCCGGGCGGCATGGCGGAAGTATAAAACTGCGAGGTGATATAGCCGTCGTTTCGGGGAGTCCAGGAGACCTCGGAGGCGGTCACATTCTGCGTCAGCGATACGCCCCCGTCCGTGCCCGCGAACATGCGGTCGGGATTGGAGGGGTCGAAGGTCATCACATGCTGGTCGGGGTGCTGTCCCGGGTAGAGACCGAACGAGTTGTCATGCGCGTAGCCACCGATCCAGTATTGGTTCACCTGCGACTCGTTGTCGATGTCGTAGCCGCCTGCGGGCGCCGTTGCGAAGCCGTCGGTGGATCGGAAGAGGTTGGTGGCGCCGACCAGTACGAAATCCGGGTCGTCGGGTTTTACCGCGACCACCATGTTGTAGCCTCCCTGCAGATTCATGTATCCCGACCCGTCGCCGCCGCTGCGGAAGTCAGGCAGATTGCCCGCCCGATCAGGGGAGACTTCGTTTTCATTGAGGTCCAGGCGGAAAAAACTTATTCCCTGGTTGGTCTCAGATTCCAGTTTCTCCGTGAGAACGTAGAGGATGTCTCCGTCCGACGGCGCCGCGGCCAGCACGCTTCGCCCGTGGGCCTGCGGGAAGCCCGAAGGCGTGATGTCGGTCCAGGAGTCGCCGTTGTCGGTGGACATGAAGAGGCCGGTCTGCTGCGGTACGTTGGCGCCTTCCGCAATTTTTTCGGTGGAGAGGGCGGCGAAGAGGGTGCCCGAGGAGGTGACCTCCAGGTCGCAGTGCATCATGCTGACAGGGTTGCCCAGCACGGCCTGGCTTTCGAAATGCTGTCCGTCGGGCGCACGGTAGACCCCGAAGCCGTTGCTGCAGACGAAGAGACTGCCGGTGGCGGGATTCACCTCCACGCGCGACATGATGTCGAAAGGATCGTCCACCACCGTTGGGTTGTCGGTGTTGGAGGTGATGCGGCTCCAGCTCTCCCCGTTGTCGGTGGATCGGAAGACCCCGCTGCCGTAGTAGAAGGCGCCGTTGCCGCTGGCCGAGTTGCCCGCGATCTCCCCCGACACATAGTACCAGGTGTCGGGCTGCCCGGGGTGCTGCACCAGGTCGGTGACGCTCAGGTTTTCGGCGTCCGGCGTCTTGAGGTCCCACGTCGCCCCGCCGTCGGTGGATTTCCAGATGCCCCCGGATACCCCGCCTGCGATGAGCACCTGGGGGTTGCGGCGGTCGATGCCCAGGGCGCGGGTTCGTCCCCCCACGTCGGAGGGGCCGGCGTTGCTCCAGTCGAAGCCGGCAGGCTGGGCCCCCTGGCGCGGAAGCTCGGCCATGCGGGGCAGGTTGCGAGCGTAATTCAGCTCCCGCACACGTACGTCTGGAGGGATGGCGTTGGTGGCCGGGTCGCGCAGCAGGCGGAAAAAGTATTCGTAGCGCGGGCGGTTGAAAGCACCTTTGGGCCGCTGGCTCTTTTCCAGGCTGAGCTGCGTATCGTCCGAGCTGATGCCAGCCTGCGGTTCGTCTGCCAGGGGAGACATGCGCAGGTCAAGGAAGATTCCTGCAGCCAGGACCAGTACGATGGCACCGGCTGTCAGCATGGCAGGCAGGTGCCCGGAAAAACGGTTCATGGGGTGCTGATGTGTGTTAAATATCGCTTACAGAGGGGAAATTTCTCTGAGGTTCCAGTCGGGATAGTTGCTATCGGCGATGGAAACTTGCTGATATTTTATCAGACACACAATTATTTTGTCTTTTTCAAGCGACGCCATGGACTGGGAAAGAAAGGAGGGAATGGAACCGGATAAATGGCGCTTCCCTTATGCCGTTTGTGTTTATTATACTAATTACCAAGCAATACGAGTAAGTTAGAGTCTCATTAGTAAGCGCCAAGTGACTGACAGCCAAAGCTTTTACCGTCATATTGCCCAGACCAGCGACGAGCCTGTGGGACTGGAAGTGGAGCGTGCGGAAGGCTGTTTCATACATACGGCCGACGGCAGGCGATACACCGACTTCATCTCGGGCATCGCCGTCAGCTCGCTGGGACACCGTCATCCCGCGGTGGTGCGTGCGGTGAAGGAGCAGGTCGACCGCCACCTGCATGTAATGGTCTACGGGGAATATGTCCAGCGTCCCCAGGCCCGTCTGGCCGCGCGCCTCGCCGGAGAGCTGCCCGGTTCGCTGGACCGCGTCTATTTCGTTAACAGCGGGACCGAAGCGGTGGAGGGCGCCCTCAAACTGGCCAAGAAACATACCGGCCGGCATAAGCTGGTGGCTTTCCGGCACGGCTACCACGGCGACACCCACGGTTCGCTCAGCGTCACCGGCCGGGACGTCTACCGCGATCCCTATCTGCCCCTGCTGCCGGACGTCCACTTCCTCGATTTCAACGGCGGTGGACTGGATGCCATCGACGGGGAGACCGCCGCGGTCATCCTGGAGCCGGTGCAGGGGGAGGGCGGCATCATACCGGCTGAGGTGGCGTGGCTGCGGGAGGTCCGGCGGCGCTGCAGCGAGGCGGGCGCCCTGCTCATCTTCGATGAGATACAGACCGGATTTTCCCGGACCGGCAGCCTCTTTGCCTTTTGGCACTACGGGGTGACGCCCGATGTGCTCTGCCTGGCGAAGGCCATGGGAGGCGGCATGCCCATAGGGGCTTTCGTCTCTTCAAGCGAGGTATTCGAGGTCTTCCGCAAGGACCCGCCCCTCAACCACGTAACCACCTTCGGGGGACACCCGGTCAGCTGCGCGGCCGCCCTGGCCGCCCTGGAGGAGCTCCTGCGGGGCGACTACGGCGCACGTGCGAAACAGATCGAGTCCGCTGCCCGAAGAATACTGACCGGCGAGGGCATCGTGGAGGTGCGGGGGCGCGGCGCCATGCTGGGCATGGAGCTGGAGAGCGCCGGCCTTACCCGCCGCGTGGTGACCCGCTGCCTGGAGCAGGGAATTATCCTGGGGTGGACCCTGCACTCAGACACCCTGGTGCGCCTGGCCCCGCCGCTGGTCATCGGGGATGAGCTGCTGGAGGAAAGTTTGCACACCATAAGAGACTGCGTAGAGGAGGAGCGGGCGGCGGGTCAAGGCTGACCCGGGACGAATGGACGTAGCGTGCGGCTTGTTTCAATATACCGTTAACACCAAGCGTAAACGACAGCTATGATACAGTCCGTCAATCCCGCCACCGGCGATACCATCGAGCAATACGAAGCTATGTCCGACGGGGAGATCCGCACCCTGGTCCGCGACGCCTCCGAGGCCCAAAAGCGCTGGGGCAGGACCGATTTCGAGCACCGCGCCGGGGTGATGCGCGAGGCGGCCCGGTTGCTGCGCGGGCGGAGCGGTGAGCTGGCCGAACTGATGGCCCGGGAGATGGGCAAGCCGCTGGCGCAGGGCGTATCGGAGGCCGAAAAGTGCGCCTGGGTCTGCGAGTACTATGCCGACAAGGCCGGGGAGTTCCTGGCCGATGAACCGCTGGAGGCGGACGGGGGACGCAGCTACCTGGCCTTCCGGCCGATGGGCACGGTGCTGGCCATCATGCCCTGGAACTTTCCCTTCTGGCAGCTCTTCCGATTCGCCGCTCCCGCCCTGATGGCGGGCAACGGCGCCCTCCTCAAGCACGCTGAAAACGTCACCCGATGCGCCCTGAGGATCGAATCCCTGCTGCATCAGGCCGGTGTGCCCGGCGATCTCTTCCGGACGGTGGTGGCGGAGGTGAACCAGGTCCAGGATATCATTGAAAACCCCGGCATCGCAGCGGTCACGCTCACCGGCAGCACGCGGGCCGGCAAGGCGGTGGCCTCGCAGGCGGGAGCCACGCTCAAGAAGACGGTGCTTGAGCTGGGAGGGAGCGACCCCTACCTGGTGCTGGAGGACGCCGACCTGGAGATGGCCGCGGAAACCTGCGTCACCTCGCGGATGATCAACAGTGGACAAAGCTGCATCGCCGCGAAGCGTTTTATCGCGGTCTCCTCTGTATTCGATGCCTTCAGCGAGCTGGTGGTGGAGAAGATGAATGCCCAAAAGACTGGCGATCCCTTTGACGAAGAGACCGACGTGGGACCCATGGCCCGGGAAGATCTGCGCGTCAACCTCCACCGGCAGGTGCGCGTCAGCCGTGAGGAGGGCGCCCGATGCCTGCTCGGGGGACACCTTCCCGAGGGGCGGGGCTGGTTCTATCCTCCTACCGTGCTGACCGATGTGGAGCCTGGCATGCCGGCGTGGGAGGAGGAGCTCTTCGGACCGGTGGCCTCCCTGATCCGGGCGGGTTCGGAAGAGGAGGCGGTCGAAATCGCCAACGACACCTCCTACGGCCTGGGTGCGGCCGTCTTCTCGCGGGACACGGCGCGCGCCGAGGAGATCGCGGCCAACCGCCTGGAGGCGGGCTGCTGCTTCGTGAACAGCTTCGTGGCCTCGGACCCGCGCCAGCCCTTCGGCGGCGTCAAGGAGTCGGGCTACGGGCGGGAGCTCTCGCGGGAGGGTATTCGCGAATTCGTCAACCGCAAAACCGTTTTTGTCAGCCAACAGTGACCGACCGCAATCCCATACGGGGCAGGGGCAGCTCGGACAATCCCGCCAACCGTTTCGAGGGGCGGTACACCGACTACGAGCTGGACGAGGAGACGGGGGAGAAACCCGGCCGGCATACGCGCTTCTACGCCGACGACACCAAGGAGGTGCTGGCCACCAACGACAGCCCCGATCTGCCCTTCGAGGTGAGCCTCAATCCCTACCGGGGCTGCGAGCACGGATGCATCTACTGTTACGCCCGTCCCACGCACGAATTCCTGGGCTTTTCGGCCGGGCTGGACTTTGAGTCGCGCATCCTGGTCAAATACGATGCAGCCCAAAAGCTGCAGGCGCGCCTGTCGTCGGATTCATGGTCTCCGAAGACCATTATGATGAGCGGGGTGACCGATCCCTACCAGCCGGCCGAACGTGAACTTGAAATAACCCGGCAGTGCCTGCAGGTGCTGGCGCGCTACCGCAACCCCGTGAGCCTGATCACCAAAAACCACCTGGTCACCCGCGATCTCGACATTTTGCAGGAGCTGGCGGAGGTCGGTGCGGTGCACGTCACCCTCTCGGTAACCACCCTCGACCGCGATTTGGCCCGCGTGATGGAGCCGCGCACCTCGCAGCCCTACCGCCGCCTGGAGGCTATCGAAAAGCTGGCCTCACACGGTATCTCAACCGGGGTGAATGTGGCCCCCGTGGTGCCGGGCCTGACCGATCACGAAATCCCGAAAATTCTGGAGGCCACCGCCGATGCCGGAGCTGAACACGCCGGCTACACGATCCTGAGGCTGCCCTACGGGGTCAAGGACCTTTTCAGCGACTGGCTGGAGCAGCACTTCCCGGACCGCAGGGATAAGGTGCTGAACCGTGTGCGGGAGATGCGCGAGGGCAAGCTGAACGTCTCGGAGTTCGGCAAGCGTTTTCATGCGGAGGGAAATTTTGCGGAGCAGATACGCTCGCTGTTTTACATGCACGTCGGAAAAATGAGACTCAATCGGGAGAAGGTTGAGCTGAATACCGGTGCCTTCGTCCGTTACAAGGGCAACCAGGGCGAGCTGTTTGAGGGGAGCTGATCACCGGCAGGCCTTCGAAACATTTGGTCCCGATTTACGTTCAATGGGACAAGCACCTGACCTAAAGGACCCGGTATCTGCGGAGCACATCTATTCTACTGGCGACAGTAGCTTTCTAAGCATAGATAATCACCTGAATCCCGCAGGTATCGGGTTTCTTTTTTTTAGGCCCCTCTTTACGATAAGATTTTTCCCGGGCAACGGAACTGTTTTTGGCATTTCTTTGTAGTTTTAGCCCTGCGAACGACGTCAAGGCTAACCGCAAATTAAGCAGACGCATTATGTCCGCTACTCCCTCCACCATGCTCGACCTGGGTACCCGCGCCCCCGATTTTCAGCTGACCGACGCCCTCAGCGGCCGCGAGGTCTCCCTGGATGACTACGAAGGCGCCGAGGCACTGCTGGTCGTATTCATGTGCAATCACTGTCCCTACGTCAAGCATATACTGCCTGAATTTGTCGATCTGGCGAGGGAATACGCCTCCCGCGGAGTGGAGGTGGTCGCCGTCAGCTCCAACGACGTATCGAACTACCCCGACGACCGACCGGAAAAGATGAAGGAGCTGGGGGAGGAGCTTGATTTCCCCTTTCCCTACCTATACGATGAATCCCAGGAGGTGGCCAGGCGTTATCGTGCGGCCTGTACGCCGGACTTCTTCCTCTTCGACAGCGACCTGGAGCTGGTATACCGGGGACAGTTTGACGAGAGCCGCCCCGGCAACGACGAGCCGGTGGATGGAAGCGACCTGAGGGAGGCCCTCGACCTGCTGCTGGAGAAAGGGGAGACCCTTGAGCGACAGAAGCCCAGCATGGGTTGCAACATCAAGTGGAAAGCCGGCAACGAACCGGACTACTTCGCCTGAACCGGGCTTACTACCTACGGAGCCCCTGCCGTCATTCGACCCAATACCACGCGCCCTATGAAGGACATCCCCCCCGACAAGGAAAAGCTGGCCGCCATCCGGCGCGAATACGCCGGCGAACCGCTTGACGACCGGAGCGTGTTCGAAGACCCCGTCGAGCAGTTCCAGACGTGGTTCGAGCAGGCCCTGGAGGCCGAACCCATGGATCCCAACGCCATGACCCTCTCCACGGCGACTCCCGACGGGCGGCCCTCCTCCCGCGTGGTACTGCTGAAGGGGTTTGATCCGGAGGGTTTCCGTTTCTACACCAATTACCGCAGCAGGAAGGGTCGCGAGCTGGAGAAGAATCCCCGTGCGGCCCTCTGCATCTACTGGCCGGCCATGAGCCGACAGGTACGCATCGAGGGAGAGGTTGAGAAGCTGGGCCGCGCGGAGTCGAGGGAGTACTTCCGGCAGCGCCCCCGTCCCAGCCGCATTGCCGCCTGGGCTTCCGAGCAGAGCCGCAGGGTGGAATCGCGCGAGGAGCTGGAAATGCGATTCCGTGACTACGAAAAGCAGTTTGAAGGAGGGGAGGTGCCCCTGCCGGAATTCTGGGGAGGCTACCTGCTGCGGCCCGACGTCATCGAATTCTGGCAGGGCCGCGAGGAGCGTATGCACGACCGGCTGGTCTACCGGCGCGAGGGGGAGTCGTGGGATATCCGCCGCCTGGCGCCCTGAAGAGAACCAATCGCAAGCAGCATTCGCCATGGGCAAGAACAAACTGGAGCGCTTCGAGGAGATCGGCACCTTCGAAAACGTCCTTGAGCTGACCGATTTCCAGGACGGGGAGGACGAGAAACCGCGCGGCCGGTGGGCCTCAGAGATCTTCGGAAACGGCAATCCCCTCACCCTGGAGCTGGCCTGCGGCAAGGGTGAATACGCGCTGGAACTGGCCCGCAGAAATCCCACCCGTAATTTTGTAGGGGTGGATATCAAGGGCGCGCGCATCTGGAAGGGCGCCAAGCGTGCCCTGGATCAGGAGCTGTCCAACGTGCGTTTCCTGCGCATCTATATCGACCATCTGCCCGAATACTTCCGTCCCGGGGAGGTGGAGGAGATCTGGATCACTTTCCCCGATCCCTATCCTCGGTCGCCCGACCGCAACAAGAGGCTCACCGATCCCAAATTCCTGGCCATCTACCGCCAGGTACTCGCCGCGGGGGCGCCCATCCACCTGAAGACCGACAGTGACCTGCTCTTCGGCTACACCCGTGAGGTCATCTCTGAGCAGGGCTGCCACCTGGAGGAGCTGGTGGAGGACGTGCACGGCGAGCGCCCGGACGACGAGCTGCTGGGCATCACGACCTACTATGAGGAAAAGCACCTCCGCAACGGAAAGACCATTCACTATGTTCGTTTCCGGTTGCGGGAGGAAGCCTGAGCTGCTGCGATCGCACGTTGCATTTCAGGCGATATTTCTGTAATTCGTTACTATAAGTTAACGCCGTTAACCAGGACAGGGCCATGAGCGGACAGCAGGAACACAACGGACTGAAGGGGGAGCTGATCCGCGCCTGCCGGAAACTGCTGCTGGAGGAGGGCTACCGCAACTGCTCGCTGCGCAAGATCGCGCGTGAGGCAGGCGTCACGGCCACCAGCGTCTACCTGCACTTCGAGAGCAAGGACGAGCTTATTCACGCGGTGATGGAGCGCTCCATCGACGAACTGAACCGGCGGCTTGAGGAGGCGGCCTCCCGCAGCGGACCCGCCACCGATCGCCTGGAGGAGCTGGCCCGTGCCTACGTGCGCTATGCACTGGAAAACTCCCGCGAATACCAGGTGATCTACCTGGTCAGTTCCGACGAGATGACTCGCTACCCCCGCGAAAAATTCCGCCGCGCCCGCCGGGGCTACGAAATAGTAGCCGAGGTAATCCGTGAGGGCGTGGCCACCGGGGGACTGGAGGAGCCCCATCCGGTGCTGGCCGCCTACACGCTCTGGGCGCAGCTCCACGGGGTGATGGCGGTGGTGCTCTCGCGCCGGCTGGACTCCCGCATCAATCAGGAACTTTTCATCGAACAGGCCCTCGATCATATCCTGCAGGGCTACCGGGTCCGGGCCGTACCGGGCACGGAATAGCAGAAACGCATATTTAGCTACAAGGAGGTATAGCACTATGGACGCACTGACGGAAACGCTCGGATTTTTAAACAACTTTCCCGCCTGGCTGCTGGTCGCCGGCATCCTGGCCGTGGCGCTGCTTTTCGGTTTTACCGGCGCGCCGCTGTGGCTGTGGGGTGCGGCCGGGCTGCTCACCCTCTGGGGCCTGGGCGCCCCTTGGTGGCTGCTGGGACTCTTTGCAGTCTTCTGCCTCCTCTTTAACCTGAAGCCCCTGCGCAGGACGCTGCTCTCGGGCCCCCTCATGAAGCTGCTGGACGCCCTGCAGTTCCTGCCCAAAATCTCCGAGACCGAACGCACGGCCCTGGAGTCGGGCAACGTCTGGGTGGACGGGGAGCTCTTCTCCGGCTGCCCCGACCTGAACCGTCTCATGGCGGAGGACTATCCCGAACTTACCGAGGAGGAGCAGGCCTTTCTGGACGGACCCGTGGAGCAGGTCTGCGCCATGGTGGACGACTGGGAGGTCTACGTAAACAAGGGTTTCGAGGAGGAGGTGTGGGATTTCCTGCGGGAGCATCGATTCTTTGGTCTGGAGATACCGGAGCAGTACGGGGGACACGATTTCTCCACCCTCGCCCACAGCGCCATCATTGCCAAGCTCTCCTCCCGCTGCGCCCCCCTCGCCATCACCGTGATGGTGCCCAACTCCCTGGGTCCGGCCGAGCTGCTGGTGCACTACGGCACCGACGAGCAGAAGGATTACTACCTGCCGCGCCTGGCCCGGGGCGAGGAGATCCCGTGCTTCGCGCTTACCGAGCCAACGGCGGGCTCCGACGCCGGCTCCATGACGGCCCGCGGAGAGCTGTTCCGCGGGGAGGACGGCGAGCTCTATATCCGCCTCAACTTCACCAAACGCTACATCACCCTGGCTGCCATTTCTACGGTTATAGGACTGGCTTTCAAGCTGGAGGATCCCGAAAATCTGCTGGACCGGGGCGAGGACCTGGGCATCACCTGTGCTCTCATCCCCAGCGATACCGAAGGCGTAAAGCTGGGCAGGCGACACGACCCCCTGGGCGTGCCCTTCTACAACTGTCCCATCGACGGGGAGGACGTGGTGGTGCCGGCCGACGCCGTTATCGGAGGCGTCGAGCAGGCCGGCAACGGCTGGCGCATGCTCACCGAATCACTGTCCGTGGGACGCGGCATCTCCCTGCCGGCCGAGAGCGTGGCGGGCGCCAAGGTGGCAACCCGCGCCGTGGGCGCCTACACCGCCTTCCGGCAGCAGTTCGGCATCAACATCGGGCGCTTCGAGGGCATCGAGGAGCCCCTGGCGCGCATCGGCGGTTTCACCTACCTGATGGAGGCCGCCCGGCGCTACACCTGCGGGGGACTCGACCAGGGGGCCAAGCCGGCCGTGGTCACCGCCATTGCCAAGTACCACTTCACCGAGATGGGCCGGCAGGTTGTGAACGACGCCATGGACATCCTGGGCGGTGCGGGCATCTCCCGCGGTCCGCGCAACATCTTTGCGCACGCCCACATGGCGGTGCCCATTGCGATTACGGTGGAGGGGGCCAATATTCTCACACGCAGCCTGATCATCTTCGGGCAGGGCGCCATCCGCTGCCACCCCTACGCCTACCAGGAGATCGACGCCCTTACGCGCGGCGATGTGAAGGCCTTCGACGAGGCCTTCTGGAAGCACATTGGACACGTAGTGCGCAACGGCTCCCGCGCCTTTCTGCTGAGCCTGACCCGCGGCACGCTCGCCTCCACGCCCGGGGGACCCGCATCCGGCTATCACCGCAAGCTGGCCTGGACCTCCGCCTCCTTCGCCTTCCTGGCCGACCTTGCCCTGGGCTCCTACGGGGGCAAGCTGAAGATCAAGGAGAAGATCAGCGGCCGCTTCGGCGACATCCTGAGCTGGATGTACCTGGCGACGGCCACCCTGCGCCGCTTCGAGGCGGAGGGCAGGAGGGAGGAAGACCTGCCCTTCCTGCGATGGTCGCTCGACTACGCCTTCGCGCGCATTCAGGAGGCCTTCGACAACATCTATCGGGAGATCGAGGTGCCGGGACTGGGATGGCTCTTTCACGGTCCCCTGGCCCTGTGGTCGCGCATCAACCGCATCGGCTCCGAGCCTTCCGACGTGCTGGGGCATAATGTGGCGCAGGCCATGCAGCGTCCCGGCGAGCAGCGCGACCGCCTTACTGAGGGCATCTACCTGACGGAGGATACCGACGAGGCCCTGGGCAAGTACGAGAACGCCTTCCGGCTGAAAATGGAGGCCGAGCCGCTCTACCGGAAGCTGAAGACGGCGGCCAAAAAGGGCGAGCTTCCCGACCGGCAGCCCCGCTTCCAGATCGACGAGGCCATCGAGAAGGGCGTGCTCACCAAGCAGGAGGGCGAAATGGTGCGCAAGGCCGAATTGGCCCGGGTGGATGCGGTGCAGGTGGACGAGTTCACCCTTGAGGAGTACCAGAGCCGCACCCCGGCCCCGCCATCGAAGGCAGAAGGGTAGCGGTCACGTCAGGGGAGGAGCGCCTACCAGCCGCCGCTGGCGCCGCCCCCGCCGGAGCCGAATCCACCTCCCCCGCCAAATCCGCCGAAACCTCCGCCGCCGCCTCCGAAGCCGCCTCCTCCTCCGCCGAATCCGCCCCCGCCCAGGAAGATGAATCCACCGGGACCCAGGGTGCGCCGGCGCCGGCTGCCCTTGCCGCCGCCCTTGCCGCCGCCGCGTCGGGAGGAGACGTAGACCACAAAGGCCAGGAAAAGCAGGAAGACGATCAGCGAGCCGCTGTCGTCGTCTCCGCCGCTTTCACGGCTTTCGGTCAGCTCGCCCTCGAACTCCCCGGAGGCGAGCTGGATAAGGGCCGAGGTGGCACGGTCGAAGCCCTCGTAGTAGTCGCCCTTGCGAAAAGAGGGCGTGAGGATATTGCGGATGATGCGGCCGGCCATCACGTCGGGTATGGCGCCTTCCAGGCCGTAGCCCACTTCGATGCGGAGCTGGCGCTCCTCTTCGGAGACCAGGATGAGCACGCCGTTGTCGCGGTCGTCCTCCCACATGTTCCATGCGTTGAACATGGCGGTGGCGGTCTCCTCGATGGACGCGCCCTGCAGGCTCTGCAGGGTGGCGATGGCGATGACCGTCGTGGTGGTGTCGCGGTAGGTGCGCAGCTTGGATTCCAGACGCTGTGTTTCGGAGGCATTCAGGAAACCGGCGAAATCGCTGACGTGTCCCCTGGGCTCGGAGGGAAAATTCGGCTGCTGGGCCTGGATAAGCTGAGGCAGGGCGACAAGGACGCAAAGAAGCAGGGCGGGGATCAGTCGGAACGTGCGGGGGAACCTCATTCGTTTTCGGGTTTCTGGCGTTCGCGGTAGCTTATCTTGTTGGTCAGTTCGTTGACGTCGCCCCTGGCGTAGGGATACATCCCGGCGAGCTTGGCGGCGGATTTTTCCACCGCTGCGATGAGTCCCTCGGCGTGCCGCTCCTCCCGGAAATGTTCCAGAATTAGCTGAAGCACATCATTCCAGAAATGGTCCTCCACCTGCCGGTGGACGCCCTTGCCGGCGTAGACGGCCACCTTGTGGTCTTCGGTGGCCACATAGATCAGGATTCCGTTCTGTTCTTCGGTCTGATCCATACCCAGTTCGTGGAAGAGTCGGGCGGCGCGCTCCAGGGGTTCGCGGGGCGCGTGCTCCTCCATGTGAATGCGGATCTCCCCGGAGGTCTGTTTTTCGGCCTGCGCGATGGCGCGCACAACCGTTTGTTCCTGTTCGTCGGTAAGAAAAGCCATAGCCATGTCTGGTTTTCGGATGCCCTGGGTCAAGCGGTCAATTGAAATTCACTTCGGGGACCTCCTCGGCTCCCTCTTCAGCCTCAAAATAGGCTTTCTGCCCGAAGCCGAACAGGCCGGCGAAGATATTGGTCGGGAAACGCCGGATAGAGGTATTATAGCCCTGCACTGCCTCGTTGAAGCGCTGGCGTTCGGTGGCGATGCGGTTCTCCGTACCTTCCAGCTGGGTCTGCAGGTCCTGGAAATTCTCGTTGGCCTGCAGCTCAGGGTATTTTTCCACGGTTACCAGCAGGCGGGAGAGCGCCCCGGTAAGCTGGTTCTGGGCCTGCTGGAACTGCTGCAGGGCCTGCGGGTTGTTGAGGTCTTCGGACGACACCTGGATGGAGGTGGCCTGGCTGCGCGCCTCGATCACCTCGGTGAGGGTCTCCTGCTCAAAGTCGGCCGCTCCCTGGACGGTGTTCACCAGGTTGGGGATCAGGTCAGAGCGGCGCTGGTATTGGTTCTCCACCTGCGCCCAGCGCTGGTTGACCGTCTCTTGCTGGGATACCAGGGTGTTGTATTTGCTGATGCTGTATCCGCCCACCAGCAGGAGGATGACGACGGTGATGATGGCCTTGATTTTCATAGTCGGGTACGTTGTTAGGGTTGCCAAGCGATGGAATATACGAATCGTAGGGCATTATGATGCAAGTAGCGATTTCGCTATCTTTTGCCCCTTCGATCGGGGGCGCTTTCCGGGCCTGCCGGGCACCGGCACGCCCCGGCCTCGCGCACCCCGCCATTCAACCGGAAACCACCACCGAAAATAGTTCGCCCGATGTCAGACGTCAGCCGCGCGGAACCCGAAGTGAACCTGGAACTGGCCAAGGAACACGGCCTCAGCGAGGAGGAATTTGATAAGATCAGGGAATTTCTCGGCCGCACGCCCACTTTCACCGAACTGGGTGTCTATTCGGTGATGTGGAGTGAGCACTGCTCCTACAAGAACTCCATCCTGGAGATCAAGAAGCTGCCCAACGAAGGACCCCAGCTGCTGGTTGGCGCAGGCGAGGAAAACGCCGGACTGGTGGACATCGGCGACGGTCTTGGCTGTGCCTTCAAGGTGGAGAGCCACAATCATCCCTCCGCCATCGAGCCCTACCAGGGGGCGGCTACAGGTGTGGGCGGCATACACCGCGATATTTTCACCATGGGCGCGCGTCCCATTGCCAGCCTCAACTCCCTGCGTTTCGGAAGCCTGGAGGAGCCCCGCGTGCGTTTCCTTCTGGATGGGGTGGTGCGCGGCATCGCCGACTACGGCAACTCCTTTGGCGTGCCGGTGGTGGGCGGCGAGATCTATTTTGATGAGCGCTACGAGGGCAATCCCCTTGTCAACGCCATGAGCGTGGGCATCGTCAAGGAGGGCGAGACGGTTTCGGCCGTGGCCCGCGGGGCCGGCAATCCCGTAATCATCGTGGGTTCCTCTACCGGCCGCGACGGCATCCACGGGGCCACCTTTGCCTCCGAGGAGATCGACGAGGATAGCGAGGACAGGCGTCCCAGCGTGCAGGTGGGCGACCCCTTTACCGAAAAATTGCTGCTGGAGGCCTCCCTGGAGGCCATTAAGAACGGCGGCGTGGTCGGCATGCAGGACATGGGCGCGGCCGGCATCTCCTGCTCCTCCTCGGAGATGAGCGCCAAGGGCAAATGCGGCATGCGTCTGGACCTGGACAAGGTGCCGGCCCGTGAGGATGGGATGACGGCCTACGAGCTCCTTCTCTCCGAAAGCCAGGAGCGCATGCTGGTGGTGGCCGAGAAGGGCCGCGAGCAGGAGATTATCGACATCTACGAAAAGTGGGACCTCAATGCGGTGGTCATCGGCGAGGTGACCGACGGCGACAAGGTGACCTACCTGAAGGACGGGGAGGTGAAGGCCGAAATTCCCGCCGACAGCCTGGTGCTGGGCGGCGGCGCGCCACAATATGTGCGCGAGGCCGAACGGCCCGCCTACCTCGACGATACCATGAACTTTGATCCGGGCAGCCTGGACCATCCCTCCGACCACGGCCAGACCCTGCTGCGCCTGCTGGCCTCACCCAACATCGCCGACAAGAGCTGGGTGCACGAGCAGTACGACACCATGGTGCGCACCAACACGGTCAATCGTCCGGGTCCCAGCAACTCCGGAGTGATTCGTGTGAAGGGCACCCGCAAGGGCCTGGCGGTCAAGACCGACTGCAACGGGCGCTACGTCTACCTGAATCCCCGCCGCGGGGGCGCCATCGCCGTGGCCGAATCGGCCCGCAACGTGGTTTGCAGCGGGGGCAGGCCCATGGCCATTACCAACTGCCTCAACTTCGGCAATCCCTACAAGCCGGAGGTCTACTGGACCTTCCGGGAGGCGCTGGCCGGCATGAGCGAAGCCTGCCGCACCTTTAACACCCCGGTCACCGGCGGCAACGTGAGTTTCTACAACGAGAACCCGAAACACGCCGTATTCCCCACGCCGGTCATCGGCATGCTGGGACTGGTGGAGGATCTTGAAAAGCATACCACCACCCCCGCCTTCAAGGGGGAGGGCGATGCTGTGCTCTACATCGGGGCGGAGCGCAGGGGCCTGGGAGGCAGCGAGTACCTGCACGCCATCCACGGTCTGACCGCCGGCGATGCTCCCGTGCTCGACCTGGATTTTGAGAAGATGCTGCAGGACGCCCTGCTGGAAGCCATCCACGAGGGATTGCTCAACGCCGCCCACGACCTCTCCGACGGGGGACTGGCGGTGACCCTGGCCGAGATGGCCATCTTTTCAGGCCTGGGCGCCACCGTGGAGCTCGACGACCTGGGCGGCACCGACCATGAGATCCTGTTCAGCGAGGCGCAGTCGGGCGTGGTGGTTACCTGCGAGGTGGAGAAGGCCGCTGATGTGACCGCCCATTTTTCCGATGCGGGCGTGCCCTGCCATACTTTGGGCACGGTGGGGGGCGACGTGCTGGAGATGCGCGGCATGGCCGGCCTGAAGGTGGATAAGCTGGCCGAAAGCTACAGCTCGGTCTTCCACGACATCATGGACGGGCGCAGCCTGCAGGCCGGCTAGAAGGACGCCTCGAGGGTTATGCTTTCACCGCCTTCACGGAGGCCTCCACGATTTCAAGGGCCCGTGTCAGCTGCTCCTGCTGCACCGTGAGCGGAGGACGGAAGCGAAGGGTGCGCTCGCCGCAGCCAAGGATCATCATCTGCCGCTCGAAACACGCCCTGCGCACCGCATCGCGCGTGGCCGCATCGGGCAGGTCCACCGCGCACATCAGTCCCTTGCCCCGTGGGTTGGAAAGCACCTCGTGTTCCGAGGCCAGCTCCCGGAGACCCTTTTGCAGGAATTGTCCCTTCTGTTCGGCGTTCTGCACCAGCTCCTCCTCCTCGATGACCTGCAGGATGCGCCCGAAGCGCACCATGTCGACCAGGTTGCCTCCCCATGTGGAGTTGATGCGCGAGGAGACCTTGAAACAGTTGTCGGGCACCTCGTCGATGCGCTCTCCTGCCAGAATGCCGCATACCTGGGCCTTCTTGCCGAAGGCCAGGATGTCAGGTTTGATGTAGTGTTCGTGGGCCCAGAAGCGTCCGGTAAGTCCCACGCCGGTCTGCACCTCATCGTGAACCAGCAGGGCCTCGTGGCGGTCGGCCAGCTCCCGCAGCGCCCGGTGAAACTCAGGCCGGAAGTGACGGTCGCCTCCCTCGCCCTGGATGGGCTCCAGTATGATGCAGGCGATCTGGTCGGGGTTGCGTTCGAAGTGGCGCTCCGCCTGGGCCAGAGCCCTGCGCTCCCGCTCTTCCGCGGAGGCGGCGCGTTCGGGGGTTTCGGGGTATTCCATGGCGGGCGAGGCGATCCGCGGCCAGTCGAACTTGGGAAAGTAGCGCGTCTTGCGCGGGTCGGTGTTGGTGAGCGAGAGGGTGTAGCCCGACCGCCCGTGAAAGGCCTGGTCAAGGTGAAGCACCTTGAAACCCCGCTCCTCGCGGTAGCCCTTCTCGAAGTTTTTCTGCACCTTCCAGTCGAATGCCACCTTGAGGGCGTTCTCCACGGCCAGCGCTCCTCCCGCGATGAAGAAGGAGTGGGGAAGGTAGCCTGGAATGCCCACTCGCGAGAAGTTGTCCACGAACTCGGCCATCTCGCCGGTGTAGATATCGGAGTTGGAGGGCTTGTTGACGGCGACCCGGCCGAGCTTATCGCGGAATTCGGCGTTATCCAGGGCCGGGTGGTTCATGCCCAGCGGGTTGGAGGCGAAGAAGGTGAACAGGTCCAGGTACTCCTTGCCGCTGCGCGCGTCGTGCAGCATCATGCCCTTGCTCTTCTGCAGGTCGAGTACGATGTCGTAGCCGTCCGTCAGGATGTGCCGGTTCAGGATTTCGTGGACGTTCCGGGGATGAATGAGCTCGTCGGCGGACATGGTGTGTGAATGTTTTTGGCGTTGCGGTTCGGAGAGGAGAGGAATGGTATAATTTTTCCTCCTCGTTTTCAAAGGAGAGGGCCAGAATTCTCCAGATAATTATTGACAAGTACCCGGAAGGGGCCGTATCTTAGGCATCTACATCGCGGGGTGGAGCAGCTGGTAGCTCGTCGGGCTCATAACCCGAAGGTCGCAGGTTCGAATCCTGCCCCCGCCACTGATCCAAGGCAGTTCGTCACACGGCGAGCTGCCTTTTTTTATTGTGGGCATAGTACCCCCTCCTTTAATAAGCTCTGGTGCAGACGTCCTCTGATAATGCTATAAATATCATTGAAATTTCATATATTAATGTTATATTTATCATTAATAAATATAAAAACAATGGTAGATATATCATCTTTATGGATTATTGGGACAAAAAGCTTATCCGTGAACAGCTGGATCAGAAGTTGAAAAAGTTGAAGCCGTTACTGCAGCTTCCAGTGCCAGAAAGAGGCTGGATCAAAACCATACGTGAAAGTCTTGGCATGTCTACCTACGATCTGGCGGATCGCGCTGACCTTGACCAGTCAAGGATATCGCGCATAGAATCGGCCGAAGCCAGGCGAGAAATTAAGATATCGACGCTGGAGAAAATTGCGGATGCTCTGGGGGTAACCTTTGTCTACGGTTTTGTACCGAAATCCACGCTGGAAGATCTGGTTCGCGAGCAAGCCAGAAAGATCGCCTTGAAACGCATGAACAGGACGGACCACTCCATGAAGTTGGAGGAACAAGGTCTGGGTGATGATGAGCTGGAAAGGGCGTTGAAGGATCACATTGACCAGATCCTGGTGGAAGAGCCTGCTACCTTTTGGAGCGAATAAATGGGGACAGAACATCCTGACGGGGCAACACCGCTTGAGCCTGACGAAAAGGAAAGACTCAGGTTATCGCATATCACAACACGTGAGGAGCTGAACATCTGGGAACACAGGAATATTCTGGAAGCACATCGTTGGCTGTCTAGGAAGCGTGGACCAGCGGAGCTGGATGAAAATTTTTTGCGCACGCTGCACCGGAAAATGTTTGGCAAGGTGTGGGATTGGGCAGGAAACTATCGCCGAAGCAACAAGAATATTGGCATAGATTGGCCTCAAATTCCTGTAGCGCTGCGAGAACTATTGGATGACCTGGCCTACTGGAAAGAGCATGAATCCTTCAGGCCGGATAAAATAGTCGTATGTTTTCATCACAGGCTGGTTTACATCCATGCCTTTCCGAACGGCAATGGGCGACATGCACGGCTCGTATCCGATCACATACTTGAGCGGTGGTGGGGCCTCAGTCCCTTTTCCTGGGGATCGGGCAACCTGGATGGTCCGGGAGAAGTGCGAAAGCGCTACATTCGTGCCTTAAGGGCCGCGGATAACCATGACTACGGGTTCCTTGAGGACTTCGTACGGAGCTAGTCCGAAAACAGACGGCGCCTGATCCATTATATTAGGTACGGTGTGTGACCGGCGCGGCCGGGCGTAAAAAAAGCGGCCTCCCCGGAGAATGCCGGAAAGGCCGCTTGGATTGAAGAGGGAAGGGTAAGGCTCAGCCCCCGTATTCCCGGAACGTCTTCTCGATGATGGAGACGCAGTCGTGAAGCTGCTCCTCGGTCATCACCAGGGGAGGGGCGAAGCGGATGATGTTGCCGTGGGTGGGTTTGGCCAGCATGCCGTTTTCCTTGAGCTGTACGCAGATGTTCCATGCGGTGTCGCTGTCCGGGCTGTCGTTGATGACCACGGCGTTCAGCAGGCCCTTGCCGCGCACCAGCTTGAGCAGGTCGATATCGTCCACCAGTTTCTGCATCTCGCTTCGGAAAATCTTACCCAGCTTTTCGGCGTTTTCGGCCAGGTTCTCGTCGCGCAGCACGTCCAGGGCCGCAATGGCGACCGCGCAGGCCAGGGGGTTGCCCCCGTAGGTGGAGCCGTGTTCGCCCGGTTTGATGCAGTTCATGATCTCATTGTCGGCCATGACCGCCGAAACGGGATAGGCGCCGCCCGAGAGGGCTTTGCCGAGAATGATCATATCGGGACGTACGTCCTCGTGGTCCACGCACAGCCTCTTGCCTGTGCGCGCCAGTCCGGTCTGGATTTCGTCGGCGATGAGCAGCACGTTGTGCTCCCGGCAGAGCTCTTCGGCCCCTTTAAGGTAGCCCTCGTCGGGGACCACCACGCCGGCCTCGCCCTGGATGGGTTCCACCATAAAACCGGCCACGTGATCGTCCTTCAGCGCCTCCTCCAGTGCGTCCAGGTCGTTATAGGGGATGGATTCAAAACCCGGGGTATAGGGGCCGAATTCGTCTCGGGCCAGCGGGTCGTTGGAAAAGGAGATAATAGTGACCGTGCGCCCGTGGAAGTTGCCGTCGGCCACGATGATCTTGGCCTTGCCTTCGGGAATGCCCTTTTTCTGGTAGGCCCACTTACGGCAGAGCTTGATGGCTGTCTCCACGCCCTCCGCGCCGGTATTCATCGGCAGCAGCTTGTCGTAGCCGAAATAATCGCTCATGTACTTCTCATAGGCCCCCAGGCGGTCGTTGTAGAAGGCGCGGGAGGTGAGGGAGAGCTGTCCGGCCTGTTCGGTGAGGGCCTGCACCACCCTGGGATGGCCATGTCCCTGGTTGACGGCCGAGTAAGCCGATAGGAAATCGTAGTAGCGGTTGCCCTCCGGGTCCCACACATGAACCCCCTCTCCGCGGGAGAGGACCACGGGCAGCGGGTGATAGTTGTGCGCGCCGTACTTGTCTTCGAGTTGTGTGGCTTCTTGGCTGGTAATCATTTATAAGATAATTTGCTTAGGGGTTGCAGCGAGGATTCGAAGGTCGGCGGCGGGGGTGCCACGCCGCCGCGGCCCAGGCCGAAAGGTACGTATTTGTACGGGTTGGGCGAATTAGTGGCTTTTTCACGAAAAAATTTGTTATTATAACCAAGCTTTAAAAGGTCCCAAACGGGCACCGGTGAATAAAATAAAAATAAAATGGTAGATATTTCTTCGTTTCCCAGTGTATTTGAGTCAACCAGGGCACAGCTGAACGGGGTAAGCAACACCCTTCTGGACGGACTCAAGATCGAGTACCAGGAAGAGTCCTATATGGTCGGAAACTTGGCCCTCAAGGAAGGGCTGTCCCCTCACCGGCTCATCAACTGCGCACCCGGCGAACTTGACTTTGAGGTCATGCTCCGGGCCGCCCTGCTGGTTGCCCAGAGCAAGGCGGGCAGCAATTTTTCCTTTACAATGGGATTCCCCTTCGAAATGTTCCAGCTGCACAAGGATTCGGCCAAGCAGAAGCTGACCCGCTCCTACGACATTTCCTACGACAGTTCCACCTTCAAGAGGGGCGACGGCATGGGCCGTCAGGTGGTGACAGTAAACGTTGATAACGTCTATGTCATTCCTGAAGTGGCGGGCGGCATCATCGCCCTGCGCCACGGCCCGGTGGCCGAAAAGAACAACTTCTTTATCCTAAGTCTCGGCTACGGGTCCATGGAGGGCGTGCTCAGCACCCCCAACGGCATCATCCGCCGGACGGCAACCAGCGCGCGGGGTCTGCGCTACGCCATCAACATGATGAAGGAGGAGCTCCAGAAAAACCACTACCTTGGTTTCAAGACTGAGCACCAGCTCAACAACGCCTTCCAGAACGGGCGCATCAACATCAACAAGCGTATGGTCGACCTGACCGCCCTGCGCCAGCGCGTACTGAAGTCCTATTACGAGAACATCGTGCGCCCGGCCGTGGCCAACGCCTTCGAGGACTCCGACTTCGAGGACTGCTCGAAGATGTACATCGTGGGAGGCGGGGCCTATTTCAACGAGCTTACCAGCCAAATCTCCTCGCAGTTCGAAGGCATCCTCAACGTTCAGATTACAGACGAGCCTGAGAAAATGGCCGTCAACGGATACTGCATCAATACCTCGCGGCAGATCGATCAGGGCGTTCCCATCGGAATTGACATGGGCAACGCAAATACCCTGGTCTGCGCGATGAACCAGCAGCCCTGACGCCCGGCCGCCCGACAGGTGGCGGCGGAAGAAAACGCGAAGTAGGCTGCGGAAAAAGGAGTAGCCGGTGACTACAGCTAATTTGGTCTAGAGGTCAGTGTGAAGGAAGACTGCACCTATTTCGACAAACACACCTCATTCAAGGGATCCATCTCCTCGCCTGACGAAGTGGTGGTGGAGGGCCATGTGCGTGGCGAGGTGGAGGCTGCCCGCAAGGTCACGATCCTTAGCGGCGCCGAGGTACGCGGACCCATTCGCACCGCGAAGATCCTTCTGCAGGAGGGTGCCTACCACCTGGGTGCGCTCAGTCTTTCCGACCGACCCGACGCCATTTCCCTCTCCGACATCGAACGGCTCCGCCCGGCCCGATACGCCACCTCGCCGCCTCCCACGCAGGCCGGCCGCAGCGGGGATACCGGCCCTGGAAACGGCCGGAGCCCGGAAAAGGATGACGGGCGGCCAGAAAAAAGGAATCAGCAGCTTCCCGAATCCCGTACCGAAGGCAAGGAGGAAGCCGTACCCGCCGGCTTTCCCGGCGATCCCGACCAGATGGAGCGGCTCTGGTGACAGGCCGCCGGGCCGCAGGCGCGGAGGCTGCCCTCCCCGTTGGCAATTCGAACGTAATAGGCCTATATTTTGTGCAATCAACCCTTGGGTGCGACAGACGCTCAAGGGTTTTTCATTAGCGGAAATCACAAGCTAAGCGGCTTCTTTCCACATGCACTGGATCGACCTGTCCATCTTCATCCTGTACATGATCGGGATGCTGGGCTTCGGTTATTTCTTTCTGCACAGGAACAAGGGGGCCGACGACTATTACGTGGGGGGACGCAACATGAGCAGCCTCCACGTGGGACTTTCCGTGGTGGCCACAGACGTGGGCGGAGGTTTTTCCATCGGACTCGGGGGACTGGGTTTCACCCTGGGACTTTCGGGTTCCTGGATGCTCTTCACCGGCCTGCTGGGCGCCTGGATGGCGGCCGTGCTGCTCATTCCCAAGGTCAAGGGCAACCCGGCCTTTGACAAGGCCCTTACCTTTCCGCAGGTCTTCGAACACTACTTCAATGCCAGGGTGGCCCTGGTGGCCGGCATCATCTCCGCTGTGGGATACGCCGGATTTACCAGCTCGCAGATCCTGGCGGGCGCCAAGCTGGCCAACGGCACCTTCGCCAATCTCGATCTGCAGACTGCGCTCATCATCATGGGCTCGGTCGCCGTAATCTACACCGTTATGGGCGGGCTCAAGGCCGTCATCTACACCGACACCATCCAGTGGGGACTGCTGATGGTGGGACTGGTCTTCATCGGCATTCCCATCTCCTATAGCGCCGTGGGCGGATGGGAGGCCATCCAGGCGGCGGTGGACCCCTCCATGCTTTCCCTGGGTAACATGACCTGGCAGCGCGTGGTCTACTGGGGAGCCACCATTATTCCCATCTGGTTTGTGGGCATGACCCTATACCAGCGCATCTACGCCTGCCGCGACGAGAAGACGGCCAAGCGCGCCTGGTATATGGCCGGCCTGTTCGAGTGGCCTGTGATGGCCTTTATGGGGGTGTCATTGGGACTCTTCGCCAAGGTGGGCGCCGCACAGGGCATGTTTGATTACCTGGGTGCCGCCAATATCGCTGAAACTGACCCCGAGACGGGACTTCCCATGCTGCTTCGCACCGTGCTGCCCGTGGGACTGATGGGCATTATGATGAGCGCGTACTTCTCGGCCATACTGTCGACGGCCGACAGCTGCCTGATGGCGGCCTCAGGCAATGTGGTCACGGACATTATCGGCTTTTTCCGGGACGTGGATCCCGACAGCACCTCCTTCCTCCGGTTCTCGCAGGTGACCACCCTGGTACTCGGCGTTGCCGCGCTGCTGATTGCCAGCGCCATGGAGAGCGTGCTCAACCTGATGCTCTATTCCTACGCCTTCATGGTATCCGGGCTCTTCGTTCCCATCCTGGGCGCTCTCTACTGGCCCAAAAGCAGCCCCGCAGGCGCCATCGCCGCCATGGTCATGGGGGGAGGAACTACGGTCTGCCTCCAGGTGTTTTTACAGCAGCTTCCGCTGGGACTGGACGCCAACGTCTTCGGTATTGCCGTGTCGGCCATCGTATTCGTATCGGTTTCCCTGCTCTTCCCAGGCCGGCGATCGTGAGGCAGGAACGCATCCATTGATCCCGTTAACCGAATCACAAGACCCGCCTATGATTGACTTGCATATTATCAACAGCGAAGAGAGCGGCGAGGTGCCTTTTACCAGGGACCAGATCGCCGATTTTCTATATGAGCACCTCGACGAGTTCGGGGATGCCCGCGAACACATTCTCGCCTCCATCGCCTACGCCTACGGGGAGGAGAACGGCCAGGACGGCTTCGTGCTGGTGGCCTCCGACGGGAAGCAGCTGGTCGGCGCCGTCGTGATTAACGACACCAACATGGGTGGCTACATCCCCGAGCATATCCTGGTCTATATTGCCACACACGGCGACTACCGGGGGCAGGGGGTGGGCAGCCGCATGATGGAGCGTATACTGGAACGCACCGAAGGCGACGTGGCGCTGCACGTGGAGCACGACAACCCGGCGCGCCACCTTTACGAGAAGTACGACTTCACCAACAAGTATCTGGAATACAGGCATAGCAAGTAGGGTATGGCCTATCTGAAACTCTATCGCGACAAGTTGCGCCACAACTACCGTTTCCTGGACGAGCTGTTCAAGGAGAACGACATCAAATGGGGCATCACCACCAAGCTGCTCTGCGGCAATGAGGCCTCTCTTCGGGAGGTAGCCGAACTGGGTATTGGCGAGATGCACGACTCGCGGGTCAGCAACCTGCGGCGCATCAAGGAGATTGACCCGGAGGTGATGACCATCTACATCAAGCCCCCGCCCCGTGACACCGTGGAGGAGGTGGTCCGCTACGCCGACGCCAGCCTCAATACCGAGCTGGCCACCCTGCACGCCCTCTCCGAAGAGGCGCAACGGCAGGACACCGTCCACAAGGTGATCATCATGATCGAGATGGGCGATCTGCGGGAGGGGGTGATCCGGGACAACCTCATCGACTTTTACGAGAAGGTGTTTGAATTGCCCGCCATCGAGGTGATCGGCATTGGCACCAACCTGAACTGCATGTACGGGGTGATGCCCGACGAGGACAAGCTTATCCAGCTCTCCCTCTACAAGCAGATCATCGAACTGCGTTTCAACAAGTCCATCCCGCTGGTTTCGGGCGGCACAAGTGTGACCATCCCCCTGCTGTTGCGCAATCAGCTTCCCAGCGGCATCAACCACTTTCGTGTGGGCGAGTCCCTTTTCTTTGGACGCGACCTCTATACGGGCGGCACCATCGAGGGTATGGAGGCGGGGGTGATGGAGTTGTATACGCAGATTATCGAAATAGCCGATAAGCCCAAGATGCCCAGCGGGGAGCTGGGCGCCAACCCCCAGGGGCAGACGCACCAGGTGGACGAGGATAAGCTGGGGGAGACCTCCTACCGCGCCATTCTCGATATTGGTTACCTGGATATCAATCCCGAATACCTGATCAACGTTCACGAAGATGTGACCATTGCCGACGCCAGTTCCGACATGCTGATCCTGGACGTGGGCGACAACCAGGCGGGCTACCAGGTGGGTGATTTCATCCGCTTCCGCATGAAGTACATGGGCGCCCTGGGCATCATGAACTCCGATTACATCGACAAGAAAATCGAATGAGCGAGCAAGATCTCCGGGAACGGGCCTTTCATCGTGTCATGAAGATGCCGGGGGATGCGCCGGTGCTTGATCTGGGACAAAGACGTAATATTTCCTTCATTCGCGAATTGCCGTGGGCCATTGGCCGCTACAACGAGAAGCGCAGGAACATGTACCTGGCCCCCCAGTACGAGGGACGGCGTAACATCCACATGGGCATCGACTTGTGGACCCGGGCCGGAGCGCCGGTTTATGCCTTTGGCAGGGGGGAGATCGCTTACCTTGCCGACCACGACCAGCAGGGCAACTACGGTCCCACCATCGTGACCCGCCACCGGGTGGAGGACGCACCGCTCTGGGCCCTTCACGGCCACTTGTCCCGCGGTTCACTGGAACGCTGGAAGCCCGGCGACGACGTCGGGCGAGGTGCGCTGCTGGCGCGGCTGGGCACCGAGGAGGAGAACGGGGGATGGGTACCGCACCTGCATTTCCAGATCAGCCGTGAAGATCCGGGGGAGGCCGACATGCCGGGGGTGGTGGCGGAGGAGGAAATAAGCGAGGCGCTTCGGCGCTATCCCGATCCTCGTATCATCCTGGGTGAAATTTATTGAGATGCAACAGAACCTGACATTCCTGCCCGAAATCGTTGAGCTGCGGCACAAGCTGCATTCGCTAGCGGAACGCTCCGGTGAGGAGCATCAGACCTCGGCCGCCGTCGGGGAGTTCCTTTCCGGAGCCGGCCCCGACAGGCTGCTGACCGGCGTGGCCGGCACGGGCATCATCGCCACCTGGGACAGCGGAAAGGAGGGCCCCGACACGGTCTTCCGCAGCGAGCTGGACGCCCTGCCCATCCCCGAACAGAACGACTTTCCCTACCGATCGCGCAACGAAGAAACCGGTCACAAGTGCGGGCACGATGGACATATGGCCATACTGTGCGGAGTGGGCCGCCATCTTGCCAGGCAGCCTCCACGCCGTGGAAGGGTGCACCTGCTCTTCCAGCCCGCCGAGGAGACCGGCCAGGGCGCGCGGGCCATGATAGAGAGCGGGGAAGTGGACGAGCTGCAGCCCGACGGAATATTTGCCCTGCACAACCTTCCCGGGTACGAACAGAACCAGGTGGTGGTACGCCGAGGCGTCTTCGCGGCGGGATCCTGCGGATTCATTGCGCGGATGCAGGGTGCGACTTCCCACGCCGGTCACCCTGAACAGGGGAGGAGTCCCGCCCTGGCCATGGCGCAGCTGGTGGAATCACTTTCGGCCATGCCGCAGTTTTTCGTGCCGCCCGAACAGCCGGCCAAGGTGACCGTCATACACGCCAGCCTTGGCGAGCGGGCCTTTGGCACCTCGCCCGGCCGGGCGGAGGTGATGGCCACCCTGCGCGCTTTTGACGAGGAGCTGCTGAAGCGCCTGCTGGGGAAGGCGGAGGAGGTGGCCCGGGGGCTGGCCACGGCACACGAACTGGAAGCAGAAGTGGAGCAGGTGGAGCGGTTCATTGTTACGGAAAACGATGATAAAGCTGTTACGCGAATCGCGAAAACAGCAGATAGATTGCAGTATAATCTTCTCGAGAAGGAAGAGCCCTTTCCCTGGTCGGAAGATTTCGGACACTTTACGGCCCGCTACCCTGGCGCCCTCTTTGGACTGGGCAGCGGCACGGACCACCCCAGCCTGCACGACGCTGCCTACGACTTTCCCGACGGACTGCTGGAGCCGGGCATACGTCTCTTTGCAGGTTTGGCCGACGATCTGAATGGCAGCGGGCAGCCATGATTCCCATAAAACAAATTAAAATCGCAATGCAAATGTACGCCCAGTATCCATGATCGCGCCCACCTACATTGAGCTTGACCGTGAAAAATTCCAGGAGAATGTGAGTTTCCTGAAGGACTATATCGGGCGGGAGGCCGCCTTCTGCTCGGTCATCAAGGGCAATGCCTACGGGCATGGCATAAAGGAATTCGTTCCCATGGCTGAGGACTGCGGCATCGACTATTTTGGGGTGTTCAGCGACCACGAGGCGCAAGCCGCCCTGGAGGCGCGAAAGAGTGAGGAGACCGAAATCATGATTATGGGCATGGTCAGCAGCGACAATATGCCGTGGGCCATTCGCAACGGCATTTCTTTCTTTGTCTTCGAGCCGGACCGCCTCAGGGACGCTCTTGACACGGCACGCGAGCTCTCCCTCAAGGCGCGCATCCACCTGCACCTGGAGACCGGCATGAACCGTCTGGGACTGGACCGCGATCGACTGGAGGAGGTGGTGCGGCTGGTGCGGGGAAACGAGGATAAACTCTCCCTGGAGGGGCTCTGCACCCACTATGCGGGAGCTGAGAGCGTCAGCAACCATGTACGAGTCACCCGCCAGATCCAGCGCTTCGAGGAACGCTGCCGGGAACTGAAACAGGAGGGACTGAAGCCGCGCTATCGTCACTCGGCCTGCTCGGCCGCTGCTCTAAATTACCCCGAGACCGTGCACGACCTGGTGCGCATTGGCATCGCGCAGTACGGTTTTTGGCCCAACCGCGAGACCTACATGAATTTCGTAAAGAAGCATACGGGCATCGACAAGAAACACCGCGATCCCCTTCAGCGGGTTCTAAGCTGGAAAAGCCAGGTGATGAGCACCAAGTCGGTCGATGCCGGCGAATTCGTGGGTTACGGCAATACCTACCTGACCAGCCGCGACCAGAAGATCGCCACCGTACCGGTGGGCTATTCGCACGGTTACGGGCGCAACCTGACCAACACCGGCCGCGTGCTGATCCGCGGCCAGCGCGCGCAGGTGGCCGGCCTGGTGAACATGAATATGCTGACGGTGGACGTGACCGATATCGAGGGCGTGCGCAAGGGCGACGAGGTGGTGATTATAGGCCGGCAGGGAGAGAACGAAATGACCGTGGCGTCTTTCAGCGAAATGACCAACTACATGAACTACGAGGTGCTCACGCGCCTGCCCTCCTCCATACCTCGCACGGTGGTCTGATCCGTGCAGAGCCGGCTCAAGCACCCCGATGATGCGTGGCTGTCAGATGTTTCGGTTCAGGATGCGTCCCGAAAGCCAGAGCTGCTCCTGCTGATACTGCGTGTCGTAATAATAGTTGTTGCGCTGCAGGATATAATTGTCAAATGGGTAGAACTCGGTCTTTAACTTTCGCTGAATGAACAGGAAGTTCAGGTCGGGATCGTTGCGGTTGTAGGAGTACGACCAGACCTGGCGGTCGAGGTTCTCTTCGGTATACCAGGGCGGGCCGAAGAGGACATAGATCATGCCCTGATCGGTTTTCCACCCTTCCTTGTAGTTGGAATACTGCTTGTTGGCCTCCTCAACCCTTTCATAGTACATGCGGATTACGCTTCTCGCTTCCTGGGTGTTTCCAATATTCCGCAGCCAGAAGCGATCGATGGCTTCTTTAAGGGAGTCGTCCTCTTCAATGGACATCAGGGACTCGTATTCGTCGGCGTTCATCAAATAAGTCAGGGGCCGAGCCAGCTCGCGGGCGTTCTGCACGGCCGGGTAATTTTGGCTCTTCACACCGAAGTCCCTTCCTTTGAAAATCGACTCTTCTTCGTTCTCGTTCCTGTAGGTGCTGGCTTCGAAGCGGTAGTTACCTCGTCGCTGCTGAGCAAATTTGAGTTCGATCAGCACGCTCCCGGCCTGTTCAAAGGTTCGTTGACTGGACTGGACCACATCAAACTCGTCATATTCTATTCCTTTGTGCCCAAGGGTTGAAGAGCCGTAATTGCTCTGGTACATATCCCGGGCCGGCTCGGTATCCGATTGGTAGCGGACGAGGCGCGTATCAATCTGCAGCGGCCGGTCGGAGGGGCTGTTAACCACCTGGAAAATAAATTTGAGCGAATCGATATCCCCTGCCACATCGTAGGTGGTCATCGGCTTCCAGGCCGGGTTTTGCACATCCATGTCCTTGCTGAACATGCGGATGTTGGTCAGGTCCATTTGCTTGCTCCGCGGGTTGGGGATGCTGGTTTGTGCAATGCGGGTAATCTGCCGGCTGGAATTCAGGTCGGTTACCGTAATGTTGACATCGTAGGTTCCGGGCTTGGCCTCTATGCGGTCTTCATAGTTGAGTACGTCCTGGTTATATACGATGCTTTCAGAATTGGAACTCACCTCGTTGGTGTGTCGTACGGAATTGATCACTCTCTTCAGGCCTCCCTGTTCGATGACCTGAACATCGATGGCGTAGCTGGCCGTGAGTGCGCCCTCATCATTCTCCTTGTAGACCAGGCTTCCGTACACCAGGTCAACAGCCACGCTGATGCCGGGATCGCCGTTCTCGTCAATATATCCTACGGCGTCCGCACGTGCCTCGGGATAGCCCTGGCGAAATTTGTAATTGGATCCTCTTTCAATATCAGGGTTGGCGGAACGGGCACAGGAAAGCAGTATGACCGAACTGAACAGGCAGAGCAGAAATGTCGACAGGCGGGGGATGTTGGTAGGCATAAGTGGTAACTGCGGGATGGAGTCGTAGGTGCGATGCACTTGTATGTACGTTAATTTGCCGTTCATAATCAATCCGGGTGGCACAAAGTGCATAACGTTTGCCGTCGCAGACTATTTTGTCCGTCAGCAGCGTTTCCTCCTGCCGGCCGTGGCGTTGAGGGGTAAGACCCGATACTAAAGGCTTTCACGGCCCGTTTGAACATTATACCTTGATTGCAAGCCGACTGGCAGGTAACTTTTGTTCGAACGTCCCGGTTGGCCTTGCTGTTTATCTGAATGTAGACTGTTCCGGCCCTCAACATAATGCAGCTGTGACCGCCATGCCTTCCCTAATTCCATCCCGCGCAGTGATAAGGGCAACCAAACCCGTGGCGCTCAGAATGGCGACCGCCTGCCTGCTTCTTGTGGGCATCCAGCAGGCAGCCCTCTCCGAAGACCGTTCGGCCGCCAATCCCGATACTTCGGATTACTATGAGCGGGGCGCAGACCAGGAAGCGCAAGGCCATATCAGGCAGGCGCTTTCCATCTGGGAAGAGGGATGGAAAAACCTGGAGGACCCCCAGTTTCGTCTCGCGCAGCGGTACATCGCCGTGGCCAGCCGGGAAAAGGTAGAGGAGGCCTACCGTAAAGCCTCCGAGATATATTTCTGGGGGCTCAACGACCCGTCGATCTCCCAGGAACGGGAGGTTGTGCTTCGCGAGCTCCAGTACCTCGAACCGCTCGTTGACCGTGCGGAATACCAGGAAATGCAGGATCTTGCCGAACAGGGAGATGCCGATGTGCTGGACGAGGTGCGCCTGTTCTGGAATAAGACCGACCCCACGCCGCTCAGCGAATACAACGAACGGCTGATTGAACATTGGCACCGCATAGCCTATACCGAGGAGCACTACCCGACGAGGGAAGACAAAGACCTGGAAGACCGCGCACGCATCTACATCCGCTACGGCGATCCCTTCTACCGCAAGCAGGACCAGCTGACCTACAATTCGAATATGGTCAACAGCCTGCTCTCACAGCGCATGGGATCCATGAGTACCATGAACCAGTTTTCTCCCACCGAGCAGGTCCGGGGCGACCAGCGATTCAACCTGGAGTCCTATGTACGGCAAACCCATCAACACCCCCGCTACGAAGTCTGGATCTACAGGGATCTCACCGACCGTGTACAGAATACCATCTTTTTGTTCGGAACGCAGGACGGCGGCAGCCGTTTCCAGAAGATCAATGCCCTGGAGGACCTGATCCCCAACAGCGCCTTCCGCCTCTATGAACCCTCCACCGGTTTCAACAGCAGTGTGCAGGATATGAGGGCCCTCAACGACAACCAGCAGGGAGGGCAGGACGATGAAGAGACAAGCGGCGCTATTTCGCTCAGCGAGTACAACCAGGGAAGGGCCAATACGCCGCCCCCGCAGGAAATCACGCCGGCGCTTCTCATCCAAATCATGTACTACCAGCAGCTGGCCGCCCTGGACAGCTATTTCGGGCAGACCTTTGACCAGATGCTCACCCGGTACAACAACCTGAATATGGATCTCTCGCCAAGCCTGGCGCGTGAATTTGAAAACACCAACGCAGGCAGGCTCATGGAGATCGAACGGAGGGCCCCGCGCGAACAGTCACGCTATGCGCGGACCATGCCCACGCTTCCCATGCAGCTGCATCCCTACCGCTTTCGCGATGACAGCGGCCGTCCCTACCTCAAGCTCTACCTGGAGAGCAATCCGCGGGATGCCGGCTATTACGATCAACTCACGGCGGATACCCGCCTGAACCGAAGGTCCTGGAGGCAGTACCGGCTGGCCAGCGGCGTGGTTACGCTGGACAGCCTTGGTAACGTAAAAGAACGCGATCGCCGCAATTACGGGCTGTCGGAAGGCCGCCATGAATGGATTACCTCGGAATTCAACCTCTATCCCTACGAGGAGGATGTCACGCTGGTGGCCGGCAGCCAGCTTGAAAAGAGCGACGAACCTGTAGACTCGCTTTTTCACGGAGACACCTCCTTCAACCGTGCCGTCAAGGCGGTTTCCAATCGTGTAGTGGATATTCCTGAACCTCTCTCCGGTGAGAATATTACGATATCCGACATTATGGTCGGCTACACCCGGCCGGACGGCAGCCAGGGATCATCCGGCGGGGAGGGATTCGTTCCCTTTTCGGTCAGCCATGACCGTGCCATACCGGAGGGCAGCAATCTCAATCTATATTATGAGGTATACGAACTGGAGCAGCCGGCCGGCGGACGGGCCCGCTTTACCTTCTCCTATGAAATGAGGGCAAAACGGTCCGGTCTGGCTCGCCTCTTCGGTTCAAGGGATCTCGGCGTGAATATTACCCTGAACAACGAGACGGACCGCTCGTCTTTCTCCCAGGTGCTGGAAATAGTAACCTCATCCTTCGAGGCCGGCGACTATAAACTGAATATTGAGGTAACCGACGAACTTACAGGACGCAGCCTCAGCCGCACGTTAGACGTTACCATCGAGGAGGGATAGCGCTCCCTCAGCAGGCCCCCTGCATGAATTATTGCACTTCTTTCCTGCATGCAGGCTTTTGTTTTTAATTATTTTTATGTACAATAAAGACAAGTAGCGGTTCTACAGGTGGAATCGCTGCTTGTAAATAAATCTCAACCAAGGTGACTATTATGCTTAGAAAGCTACTATCTACCATATTTATGGTAGCCCTTATCGCACCTATGACTTTTGCTCAAGACGGCAGTATCACCGGTACGGTGACTGACGCTGAGACGGGTGATGTCGTACCCACAGCAAACGTCATACTGTTGCCGATTCAACGAGGCGATGCAGCCGATGTCGATGGGATCTATCTCATCGAAGACGTTCCTTCCGGGACGTACACGCTGCGCGTGACCTTCGTGGGCTACACAGCATACGAAACAGAAGTAACCATCGAAGCCGGGCAGCAGCTCACACACGATGTGGAGCTGGAGCAAGGCGAGATCGGACTTGACGAGCTGGTGGTAACCGGCTACGGCGTGGAGTCCAAGCGAGAGCTTACCGGCTCCATTGCCAAGGTCAGTTCCGAAGACTTCGAAGATGTGCCTGTTCAGAATACCGCTGGTATTTTGCAGGGGCGTGCAGCCGGAGTCCAGGTGACGACCAGCAGTGGTACCGCCGGTGCCGGATTTGAAGTCGACATCCGCGGTGACGGCTCCATCAACGCAGGCGATGATCCCCTCTGGATCGTCGACGGCGTACAGGTGAGCTTCAGCAACCAGTCCGGCCAGGTCGACGAATCCCCGCTCAACGGAATCAACCCGAAGGACATTGAGTCCATCGAGGTGCTGAAGGATGCCGCCGCCGCTTCCATTTACGGCGCGCAGGCTGCCAACGGCGTGATTCTGATCACCACCAAGCGTGGACAGAGCGGCGAAACGCAGGTCAGCGCTTCGGTACAGCGCGGCGCGCGTACTTTCGTCGAGAACGTGGAATACATGAATTCCCAGCAGTACATTCAGTATCTGCAAAAAGCCTACCGGACCTCCGGATTCGGCGAGGAGGCGGCCAACGATGTCATCCGCAGCCTGCTTCCCTCCTACGGAATTCCTGCCAATACGCCCTTCAGCGAAGTTCCCAGCACCGACTGGTTCGACTTCATTACGCGCCCGGGTGCATCGCAGACCTACAACATGTCGCTTAGCGGCGGTAATGAGGATACGCGATTCTACATTTCCGGTGCGTACGAGAAGGACGATGACCAGATCAAGTATTCCGGGTTCCAGCGCTATTCGCTGCGCTCGAACATCGACCACCAGGTCAGCTCCAAGTTTTCCACACGGCTGAACCTGAGCCTCTCCAACTCGAAGTTCAACGGTGTCTGCCAGGACGGTTACTATATTAACTGTCCCCTCTCCGGCTCCACATTCATGCTGCCGTTTACGCAGCCCTATGTGACGGAGCAGATGACGCAGTACAACCCTGACCTTCAGGTTGGCGACTACAGCCCCTACTTCCCATTCATCGGGGCCGGCAGCCAGCCTGCCATCCTGTTCAACGAGGTTTCTCGTAACACCAGCACCGTTCAGATTATCGGTGACGTGCAGGCGACCTACAACTTCACCTCCTGGCTGAGCCTGCGTACGCAGTTCGGCATGGACTGGAGAAACGGACGCGACTACCGCTACGACAACCCGGTGGCTCGTCCCGGACAGGGCGGTACCATGAGTGAAGGCATCAACACCACGGTGAACTTCACGACCAACACCGTGCTGAACTTCCGTCAGACCTTTGACGAAGTGCACAACTTTTCCGGCCTGCTCGGAGGCGAATACCGCCGCGACTTCACCCGCGATCTGGGTACCTCGGGCATTGGATTCCCCAACGAGCTGTTTACCGTGCTCGATGCAGCTGCTGAAGCGACCAGCACCAGCGGTGAGTTCGACGAGTTCCGCATTGCCGGATACTTCGGTAACCTGAAGTACAACTACGACAACAAGTACTTCGTCAACCTTACCGCCCGCTACGACGGTTCCTCGCGCTTCGGCGCCGACAACCGATGGGGCTTCTTCCCCTCGGTCGCCGCATCGTGGGCCGTCAGTGAAGAAGACTTCTGGAACGTGGACGCCTTTGAGGATCTCAAGATCCGCGCCAGCTACGGCGTGACAGGGAACTCCCAGATCGGCCGTTACGCCGCACTCGGTCTCTACGGACTGAGCGGCTCCTACAACGGAGTCAGCGGTCTCGGCCCCTCGCAGCTTTCCAACCCGCTGCTGACCTGGGAGGAATCCGGCTCCGTCAATATCGGAGTTGACTACAGCCTCTGGGCGGGTCGCCTCTCCGGTAGCATCGACGTCTACCGCCGTGACAACACCCAGCTGCTGCTCAACCAGCCGCTTCCCGGCGACAGCAGCTTCGGAAGCATCACGCGTAACATCGGCCATGTCCGCAACGAAGGCATCGAGTTCTCCTTTAATTCTGTGAATGTTGACATCGGCGACTTCCTCTGGACGTCCCGGTTCAACTTTGCGGCTACGGAGAACGAAATCATGGAACTCAGCGAGGGCGAAGACGCGCTCTTCCCGGGTTCAATGACTCCTTACGAGGTTGGACGCTCGCAGAGCGCACTCAACCAGATTCGTTGGGCCGGTGTGAACCCCGCCGACGGTCGTCCGATGTGGTACGACGAGAACGGGGACATCACCTATACGCCCACCGAGGCGGATGAAGTTGAGAGGGATGAAGATTACGCCAGTGATTTCACCGGAGGCCTGGGCAACCGCCTGAGCTACAAGGGACTCACGCTGGACTTCTTCTTCCAGTACAGCTTCGGCGGCATCTCCCGTCCTTCCCAGATGACCGTTTGGGGTATGGCCCAGGCGTCGGGAAGCGGTACCAATCCTATCCTGGAGATGCTTACTGAATCGTGGGGACAGCCGGGTGACATCACCCCCATTCCCTCCCCGCTGGTGTTTGGTAACTTCTACCACACCGATACCGACGGGTACTTCACCGGCAGTACCAACTACTACTGGAAGACCAATTACATTCGTCTGAAGAATGCAACCCTGAGTTACAATCTGCCCAACTCGCTGATGGACCGGCTGGGTCTTGGCAACGTGCGACTGTACGTTACCGGCCTCAACCTGCTGACCATCACTTCGTTCCCGGGTTACGATCCGGAGACGACGTCATTGAGCACGGCAGGTTCCATCCCGGTTGCACGTCAGATCAATGGTGGTATAGAAGTGGACTTTTAACGCCATTGATAATTCCATTGACGTCATTCAGTCGAATCATTTAAATCAGGTATGATTATGAAAAACCTAACACGAATACTGATGTTACTGCTCATCGTAGCAGTGACCCAGTCCTGTACGGAGTTGCTGGAGAAGCCCGCGCCCAGCACATCTATTTCCGAGACCATAGCGCTCGAGGATGCAGGGGCGGTGCAAGCCGTCCACGCGGCAATGTACAGCGAGCTCCACGGTGGAACCTACACCACCACCTACATGCTCGCACCCGAAGCACTGGGAGACAACTCCTACAACCGTCCGGGTACCACACGCCTTATCGGGCAGGCCCAAAACAGCGAGGGCGCCGTGCCCTCCAGCTGGGGCGGTACCTATGACCTCATCAACAAGGCCAATCTGTTGATCAGTGCCATTGATGAAGGAGTCATTTCCCAGGATCGCCTTAACCGCTATCGCGGAGAGGCCTATGTGATGCGTGCATTCGCCATGCATCACCTGGTGCGTGCGCTGGGCTACGAGCCCGGCATGGCGCCTGCAGCGCCCACGCCCATCGCCGAAACGGCGGGTTGGAACCAGGGCATTATCATCCGGACCGAACCCGTACAGACCGCCGAGCAGGCGGACTTCCGGGGCCGTTCCACGGTGGATGAAGTCTATGCCCAGATCCGTTCCGACCTGGAGCAGGGCATCAGCCTGCTCGGCCAGTCCGGGACTGGCAATCCGACTTACTGGACCCAGGCCGGAGCCTATGCGCTCCAGGCTCGCGTTGAGCTGTATGCCCGCAACTGGAGCGCCGCCGAGAGTGCCGCTTCCAGTGCGCTGAGCAGCACCACCGCCTCGCTGGTACAAGAAGGCGGCGTTGCCACCATGTTCGATGAGACCGCCGGTCTTAATCCGGAGGGTATCATGGTCATTAACGTGGCAAACTCGGCGGAAGCTCTCGGGGTGAACAGCGGCCTGTCCGCCTACACCTCCGAGCAGTGGATCGCACAGGTGCCGACCCAAAGCCTGATGGATCTCTACTCCAACGATGATGCCCGTCTGGCCTGGTACGCACCCTGCTTCGAAGACGGCAACAGCACCGCGCTCAACAACTGTTGGGCCACGCATCCCACCATCGAGGGGGGAAGCCGTACGCTGGAAACCCAGAAGTGGAACGCCGAACAAGGCCAGTACATCGACGATGTACCTCTCTTTCGCGTAAGCGAGATGAAGCTGATCCAAGCTGAAGCACGGATTAATGGCGCACCCGGTGACCCCTTGGCTCCCTTCAACGAACTTCGCCAGGCCCGGGGCATAGCCCCCGTTGCCGCGCTCACTACGGATGACATCCTGGAAGAGCGTCGCCGCGAATTCGCTTTTGAGGGTCAACGTTACTGGGATCTCAAGCGTCTCGGGCGTGATATCGTAAAAGATCCCACGCTCGCCGCCCAGTTTGAAGTGGTCGAGACCGTCAGCTACAAGGATTACATCATTCTCGGTAATCTCCCCAGTGGAGAAATTGCGCTTTCCGAAGCTAATGCCGAGGGTGAGAACGTGCTGGTCCAAAATCCCGGCTACGAATGATCGCTCATTCAGGCTTAACGCGAATATAAAATCCGTACATCCATGAAATACCTAAATATCACTAAAAGCACGCTATTTGTCGCAGTACTCTGCATTGCTGTGGCAGGTTGCGGCCTCTTCGAACAGGAAAGCCGTGAATATGACGGCCCTACTGTCGTTGAGTTCTTCCCTCTGGATGACACTCGTTCCGAGGGATCCGGACAGATCCAGGTGGAGGTGCAGTTGATAGGCCCGCAGCGCAGTGCTGCGACCAACATCAACTGGGCCGTCAACGACTCGGCTACCACCGCCACAGGTGATGATTACGACATCGTATCCGGCAATCCTGTTACCATACCGGCTAACAGCAGCCAGACGGTGATCACCATCAACCTGAACGGTGACGGCATTTCTGCCGGAACAACCCGACAGCTGACCCTTGAGCTCACGGGAGGAGATGTTGCTCCTGCCGAGAACCTCAAGTACTACGACCTCTTCATCGAAGGGGAGTAAACGGGTAAAAAAGAGACCGCAACGCATTCGACATCTTCGAATGTAGGCAAAAGGCCATGTCTTCGGACATGGCCTTTTGTATTTATAGCAGGTAAGGATTTTCTGAGGATCGAATAGAATAGGCTTTACCCGCCATTCGTTAACCGTATACGTTTGAACGATGACGGTCTGATAGGTATATTGAACCGTCTAATTACTAATACTCTATATTCCTTATGAAAGCACAGAAGTTCGTATCGCTGATGGCCGGCCTGTTCGTGCTGTCGCTATTATCCGGATGTTTGCAGGACGTGCCATCTGTTCCCAAGCGGGTTAACATGACCTTCCTTGTAGATCCTGTTGGTTCACAAAACAGGACCATAGAGCGAAACGGCAATGAGCTGGTAGTGAGTGAAGTAAAACTCTACCTGGGCTCATTTATATTGGAGACTACTGGCGAAGCACGGTTGGAGGCCAACCAGGGAATCATTCTGAATTATGACGCAAGCAACTCAGGTATTGAGAATTTCATCTTTGCCGGGGAACTCGGCTACGATGATTTCAACGATTTTAATGCCTTTGAGTATTTCGTCAATCCTCCGCCCGACAGCATTTCCGTTCCCGACACCGATCTTGTAAGCGGCGGCTCCCGATACTCCATTTATATGAAGGGCACCTACAATGGGGAAGACTTTGAGTATCATTCCAGCTCAAACCTGAATCATCGTCTCACTTTTGAGACGGTAAGCATAGGCGCCGACAAGGAAATTTTAAAGCTGCGTATTGTCTGTTTCGTGGATGAATTTTTGGTTGATCCCCAGACGCAGCAGATCCTGGACCCGCGCGAATCATCGAATACTGACCGTATAGATCAGCTGCTGATGGAATCGCTGGATGTGGAGGCCTCCTCGGAAAGTACTATTCCACAGGGTAACTGACGAGTCCAAGCTTTTCTATGCTAGCAAATCGAAGGACCAAAATCGTATGTACCCTGGGTCCCAGCAGCCAGTCCGAAGAGCTCATTCGCGGGTTGGTTGATGCCGGCATGAACGTGGCCCGTATCAATTTTTCGCACGGTACGCACCAGCAGCACAGCGATACTATCAAAGCCGTGCGTACGGTGGCTTCGGATATGAACGTCGGCATTCCCATTCTGGCCGACCTGCAGGGACCGAAGGTGCGGGTGGGGACCATGATGGACGGCGGACAAACGATAAAAACCGGTGACTATCTGGAAATTACGACAGAGGATATTACCGGTACGAGCAAACGCATTCCCATTGATTACCCCGGCCTGGTCGATGATGCCTCCGAAGGCAACAGGATCCTTATCGATGACGGGCTGCTGGAACTGAAGGTCATTAAGAAAAATGCCAATAAGCTGACCGCCCTTGTACTGGAAGGGGGTCGCCTGAAGTCACGAAAGGGGGTAAACCTGCCGGAAGTCAACCTTGCCATGTCTTCGCTGACTTCCAAGGATGTGGAGGATCTCGCATTCGCCATCCAAGCGGACGTTGAATACGTGGCACTCTCCTTTGTCCGTAGTCCCAACGATTTGATGGAGCTTATCTCAAGGCTGCGATCGGCGGGCAGCCACGCGGGCGTAATTGCTAAAATTGAGAAACCGGAAGCCCTGACACACCTCGACGAAATCATCGAGGAGGCTACCGCCCTGATGGTGGCACGGGGGGATCTGGGTATAGAAATCGCAAGCGAACGCGTGCCGCTTATTCAGAAGCGCATCATCGAACGCAGTCGTATGGCAGGGAAGCCGGTCATCACCGCTACCCAGATGCTGGACTCTATGATAACCCATTCACGTCCCACCCGGGCCGAAAGCTCCGATGTAGCCAATGCCGTTTTTGACGGATCTGATGCGGTCATGTTGTCCGGGGAGACTGCGGTAGGCGATTATCCGTTGGAGACGGTACGTACCATGGATCGAATCTGTCGATCCATTGAAGATCATTCCTCCCGCATCTACGGGGGACTTGATTTTCGTAAGCCGGAATGGAAGGATAAACAGATTGTTGAATCCATCGCTCATTCCGTGGTCATGCTTGCTGACAACGTTGATGCACGCGCCATCGGTACCATCACCCATTCGGGGAACACCGCAAAACGCATCGCCAAATTCCGGCCCCGCGTACCCATCATCGCCTTCACCGAAAGCGAAATCGTCTATCGCCAGCTGTCCCTGGTTTGGGGGACTATCCCCGTAATGCTGGAATCGATCTTTGGCATCGACAAAAGCGTACGGTATATGGAAGACTACCTAAAATCGAGCGGTTTGGTTAACTCGGGGGATCGTGTAGTTCTTGCAACAGGCATGCCCGTTACCAAAAAGAAACATACGAATATGGTGAAAGTGAGTACCATTTCGTAGCGCTGCATCTTCGCATTCAGGCCATGACACGGTCCGCACTTCTACCACCTTCAAGGCACGTCAGTATATGAAAAAGGCGGCGTTCATACTGCTAGCGCTTCTGTTGGCCGGCTGTTCAACGGTTTCACGGTCCTGGACCGACTTTCGCGCCTATTACAACCGCCTCTACAACGCACAGCAGGAATTCAGGGCAGGAGAGGATGCGCTTCAACAGGATTTCGACCGCTTTACAGATCCGTGGATCCAGCTCTTTCCCGAAAGAAGGGCGGGACAGGAGGAACCCTTCGAGAAGGCCATCGCCAAAACCGGGGAGCTTCTTCGGAACTTTCCTGACTCCAGGTGGACCGGCGAGGCACAATTCCTTCGTGCCCGCTCCCTGTATTATCTGGGGAGACCCTATCGCGCTCTTCAGAGCTTTGACGAGCTGGCATCCGATATGGAGAGTGCATACCGCCAGAAGGCGGTAATATGGAAGGGCCGGGTGCTTTACGAAATGAACAGGGATTCTCTCCAAACGGCCTACCTGCAGGGAGAACTCGGCAGACTTGCCGTAACCGAAGACCGCAACTACCGGGCAGAGGCCAAAGCGTTGCTGGCCCAGACGCATGCCCGCAACGGGAGGCTGAACGAGTCGCGCACCATGCTGGAAGAGGCCACAAGCGAGCTTCCTCCAGGAGACCTGCGGGCAAGAACCCACTTTCTGTTCGGACAGGTATTGGAAGAACGAGGCAGCTGGGTGGAAGCATACTATGCGTATACCAACGTGTCTCAGGGGTACCCTGAACCGATCTACCTCTTCTTGTCCGCCGTAAAAAAATCAGATATGGCGCGAAAGATGGGAAATACCGAGGAATCAGCGGACATTCTCAGGGAGTTGCTCCGGGACGACAAATTTTACGGTTACCGACATCATATTGTCCTGGAGCAGGCGAAAACAGAAGAAGCGAAGGGCAACCACGAACAGGCTGAACGCACCTATCTGAACCTGTTGCAAACCCTGCGTTCGAATACAGCCGGGGGAGTACCGGGGATACGGGCAGACACCTACTATCGCCTGGGGTCACTCTATGTGCGGCAGCAATCCGACTATCTGAAAGCGGCAGCCTATTTTGACTCCGCATCCGGCCTTTCGCCCTCCGCCTTTTCAAACATCCTGAATCCGGACCGTGATTCGCTGGCTGCTACCCCTTACCGCGACTATGCGGGAATGCGGCATCGCATGCAACGGATGGACAGTCTGCTCTGGCTGGGCTCCCTACCAGCCCTGGAACGCGAAAAACTGCTGGAGGAGGAGAGAAACAGGCGGCTGGAAGCCCTCAGGGAGAACCAGATGCGTCAAAGCGACCGCCTTTACGGTGCGCCGCACCGGAATGCGGATCCCGGCTCCGGTAACTGGGCGCTATTCGGATTTCTGAACCATCGAAACCCATCCATGCGACAGGAAGCCCGGAATCAGTTCAGGGCGTACTGGGGAGAACGGCCGTTGCAGGACAACTGGCGCACGCAGGGCGGATCCGATAGCGGGTACGGGGAAAGCCCACCTGTTCCCGAGGAGCCGTACACGGAAGAACAGGAGAGCGCCAGTGAGGTCATCGACCTGAACCTTGAGGCCATTCCTTTGACACCGGAGGCTCAGGACCGCATGCGCAATCGCCTGGCCGAACTCAGTCTGCAGCTGGGCCACCACTTTCGATTCTCACTGGCCATGCCCGACAGCGCAGCCACCTATTACCGCAGGGCGGCGGAACGCTACCCGGAGAGTCCCGTGGCCAAGGTGGGACTCTTTTCACTTGAGCAGCTCTACCTGGCACAGGGAGACTCGGCCCTCGCCCGGGAGATCCTGCGTGAGGGACGTGATCGCTACGGCGCGGCCTATGAACGAAGCGCCGACCACCAAACCTCCATTTCGCTTGAGGATTCCCTGAGAAGGACCGCCCGCTCCCTGTTGAGGGACACCCTGCGTACAACAGGTGAAGCCGCCCTGAAGCTGCGTCAGATGGCCAAGGATCATTCCCAGGCTTCTATAGCACCGGAGCTGTATATGCGTGCGATCGAACTGCATGCGGAGGAGGCCAGGACCCGTGAGAATGAGGGGCCTGCGGATACCGGCCGCTCCGCCCGCTATGCAGGTACGCACTGGGATCGCGTGCGAGCGGCCCTGGAGGACTTTCTCAGTGAGTTCGGGGAACATGAGCTGGCGGGGAGAGCAGAGGCGCTGCTCGACGAACTGCAAATTGATACAGGCGAGGCCGCCGCGCGGGACTTTCGTACCTGCGAAGAGACGGACTCTGAGCTTGTTATCCGGGAGGGACTGGATGCCTTTATGGAGCATCTGCGCATACCCGAGTCTCTGCAGGGTATGAGGTTGGAAGGCACCATCAGCTACCGTTTCAGGGTGGACCGGCAGGGCGTACCCCTGTCATGGGAACTGCAGGGCTCGACCACGGGGCTGGGCCTGGAAGATGTCCTGACCCGCGAATTCCCTGCGCACCTTCGCTTCCTGCCCGTGCACGTGCAGGGTGAGGCGGCCAACATACAATGTACCTACCATTTTCCCATTTCGCTGCGTTGATTCTGCGGATTCCCTGTCAGGGACCCTGGACCGTGGCGTTCTGCCGAAGTTTGGCAGGAGAGTTCAGGCTCTTCTCCCTGAGATACCGCGCCAGGCCCCGGTTGATGCGTCTCACCAGCCCGGGTCCCTCGTAAACCAGCCCGGTATAGATTTGCAGGAGATCGGCGCCTGCCCGGAGCATGGCCTGTGCTGCCTCGAAAGAATCAATGCCCCCCACTCCAATGATGGGTTTTTTGTCGCCTGCGATTTCCCGAATCCATCCAACGGTGCGAAGACTCCGTGAAAACAAGGGGCGCCCGCTCAGTCCGCCCCGCCCGATCTGCGAGAGACGTTCAGGATCGCTGGCCAATCCCATTCTGCTGCCGGTGGTATTGACGGCTACGTAACCGTTCACCCGGTGGTCTTCGCAACGTTCCACCAGGCGCCATAGCTCATCGCGCGGCAGGTCCGATGAAAATTTAACCAGGGTGGGGGTCGTTCCGGCGTCATCGCGGCTCCTGGTGGCGGACAGGAGCTCGTCCAGGGCATTTGGTTCTTCAAAGGTTCGGCCGTCGGCCGTATTCGGACATGAAATATTCAGTGTGATGTAATCGGCTGTGTGTTGTGCTTCCCGGTAGCTCAGTACGTAATCGTTGATGGCGGCGTCGCCGGTAATCTTCGAGTCGTGCGTCTTGGCGATATTGATGCCCACCGGAATATCACACCTTCGATTCGCCAGGCGACGGCACACGGTCCGGGCCCCGTCGTTATTCAGTCCCATACGGTTCACCAGGGCGTGGTCATCGGGCAGGCGGAACATGCGGGGCCGGGCATTGCCGGTGCTGGCGCGCGCGGTAATGCTTCCCGCTTCCATGAAACCGAACCCGGCGGCTTCCAGTATCTCAGGTAGGTACCCGTTCTTGTCGAATCCTGCCGCCAGGCCGACGGGATTGGGAAAATGAAGTCCCAAGAGATCTTGGGCGAGGACAGGGGAGGTGTAGCCGTAGATCAGCCGGGTCAAATCCCTTCCCAGCGGGATGTCCGAAATTTTTCGTGCGAAATCGTAGACCAACTCATGCGCCTTTTCGGCCTCGAGGCGAAAAAGGAGGGGCTTCAGCAGCGATTGGTATACCATGATCATGTGTCCGAGGTTAGCCCGGACAAGGTACAGAGCCTTCTCAAAAGAACGAAATTAGGATTCCCCCGGTCAATACCGCTATCTTCAGGTCATGAGATTCCAACGAATCGGCCAGGTGCACGACTATCTGGAGCAGATGCCTAAATTCTCCACCTCCGGTCCGGAGGCGGCCAACTTCGATCTGGAGCGCTTCAGGCGCTATCTGGAAGTGTCCGGCAATCCCCAGGATCGCTTCGCCTCGGTGCACGTGGCGGGCACAAACGGCAAGGGCAGCACCTGTTCGCTCATCGCCTCGGTCTGGCGGGAGGGGGGATGGCGCACCGGCCTCTACACTTCTCCCCACCTTCAGCGTATTCACGAGCGCTTCCGGGTGGACGGGAAGATGATCACCGACGGAGAGATGCTGGCTTACTTCCGCACGCACGAAGACCTTATCACCTCTTTCAGGCTATCCTATTTCGAGCTGACCACAGCCCTCGCCTTCTGGTGGTTTGCAGAGAGGCAGGTGGACCTGGCCGTGGTGGAGACGGGTCTGGGTGGAAAACTGGATGCCACCAACGTGATCTCTCCGGTGCTGTCGATCATCACCAACGTCTCGCTGGACCATACCGATCTGCTGGGGGAGACTGTGCCGGAAATTGCCCGGGAGAAAGCCGGCATCGTCAAATCCGGCGTGCCCGTGCTCACCGGCAACGTGAGTCCTGACGCACGGAAAGTGATCCGTGAAGCGGCGGCGGAACGCGGCGCTTCCCTGTACGGCACGGACGATTTGCGCTATGCCCTGAAAGACGGTCTCTTTCGACTGGAGCCGTCCCGGGATAAGAAGGGGGGCGGCTTCGAGGCGTGGGTGGGTGCCCTGCCCCCGGTGCAGGCCCACAACCTGGCCATGGCCTGGCGCGCCGCACGTCTGCTGTCGGATGACTTTCCCATGGATGACGTAACGGTGGGACGTGGACTCACCCGCGCTCCGCAGAATTTTCCCCTGCCGGCGCGTTTTGAGCGGCTTCATCCCGACCTGGAGTGGTTTTTTGACGGGGCCCACAATACCGCGGCTGCCTGCGCACTCAAGGAGGCCGTCGCGGCCCGCCGCCCCGTTTCTGAAGCGGTGCTGGTGTTCGCTCTGATGCGCGACAAGGCGGGCCCCGACCTGCTGCAGGCATTTTCGGAATTCAAAAAAATCTATTATTATAACCTTGAAACGGCCCGGTCGGCCCGGTTGGATGATTTATCGCCCGGCCTTCCGGAATTATCCGAATTTCCTTCCCGCTCCGGTGAACGCCTCTCCCTGATGAGGGACCTGCAAAGTGAATTAGTAATTTTTGCAGGAAGTTTTTACTTTTATGCCACGGTTCGGGAATGGGTGTTCTCTTTTTCTAAATCCCGTTGAATTCATATCTGCCTGAACTTCTTCCGCCCCGGATTGCCTTCAGCTTGCAGTGGAGATTAACTCCCTTAGGGGTCGTCTAAGCTTTTTTCGTACCTATTTTCATTCCAATCCAATTTAAACGCTATACAAACGAGCATTATGTCGGATTACCATACCGGTAATGTAACCGAAGAGGACCTGAGCGACCTCGAACAGAAGAAGCTGCCGCAGCTGCAGTCCATTGCACGCGGAGTGGGACTCAAACGTGTTACGGGCATTAACAAGGGCGACCTGATCCGCAATATTCGCAGGAAAGTGGAGGAGTCCGGCGACGACTCGACCGACGAAGGCTCCCGCAGCCGGCAGCGGCAGAACACCAGCCATACCCAGCCCTACCAGCAGGACGACGACCGCCCGCGCCGCCCCGAACGAGGCTCCTCCGGCACGTCAGGACGCGGAAGTGGCGGAGACGAGGGAAACGGCGGCAGTCCCAAAGGTGGCGTGCACGACAAGCTGCCCGACTCCGAACGCGCCACGCTGGACGATCGCCTGGAGGAGATAGATGATGAACTGGGACCCTACCTGCTTAACGAGGGTACGCTGGAGATCCTCCCCGACGGCTACGGCTTCCTGCGCTCGGTAAACTACAACTACAAGGCCAGCCCGGACGACATCTACGTCTCGCCCTCCCAAATCAAGCGTTTTCGCCTGAAGCAGGGCGACTGCGTCATCGGCATTATCCGTCCTCCCAAAGTGGGTGAGCGCTATTTCGCCCTGCTGCGCGTGGAGGGGGTAAACGGCAAAATTCCCCGTGACATGGACAACCGGGAGGATTTCGAGGATCTGCTGCCTATCTACCCCGAAGACCGTTTCGACCTGGAATTCGAACCCAACGAATATACCACCCGTATTATCAATCTCTTCGCCCCCATGGGCAAAGGCCAGCGGGGACTTATCGTGGCGCAGCCGAAGACGGGCAAAACCACCATCCTGCGCAACATCGCCAATGCGGTGAACCGCAACGATCCCGACACCAAGGTGATCATCCTGCTCATCGACGAGCGTCCGGAGGAGGTGACCGAGATGGAGCGCACGGTGAAGGATGCCGAAGTGGTGGCCTCCACCTTTGATGAAAAACCCGAAAATCACATCGGCCTCTCGGAGATCGTTTTTGAGAAGGCCAAGCGACTGGTGGAGAGCGGGCAAGACGTGCTCATGCTCATGGACTCCATCACCCGTCTGTCGCGCGCCTACAACATATGCGTGCCCACATCGGGGCGCACCATGTCGGGCGGCGTCGATTCGGAGGCCCTCAAGGCGCCCCGCCAGCTCTTCAGCTCGGCCCGCAATATCGAGGACGGCGGCAGCCTTACGATCCTGGCCACCGCCCTCGTGCAGACCGGTTCGCGGATGGACGATCTCATTTTCGAAGAGTTCAAGGGCACCGGCAACATGGAGATCGTGCTGGACCGCAACCTGGCCGACCGCCGTATCTTCCCGGCCCTGGACATTTTCCGGAGCGGTACCCGCCGCGAGGAGCTCATCGTTCCAGAGGACGAGCATGAAAAGGTGGTGCTGCTGCGCCGATACCTGAACCGCATGAATACCTTCGAGGCCATGGAGTTCGTCAAGGACAAGATGAAAGGCACCAAAAACAACCAGGAGTTTCTTGTCTCCATGAACAAGGAGTAAGGGCCTCCCGACCCGGCGCAGCCATGGCGCACAGTTGCGCTCAGCTTTTCTCGTTCAGTATGTAGCGCTGCCTCTCATCTCTCAGCAGGGTGCCCGAACGGGCGTGGCGCGAATGGTAGAAAAGAAGCACGCCCTGCTCCCGGTAAATCCTTTTAAGCAGCCGCACTTTCTGCTTTTTCGCCTCCAGGGGATCGCGGTCCATATGCTGCATGTCGTAGTGATTGAGCTGGCCGTGGGTAGGCAGCAGGTCGCCCAGGTACCAGAAGGCTCCCTCCTCGTCGGGCATTCCCACACGCACCGCCTGGTGGCCCGGCGTATGTCCCCCGGTCCGCATGACACGTATCCCGGGCACGATTTCGGTCTCGCGATCCTCCAGAAAATGGAATCGCCCGTCGGCCGCCAGGCGGAAAAGTTCATCCAGCTCATAGCCGGCCCCGGCCTTCACCTTGTCGCGGTCGTAGCGGGCCAGGGCGTCGTCCCACTCCGCGCGCTGCAAATGGTAGCGTGCGTTGGGAAAAGTGGGGCGCGTGACGTTTTCGGCATCGCTCCAGGTACATCCCGCGGCGTGATCGTAGTGAAGGTGGGAGAGCACCACGTGAGCGATGTCGCCTGCCCCCAGGCCGAAAATCTCCAGGTTGGTGAGCACATTGGAGACCTCCCCGTAGGCGCTTCCTGCGTCGAGTCCCCATCCCAGACCGGCATCCAGCAGCAGATGGGTGTCCCCGCGGCTCACCAGGATGGGTCCTATGCCGATGCGGTAGCCGGGTCTGCGCAGTCCCTCCGGGACGCCGCCCCCTTCTTTCCCGTGCCCGTAGGGCGAGGAGGGCTCGCGCCGGATGTGGCCGTCCTCGAAAATGCGGAAGTGGCCTTCGCTGAGCTGCTCCACCCGAAACGCTCCCATCTCCATCGGACGCCCCTCTATTCTACGGTGATATCGTAGGGGAAGAGGGTCAGGGGGTCGCGGCGCCCGAAGATGCCCATGGCGCGCTCCGCCTCGATGGCGGCCTCTGCCGTAAGTGTTGAGCCTGGCACCAGGCTGCGCACCCAGGAGCGAACCTGCGTCTGTGCGCTGCCCATAAAAAATTCGAAGAGGCTCTCAGGCTCCGGGTAGCTGGACACGCGGTACGCCTCCAGACCCGCCTTGGCGGCCGCCACCTCGAGGGCGCGGTCCATGCCGCCGAGCAGGTCCACCAGCCCGTTCTGCTGTGCGGCCTCTCCGGTCCAGACGCGTCCCCCGGCCAGCTCGTCGATGCGCTGCTTTTCCATGCCGCGAGAGGCGGCCATCTTGGTGATGAAGGTATCGTAGAAGCGGTCGACATACTTCTGAAAGGCCTGCTGCTCGGAGGGCGTGAAGCCGCGGGAGGGACTCAGCCAGTCGGCGTGCTCGTGGCTGGTGACCGTGCCGAAGGTGAGGCCCAGCTTCTCGTTGAAGAGCTGTTGGGCGTTGAATTTGGTGGAGAAGACGCCGATGGAGCCGGTAAGGGTGTTGGTCTCGGCAAGGATGGTGTCGGCCGCGGCGGCGATATAGTAGCCCCCGGAAGCGGCCATGTCGCCCATGGAGACGATGACGGGCATCTCGTCGCGCATCTGGTTGAGCATGCGCCATATGGCATCGGAGGTGGAGCCGGAACCGCCCGGGCTGTTAACCCGTACCACCAGGGCCTTCACGTCCCCGTCATCCCGGATCTCTTCCAGCTGCTCCTCGAAGAAGGAGGTGCTGATCATCTGTCCCTCGCCGAAAGGCGAATCGGTAAACGGGTCGGGCGCGATCATGCCCGAGGCGTAGATGACGGCGATCCTGTCTTGCGTGGAGGGGGAGGTGAGTCCGGCGGAGCTGCTGGTGACCCGCGTGTAGCGTTTAAAATCCACCGTCTGAAGCTCATCGCCTGCGTCCACCCCAAGACGGCCCTTCATGTGGTTCTCCAGCTCGTCGCGGTAGAGAAGAGAGTCGATGAAGCCGTTCTCATACCCGAATCGGGCTGACATTTGGGGCTGCCCGTTGAGCAGGCTGTGGACCTGCGCGGACTCCAGGCCCGACTTGGCTGAGGCGGCCTCCACAAAGGTGGCGCCGGCCCGGCCTACGATGGCATTGAGCTGCTCGCGGTTCTCCTCGGAGAGCTCCTGCTGCATAAAGGGTTCCACGGCCCCCTTGTACTCCCCGTGGCGTGCGATCTCCGCCTCCAGGCCTATTTTATTGAAAAGGCCCTCCAGGAACATAACCTCGCTGTAGAAACCGTCGAATTCGAAGAAGGTCTCCGGCGGCGAGAATACCGAGTCGGTCGCCGAGGCCAGGTAGTATCCCTTTTCGTTGAGGCCGATGTCGTTGGTGGTTGTGTAGATGAACTTGTCGGAATCTTCCCGGAAACGGTCGATGATGCGGCGCGCTTCCTCCAGGCTGGCCCAGCCGGCGGTCATCACGTCGATCTCCAGCAGTACGCCCCCGATGTTGTCGTGGGAGGCCGCCTTGTCGAGGTTTTCGCGCAGGGACTGAAGGGAAACGCCGGAATTGGCGGCGGTGGGGAACAGTTCCTCCAGGGGCGAACGGGCGTCGCGCGCAGGCAGGCTGCCGCTCATGTGCACCTCCAGCACCGTGTTGTCGCGGATGTAGGGCTCAGGGGCCTGTCCGCTTCCCGAAAAGGTGATAACAAGAACGAAAAAAGCAATGAGCAGGGCGAGGAAGGTGCCCAGCGTGGCGGCGATCAGACTTTTAAAAAATTTCATCCTTTAAAAAAAATTGTTTTGTTTCTGAATTGGCTGCATGCGCTCCGGTTGGTATGACATGCCGGTCAGCGGCATGTTATGAAAAATGAGGCATTTTATACAATGAAATACGATGCAATCGTGGTGGGTTCGGGGCATAACGGCCTGGTGACGGCCTGTTACCTGGCCCGCGAGGGCTGGTCGGTCTGCGTGCTGGAGCGCCAGGAGCAGGCGGGAGGAGCGGTTCAGACCGAAACCATGTTCCGAAGCGAGGGCTATCCGGAGGGTTTCCGGGTGGACACGGGGTCGTCGGTGCATATTATGATCCACCAGACGGGCATCTTAGAAGAGCTGGCACTGGAGGAGTACGGACTGGAATATATCGACATGGACCCGATGATGTCCTACCCGCTGCCGGAAGAGGAGGGGGTGATCCACTTTTTCCGCGACCTGGAACGCACGGCCGATTCCATTGCGCGCATCTCCCCGGCCGACGCCGAAAACTACCGGAGCTTCGTGGACTTCTGGGGAAGGGTGAATGAGGGGGTGATGCGCACCTTTCTTAAACCGCCTACCGGACGCCATCTGGCCACAGAGATGCTGCGCGGGCCGTGGTCGGGCGGCGGCATGTTTGCCAAAGGCGACCACATGGACGGCCTGCAGAAGATCCTGAGTCCCTACGGCAAGGTGGTGGACGATGCCTTCGAGCACCCGGCCGTCAAGGCCGCCCTCACCTGGTTTGCCGCGCAGTCGGGTCCCACCCCCGACCACCCTGCGACGGGCGACTTCGCCGGCTGGCAGTCCATGCTGCACCGAAGCGGGGCCAAGCACCCGCGCGGCGGCAGCGGCATGCTCACCCAGGCCCTGAAAGGATTCCTGGAGGACCACGGCGGGACCTTGCGCACCGCCACCCCCGTGGAGAAGATTCTGGTGGAGGAGGGGGCTGTCCGGGGCGTGCGCGCCGCCGGCGGGGAAGAGATCGCCGCGGATACCGTGATCTCCAATGCCCACGTGCAGACCACCATGATGCGTCTTGTTGGAGCCGGTCACCTTGACCCGGACTTCTACCGCAAGGTGGAGAACATCAACGTGGGGAACGGCTTCGGCATGGTCATCCGCTGCGCCGTGGAGGAGCTGCCGGAGTACCGGGCCTGCCCCGGCGACCCTCACATTCACAAGGGCATGCAGCTTCTGGCGCCCTCGGTGGACTATATGAATCGCGCCATAGGCGACTACCGGGCGGGCCGCACTCCGGAGGAGCCCGCCGTACTGGCCATGACCTTTTCGGCCATCGATGACGATGTGGCGCCCAGCGGGGGACATACCCTCTTTGCCTGGGCGCAGTGGCATCCCTACGAGCTGGCCGGCGGAGTGAACTGGGACGACATACGCGAGCGGGAGGCCGACAGGATCTGGAGCGTGCTCACCCGCTACGCCCCCAACCTGGAGGGCGGTCTCATCGACCGCTACATACAGACGCCCCTCGACATCGAGCGAAAGCACGCCATGCCGCGCGGCAACGTGATGCACGTGGAGATGAGCCTGGACCAGATGTTTCTTTTCCGGCCCCTTCCCGAAATGAGCGACTACCGCACTCCTGTTGACGGACTCTACCTCTCCTCGGCCTCCTGCCACCCCGGAGGGGGCGTCTTCGGAGCGGCCGGCCGCAATGCCGCACGCATGGTGCTCCGAGACCATTCCAAAACCCGGTGGTTCTGATGGCGGGGACCGGCGAACATAGCTTCCGCACAGGGGGACACTCGGTCATCGAAATTGATCTGGGCGCCTTGCGGCACAACCTGGCCGAGGTGCGCCGCAGGGCCGGGGAGGCCGGCGTCATGGCGGTGGTCAAGGCCGACGCCTACGGGCACGGCCTGGTGCGTATCGCCGGGGCCCTGGAAGGGGAGGTCCAGGGGCTGGCGGTGAACGAGGTGGCCGAAGGCGTGGCCCTCCGACGGGCAGGCATCCGTGCGCCGGTGCTGGTCTTCGGCGTGCCCGAGTCGCGGCACCGGGGCGCCTACCGCCGGTGGGACCTCACCGCCACGGTAAGTACGCTGCACCATGTCGAGCTGCTGGAGAAGGGGTCCACCTGCCACCTGAACGTCGATACGGGCATGGGACGCCTGGGCGTGCGGCCGGAGGCGGCGGGGGATATGATAAGGCGCCTGCAGGCAGTCGACGGACCCCGCTGCACGGGTATCTACTCCCATTTCGCCACGGCGGACGTCCCGGAATCCGGTATGGCACGCAGGCAGCTGGCACGTTTCCGGGAGGTGCAGGACGGATTGGGGGACCTGGCGGACGGACTCACTGTACATATGTCCAACAGCGGGGGACTTTTTTTCTACCCGGAGGCGCGCTTCGACCTGGTGCGGACGGGCATCGCGCTCTACGGCTGTGCCCCCGGGGAGACCCCCCTGGAGGGGCTGCGTCCCGTGTTGGGATGGAAAACGCACCTGGTGCAGGTAAATCGGGTTCGAAAAGGAGAGACGGTCAGCTACGGGGCGCGTTGGGCGGCCCCCTCCGACGGCTGGGTGGGCGTGCTTCCGGTAGGCTACGAGGACGGGCTGCGCCGGGATCTGTCCGGTAAAATATCCGTGGAGATCGGGTCCGAACACTACGAGCTGGCCGGCACGGTCACCATGAACTACGCCATGGTCTGGCTCGGGTCCGAGCGATGGCCTGAACTTACCGAGGTGACGCTGCTGGGAGGTGAAAACGGGGTGGAAGAGTGGGCCGCGGCCGCCGGCACCATTTCCTACGAAATACTTACGGGACTCTCACGCAGGGTCCCGCGCAGCGCGGGACTCAGTAGTAGATCTGGGAAAGTTTGATGTCGAAGCGCAGGGTGTCGTTGCGCAGGTTGTAACCGCTGTTACCCTCCGGGGCTCCCGCATAACCCATGGAAGGGGGAATGATGAGCGTCCGGCGCTCGCCTTCCCGCATGCCTTCCAGCAAGGTTTCACCGTCCACGGTAACGCCTGTGATGCCTTTGCGGAAGCCTTCGATAAGGGGTGATATGGGTTGGTTGCCGGAGGCCACGGATACAGGTGTCAGGTTCCGAAAGGTGCGGGGTTCCTCGCTGCCGTTGGCATAGGAACTGTCAAATACCCGCTGGTCGTCCAGCGAGCGGCCCGTGTAGAAGAGGTCGATGATGTCGCGGCTGACGACCTGAAAGGCTCCATCCCCCTCCTCGATGATATGTACGACCATGCCCCCCGGTGTCGTCACCGTTTTTACGGCCTGGCTGGTGTCGTAGGGACTGGGCACCGTGCTGAAATCAGGACCGGATGCATTGTCGCCGCAACCGGATATAAACGGTACCAGAATCGCCAGCATGAGGACGATGGCTTGGTGGTAGGGCAGGGACAGACGTTGCATAGCTGTATCGCTGAAAGTTGGCATTTAGGGAAAAGTAAGATTTTTTTCCATGCTTGAAAAGTAATCCGCTACGAGGACCCATCCATGGCTCGGTTGAATTCTTTTTCCCGACGTCTGAGTCCGAAGCGGCTCACTGCTATGGAAAACTGGTAGAGCAGAATCAGGGGGATGGCGATGAGCACCTGCGAGACCGGGTCGGGCGGAGTGAGCACGGCCGAGACGATAAAGCATCCCAGGATGGCGTGGCGCCGGTACTTCCGGAGGAATTCGGGCGTGAGCAGGCCGAATTTCGACAGGAAGTAGCTTACCATGGGCAGCTGAAAAATGATTCCGCAGGAGACCACCCACATGGTCAGGGAGGTGAAGTACTCGTTGATGTCAAAGTCGTTGCGGATGACGTCGGATATTTGGAACTGCGCGAAGAACTGCAGGGCAAAGGGCACCAGCAGGAAGTAGCCGAAGGCGATGCCCAGCAGAAAGAAGAAAGCGATGAAAAAGGTGTGCAGGTAAGTCTTCCAGCGGGAAGAGCGCTCCAGGGCCGGTTCGACGAACGACCAGATCTGGTAGAAGAAGATGGGCGAGCCGATGACTGCCCCTGCGATAATGAGGGTGCCGTAGTAGGTGAAAAACTGACCCGGCAGCCTGCGGCTCTGGATGGTGAGGTCCACCGCCTCGATGCCCAGCCAGTGGTAGATGATAAAATCGGCGCGGGTGGGTCCAAGTATCATCCGGTCCACCAGGAAATCGGCGAAGAAGGCGGCGATGGCAATGCCCACCGCAAATCCGCCCAGCCCCTTCAGCAGGTGCCATCGCAGCTCCTCCAGGTGTTCCAGGAAAGACATCTCCTTGGTGCGGTCTTTGGGCATGCGCGCCTTGGGAGGGCTTCCGGACATGATCTGGCGTTGGTCGGATGAGGCCATGGAGGAATGGGAAATGCGGTTGGTTCGCGCCGGCCGTCGGGCCGGCTGGTCGGGTCAGGCGGTTACGAAATCATAGAGAGGGAACTCCGCACAGAGCTCCCTCACCTCGGCGCGGGTCTCCCGTATCGCCGACTCGTCGTCGGGGTCCTGCAGCACCCGGTCGATGAGGCGGGCGATGAGCCGGAATTCCTCGTCTCCCATGCCGCGCGTGGTCATGGCGGGGGAGCCGATGCGGATGCCCGAGGTCACAAAGGGGCTCTCCTCGTCGAAGGGCACCATATTTTTGTTGAGGGTGATGTTGGCGCGCTCCAGGGCCTCCTCGGCCGTCTTGCCGGTCAAGCCCTTGTTGCGCAGGTCCACCAGGATGAGGTGGTTGTCGGTGCCGCCGCTCACCAGGTCGTAATCCCTCGACAGGAAGGCCTCGGCCATCACCTGCGCATTCTGCTGCACGCGCCGCTGATAGGCGGGAAAATCCTTCTCCAGCGCCTCGCCCAGGGCCACGGCCTTGGAGGCGATCACGTGCATCAGGGGACCCCCCTGGGTGCCGGGGAAAACGGCCGAGTCGAAGACCTCGCTCCAGTTTTTGGTGCGGCCCGACTTGCGGGCGGTGACGCCCACGGTATTCTCCCCGTCCCTGCCCAGCAGGATCATCCCGCCGCGGGGACCCCGGAGGGTTTTGTGCGTGGTAGTGGTGACCACGTGGCAGTGGGGGAGGGGATCGTTGAGCAGGTCCGCCGCGATGAGCCCGGCCGTGTGGGCCATATCCATCCAGAGGAAGGCTCCCACCTCGTCGGCGATCTCGCGAAACGCCGCATAGTCAAAGTCCCGGGGATAGGCCGAAGCGCCGATGGAGATCATGCGGGGCTGCACCTCGCGTGCGCGCTCACGCACCTTGTCCAGGTCGATGCGCCCGGTCTGGCGGTCCACGCCGTAGAACTCCGAACGGTAGAGGATGCCGGAAAAATTCACCGGCGAGCCGTGCGTCAGGTGTCCCCCGTGAGAGAGATCCAGCCCCAGCAGGGTGTCGCCCGGCTCCATGAGGGCCAGGTATACGGCGGCGTTGGCCTGCGCGCCCGAGTGGGGCTGCACGTTCACCCACTCCGCTCCGAACAGCTTTTTTGCCCGCTCGCGTGCCAGGTTTTCCGCACGGTCCACGTGCTCGCATCCCCCGTAGTAGCGCTTGCCGGGCAGCCCCTCGGCGTATTTGTTGGTGAGGGTGGATCCCATGGCCTCAATGACGGCGCGGGAGGCGAAATTCTCCGAAGCGATCAGTTCCAGGTTCTGGTTCTGCCGCCGCCGCTCGTCGTCCAGGATGGCATGAAGGTCGGGGTCCTGCTGCTGCAGTGATTTCATGGGAAGCTCAGGATTTCTCGGTTAGGGAATGGATTTTGCCCACCCGGCGCTCATGTCGGCCACCCTCGAAATCCGAGTCGAACCAGGCCTCGAGAATGTCACGGAGCTGATTATTGTCGAGCTCGCGGCCGGGCAGACAGAGCACATTGGCGTTGTTGTGGCGGCGCGTGAGGGCGGCCACCTCGGGCGAGTAGACCAGCCCGGCGCGGACGTTGGGAAACTTGTTGGCCGTCATGCACATGCCCTGTCCGCTGCCGCAGATCAGGATACCCTGATCGTGCTCGCCGCCGTCCACCTTTTCGGCCACCTGCACGGCAAATTCGGGGTAGTCCACCGACTCCTCGGAGTGCGTGCCGAAATCCACGGGCATGTGGCCCATCTCCTCGAGGATCTCCTTGACGGTTTCCTTGGCGGGGTAGCCCGCATGGTCGCTTGCGATGGGAATGATCATGGCGTGGGGATCTGGACATTGGTATGAATGCCCTCCGGACAACGGCCGGCGGGCCGGCTACCGCCTGCCTGGGCAAAGGGGCAGCGAAAGGCTAAATATCACCAAAAAAAGCCTTTGAAAAAAATGGCGTACTGCGATAAAAATGGGAGAGAAACCGACCGGCTGCCGCTCCTAACGCCCGCTTGTGAGGGCGTATACCAGGATGTTGGCGCCCATTCGCAGGGCCTGCTCGCGGAGAGAGGCGGGATTCTGATGCACCTCCGGATTGGCCCAGCCGTCGGCCAGGTTGGACTCGTAGGTGTAGAAGAGCACCATGCGTCCCTCGCGGAAGAGGCCGAAGCCCTGCGGCGCCTCGTTGTCGTGTTCGTGAACCTTGGGCAGGCCGTTGGGAAAATCGAAAATCTGGTGATAGATGGGGTGGTCGAAGGGAACTTCCACCAGTTCTTCGCCCGGGTAAACCGCACCTATGAGCTCGCGGAAATGCGAGTCGAGCCCGTAGTCGTCGTCGATGTAGAGAAAGCCTCCGTTTTCCAGGAAGGACCTCAGGTTCTCCACCTCGGCGCTGTTGAAGCTGATGGTGCCGTGGCCGGTGATGAAGGCGAAGGGATACTTGTGCAGCTCGCTGCTGCCGAGGGCCACGTCGCGGAACTCCGTACCCATGGCCAGGGGGGCGTGGCTGCGGGTGAATTCCACCAGGTTGGTCAGCGAGGAAGGGTCGTTGTACCAGTCGCCGCCGCCCCGGTACTTGACGCGCGCGATGCGCAGGTCATCCTCTCCGGACGACTGGGCCAGGAGATGGTGAGCCGGATCGGAGGCCGCCAGCGTCAGCAGGAGTGTGATAAGCAGGGCTTTGCTACGGAAGGTCATGGTTGCGAACAATATAAATGCTGACCGTGTCGGTTGCCAGGCTCCCGAAGATACCGATGCCGCCCTCCACATGATAGCGCACGTTCTGGACCTCCCCGGGCGGAAGGGTGGAGCCCCCCGTCTGCACGGACTGTGAGCGCAGAAAATCGTACATGTTGTCGTCTATGGCACTGGCAATAAGATCATTGGGACCGTAGTAGGCCACGGCAATCCACGGCAGCCGCAGGGTGATGGTTTGGTTGTCGTTGCGTTCGTAGTTTCGCTCGTTGATGATGCCTGAAGAGTTCTTCGCCAGTTCCTCCAGCAGCTGCCGCCTTTCCTCCCCGTCGTCGGTTTGGACGTACTGGTCAAGGTAAAAGGGGGTGAGCTCGACTACCGTAGGATCCTGCACCTCAAGGGTGAACAGGAAAAACGACTGCCTCCCCGGGTAGTAGCTGGGGGTGGTGGTGACTTCGATCTGGTTGTCGGACTGGTAGGCCGCACTGTCCACCGCAACGTCCGTGGCCTGGAATGCGCCCGGTACCAGGGTTTCCGCCCGCACCGGCTCCTCCCCGGCAACCTCGGCCACCAGGCGGTATCGCCTGCCGGCCCGGATACGGGCGCTGTTGTCCACGGGCAGGTAGGTCCCCTCTTCGTCGTAGCGGTAGGTGTAGGTGTTCACGGCGCTCTCGCTCTCGTTCAACTGCATGATGCGTATTGAAGCGTCGGGCACCCCCGCTTTCTGAAGGGTGTACTCCTCTTCAAGTGGGAGGGTGCGCGTAAGGCGCACTTCCGGGAGGGGCGCCCCGGCCACCAGGTAGGATTCCACCACCAGGTACTCCCGGTAGGAGTCCTGCGCATAGGGATCGCAGGCGGAAAGTCCGGCCAGCAGCGCGGCTGCCAGCAGCAGGACGGCCGGCAGGCGAATGGAGGGGAGGCCCGGGGTCGGGTCGGCTTTGGATTCGGTATGGGGGCGTATTGCGTTCACGGGGTCATTAAAAGTTAACGGTGTAGGAGACCGAGGGAAGTATGGGCAGCAGGGGGACTTCGCTCCGCTCCACGGGATTCTCTTCGAAGTTGAAGTTGTAGAACCAGACGTTGCGCCGCGAATAGGCGTTGATAAGCTGAAACTGCCACTGCGCTTCGCCCAGCCCGAAAAAGGTGCCGCTGCGGCTGAAGGAGAGGTCCAGGCGGTGATAGGAAGGCAGGCGCGAAGCGTTGACGCGACCCACCACCAGCTGGTCCAGGTTGGCTGAAGAGGTGGGGAAATCGACGGCCAGGGTGCGTCCCAGCGGTTCGGTGTAGGCCTGGCCGGTGGCGTAGTTGAAGGATGCGGTGGCCTCCCAGCGCGAACCGAGACGATAGCTGAGCACCAGGTTCAAGTCGTGACGCCGGTCGAACTTGGGCGGGTAGAATCGGGCGCCTTCCCCGCCGGTGAGGGGCTCGTTGAAGCCGGGGAATTTACGGCGGGTTACGCTGAAGGTGTAGCCCAGGAAACCGGTGAGACGCCCGACACGTTTTTCAAGCAGTAGCTCCGCCCCCCAGGCGTAGCCCTCCCCGAAGCGGAAGATCTCCTCGTACTCCAGACCGGCAATGTCGGGCAGGAAAGGGTCCAGTTCGAAAAGGTCCTTCATGGTGCGGTAGTAGACCTCGGCGTCCAGCCCCCACCCCTCCCGGGGTATGGTTTTGACGCCCGCCACGAACTGGTCCCCCCATGCCGGCGGCACCCCGTCGTCGGTGGTGAGCCAGGTATCGAAGCCGGTGAAGGCCTCGTTGCTGATGAGCGTGAGAAACTGATGGTAGCGTCCGTACGCTCCCTGCAGGCGGATACGATCGGAGGGCTGATATTCGGCTGAAAGCCGCGGGGAGAGTCGCCAGTATCCGCCCTCGGCGAAACCATTCAGGCGGATTCCCCCGGTCACCTCCCATCGTTCGGAAGGCGTCCAGGTGTCCTGCAGGTAAAAGGAGTGGTAGGGGGCCTGGATGCGCGAGGAGAAGGTTTCCGTACCGTCGAAGGAGTCCCGCACCTTGAGCGTCTTGATGCCGCTCCAGAGGCCGGCGGAGAGGTCGTGGCGGTCGGAGGCCAGGTACTCCAGATCCCCCTTCACGGAAAAGTCCCATATGTTGTTCGACCTCTTAAAGGGGGTAGCGGCGATTTCAAAAGAGGGGAAATTGAAATAGCGCGAGCCGGTGACGGTGAAGTTGGCGAAGATCCGGTCGGAAAAGAGGTGGGTCCACGTCCCGCTGAGGGTCTGATTGCCGTAGTTGAGCCGTATGCCGGCGTCGTCGGCGAAGGGAAAGGAGAGGTTGTCGGCACCCGAATAGAAGGCCAGCGAAAGCCGGTTGTCGGGGTCCGGGTCGTAGTTGATCTTACCGTTCAGGTCGAGGAACCAGAAGCGGGAGGGGATGTTCTCCTCCACCTGCCGCAGCCCCGCCAGCAGGGGCTCCAGGGTGGAGCGGCGTGCCGCCACCATCCATGAGCCCTTCTTGAGGGGTCCTTCGAGGGAGAGGCGCGAGGAGAGCAGACCGAGGGTGACCGAGCCTTCGGTCTCCATGCGGTTTCCGTCTTTGTTGAAGACGGTCAGCACCGACCCGAGGCGTCCCCCGTAGCGGGCGGGGTAGCCTCCCTTGTAGAGGCGCACGTCCTTGACGGCGTCGGGGTTGAAGGTGGAAAAGAAGCCGAAAAAGTGCGTGGGGTTATAGACCACTGTGCGGTCGAGAAGGATGAGAGTCTGATCGGGACTGCCTCCCCGTATGTAGAGTCCGCTGGAGAAGTCGGAAGCCGACTTTACGCCCGGCACCAGTTGCAGGGCGCGGAAGACGTCGGCCTGGAATACCGAAGGCACCTTCTTGATGGTTTGGATTTCAAGCTGGGAGACCCCGAGGTCCTTCTGCTCCTCCTTCTCTTCTTCCGACTCCACCACAAGCTGATCGAGTTGCAAGGTCTCAGGCTCCATTTCGATGTCCAGCCGCACCTTCTCCCCTTCGGCAAAGGTGACCTCCCGCTCGAAGCGGCGGTAGCCTATATAGGTGGCGATAACCGTGTGGGTACCGGGTTCGATACCGGTGATGCTGTAGTATCCCGACGTATTGGAAGAGCTGCCCTTCGTGCCCTCGCCTATGCCCACGTTGGCTGAGATAAGGGTTTCGCCCGACTCCGCATCGCTTACGTAGCCGTTCAGCGTTGCGGTTTGCTGGGCGTACAGGGGCAACGCCGGCAGCAGAACCGCCAGGAGGACAACAGAGCAAACGGTGCGCAAGGTACCTCGGATTCGGGGTTCGGGGTGCAAGGCTATACGAATGCGCAGGGGACCGGGGTTCGTTCCCTTCAAGGCTAAATGGCACGGAAGGGATATTTTTAGGCGGCAGGGTAATATATCCGACTCAGCCTTGCTATCTTTAAGCCAGTATGGCAGACCATGCGGCTGTGCGGGCACGCGAACGCACTCCGCTCGAACTTTTGGAACACGTTATGGGCACCGACATCGAAAAGTGGATGGTACTTAAATTTGGGGGGACCAGCGTCTCTTCCCGTGAAAACTGGGAGCGCATTGCGGAGGTAGTGGCCGTGAGGCGCCGGGAGGGGGCGCGTGTCTGTGTGGTCCACTCCGCCCTGGCCGGTGTCTCCAACCGCCTGCAGGAGCTCATTGACGGCGATACGGAGAAAGGACGCGGGGCGGCTGTGGACGCCATCCGGGAGCAGCACCTGGAGCTGGCGCGGGACCTGGAACTGGACGGGGAGACCCTGCTGGGCGGGCACTTGGGGGAGTTGGAACGCCTGGTGCGTGGCATCGAGCTGGTGGGGGAGGCCGGCTACCGGGTGCAGGCGCGGCTCATGGGACTGGGCGAGCTCATGGCCACCGCCCTGGGCGCAGCCTGGCTGGACCGTCGGCTGGACGGTGCTGCGCTGGTGGACGCCCGCGACTTGCTGGAGAGCGTACCCCAGCGCAATGTCGGGGAGCGGGCCGAGGTATTGTCGGCGGTATGCGACATCGCCCCGGACCCCCAGGTGCGGCGCCGGCTTTCCGAGGCGGGTCCTGTGGTGCTGACGCAGGGATTCATTGCCCGCGATCCCGGGGGACAAACCGTACTGCTGGGGCGCGGGGGATCGGACGCCTCGGCAGCCTACCTGGCGGCCAAGATCGGGGCGGAACGCCTGGAGATCTGGACCGACGTGCCGGGTATGTTCTCGGCCAATCCGCACCAGGTGCCCTCCGCGCGGCTGCTGCGCCGGCTCAGTTACGCCGAAGCCCAGGAAATCGCCACCAACGGGGCCCGGGTGCTGCACCCGCGCTGCATCCGGCCAGCCCGCGAGCACGCCATACCCATCCACGTGCGCTGCACCCAGCGGCCCGAACTGGAGGGGACGGTTATATCGGGAAGTTCCGCCGATGAGGAGGCCATGGTCAAGGCGCTGGCGGTGCGCAGCGACGTCGTCCTGGTGAGTATGGAATCGCTGGGCATGTGGCAGCAGGTGGGCTTCCTGTCGGACACCTTTGCGGTTTTCAAGAAGCACGGCCTCTCCATCGACCTGGTTTCGACCTCCGAATCGAACGTGACCGTATCGCTGGATCCCGGGCTCAACGCCCATTTCCGGCAGGTGGAGGAGGCGTTCGTAGGTGAACTGCAGGAGCACTGCCGGGTGAAGATCATCGGAGGGGTCTCCGCTGTCAGCCTGCTGGGACGCAACATCCGCACTATCCTGCACCAGCTGGGGCCCGCTTTCGAGGTCTTTCAGGAGCAGCACGTCTACCTGCTCAGCCAGGCGGCCAACGATCTCAACTTCACTTTTGTGGTGGACAGCAGCCAGGCCGGGCGCCTGGTACGCCAGCTGCACGAGCAGGTGATCACCCAGTCGGGCAACCGTCACTCTTTCGGTCCGACGTGGACCGAATTGATGGGCGACGGACAGCCCGAAGACCCGGTCAAAACCGCCTGGTGGAACCGCCGCCGCGAGGAGCTGCTCCGCCTGGGCGGTGAGCGCAGCCCGCGCTACGTCTACGATCGGCAGACCCTGCGCGGCAGCGCCTTGCAGATGCTGGAGATGTCGTCGGTTGACCGCATCTTCTACGCCATGAAGGCCAACGCCCATCCCGGCGTGCTGCGCGAGCTGGAAGGCATGGGACTGGGACTGGAGTGCGTCTCCATCGGGGAGGTGGCGTGCGTGCTGGAGCTTTTCCCCGACATCGACCCCGGGCGGGTGCTTTTCACCCCCAACTTCGCCCCACGCGGGGAGTACGTCAGGGGATTTGGGCTGGGGGTGCGTGTGACCCTGGACAATATCTACCCGCTGCGCCAGTGGCCGGAACTCTTCGAGGGCCGGGAGGTCTTCCTGCGCATCGACCCAGGCTACGGCCACGGGCACCATCGCCACGTAAAGACGGGCGGAACGCATTCCAAGTTCGGCATACCCCGTTTCGAAATACCTGAGGTGGCCCGGCGCGCTGAGGAGCTCGGCCTGAAGGTGCGCGGCCTGCACGCCCACACGGGCAGTGGCATCAAGGACCCCCTCGCCTGGAAGAACACCGCCCTCGCCCTGCACGAAGTGGCGCAGGAGCTGGGCGGGGTGGATATATTGGACCTGGGCGGAGGATTCGGCGTCCGCGAAAACGAGACCCAGAGCGCCGTCGACCTGGAGCGGGTGGATGAGGCCCTGGACGCCTTCCGCCGCGCCTGGCCCGGCTATGAGATCTGGGTGGAGCCGGGGCGCTACCTGGTGGCCGAGGCGGGAGTGCTCCTGACGCGGGTGACCCAGCTGAAAGGCAAGGGAAACGTGCGTTACCTGGGAGTGGACACCGGCATGAATTCCTTCATCCGTCCCGCACTCTACGGCGCCCGCCACACCATCGTCAACCTGAGTCGCCTCGAAGAGCCCTCAGACAGCGTGGTAAACGTGGTGGGACCCATTTGCGAGTCGGGTGACAAGCTGGGCATCGACCGCCACATGCCGGAGTCGCAGGAGGGAGATGTGATCCTCATCGCCCATGCGGGCGCCTACGGGCGGGTCATGAGCTCCTCTTACAACCTGCGCCCACCCGCCTCCGAAGAGATGATCTGAATGGGACTATCGCTGGTGCCCGCCTCGCTGGGGACTGCTACCCTGCAGGATTCGCGCGTTGTTTCGGTCCCCGGCCTGATGCAGGAAGGCGTCAGCCCCGGTCCCGTACTGGATAATGTCGCCCGAGTTGTGGCTGCCGGTCTGTATGACGCGAAGCGTGTGGTCGCCGCCCATGCCCTGGTAGATTTCGATCAGGTTTCCGGAAACATCTCCACCCGGTTCCGATCTGCCCTGGCGCACGTAGGCACGACTTCCGGCCGCCCCATACTGCTCTAGGCGCACGGTATTGGATGTGCCCTCCTGGATCACCGTACCTTGCTGGCCGCCCGCCCGGGCCCGGAGGGTGGCGGTGTTGCGGTCGCCCCTCTGCACAACTTCATGGTCGTGGGGCCCGGTTGCGCTTTCCTGATGTATAAGCGCTTCGTTTCCCCATCCGTCAAGCTGGCGGATGTGCGCTTCGCCGAAGGCAGCTCCGGCCGCCGATGCACCAGCCTGCTGGATGATGGTGGCGCTTCCCCCGCTGCCCACCTGGACGATATAGGCCAGGGCTGACAGCTCTCCCGGGGACCGGGTCACGGTTTGGAGATTGTCCAGCCCGGAATCGTGAACCGTCGTGCCGTTGTCCTGGGCACGGACATTGCCCTGGAGGGCTGGCAGGAGGAAAGCGATGGTGAAAAGGCCCAGAAGGATCTTGTTTAGCGAGGAAGACGGGTGTGCCATGGCATTGCTCTCTTACAGTCAGGTTCAGGGGTAATGAATAAATGACGTTCTACCATAAGTATCGGCATAACGGGGAAAAACTGAAGCCCGTCGCCGTACGGCCGGGGCCAGAAGGGCCGGCTGCCCGTCGGTCCACTTTCCGTACAACCCGGTGGAAGCACGAAAAATGCGGCAGAGGGGAATGTCATGAAAGATGGGAGAGATCCCTGCCCTGGAACCCCTCGTCTGCCGGTATGATATGTAATGTATCTTCAAACATGGCAAATCTGCTATACAATCGCAAAGGGGGGACTGCAGGCTTGCCAGTAATCTGATAAGATGGCGGAGGTCATTGGATTGGCATGGTTATTTCTTATTTTAGATGTACCAACACGAACTGGGTGGACGTTACCCGGTGAGGCGTGTTCTTTGACATATTGGGGGTGTAATGGATTCGACGGGGTGAGTAGCATCGCAGGCTGCATGCCGAGTTTGCGCGATGACACTCGTAAATAATCATCCTGCATTAAATGTAGTTGATACCAACTATTCCTATAGCCTGGCTGCGTAACGCAGCCAAGCCGTTCCTTCAGCTTCTTGCCTGTTAGTGCTGTAGGAGCGTCGACTATGACAGGATAGCATGGGTTGAGCCGTCCGTCTTAACCCATGTGAACTCTCAGCGGACTAGTCCGGGGTTGTTTGTTGCCGAGCGTTGCCCCGGGCAAAACCCAATTCGGCAACTAAGCATGTAGATGCTTGAACGATATACCATCTCGGACCGGGGTTCGATTCCCCGCACCTCCACTACTTATTTTAAAAACCCCTCTTCCTGAATGGGAGGCGGGGTTTTTCTATGCCAATCCAACCCACATCAGCCATGTCAAGACTACGAGTGAACACCGGCACCCGGTGGGAGCCCATCGTGGGCTACTCGCGCGCGGTACGCGCCGGAAACCATATCTTTGTCTCCGGAACCACCGCCACCGATGATAAAGGGGAGGTGGTCGGCCGGGGCGACATGTACGCCCAGGCTGTACAGACCCTGGCCAACATCCGACGGGCGCTGGAGGAGGCGGGAAGCTCTATGCAGGAGGTGAGCCGCCTGATCGATCCCGACATGCTGTTGGAGATCGAGGCTGTTGCGTAGTCCGGTACCGGATAGTGGTCGAAATTTTGTACCATTAGGCCTCGTAGGGGCGCACGCAGACGCACCCGGACCTTCGCAACTCGATTTTCGTACCCATGAGCTACCGTATCCTGGAAATGGTTTCAACCCCCGAGGCCGTGGAGGAGGCGGGGGAGATGGCCGAGAAGTACAAGCCCATCGAAACCTGGATGCAGCAGCTTTCGGACGAGCGGTCCAGCATTCGTTTCCTGCTGGACGCCGAGCGCATCGAGGGACTCAGCGACGAGCTAAGTAACCGCTATTCCCACACCGAGGGCTTTCGCATCATGCTCTATGCTGTGGAGGCCACCCTCCCCGTACCCGAAGAAGCAGAGGATGCGGAAAAGCCGGACGATACCTCCGGGGAGTCCCAGTCCTCGTCCGGCCGCATCAGCCGGGAGGAGCTCTACAACGATGTTTCGGAAGGCGGGGATCTGACGCCGGTCTACATCGGACTGGTGGTGCTTTCGGCCCTGGTGGCGGGGATGGGACTCCTCCGCGACGATGTGGCTGTTATCATCGGGGCCATGGTGATCGCTCCGCTGCTGGGTCCGAATGTCTCCATGTCGCTGGCTGTAACACTTGGGGACGTCAAGCTGGGCTGGCGTGCGCTTCAAACCAACCTGGCGGGTCTGTTGCTGGCCTTCGGCGTAGCTTGTCTGATGGGGCTGTTGCTGACGGTGGATCCTTCTTCGAATCAGGTATTTTCCCGGTCGACGGTCAGCCTAAGCGACATCATCATCGCCCTGGCGGCAGGTTGCGCGGGTGTGCTCGCCTTCACCAGGGACGTCCCCGCGGCTATTGTCGGGGTTATGGTGGCGGTGGCTCTGCTGCCGCCCCTGGTCAACGCGGGACTGCTTCTGGGGTCCGGCTACGGGGGCCAGGCGGTGGGCGCGGCGATCCTGACGGCCACCAACCTGATCTGCATCAACCTGGCCGGGGTGGGCACCTTCCTGGTGCAGGGGGTGCGTCCCAGAACCTGGTGGGAGGCCGAGAAGGCGCGAAAGGCCACGCGTATAGCCCTGGCGGCGTGGGCCGTGCTCCTGGCCCTGGCGGCCGCAGCCATCTGGCTCTGGAGCAACTGAGGGGTATTTGGCGCGGATCCGACCGGCCGCACTTTGCTTTTAGGCCGCCTTTTTTTATATATCCCAATGAATAGCAGATATTTCCATTCAACTCACCTGAAATTAACCCATCAAGGAGGGTAGTATGATACATTCCATTATCGACGACAGGCGCATCACAAAAACCTGCGCACTGCTGGTCCTGTTCGCCATGGTGCTTTTTACGGGCTGCAGCGAACTGGGCTTCCAGCCTGGTCCACCGAACGGACGCGGAGCGGGCAATGGAGGCGGAAACGGAAACGGCCCGGGAATCACGGGTGGCGTAGAGGCGCAGGACCTGCAGACATGCCAGGAGACCGGACATGAGGGACTTACCGCCAAATACGTAAACACGACGCTGAACGGGGGCTCCATGACGGTGGCTCCCTGCGATATCGGCACCTACTACGACGAGGACGGCCACTCCGTGCGGGGTGTTTCCATCACGGGAACCACTGACGGCGCCAAATCGGAGCAGTTCGGTGTCTACAGCAACGGCGCCAGCCTGGACGTCAGCCATACGGATGTTACGGTTGAGGATGACTACCCCCACCAGTTCATCTCCATCGGCTATCTTTACGGCGCTTCAGGCAGCATAGCGGACAACACCATCGAGGGCGCCCACCGCGTCGGCATCCTGCTTGACCGTGAGGGCACCGACGCCCGGGTAACGGGCAACAGCGTCACGGGCACCGGAGCCCAGACTACCGGATGGGCCGAAAACGGCATACAGATTTCCCGGGGAGCTACTGGCAAGATCAGCGGAAACACTGTCTCCGACCACTGGTGGGACCTGAACAACTTCGGTTCGTCCGGCATCATCGTAAATGGATCGGACGACGTGCATATCAGGGACAACGAGCTGAGTAACAACGACTACAGCATAGCCCTGGCAGGAAATGGCAACAAGGTGTTGCACAACCGTGTGGTTAACGACGCCCGCTCCACTGTGAACCTCGGAGTTTACGTATCCGGGAGCAACAACAAACTTGTTCAGAATAGCCTGGGTGCCGACGGGGGGACCTGGGGTATCTATGTATTTGCCAACAGCGGCAATACCAAGCTAATCGGCAATAGCCTTGACGGCTGGGACCAGCCTATTGTGGACAACGGCAGCGATACCAAGCTCCCGCCCCCCTTCGATCCCGAGAACCCCTGAGGGATGAAATACCTCCCGAAAATGAATCAGGCACCGCCCGAAAAGGCGGTGCCTGATTCATTTTGGTCCCCCAAAGGTAATTCGTAGCAGCCTAGTAACTGTTGAGGACTGTTTCGGCGTCTGTGCCGTAGTCCACCAGCTCGCTGCTGTAATCCAATTCAGAACCTTCGACGGTTTCATACTTGACGGCGCCTCCGGGCACCGATCCGTCCCGGACCCGCCATATGCGCAGGGTGGTCTCGGATGCCACCCCGAACTCAAGCAGGTCGGCCGTGAAGGTGCCGGAGGGCACGGTGACCGAAACATCGCTTTGGCTGACGGCGCCCTCCATGGACTCCTCAGTCAGCTGCACCGGCTTGGAGTACCAGTTGTCGGACACCGGTTTCTCCTGCGGTTCACCCTGGCCGATGCGCTCGCGGTAGCGCAGGATGGAGGTGCGGTCTTCCGAAAAGAGCATTTCAGCCGTGTAGTTGTCGTCCCGATCGGGATAGCGCATTTCGATGCGCCACCACTGCTGCCCGTTGTCGTTCTCGGTAAGGAATGCGCGGGTCATGGTGATGGAGTCTTCCTGCGCCTCTTCGGTGTAGACGCTCCAGGTGGTGTATTCTCCCTCCTCGTAATCTTCGACGGCGTGGCTGTAGCCGTAGCTGCTGAACATGTAGTTGAAGATCATCGGGTAGAGGTTGATCGACCCGAAGCTGATGGTGCCGATCTGTATCTCTTCGGCCAGCCGCCGTGTATAGGTCTCCCCGTTGTCGGCGGGCATGGTCACCACAAAGTTGGAGGGCAGATGGTTGTCGGCCAGCACCGTAATGCTGTGCACGCCCACAGCGCCAAAGTTCACTTCGGCCATGCCCTCCTCGTTAGTGGAGGAGGCCCGGCCACTGGAGGTCTGCACCTGGGCGCCCTGTATGGGATTGCCTTGCTGGTCGAGCACCTGAACCGTCACCGAGTGGATGGGGATCTGGTTGAGCAGGGATCCGCTGGTGGTGCAGCCCCATGCCGTCAGGACGAAGGCGAGTAGCAGCAACAGCGGAATTTTTTGGCGTACGGGGATGAGGAACGGAGGGTTGCGTTTATCCATGGTCACTTCCTTTTACTGATATAGCGTTGCCTGTAGACCTTTTTAGAATGATCCGGGCACGAAAGCATTCCCGCCGATTGCGCTGAAATCACCGGAGAGTGTCACGGTAATCTCCTCGGATCCTTGGCCGCTGGTGCGGAAGCCTTCCGCCTGCATGGTAAAGGTGCCGCTCACGTTGTCGGAAGAGGACGACGTGATTTCGACGGAACCCGAAGTGGAGTATATAATGGTAGACATTTGTTGCCCCTCATTCAGGAAGGAGAAACCCCAGAAACCGGAGTCGCCTTCTTCGTAGTTGTCGGTATTCAGCAGGGAGTAGGTGCCTTCACCGGGACGATCGGAGTCGTCGGTGCCGATCCAAACTCCTTCGGAGGTTCCGCTGGACTGTTCGGGGTCATCGGCGGTGCTCATTACCAGCACAAAGCCTGACTGGTTCGTTTCGGGGTCGGTGGCGCCGCCGAAGATGGCTGTGCCTTCGATGGTCTTGTTCACGTCACCAGTGATCTCAATGGTAAAGGAACCGGTGCTTTCGGAGTTTGATTCATCAGAGCATCCCTGAATCAGGAACAATCCAAGTAACAGGATGAGTAGTCCGCGTGCTTTTTTTACCCAAGTAATCATAGTAGATTCCTCAAATTGAGTTATATGGTTGTAGGAACTTGAGCGGTTCTGCAACTACCCAGGTTCGCGTTAATCAGTGTTTAAAAGGTATTAAAAATCCATTGGGGTGGAAAATCAGCCCAGGTAGCCCGCCCTCCCCATCGATCCGAATCCAAGCAGCGCTCCTATGACCAGATTGACCACGATGATGATGACAGCGGCGGCCAGTACGTACCCTCCCCTCTTTTCCTCGGGTGTTTCCATCAGCACGGGAAGGCCGATCCAGAAGAGGTATATGCCATAAAGGCCGACGATACCCACCCATCCCAGGGTCCAGGAGAGGTTGGTTATGATGGCCGCAAGTAGCGATGGGGTATAGGAGTAGGTTACAAGCTTGAAGGCGCTGTTCAGATCCTTTGTGGAATTGAAATTTTCGGCCAGGGTGTTGATTACGAAAGATGCGATAACAATGGTGATCAGCGGCCAAGCGATTTGAAGAACCACCATTTGCAGTCCATATCCGAAGCCCATCCCTGCCGATGACAGGAAATTGACCAGGCTTGCCAAACCGGCCAGTATGGAGAGCGGCAGGGCGTAAAAGATGATAAGATTCTTGTTGGTCCTGCTCTCCTGTTTGATTTCAGGCCAGGTGCTTTTTGGATTCAGCAAAATGGCCTTGATGCGATCGAAAGTGTTTTGAACATCCATAATGATAGGGAGTCAGGAGGAACTGGAGGTCCCGGTCAACTAAATTGGTGAGCAGTCGTTTTAACGAAGTAAGGACCGATATATAAAAATGGGCCGGAACCTTTTGCAGCGGTGTCCGGCCCTTGACTGTGACTTACAGCTTGAAAACAATACCGGCATTGAGCCAGGCCCAGTTGTTGCCCAGCTCGGCATAGGCGCCGATGTTGTCGGCAAAGTAGTAGCGTCCCCCCAGGTGGAAACCTACGACCAGGCCGCTGCTGCTCTGTATGAAAGAGGAGTCCCAGCTGAAGTTACGATAGAGAAGACTAAGTCCACCGTATACATCCAGGTCCGGCGAATTCTCAAAGGGATAGTGGTAGCTTCCCTTTCCGCCTATATAGAGGATGCTAAGGCCGGTTCCGCCCACGTATCCTACGGAACCGCCAACCCCTATGGTACCGGTCTCCAGATCGGCAACGCCGAACTCGACTCCGCCGCCGATAGGCAGTCCCAGTCCGCCGCCCCAGGAATAGGTGGTGCCAAGTCCGATACCGGCGTTAATAACCACGTCGCCCTGGCTGAAAGGAGGATCGAAGTCACCGTCCTGGGCGGTGGCGTCCGCCATGGTGAAAAGGATCAATCCCAAGCAAAGGGAGCTGAGTGTGATGATTTTTTTAAAGGTATTCATAATCCCAGTTTTGGTTGTGGTGATTGTTCAGATGTAGGTGGGGGCGGCAATAAAGTAATATCTACTCTTGATACCATATTAACCCCGACATTAAGTTGTGAATCTAATTTAACTGATCCCCATACATCACACAAATTTAAATATGTTGACTTTCAGAATGGATAAAATCGCACCTGAGGGGATGCTGGGGCATATAAATCTTAGAGAAATTAACTTATTTTTTTGGATTTTTAACAAAAATTATACATATCAATAAGATTATATGCGTACGCTATTTTACCTATATAATGTCGTGTATGCCGCGGGGACTCCCAGCCTCAGTCCGATCGCATATCCAGGTCACCCTCCCCAGGCACAATGGAAATCTTGTCGAGCGAGAGACCCTTCATGATGTCGTCGTAGTTGGTGATGTCGGTGGGAATGATGATATCGTTCTCCTTGCGGGCGAGCTTGGAGAGTTGGTCAATGTATTTTTCAGCCAGCCGCAGCTGCATCGCCTCTTTCCCTTTTTCGGAGTTCAGCGCTTCGGCGAGCTGCTCGATGGATACGGCTGTGGCTTCGGCAAGCGACTCGATCTCCTGCGCCACACCCTCCGCTTCGTTAATCTGTCGCTGCATCTCACCCTCCGACTGGTTGATGATCTCCTGCTTTCGTACCCTGGGCGTCGTTGATGGTGGACTGCATCAGGCCCTCCGAGCGTGATATGGTGGCCCTGCGCTCCCGTTCTGCGGTCATCTGCCGCTCCATCGCCTGCTGGATGGTACGCGGGGTCATGATGTTTTTTATTTCGTAGCGGTGCACCCGGATGCCCCACGGCTTTTCCATGTCGCTGAGCACGCCCACCACCTCCTTGTTGATGCGCGCGCGATCTTCGAACGTATCGTCCAGATCCATCGTCCCGATGATGGAGCGCGTGGTGGTCTGCGCCAGCTGCACGGCGGCAAATCGGTAGTCGGTCACCCCGTAGGAGGCGTTGACCGGGTCGATGACGCTGAGGTAGATCACCCCGTCCACCTCCACCTTTACGTTGTCCTGCGTAAAACACTCCTGGGGCTGAACCTCGATGGTCTCCTCGCGGAGGTCCTGGCGGTACTTCACCTTGTCGAAGAAGGGAATGAGAGCATGGAAACCGGGACCAAGCGTCTTCTGGAAGTAACCCAGCCGCTCCACAATGTACGCCTTCTGGTTGGGTACGAGCTGAATGGACTGAATAAATTTAAATAGAACGAAGACCGAGAGGAGTCCCAGTACAATTTTACTGATCATTTCGATAATGTCCATCAGGAGTCACCCTTGGATTTGGTTGGCGTGTGCTCGGTAATCTTGCTGGCCCCTTCAAAGAAGGTTTTCAGGTTGGCGGTTTCGGTAGGCAGTACCGAAACGTTGGCTTGCTCCATGACTCGTCCCAGTTGCCCGACAAACTGTTCGATCAGCTTGGTCTTGACGGCGAGGTCGCCGCCCGGCTTGGCGATGGCCGAGGAGACGCGCTTGAGTCCTTTAGCCGTTGCGGTGGCGATCAGCTCGATCTCCTTCGCCTTGCCCTTGGCTTCGTTAATGCGTTTCTGACGCTGCGCCTCCGAATGAAGGATGGCGCTCTGCTTGTCGCCCTCCGATTCGTTGATTTTGTAATCGCGCGATCCCGTCGACTCGGTGATCTCCGCCCGTTTCTCCCGTTCGGCCTCCATCTGCTTCTCCAGGGTATTGATCAGGTTGTCGGAAGGACGGATGTTGCGGATTTCGTAGCGCATCACCTTGATGCCCCAGGGATCGGAGGCTTTGTCGATCTCCTCGACGATATTTTCGTTCATCTTCTCACGCTCCGAAAAAGTGTCGTCGAGCGTTATCTTGCCGATCTCGCTGCGCATCGTGGTCTGGGCCAGGTTGACGGCGGCCATCTTGTAGTTGCCGATGCCGTAGCTGGCCTTGTAGGAGTCCATCACCTTCACGTAGACCAGCCCGTCGACCTCCACTTCGATATTGTCTTTGGTGATGCAGGTCTGGCTGGGCACGTCGATGACCTGCTCGCGCATTTCCTGCTGGTAGGCGGGGCGGTCGATAAAGGGAATGAGAAAGTGAAAACCCGGCTTGAGGGTCTTGTTGTACTTGCCCAGGCGCTCCTTGATGACCTCCTCACGCATCTCCACAATCTTGAAGACCTTGGTAAAGATAAAGACGCCCAGGGCAACCAGGATTAGAATGGCGGTCCACATAAGCTGGTTTATTTGGGGTTGGGATGAAAAGAGTGTACGGAGAGGCTTCGCCCGCGTTTCAGAAATCGTCCAGGTAGTCGTCCGCAGGCTCGACAATCCAGGTGACGTTGTCGCGGTACTTGATGACCGCCTTTTGGCCGGCTTCAATTTTTCCTTCCAGCGTGCGGGCCTGCCAGTCGCTGCCCTGAAACCGGATCCGTCCGCTGCTGTCGTGTGCATTGATCGGCTGTGTCACCTCCACCAGCTGGTCCATGGCCTCCAGGTCTTCGTCTGCCGGTTTCCAGGAGGTTTCGCCTCCCCAGTATTTCATAAAGAGGGGCCGCATCAGCAGGATGAGTCCTATGGAAGAAAAGAGCCAGACAAGCACGGAGGTGGCCGGGTCGGCCATGATGCCGAACCAGCGAAGGGCTGCCACGAACAATCCGCTGAGTCCCAGGAAGAGCGAGACCCCGCCCGGGACTACTGTTTCCAGCAGCATCAGCAACAGGCCTCCTACGAGGAAAATGAGGGTAAGGGTTTCTCCGTCCATGGCCTATGCGCTCGTTGAGGATCAGCTGTACTCCGATAATAGACAATTTTTCGGAGTCCGCAAATCGAGTTGCACGGGGGGCAATTTGCACAGTTCGGCCTTCAGGTCGGATTAAACATTTATAACCTTAAGGCAGTATAGCGCGGAGTCGATTATCTTGGTGCCTGTAGAATCGGTCGGGCAGGAAGCGAGCGGCTTTGAAGGGCTTGGATGGTTGCAAAATCGGGTGATGAATGGTCTTTGGGCCCCATATAGCGTATTAAAAAACTCTAATATGAAATTTGTAACAATAGGGGCCTGAAGTTCTCTTGTATATGTAAGTTCAGAACGCAACCCCCAAAAAGAAGAGGTTGGCATCGTGAGCAGCAAAAACATACTTATCGTAGAGGATGAACTGATCATCTCCCTGATCATCGAGAAGATGGTCAAGAACATGGGGCACCGGGTGGTCGGCAAGGTCCGCTCCGGCGAGGAGGCAATCTATTCGGCAAGATCACTCAAGCCCGACCTTATTTTGATGGACATTCGCCTGCAGGGGGAGATCGACGGCATCGAGGCCATGACCGAGATCCGCAAGCTGGAGGACATCCCCGTTATTTACATTACGGGCAATACCGACCAGATGTACCGCAACCGTATCCAGCGCTCCGAGTACCTCGATTTTCTTACCAAGCCTGTCACCTTCGACGACCTGACGCGATCCTTCAGCCAGGCTTCCTGAGTCCAACTTTTCCGCTATGTGAATCCCGAAGCAATGTTATTCGTAGGAAGAGTGTGAATGGCAACGATCGGGCAAGAAGTCATGACCACCAAGTTTAAATCGCTCAAGGAGCAACTCCGCTCGCTGGAAAACGAATCGGGTGCTGGAGAGACCGGCGTGCGCCGCCGTCCCCGTGAGGGTATCCTGCAGGCAGGATTTTCGGCCTCCAACTGGATCAAGTATGTGCTGCTTATCGGTTTCCTGACCACCTTTCTCATCTATGCTGGGAACCGCTACACCGACATGGAGATTCAGCCCGATCTCTTTCCCACCTTTGAACTGTTCTCGAACAGTCCCAGCCCGCAGCTCCTTCAGGCCATGGGCGCCTCGATGGAGGAGATGGGCTATACGGGCCTGACCGAGGAGGACCTGCTAGTCCTGCGTGAGCAGGGGGTCACGGCCACCTATACCCGTGCCATCCGCGCCCTGGGCTACGATCAGCTGACGCTGGACCAGGTCACCCGCCTGGCGCAGGAGGGGGTCAGTTCCACCTTCGCCGCCATGATGCAGGAGCTGGGCTACGAGCTGTCGGTGGACGAGCTCATCCAGCTGGAGAGGGCCGGCGTGACGGCCTTTTTCACGAGCAACATGCACGACCTGGGTTATCCAGATATTACCATGGATGAGCTGATCCGCCTGCGCAACGTGGGCGCGACTTCAGACGACGTGGAGTCGCTCATTGAACAGAATCCGGACGGGGAGCTGCCCACCATTGAGGAGATCATCCGCTACCGCATCAGCAACCAGTAGCAAGGGGACCGCCCTATTCCAAAAAGACCGGAACAAGCATGTCGGTGTGCTGTACACAGGCCGTAACCCCTAATTCAAATCACCGACTTTCATGAAAAAATCCATACTGCTAGCCATTGCCTTGTTCCTGGCGGTCCCCGCGGCAATTTTAGCCCAGGACACCTCTTCCGACAATGCCTTTGGCATCGGTCCGCGCATCGGCTACTACCAGGCCGAGGATGCCAACGAGGGCCAATTCTATTTCGGAGGACAGATGCGCTTACGTTTCAGCCGCATCGTGGGCTTTGAGGCCGCGCTTGAATACCGCACTTCCGCGGACTACAGCTATCCCGACGGCACCGACGTGACCGTCAGCCAGGTGCCTATAACTGGATCGCTGATGCTTTTTGTTCCCCTTGATGCCGGCGTGCGTCCCTACGGTCTGGGCGGACTGGGTCTGTATTACCAAAACTACGACTGCGACGGGGGCCTGGTAGGCTGCTCCGACGACAGCGACTTCAACATGGGCTACCACCTTGGATTCGGGCTGGAACTGGCGGCGAACGACAACATCTCCCTGAGCGGAGACTACCGCTACCTCTTCCTGAATCCCGACCAGAATGAGAACAACGTCGAAGACGCCAGTTTCAGCGGAAGCGTCTTCTCGCTGGCCCTCACATTCAATCTTTGAGTGCCCGTCCCGGCCCCTGAGGGCCATTTGAGTCTATACGCCCGTTCCCCCGCTTGACGGCGGCAGGGGACGGGTTTTTTTATGGCTATTCCACCTTATTCGGCCTATTTTTGCCTTGTTTGTTACGAGGCAACTTCACAATTTCCAAGCCGCTGAAAAGAGCCCCAACCGAACGTGCCACAGGTAATGCCTGAGATCAAGCTGCCGGAAGTCGAGCTGAACATCTACACGCCCAGGGACCCGGTGGAGGTGCCCATCGTGGAGAACTACGTCTGCACCAAGGAGAACAGTCCCAATTTCGTGCGACACGTGACTTTCGACATCTCCGGCACCGAACTTGAGGGGCACGTGCGCGTGGGACAGTCGGTGGGCATTCTGCCTCCCGGGGAAAACGAGCGCGGACGCGCGCACAAGCTGCGGCTGTATTCTGTTTCCTCACCCACCGAGGGGGAGGGAGGCCGGTCCAGTCTCATCTCCACCACCGTCAAGCGCACCATCGAGGAGCTGGAGGACAACTCTCTCTACCTGGGGGTCTGCTCGAACTACCTGGCCGATCTGGAGCCCGGCGACACCGTGCGCATGACCGGCCCGAGCGGGCGCCGCTTCCTGCTTCCCGAAAACAGCGGGGATTTCAACTATGTGATGTTCGCCACCGGCACCGGCATCGCGCCTTTCCGGGGCATGGTCATGGAGATGATGAAGGAGGGCATGGAGAAAGATGTGGTGCTCGTGTTCGGATGTCCCTACCGGACCGACCTGCTTTATGCGGACTATTTCGAGCCCCTGGCGAAGGAGAAAGAGCATTTTCACTACCTGCCCCACGTCTCACGGGAGGCGCGCCGTCCCGACGGCACCAAGAAGTATGTGCAGACCTGCCTGTGGGACTACGACCGGCTGCTGGATCCCCTGCTGCAGCGGGACGACACCTTACTTTATATATGCGGACTCAAGGGCATGGAGTCGGGCATCTACCAGGCGCTGGCTCTCAAGGGGCTGACCGAGTACCTGGACGTGCGGGAGGAGCTGCACGGCAAGGATCCCTCGACGTGGACCGACGAGGAGATCAGGCGAAAGGTGAAACCCGCATCCCGCACCTTTGTGGAGGTCTACTAGCCCAGCTCCGTGGCGCCTGCGGAAACCGCGTAGCGCATGGCATCGCTGGCGTTGATCTCCAGCCGGCTCACGCAGTCTGACGGCACCAGGTAGAGGTTGCCCGAAAAGTTGTAGGAGTGCGGGCAGTAGACCGCCACATGACCTTCCAGCTCGAAATCGTCCAGTGACTCCCTCGTCAGGAAGCCCACCCTGTGTACGCCGCTGCCGGGGAATCGAACCAGGACCGGCTTGTTGAATTTTTTCTTGTCGCCCACAAAGGCCTCCGTCAGCTCCTTGAGGGAGGAGTAGACGATGCTGACCAGGGGCACGCGGGTGATCAGGCGCTCCAGGAAGGAGAGTATGGGACGCACGAAGGCGCGCGAGAAGAGAAATCCCATGAGGGTGACGCCTCCCAGCACGATCACCAGGCCCAGTCCGGGCACCACCACCCCGAACGACTCCGCCAGCAGGTTGCTGAGCAGGCCGTCGGCCCAGCGTACGCCTGCAACCAGCAGGTAGACGGTGGCAAAGGCGGGAAAAAGTACCAGGAGACCGCGGAAGAAATAGTTGGCGAGGGTTTTCATGAAAGGAGTCGTATTTGAAGTTATGGAACCACCCTATGATAGAAGGACCCGCGGAGCTCTGCAAGACCGCCTGCGCAAGGTGAGTTATAGCCGTAATTTTTCTATTTTCCAAGGCGTTTCCGGAAGGTCCGGCGGCGCCGAGCAATCCCATACAGTCCACCGGGTCCGACGATGAGTTTCAAGAGTTCCGAACAGATACGCCGGGAATTTTTCGATTTTTTCAGGGAGAAGGGGCATCTGCTCGTTCCCGGCGCACCAGTGGTGCCCAAGGACGATCCCACCCTTCTTTTCACCAACGCCGGCATGAATCAGTTCAAGCCCATTTTCCTGGGCCGGGAGCCGGGCTACCGGGAGGACGGCGAGGTCTGGAAGCGGGCGGTTGACACCCAGCGCTGCATCCGCGTCAGCGGCAAGCACAACGACCTGGAGGAGGTGGGCCACGACACCTACCACCACACCCTCTTTGAGATGCTGGGCAACTGGTCCTTCGGCGACTACTTCAAAAAGGAGGCCATCGCCTGGGCCTGGGAGCTGCTGGTGGATCGATGGGGACTGGCCCCGGACCGCCTCTACGCCACGGTTTTTGAAGGGGACGCCTCCGACGGCCTGCCGGTGGACCAGGAGTCCATTGATCTCTGGAAGTCCGAAACGGGCATACCGGAGGAGCAGATTCTGCTGTTCGACAAAAAGGATAATTTCTGGGAGATGGGCGATACGGGTCCCTGCGGACCCTGCTCGGAGGTGCACATCGACCTGCGTCCCGACGACGAGCGGGCGAAGAAGCCCGGCGCCGAGCTGGTGAACCGCGACGACCCGCGGGTGATGGAGATCTGGAACCTGGTTTTCATCCAATTCAACCGCACCTCCGGCGGCGAGCTGGAGAAGCTCCCCGCGCAGCACGTGGATACGGGCATGGGTTTCGAGCGCATCTGCGCCGTGCTGCAGGAGAAGCGCTCCAACTACGACACCGACCTGTTCGAACCCCTGCTGGAGGCCATCGGCGAGCTGGCCGGTGTGAGCTACGGCGGGAAGGAGGAGACCGACATCGCCATGCGCGTGATCGCCGACCACATCCGCGCGGTGGCCTTCTCCATTGCCGACGGCGCCTCCCCTGGCAACGAGGGCCGCGGCTTTGTGGTGCGCCGCATCCTGCGTCGGGCCATCCGCTACGGCTGGGACAAGCTCGATCTCAAGGAGCCCTTTTTCCACAAGCTGGTGCCCGTGCTGGCGGAGCAGTTCGAGGAGGTTTTCCCCGTGCTGGCGCAGCAGGAGGATTACGTGGCCAACGTCATCCGCTCGGAGGAGCAGGGCTTTCTGAAAACCCTGGGGCAGGGCATCGAGCTCTTCGAGGAGGTGGCCGAGGATTCCGAACGCATATCGGGCGCCGACGCCTTCAAGCTGCACGACACCTTCGGTTTTCCCATCGACCTGACCCAGCTCATGGCACGCGAGCGGGGGATGGAGGTGGACACGGAGGGCTTCCGCGAGCGCATGGAGGCCCAGCGCGAGCGGGCCCGCGCGGCCGGCTCCTTCCAGGCCGATGCCGACGCCGGCGAGGCGTGGGTGAGCGTGCACGAGGGCGAGGATTTTTCCTTCGAGGGCTACGACACTCTGCGGACCGCCAGCCGCATCCGCGCGGTTAGGGGCGGAGAGCGCAAGGCCGTGCTGCTGGACCGCTCCCCCTTCTACGCCGAGAGCGGGGGACAGGTGGCCGACACCGGCGTGCTGACCAATGGTGATGTGCACCTGCGGGTGACCGACGTGCAGAAATCACCCCGCGGCTTCGTGCACTACGTGGACCGCCTTCCGGAAGATCCCGGGGGGGAGTGGGAGGCCATCGTGGACGCCGAGCGGCGCCGTGAAATCCGCAAGCACCACAGCGCCACCCACCTGGTGCACGCCGCCCTGCGCAGGGTGCTGGGAGATCATGTAGCCCAGAAAGGTTCGCTGGTGGACGAGGAGCACCTGCGATTCGACTTTTCTCACTACGAGCAGGTCTCCCGCGAGGAGCTCCGGCAGATCGAGTCTATCGTCAACGAAAAAATACAGGCGAACATCCCCCGCGGGGAGGAGCGCGAAGTTCCCATCGAGGAGGCCCGCGAGCGCGGCGCCATGATGCTTTTCGGCGAGAAGTACGGCGAACGCGTACGGGTGATTACCTTCGATCCGGACTACTCCGTGGAGCTCTGCGGGGGCACGCACGTGAAGGCCACCGGGGAGATCGGCTATTTCCGCCTCTCCGACGAGTCTTCCGCGGCCGCCGGCATACGCCGCATCGAGGCGGTGGCCGGACGCAGCGCCGACCGGCTGCTGCGCGGCGAGCAGGAGCAGCTGGAGGGCATACGCAGGGAGCTGGGACAGACCGACGACCCGGTACGGGACGTGCATCGTCTCCTGGAGGAGCGCAAAGAACTCCAGAAGGAGGTGGAACGACTGCGCATGCAGCAGGCCGGCTCCCGGCTGGAACGGCTCATGGAGCAGTCCGAGGAGCTGCCCGCAGGGCTGCGGCTGACCCGCGGCGAGATTGAGGGGGCCGACATGGACCTGCTCAAGCAGCTGGGCTACGAGGCTCTTGAAAAGCGTCCCGATAAATCCGTCACCCTGCTGGGATCGCGCGACCCGCAGGAGGGCAAGGTCTACCTGATGGCCGCGGTGACCAAAGATCTGGCCGCCGACGGCCTGAAGGCCGGTTCGCTGGTGGGCGAGCTCGGCAAGCGCCTGGGCGGCGGGGGAGGAGGGCAGCCCACCCTGGCCACGGCCGGCGGGCGCCATCCTGAAAAGCTGCCGCAGGTGCTCCAGGAAGCCGAGCAACTCATCCGCGAGCAACTTCAGACTTAATAGGCTTTTAGACCTCGGACTTCTGGACTTTCAGACTTTAAAGACTTTAAGACTTTGTAAGTTTTTAGGTATATTTTCGCTCCCCAAATGAAGGCAGCATCCAACCAGACCGTTATTTATGGCCAATGAGAAGGAGATAACTTTCCATCCCCAGGGCACAGGCATCCGGACCAACGGGGAGATCATGCGCAGCACCGACCTCCCCAAGCCCACCCGCAAGAAACACAAGTCCCTCGGTCTCACCGAAGAGGACGTGGTGGAGATGTTCGAGGAGATGTACCTGCAGCGGCGCTTCGAGGAGCGGGCCATGCAGATGTACCAGAAGGGAAAGTTCGGGGGCTTTTTACACCTTTATATGGGACAGGAGGCGGTCTCCACGGGCACGGCCCGGGCGCTCAACGGCGACGACGACATCATTACCGCCTACCGCGACCACGGGTGGGGACTGGTGCGCGGGGTCACCCCGGAAGAGGGCATGGCCGAACTCTACGGCAAGGTCACCGGCTGCTCCCGCGGCAAGGGCGGCTCCATGCACTTCGCCAACGTGAAGGAGCATTTCTGGGGCGGCTACGGTATTGTGGGGGGACACATCCCGCTGGGGGCCGGCATCGCCCTGGCCAACAAGTACAAGCAGAACAGCCGCGTGACCGCCTGCTTTCTGGGCGACGGGGCGGTGGACCAGGGCGCCTTCCACGAAACGCTCAACATGAGCCAGCTCTGGGAGCTGCCCTGCCTCTTCGCCATCGAGAACAACGGCTACGCCATGGGCACGGCGGTGCACCGCCACTCCGTGGGCGAGCTGCACGAGCGGGCGAAGGGCTACGGTATGAAGAGCGGGGTGATCAACGGGATGGACGTGTTCACCGTCTACGAGTCCATCAAGGAAATCGCCGAAGACATCCGCGAGAACTCCATGCCCTGGCTGCTGGAGATTCGCACCTACCGCTACCGCGGCCACTCCATGTCCGACCCTATGAACTACCGCACCAAGGACGAGCTCAAGGAGTACGAGGAGATGGACCCCATCGAGCGGCTGCGGCAGTATATTACCGACAACGATATTGCAGAGGCCGGAAAACTGGAGGAGATCGAGGAGCAGGTGGACCAGACCGTTCTTGACGCCATCGACTTCGCCGAGGAGAGCGACTTTCCCGAGGAGGAGGATCTTTTCCGCGACGTCTTCGTGGAAGACGACTATCCTTTCCACCATTAAGTTACGCAAACGCGAACACACGGCCCCAGCGGCCTAAGAAGGTACTCATGGCTGAATTACAATTTCGAGAAGCGATACGCGCGGCCATCGACGAGGAGATGTCCCGCGACGATAACATCCTGGTGATGGGCGAGGAGGTCGCCGAATACGACGGCGCCTACAAGGTCACCGAGGGACTGCTGGACAAGTACGGTCCCAGGCGCATGATCGACACGCCCATCTCCGAGCTGGGATTCGCCGGCATCGGGGTGGGGGCCGCCATGAACGGCCTGCGTCCCATCGTGGAGTTCATGACCTTCAACTTTGCGGTGCTGGCGGCCGACCAGATCATCAACCACGCCTCCAAGATCCGCTACATGACCGGGGGACAGATCCAGATTCCCATCGTCTTCCGCGGGCCCAACGCTTCGGCGGGCCAGCTCAGCGCCACCCACTCGGTTTCCTACGACGCCATGTACGCCCATTTCCCCGGCCTGAAGGTGATCTACACCTCCGAGCCGGGCGACGCCAAGGGCCTGCTCAAGTCGGCCATTCGCGACGACAACCCGGTGCTTTTCATGGAGTCCGAGCAGATGTACGGCATGAAGGGGGAGGTGCCCGACGAGGAAGACTACACCATCCCCATCGGCCAGGCCAAGGTGAAGCGTGAGGGGGGCGACGTGACCGTGGTGGCCCACGGCAAGATGTACCACGTGGTCAAGGGGGCCGCCGCACAGCTCGCCAAAGAGGGCGTGGAGGTGGAAATTATCGATCCCCGCACCGTCAAGCCCCTGGACATGGAGACCATCGTGCGCTCCGTAAAAAAGACCAACCGATGCGTGATCGTCGATGAGGCGCATCCCTTCGGAGGCTTCGCCGCCGAGACGGGTTACCTCATCCAGCGCGAGGCCTTCGACTGGCTCGACGCCCCGGTACAGCGGGTCACCCTGCCCGACACCAGCGCGCCCTTTGCCAAGAACCTATTCGACAAATGGCTGCCCGACGCCCAGCAGGTCATCGACGCCGTCAACACCGTCACCTACCGAAAATAACCCAATCCGCAGGTACCTTTTATGGCTGTTAAGGTTGAAATGCCCAAGTTGAGCGACACCATGGAGGAAGGGGTGATCGCCAAGTGGAACGTAGAGGAAGGCGACAAGGTGGAATCCGGCGATGTTATCGCCGAGGTGGAGACCGACAAGGCCACCATGGAGGTGGAGGTCTTTGACGGCGGCACCATCCTGAAGATTCTTTTCGGGGAGGGGGAGGCAGTGCCGCTGGGACGCACCATGGCCGTCATAGGCGAGGAGGGGGAGGACATCTCCGGCCTGCTCGAGGATGAGGGTGGCGAGGAGGCTTCCGGGGAGGAGTCTTCCGGCAGCGAGGAGGACGGCAGCGAGGAGACCGCGGAAAAGGAATCGGACGGAGCCCCATCACCCGCTCCCTCGACCGACGCGGGCGGCAACGGGCGGCCTGCAGGCGGCAACGGGCGCATCAAGGCCTCGCCGCTGGCGCGGCGCATGGCCGAAGAGCGCGGCATCGACCTGGGACGGGTTTCCGGCAGCGGACCCGAGGGCCGCATCGTCAAGAAGGATATCGAGTCCTACGAACCCGCAGCCGCCCCCATGGCGCCTGTATCGGCGGAGGACAAGGAGTACCGCGTCTCGCAGATGCGCAAGACCATCGCCCGCCGGCTGGCCGAAAGCAAATTCTCCAGCCCCCATTACTACGAGACCATCGACATCGACATGGAGGCGACCTGGTCGGCGCGCAAGCAGCTGGTGGATTCGGCCGACGAGAAAATCTCCTTCAATGACATTATCGTCAAGGCCTGTGCCGCGGCCCTGCGCCGCCATCCCCAGGTCAACAGCTCCTGGAAGGGCGACACCATCGTGGAGCACGGCGGCGTGCACGTGGCGGTGGCCGTGGCCATCGACGAGGGACTGGTGACGCCGGTGATCCAGAACACCGACAGGAAGGGCCTGCTTCAGATCTCGCGGGAGACCCGCGAGCTGGCCGATAAGGCGCGCGACCGGAACCTGCAGCCTGAAGAGATGGAGGGAAGCACCTTTACGGTGAGCAACCTGGGCATGTTCGGCATCGAGGAGTTCACCGCCATCATCAATCCCCCCAACGCCTGCATCCTGGCGGTGGGCGCCATCCGGGATGTGCCGGTGGTCAAAGACGGCGAGGTGGTCCCCGGCAAACGCATGAAGGTTACCCTTTCCAGCGACCACCGCATCGTGGACGGCGCCACTGCCGCCCGCTTCCTCAATACCCTCAAGGAGATGCTGGAGAATCCCCTGGGCATGTTGCTTTAGTCCCTGTCTGGCGCCACGGGCCGGGCGCGGGACCGGAAATATTTTTCCGTTTTCACCTAAGGTTTCCTTCTCGCCGTCCGATAAAGATACCAGACTAACGGTATCTGTCAACGGATGGGGGTGGGGCGGCAGACCCCGTTCCCGAAAATGGCATGGTTTCATGAGACGAGTTTTGCTATTTCTTACGGGGATGCTCCTCGCATGCGCGAACCCCTCTCAGGCACAACGGGTGCTTACTGCCGTCATGAACGTCCGGGTGATGATCGTCAAATCGCCTCCTTCGCTCCTGTTGGAGACAGCTCAAACGAATTATAATCCCGGCAGCATGAACAGTCTGGCACCTGAAATTTTGCTGGGACGCCTGGTAATGGATAAGAAACCCCGCAGTTCATACCATCTGGACCTTGCCAAGAGCATGGAGTTGGGGGATGACCAGGGCCGCCGGATGAAACTGGACGTACGGACGGTGCCCCGTATGGACCGTCAGGGAAGGCCGGTACTCGATATTCTTCGCGGAAGAATGGTGCAGAAAGGGGTTGGACGCTACAGCGGCAGCCTGACCGCCACTATTGTCTACAACTGAGGGAGGCTACCTGGTTCTTTTAACCGTTGACTCAGGTCATTTCTTTTCCCATCCACGGTGATCCCTGAAGATTAGTACATAACATTGCAGAGGCTTTCTTATACTGCCTTGGCCCGGCGGTATGGTCCCGGACGGCCCCGTCGCCGGCCGATCTGAGTAACTGTGCAACCCGAATTGGCTATCAATTGATGAAGCTGAGGCTTTTTTTCCTGGTTACAGGATTACTGGTTGTGCTGGGTTGCGTGGCGCCGACCGGGGCCTCTTCACACACGCTTCAGGATCAGGCCGTATCGGATCGATCCTCGACCCAACGCGATACACTCGGAGGTGTTCAATCGGAACGATCCCTTGGAGTCTTCCTCGGGGGTGTACCCGGAACCGGGAGCGTATTCACTGGCCTGACGGGCTCAAACGTCCTGTTCGGCATACAGGCGCGGCATAATTTTGCGGGAGATCTTTTTGGGGAAGCACGCGCCTCCATAGGCACGGTAAACAGCAGGGGTGGGGAAGCCCGGCTGATTCCCCTGGAGTACCGCCTTAACGTCCGCCTTCTTCCGGTGCTGTCAGCAGGTAAGAATAGGGGGGAGGCCATTTCTCCATACGCCTATATGGGAACAGGCGTCCTGATTCATCAAACGGTGGAGGAGAGACCCGACCCCGATCCCCGCACTGGAAATCTGGGAGGCAAACTGCCGGCCTCGTCGTTCTTTTCCCTGGACGATGGCGTGACCCCGAAATTCTCTTTTGGCGTGGGCTTTGAAATTCAGTTCAACACTGACGTACATTTACAGGTCAACGCGGGGGGCGTGCGCATGCTAAACGAAATTCCCGTTCGGGGAAAGGGGTATGACCATGACTATATGGAATTTTCGATAGGGTTAAACATTCGCATGGGAGGACGACGCGACGGGATTGGTAGTGTGGAGGAACCGCAGCCCCCCGAGGCAGATGTTCCGCCACAGATAGTGGAGGTCAAGCGTGGCAAGGAAGAAGCCGAGGAGGATAGTACCGGACGTGAAGGAGAGATGCCTCACTCCTCCGTAAGGGTGGATACACTCTATGAGTCATCATGTGTATTCAGCGTGCAGGTTGGAGGCTACGAATCCTATTCAAACGCATTGCAGGCCGTCAGGACCTTGTCGGATCTTACAGGAGAATATCCCCGGATTTACCTGGATTCCGTCCGGATGCTCTATGTCGTAAGAACATCGGAGCGGGGCAGTCTGGCCGAAAGCCTGGAGTTTTTGGCTGAGGTGCGGGAAGCCGAAGAATTTGAGGATGCCATGGTATACCAGTCTTGTGAGGGAAGTGAAGCGACTCCTATACCCTATCAGGTGCAGGTTGCCGCCTTCGGAGACAGTCTGCGAGCCCGCAATTACGTTGATAATGTTAATCGGCGTCACGGGACAGCCTTGCAGATTCAGCGGTCTGATGAGGGCGATGTGTACCGCGTTCGAAGCAGGACTTATGACTCCATACTTGAGGCGGAGCAGGCTCTGGACGAGCTTCAGAATGCAGGGATCGGGGCTGAAATGTTTGTGGCGCGAGGAGAGCCCCCCCGTACGTACCGGCCGACGTACCGGTATCTGTTGCAGCTTGGAAATTATGAGACCCTTGAGGAGGGCCTGTCCCAATACCGGGTATGGCAGCCCCGGGTGGATTGGAACCTTCAACTCTGGCACTATCTGGGTGAAAAATCAAGGGTAATACTTGGTTATATGAGTACCGATTGGGGACCGTTGCGACAGCAGGCCGAGATATCGGAGGACCGTTTTCCTTCGCTAAGGACAGAGATCATTCTTGTGAGTGAAGTATCACCTTCCTCCCCCTAAAACTTCCCGCTTCAACATGGTGATTATTTTGAACGATACTCTACAGAAACACTCCTGAACTAATGCAACGGCACATGCATCCATGGCAGTTTCCGGGATGGGGCACCCGACAGATTCCAACGGTATCTACGCTGAAGTATTTATTCATGAGCGCGGCTCTGGTGCTGCTGGAAACGGCCTTGTCTGCAACTGCGGTGGGGCAGGACGCCCCTGAATCTCAGAAAGAAATAGCTACAGCTCCGGGTACCCTCACCTTGGATGTTGGATATGGACCGGCGAGGGCTACCGCACATATCCGGGCGCCTGAGATTGACGACCTGGAGGTATTGAGTTTTTACCAGATTGATACGCTCAGGGTCGCGCTCGATACACTTGTTAGCGATGAGGCGGAGACCATCGATCAACTGGAATGGGAAGTGCAAGTGCTGGATGAGCGCTTCTTGGATAACCCAGATACGGAGAGTGACCACTACCTGAAGGTGGATCTGGACGAAGAAACTCGAATATTGACCTTTTCTACTACGCGCCTCTTCTTCGCCAGTGACATCCCGGTTCGTCTCTTCGTCGAGGATCCCGAAGGACTATCCGATGAGGAGGTTTTTCGATTGGATGTGCTTCCTGTGGAGGGGGTACCCGGCAAGGTCTACGATCTCAAACAGAATTATCCGAATCCATTTCATCAGGAGACGACCATCGAGTTCTGGATTCCTGTACGGGCCAGGGTACGAATCACGGTCTACGATCTGCTCGGACGGGAAGTGATTCGCCTTGTGGACCGAGAGGTTATATCCCCCGGTGTACATACCGTCCGTTGGCGTCCGCGCGATCAGGCCAGCGGGTTGTATATATACCGCCTCGAGGCCCTGGGTTCTGACGGAAGCCGCTTTGTACTTTCACAGGAGCTCACCCTGGTTCGCTGACTTCCCTTCTTACCTTATTCCATTACCCCCCCCAAATGTAATTTTACATAAATTAGAAATTCTAATATATGTAAAAACGAAGCTTAAACACATCAAGATACGATATTGCTTGAATAGGACTGGTATATATAATATTAATATTTTCTAATATTAGAAAAAGTTAATACATTGGGATTGACACATTCATCCCCCGCCTACGAGCAATTACATGACGCGTTTTATCGCAATATTATTCTTGGTGATGGTGCCATCTTTGCCCTCCATAGTATGGGCCCAGGGTTACGATTCCGCCACCATGAAAGTAACAGCACGTGTGCTTCCTGCTCCGGAGCCTGTCACGGTGACCTTCCCCGACACAACTTTCAGGGATGACGTTGATCTAACTACTTCCTTTGGCAGGCTATTGCTCCCCTCTATCGATTATGCAATTTTAAGCCTGAAGATCACTGGACCCCTGGCCCTTCGCAGCGATACGGGACAGATGATCCATGGAAATTTGATTTCCCATACGATGGTTGAGCTTGGGGGAAGCGCCACCTACGATATTCTGCCGGAGAGGATTAGTGACCACAGCACAGGACGGACAGACAGCAGGGGAGAATTGATGGCTACCATCGAGTACAATTAGGTGTTTGAACGACAGACTCAGGTCTGATTATATGCTGGGTGGGAATGGAGGCTATTCCCCATTGTCAGTCTCGAGCAGCACGATGAAAGGTTGGCCCATTCCTGCAATGCGACGCAATTTACCGATTAGGTCCACTGCCGTCTGCCAGTCGGGAATATCCTGAAAAACAACCAGCTCTTCTTTGGGACCGTTGCTGAGGAGATTGAAATTGCTCGTTATGGCCTCACTCAGAAATCGCTCACGGGAGATGTCACTCACCCCCTGTATGTGCACCTCGTAAGTAAAGCTTCGGTCAGGATCCTGGGAAGAATGCTCAGCCGCAATCTTCCTGCGTACGGTTCGCCGGTCAATAAAAGCGTTGTCGAACGCTGGCCGGCTGCGCAGATCTGTCAGGGCATTGCGGGCCCTCTCCAGTGAATCAAAGGGATGGCTGTTGGCATATACCTTGTAAAGGCCGCGTGTGGAATCGAAAACAACCGAGGCCGGTTCGCCCAGCGGGTTCTCCGACCCGGAGACGAATTGCTGTGCGCTCTGCTTTCTGCTGAAAGCACCTATCTGCAGAGAATAGACCTCGCTGACGACCTCTCGGGTTTCTGATGGGTCCGCACCCTTCTGCATCGCGGTATTCCCATTGCGCGTAAGGACCAGGACCGGTTGGCTGAACTGGCTGTCAGCTATTCGGTGAAGCAGGGTGATGGCTTGCTGCCGGTTTTGAATGGGATGGGTCCGCAAGGCATAGAGATCATTTGTGTGACTGACCGTCAGTGGGATGTTGAATTGTTCACGGGCGGTGGCCAGGGCCCGGTCAGCGTTTTCAAAATTTGAAAAACTAGCCAGCTGCACACTGTGGTTGTATTCCCCGTATACATCCAGCGGGGATAATCCCTGTTTGTCCATTGCGGTATCCTGGTCGGCGGCCGTGATGACTTCAGGGCGGCCAGTACCTTCGGGGACGATGGTAAACTCCAATCCCGAAATATAATCGCCGCCCTCCACCGACTCCACTTTAAGATCGATGGTGTCCGGGACCGCTTCAGCGCCCAGGCGCTGCAGCTGCGCAGGATCGATGAACATGTCATACTCCCCGGGCGGGACCTCGTAGGTATAGAAGGAACCGTCGGAAAAGGTATTGAAGGTTTTTTCAAACTCCCCATCCTCCGAAATCATATAGATGCGAACGCCGGCCGCCGGCTGACGCTGTCCGGAATCCTGCTGCCGGTAGACCATGCCCTCCAGGATGCCCGTGATATAGAAGGGAATGTCTATGGGCTTAAACTGGTTGGGGTCGGCTATAAAGGAAAACTCATCAAATTTTGGAACGTATGTTGGATTTTGCAGCGCCGCGTAGTTGATCTCCATGTTGTGCCGGTAGTAGGACTGGAGCTGTGTCACGCGGATGATGCCGTCCTCCTCGAGCTGGGTGCGCCCGGAGCGCTGCAGTCGAACAGCGTTGTAGGGAAGAATCTCTTCGCCTTCGTTGTAGGTTCCGGAGTCGTTCTCGTCCAGAAACAGTCGCACTGAGGCAGCCGACTGTCCGACCTGGCGCCGGTTTGTGAAGTATAGCTCCTTGTAATTGCCGTCATATCCCACCGATCCGCTCAGATTCTGGGAGAACTGTACGCTGTTGCGGGCCATGCGGGCCGTGGACGTGGCGCGTACCCGGTTGAGCTCAAAGGTCAGGTTTACGTAGCCCGACAGCGAATTGGTAAGAAAGTTCTGTCCCATGGAGACCTGGAATCGCAGATTTTGTCCGAGTTCCTTGGAGATTTGCGTGGAGGCCTGCGTGATACGATTTAGGTGGGGATTGTAATCCATTTGGGATCGCAAGTAGAGCCCTTTCAGCAATCCGGCTGTGGCGGGACCGCGGGGAAAAACGTAGGATGCGGTGGCGCTGACATTGGCACGATTTGAAAACTCGGGCCTGACCGCACCGTTCTGACGGTCCCGGATGGAAAGTCGTACGTTCATACGCCCGAAGCGTCCTGACAGGTCAAGCCGGTATTGCGTCTGGTCGGTAGTTCTACTCTGCTGGTAGCCGCCGAATAAGCGGGCGCTGAGTGGTGTACCCCATAGATCGAAAGGCAGGTAGATATTGCCCTGAAAGATCCGCTGGATAGAGGTTGGGTTAAAGAGGCTGCGGTCACGCGTGTAATGGGTGTACGTGGCCCCCAGACTGGCCGAGGAAGGATACACGGCACTCAGGTCTGCCCGGTAATAGGCCTGGGGGGCCAGGTCCAGATTAAAAAGGAAATTGGAGGCCAACCGGGTGGAAAGGGAGCTGTATAGCAGGGGTTGAAAGGCAGGGTCAGCCTCCAGATAGTCCATCCCTGTGCGCAGGGTGAGCCACGACGCTATACCTACGGCCGCATTGGCCTGTCCCTGGAAATACTGGTCCTGGTCCTCCAGCAGCGAGCTCTCCGCAAGGCCTGCGCTGGCATTGTAGCGCACCTGACCCGGCCGGAGATAGGTATAGGGTATTTGTATACGTTCTGATCGTGTTTCAATGGTACCGTCGGGCCTGTAGATCCGGAGGGACAACTGGGTCGTACCGTAGGTTATAGGAATCTGAAAACGGTAGTAACCGCTCATATCAGCCGTCTTAAAGGCGATCAGGCTGTTGTTAAGGTAGACCTCCACTTCCGATTCAGGGACGGTCGTGCCGTCAATTACATAGTCCTGAAAGAGGATTTGGGGCTGGATGTCCTCGTTGGAGATGCTGATGCCCCGGAAATTGGAGCTGGTCAGTAGTCCTCCGGAACGGATCTGTCCCACGCTTATGTTGGAAACCAGGTTTCGGTTTCCCGGTACGAAGCGCCAGCGCAGATTGTCCGAATAATTCTGAAACCCGATGGAACTGTTATATCCGCCATACAGCGCCCCCTGCACGTCTCCACCGAGAAGCTCGCCTCCAACATCCAGGGTGTAGTTGTACTGGTTGGTGCCTGTAGGATCCAGGGTGGTGTTTAGAGCGTAATCCGCGAAACCGGCCCGCAGGAAGTGGCGCTGCCGGTCGAAGGCGAGGTCGTAGTAATCAAAGCGCTCCCGCTGTTCCGTGATCTGGTTTCTGCGTCGCTGGCGCTCCATTTGCTGGATTATCGGAAGGACGTTGTCGGTCGTCAACGAAAGGGTGAGATTATTCATGTCGACCGTGAAGTTCAGGCCGAAGAGTTGCTCGAAATGCTTGGGCAACAGGTAGAAATCGAGTTCACCGATCAGAAAATCCTGTCCACCGAATGCGGCTTCACGGTCGCCCACCCTGCCACGCGGATCCCCTTCTGCATCAAAGTGCAGTTCATAGTCCTGGTTCTCCGACAGGTAGGTGCCGGAGATCACGAACGACTGCGTATCGGTGTGGTAGGGAATCATCAGAAAGTCGAAGAGCTCGCCTACTGGCAGATAGACCTGGTCGTTATGATAAAGAGCGGTGATGACCATGCTCTTGGTGCCCCGGTAGCTGAACGAGAGAAATATTTCCTGGGGATCGTGGCTGTCCGACTGTTGCATGACATGGGCTGCAGGGACGGCATGCAGCTTCCCCTCCGGCATGGCTGTCAAAAGCAACAGCATGCCCAGTACCGACGCAAGTATGGGGCGTACGAATAGTCGCATGGGTAAGCCGCCGTATAAGGAAACGGTAGTTGTCAACCTGGTCATCTGGAAATAAACCCTAACCCTGACAATATAACGCACCTTTTCCAAGGAGACCATTATATTGCTTTATGATTGGAGGGGTGGGCGGGGCTTTCGGCAGGGTCCACCGTCTAAACAAAAAAAGAGCCGCCCACAGGGGCGGCTCTTTTAAGCGTACAAAGGGAAAAGTGGGAACTAGTTGTAGGTGGCTTCCAGCGTGATGGTACCGGTGTAGTCGCCTGAGGCTTGCCCACTTGTAACAGCCAGGTCACCGCCGAGCCATACGTAGATGGTTCCGTCGCCGTCAATGGTGGCGGTGGGAGTGGCACTCGTCGGATCAAAGGAGGTTTCGCCGGTAAATGTGTCGTTGTTCGTCCATGCGGCGTCGGTGGCGGCAAAGGTCATTTCCATGTCATCGCCGGCACCGTTTTCTATATAGTAAGTAAAAGTACTGCCGTCGCCACCACTGGCTCCTTCGGGTAGCTGCGTGAACTCAAGAGTAACGCTCGAGGATTCGTCGGCTTCCACTTCGAACTGGGCATCGTCCGTTCCGTCGCCCGGTGAAATGGAAGGCGTCTGCGCGGTAGCGGTGAGATCGCCGAAATTCAAGCCGCGGTTAGCGGTTACGGTGATATCAGCGAGTACGCGGGCGTCAGCGGTTGTATTGTCGCTGTCTTGGGCAAATACTTCCCCGGAATAGCTGAAGAGCAGGAGAATAAAGGTAATGGTGAGTAATTTCTTCATGACTCTGTCCTTGCATTGGTTTGAAGTGTTGGAGAATTTCACCCGTAATAATAGCTATTGGCGTGCATACCAGAAAGTTAAAATGCCTTAATCCACGGCATTGTGAATTAAATATTTTTAATGGGGGGGCGAATAAATTCCTTTATGATAGCCTGTAAGGGGAAATGCAGGTTTTAAGTAATAAAAGCCCGTAGTCATTGCATACGGAAGGTAACGGTGTGATTGATGGGGCTCGCCTGCACCATTTCGGCATCATCAATGGAGGTTCGGGTGGTCTCAAAGACCATTTCGGCCGTGTAGGTCCCGGGGGGCATCTCGCTGGCATCGAACTGGAACTGGCGCTGCGTCGTGAAATAGATGGCGACGGTGCTGCTGCTTTCGGTTACAAGGTCCCCTTGCTCGTTGAGAATACGAAGATTCATGGTACCGATGTATGGGGAATTCCCGGTCTGGCTCATCCGGGTATGAATAATTCCGGTATCGTCAGTAATAGATACGTTGCTCTCACCAAAATCCAGGCCGGTTGTGACATTTCCTTTTTTAAAAAAGGCGGTGGTTACCTGCTCAAACCGGAAGTTGATTTGCGCGGAGATGCCCTCGGATGTCTGCTCTTCAATGGAGGGGCTGACAGGGTTGGAAATAGTCCGTATGCGGGACCAGTAGGTGCCGTCGGCCAGGCTGCCGGTATTGCGTACGGTCAATCTGACCACCTGGCGTTGGTTAGGCTGGAGGGTAAAGTTGCTGGGAAAGCCCAGAATGCGATCCGCGACGGACTTCTCGGAGGCCGCCAGCGAATCATCGTAAACCATTTCGGGATTTCCGGCTGAATCCGCCGCCAAATAACCAAATTCAAATTCAATGCTTACTTCCTGGGGTTGGCTGGAACCGTTAAGTACAAGCATGGTACCGAAACGGTTCTGGTCATCCAGATACAGGGTGGTGGGAGCTATGGTAATCTGAGCTGTACCCTGAACAGTCCCAAAAAGGGTGGCCAAAAATACTATGAGCAGGGATTTGGATACTGTTTTCATGTACCGTAAGACCAAATATTCAAAATGAACAGCATATTATAGGTTCCGTAACTAAGATTCAACAAGTGTTATCGCACAATTTTTCCCCTTACTTAAAGATATTCTACTTCCATGACGACCATACCATCGTAATGACCAGGCTGCACATCGCCAACCGATATGCTTCCAAAAATAAATATATATGCGGTGGCATTTTGCATCATCTGGGTGGGAGTAAGGCCCCCGGTACTCTCCATCATTTGAAATTGAGCTGTATTTCCATTAAACAAACGGGCGTCTTCTATACGGTTTACTCCACGGTTGGCGTAGGCTGCACGGATGGATATATTCAGGCTGTCAGAAAAGGATCTGTCGGCGTGACGAAGCAACTCGGGGCTATGCAGAGATACACGTACGCTCTGGTTCGGATATCCCATGACGGTGAAAATACCCATATTATTCTCTCCCATATTAACCTCGATGGGGCCTGCGTTCTGATACAGCTGACCAAAATCCAGGGGCTGCAGGGTCTGGGCACTGAGCTCCGGTTCCACTTCCATAACGATGCGCAGGAATTGCGCCTCCGATTTTTCTGCGGGAAGCAATACCAGCATAAAAGCTGCTATCCAAAGGAAAATCAGACGCTTCGAATGTGTTCGTATGCGCTTTGGAACAGCCATGGGACGATCAGTTGTATTCCACGGTGATGTCAATGGTGGCTGAATAGTCTCCTGCAGCTACGTTGCCTACATTTATACTCCCCCATAAATAGATATAGGCAGTCTCCGAGGGAGGTGACACCCCTTCAATGGGGGGATCCGGCGGTGGTCCGGGTGGCAGAAACTGTCGCTCAAGTATGGGGAATCGGGCTTGAAGGTTTCCCATCATCTTGGCTTTGAGGTAGTCGTTGTCTCCGTGGTTGGCGTATGCTGCTTCCAGGGTGGTGAACGGAATTTCGTCTGTAACACCGGGGTCGATAGGCAGAAGGGCGTCAGGTTTGGTGATGGTGACCACCACGTCCAGATATTTGACACCGGTGATCGAGAGTACCGCCATTCCGGGATCGTCACCCAAGTCAACGGAAACATTACCCTCTCCGTTGATTACCGATCCAAAATCAAGGGATTCATAGCCCGGAACGGGTTCAAGGGTAATCGTGTAACTTCCAAACTGACTGAAATCGATTTCCTGGGCTGTACCCTGGCTGGGTGCCAGCATACACAGAACGCACAGGCATATCAGGTATATGCAGTACCTCAAATATATTCGACCTCCACGGTTAAATCACCTTCGTAGTTACCGCTCACTGCATTGGTGATATCCACCCGGCCTCCTACCCATATGTAGAATTCGCCATCCTCGTTCAGACGGAAGTTCTGCGAATTGCCCGCGACGAGTTCCGAAGCAGACTGGTTTCTTTCCGAATAACCCGAGAGCTGGTATTCAAACTGCAGGGTGTTCACGCCTGTTTGGTGTACGAGGGTAACCTGCCGCTGGAATCTTACGCTGATAGGGGTGTTGGGGGATCCGTCCGCCATCATAAGTCCGGCATTGGAATTACTGACGGGATTCACCGATATAATGCCTTGACTGGGCTGCACCCTGTCAAATTGAATATCTCGCAAGGTGACCAGCGTTATGTTGATTTCCAGGATATTTGCAGATACCTCGGCAGAAGCACTGGAAGAACGGGGGATATTGTCCTGAGCATGTGTCGTGTAACTGAATCCAGCCAGCAACAAAAATATAAATAGGATCGCCCCCAAGGCGTGCCTCAGCGTCGCAAAACTCGTTATTTTTGCCGTGTAGTAATTTAACATGTGCGGTCAGTCAACATTTGACACTACCGTCTCTCCCGGCAGACAACCAATTCAGATGTCCCCGTCCGGGATGATCCAGGCACTCCTATATAATTTAACAAAGATTTTTCAATATTCATTTAACATTGCGGACTAATTACTGGAATTAGCACATTATAATGCTCTGGCACCCATGATTATTGCTTGATGTAGGTCACCTTGCCACTGGCCGCGCCATGCTCCGATTCCAGCACGATGAGGTAGACCCCGCTGGAGAGTCCCCTCGGCCGCCAGGGCACCTCATGGTAGCCCGCCGGCAGTACCTCGTCCACCAGCGTTTCGACCTTCCGTCCCATCACGGTGTAAACGTGCAGGCGCACGCGCCCCTCGCGCGGGGTTCCGAAGCGCAGGTTCGTGGATTCCGAGAAGGGGTTGGGATAGTTGTTGCCCACCTCGTACTGCTGCGGGGAGTCGGAGGTGACCTGGATGGACTGTATGCGCAGGGTAAATCGAACGTGGTTTCGTTCGTCGTTGGTGGTGATGGTGCCGCCCGTGGCTGGGGCCGCCAGCGCCTGCTGTCCGGCCAGGTGTTCAAGGGAAACCCGGATGGAGTCCCTGAGGTTGTTCACGGCGATGCGTTTCCCGCTGGCCTGGTGCACCAGCTCGGCTTCCCAGTGGTTGGGGAGGTTGCGTACCTTGTCTACTTTCAGCCAGAGCTCGTCGGCCAGGGGCTGTCCGTCGCGGTAAGCATTTACCTCGATGGGAACTTCAATCACCTTGCCGAACCAGCGGGGCAGGTTGCTGATGGCCAGGCGCTCGCGGTTCTCTGCCCGCGAGTAGGCCTCCACGTAGTCGGTGACGTTGGGAGGCGGGAGCAGCTTGTAGGCATCCATGCGGTCGAGCTCGGTCGTGCCGTCCTCGGTAAAGGAGAAGTGCACGGTAGACTGCAGGTTCTTCGAATGGTAGGCGCGCAGGCTGATACTGGGGACCTCGGGCCGCTCCGCGCCCGCCGCCGGGTCGCTTCCGATGAACTCGCCGCCGGTGGTCTTGGCGTTTTCGCTGGCCACCAGCTGCGGATTGGTGTCGTTGGCCTTCACCCAGAAGCCCTGGAAGGGGGCGATGAGTCCGTCGGTAATGTCACCGGCCGCGCCGTTCCATGTTTTGTACTGGTTGGTAGCGGGATCCCACACGTAAATGTTGGGATCGATATTCGTTTTGGTCCACGAGGCGTCTTCCCAGTCCAGCGTGGCCCCGTAGGGGTTGCCCACCAGGTTCCAGCCGCTGTCGGCGGCCGCCGTGAAGGTGACATTCAGGTCCACCGGTCCCTCGTGTTCCTGCCCGTTCACCTCCAGGGTGTAGGGGAAAGGGTCGTTGTAGTCGCTGTCGGATGGGATGTCGCCGAACATGTAGACGTGGTAGCCGCGGCCGGTGCCCACGTCGTCTGTAATGTTGGAGGGGGCCCGCCAGCGCTGGTTGTCGGTACCCTCGTAGGTTTCGTCGTACCAGAGCACGTTGGGCTGGTAGCTGGTGCCGTAGGTCGCCCCGGTGAAGCCCTGGGTGTGTACGCCGTCCAGGAAGTTATCGAAATCGGTGTCAATGGGGGAGGAGAGCAGGCGGTAGCCGCGCGGGCTGTCCACTTCCAGGCGGAAGGTAAGCTCGCCTGAGCTGACCGTCTTGTCGTTGGCGAGCAGCTCGTCGCCGTCTTCGAAGATGAAGGGACCGCTATTGAGGAAAAGCGTGCCGTTTACCTCGTAGGATTTGTCGGCCGTCACGCCGGTGGAATTGTCGATGGTCAGATCGCCCTGCAGGGTGGCGGGGAGCCCGTCGCCGGTGGTCTGGGGTGACCCGGCCTGGAAGATGTAATCGGCCGAAGCGCTGTAGCTGCGCGTGCCATCGCTCTGGATGCTGCCGGAGGAGATGTTTGCGTTGATTCCGTTGACTGAGCCCACCTGCAGCGTACCGTCTGGCTCCAGTACGAAATCTCCCGTGCCGTCCAGCACCCAGTTGCCCGTGTAGAGCTTGCCGGTCCCGGAGACGGTGACCGAATTATCGTTGGTTATGTTGTCGGTCAGGGTAATCTTGTGTCCGCTGCCGATGATCACCTCGTCCTCGGGGCCCGGAGGCACGGTGGCCACGGCGCCAGTGTGGCTGACAGTGGACCAGTTGGTGGCGTTGCCCCAGCTGCCGGTCTGCCGGCTGTAATAGGTCTCGGTCATGGGCGGTGCGTCGCCCCAGATCAACTGTCCCTTGTAGTAGACGTTGATGGAGTCGAAGTCGGAGTAGTTGGTGATGGTGGGATTGAAGGAATAGTCGTCGCTCTGGTCGTAATTCTGGAAATTGTCGTCGTGAATGCGCTGCTGGATGCCGCCCGTGGAGGCCGAGGCGGGAAAGAGGTTGGGCGTGCTTCCGTCGCCGCCCAGTCCGATAGGCACCACGATATCCGAGTCGAAACCGACTTCCAGAAAGTAGCGCCCCTCCTCGGTATTGAAGGATCCGCTGAAGTTGCTTTCGTCGTTGGTCATCTCGGCGAAGTCTACCACATACTCATCCGATCCGGCAGGTTCGGAGGTAAACCAGTAGCGCACGGTCAGGTCGCTTAGGTTGATGTCCAGGTTGCTGTCGTTGAAAATCTTGATCCAGGGCTGGATGGTCTCGCTGGTGGTGTTGGTTGCATTGTTCCGGTACTGCAGGCGAATGCTGCCGAAGGGCGGATTGGGCTGCACCACTTCAAAGGCGTCGGAGGTGACTGAGGTGAGGCCGGTGGTGCTGAAACTCAATTCGTAGCCTGTGTCGGCCGTGCTGATGCTCAGGTTGTTGAAAACGGCCTCGCCGCTGGCGTCGCTGGTGGCTACGGTAGTGCTTCCTCCCGTAAAGTTGCTCTTGTTCAGACTGACGCTCACATTTATTCCTGAAACCGGGTTGCCGCCGCCGTCGGTCACCAGCACCACCGGGGCCGGGGAGATGGTTACGTCGGAGGTGGATTCGCTGGGTTGCGTGGTGATCTCCAGGTCGTCCGCCGCCCCTGCCGTCACGTCAAAATCGTCAGAGAGGGCATTGGAGACGTATTGGGCATCGGGGTCAAAGCTGAGCTCGTAGCCCGTGGCGATAGTGGAGATGACCAGGTCGTCGAATACCGCCTCACCGGATCCGTCCGTCGCCAGGGTGGTGGTGCCCGAATCGAAGCTGTTCTTGTTCAGGCTGACCGTAATATTGGTGCCCTGCACGGGGTTGCCGAAGTTGTCGGTCAGGACCACCGCAGGGGGACCCTCCAGGGTATTTCCCGTTTCGGTGTTGGCCGGCTGGGTGGTAATGTTCAGTGCGGTGGCGTTGGCCGCCACCACCTCGAAGGAGCTGGTCACCACATTGGGTACTCCCGTCTCGTCGGCATCGAAGGTGATCTGGTAGCCGGAGGCCGCCGCCTCGATCACCAGGTCGCTGAAGGTGGCCACGCCCGAACTGTTGGTCTGCACGGTTACGGTCCCCGATGCAAAGCTGTTCTGGTTGACGCTCACGGTAATGTTTACCCCTTGGAGGGGATTGTCCTGGCCGTCCACCAGGGTGACCGAGGGTGCGGGACTCAGCGTCTGTCCCGCGGTGGTCTGACCCGGCTCGGCGTCGATGGTCATCGAGCCTGCGGGCTCTACTACGGTAAAGGTGTTGGAGTTGAGGCTGGAGACGCTGCCCGGCGCCGGTTCGAAGGTAAGCTGGTAGCCGGAGGCGGCGCTGTGAATCTCCAGGTCATTGAAGGTGGCGATACCGTTTGAGCCGGTTGCCCTGGTCAGCGTTCCTGCGTCAAAGGTGTAGCCTCCGGTCTCTGAAACAGTGACATTAACCCCTGAAATGGGGTTGCCGTAGGTGTCGGTGATCTTGACCGCCGGAGGCCCCTCGACCGAGCCCGTGGTCACCGATTCCCCGGGCTGGGTGGTGATGGTGGCCGTACTGGCCGCGGCGGGGTTGACGGTAAAGGTATTGGACTCCTTGTTGGCTACGCCGGAGGCGGCGGCGTCGAATACGATTTTGTAGCCCGAGGCGGCAGCGGTGATGACCAGTCCCGAAAAGGTGATCACCCCTGAACTGTTGGTGGTGCGGGTCAGTGTACCCGAGGAGAAGCTGTTCTTATTGAGGGAGACCGTCACGTTCTCGCCCGATTTTACGTTGCCGTAGGCGTCGGTGAGGGTGACCTTGGGCGCCGGATTCAGTGTGGCGCCGGCGGTCGCCGAAGAGGGAGGCTGCTGCGTGATACTCATCTGGCTGGCTGCCGCGGCGCTGATGGTAAAAGAGTTGGAGGTCTTGTTGTCTACCAGGTTCGCGTCGGCATTAAAAGTAAGCTCGTAGCCGGAGGCCGCGTTCTGGAAACTCAGATTATCGAAGACAGCCTCCCCGCTGGCGTTGGAGGTCACCACAGTCGTGCTTCCCCCGCTGAAGGAGTTCTGGTTGACGGTCACCGTCACGTCCACGCCCTCCACCGGGTTGCCCTGGGCGTCTTCCAGCAGCACGGTGGGCGAGGGGGAGAGAGACTGCCCTGCGGTTGTGCCGGTGGGCTGCTGGGTGATGGTCATCTCCTCCGCTTCGGCAGCGCCGGAGGGCGGGGTGCCCCAGACCAGGCTGCCCTTGTAGTAGATGGTGATCTTGTCGTGTTCGGTGTAGCTGGTCTTAGTGGCGTCGTAGGAGTAGTCGTTGGTCTGGTCGTAGTTGGCGAAGCCGTCGTCGTGGATGCGCTGCTGGATGGCGCCCGTATTGGCGTTGACCGGAAAGAGGTCCGGCGTGCTGCCATCGCCGCCCAGTCCGATAGGCACCACGATATCCGAGTCGAAACCGACTTCCAGGAAGTGGTTTCCGTCGATGGTGCCGAAGGTACCGGTGATGTTGCTATCGTCATTGGTCATCTCCGCGAAATCCACCACGTGCACGTCCTGCCCCGGCGGTTCGGAGGTAAACCAGTAGCGCACGGTCAGGTCGCTCAGGTTGATGTCTACGTTGCTTTCGTTGTTGAGACGCATCCAGGGCTCGAGCTGCTGGGAGGTGCTGCTGGTATTGTCATTCTTGTACTCCACGGTGATGGAGCCGAAGGCCGGGTTGGGCTGCACCACGTTGAAGGTGTTGGAGACGGCGTTACTTACCCCGCTGGCGCTGAAGGTGAGCTGGTAGGCGGAGGCGGCCGTGCCGATTTTCAGGTTGCCGAAAGTGGCCACCCCGCTGGAATTGGTGTTGACTACGGTGGTGCTGCCCCCAGAAAAGCTGTTCTTGTTGAGGCTAACCGTCACGCTCACGCCCTGAACGGGATTGCCCTGCCCGTCGGTAAGGGTCACGGCCGGGGCGGGGGAGAGGGTCACCCCGGCAGTGGACTGCGTCGGCTGCTGGGAGATGGACATGTTGCTGGCCGAGCCCGCCGTGACGTTAAAGTTGTTGGAGATCACGTTGGAAACCCCGCTGGCGTCCGCGTCGAAGGTGAGTTCGTAGCCGGTATCGGCCGTGCTGATCACCAGGTCATTGAATTCGGCCTCCCCGCCGGCGTCGGTCGCCACCACGGTGGTGCCCGAGGCGAAGCTGTTCTGGTTGAGGGTGACCGTAATGTCCACCCCGGAGACGGGGTTGCCGTAGGTGTCGACGAGCGTAACGGCCGGTGGTCCCCCCAGGATGCTGCCTGAGGAGGTGTTGACCGGCTGGGTCTCCATGCTCATAGAGGAGGCGCTAGCCGCCACCACCTCGAAGCTGGAGGTGTAGGCGTTGGCTACGCCCGTCTGGTCGGCGTCAAAGGTGATCTGGTAGCCGCTCTCGGCGGCGGTGACCACCAGGTCGTTGAAAGTGGCTACGCCCGAACCGTTGGTGGTGCGCGTGAGGGTGCCCGACGCGAAGCTGTTCTGATTAAGGGTGACCGTGATGTCCACGCCCGAGAGGGGATTCCCCTGATCGTCTTCCAGGGTCACCTGCGGGGAGGGGGAGAGGGTCACTCCGGCGATGCTCTGTCCGGGACTGGCATTCACCGTCATACTGCCGCCTGACGAGACCACATCGAAGGTGTTGGAATTGACGTTCGACACCCCGCCGGCTGATGCGTCGAAGGTAAGCTGGTAGCCGGTGTCGGCGGTATGGATCTCCAGGTCGTCGAAGGCGGCGAAGCCGTTGGAGCCGGTGGCGCGCGTCAGCGTGCCGGCGTCGAAGGTGTAGCCCCCTGTCTCTGAAACGGTTACGTTCACCCCGGATATGCCGTTGCCGTAGGTGTCGGTCACCCGCACCGTGGGGGGACCCTCGACCGTTCCGTTGGTTACCGATTCCCCCGGCTGGGTGGTGACGCTCATCTGGCTGGCGGCTGCTTCCGTGATGGCAAAGTTGCCCGTGATGCGGTCGGACAGTCCCCCCGCGGCCGGGTCGAAGGTGATCTTGTAGCCGGTGGCCTTGGTCGTGATCACCAGGTCATTGAAGGCGGCCACACCCGAGCTGTTGGTACTTCGGGTGAGAGTGCCGGAGGCAAAACTGTTCTTGTTGAGGGTGATGGTGATGTCGGAGCCGGAGACCGGGTTGCCGAAGGCGTCGGTGATGGTCACGGCCGGGGCGGAAGAGAGGGTCTGTCCCGCGGCAGTGGAGGCGGGAGGCTGCTGGGAGATGGAGATCTGGTCGGCCGCCGCGGCGCTAATGCTGAAGGAATTGGAGACTTCGTCGGAAACCAGGTCGGCGGCGGCGTCAAAAGTGAGCTCATAGCCGGTGTTGGCCGTGTTGATGCTCAGGTCGTCAAAGGTGGCTTCTCCGCTGGCGTCGGTAGTCAGTATGGTGGTGCTGCCCCCCGCAAAGCTGCCCTGGTTGAGGGTGACGGTCACTTCTACGCCCTCCACCGGGTTGCCATTGGCGTCTTCCAGCAGCACGGTGGGGGGCGGCGAAAAGATCTGCCCGGCTGTGCCGCCGGTGGGCTGCTGGGTAATGCTCATCTCCTCGGCCTGTGCCGTGCCCGGGGGACCCGATCCCGATACCAGGCTGCCCTGGTAGTACACCGTAATGTTGGTGTTGTTGGCGGTGGTGGTGTTGCCCGGGTAGGAGGTCTCGTTCGGGTCGAAGGAGAAGTCGTCGCTCTGGTCGTAGTTATTCCAGCCGTCGTCGTGGAAGGAATTCTGAATATTGCCTGTGCTTGCACCCGCCGGGAAGTCGTTGGGATTGCCGTTGCCGCCCAGGTAGCCCGGAATCTCCGCGTTGGAGGTGAAGCTGATCTCCAGGTAGCGTTGGCCGTTGACCGTCCCGAAGGTGCCGTTCACCTCGCCGTTGCCCACGGCCGCCGAGTAAAGGGCGTAGACGTCCTGTCCCGAAGGCTCGGAGGTAAACCAGTAGCGGATGGTGAGGTCCGACAGGTTAAGGGTGGACGACCCGTTGTTGATCAGCCGCATGTGGGGCTGGGGCGACTGCGTGGGGTTGTTGGCGTTGTTGTTTTTGTACTGGAGCGTGATGTCTTCCGGCTGCGCATAGACCGATCCCACGCTCACGCCGAACAGGAGAGCCAGCAGGGGTACCAGGGTACGGAGTAAGGTCAGGCTACGCATGGGGCGATATTGGGAATCCACCGAAGTATAAAAAAATAACGAGTGCCGCCCTCAGCCCTCAATTAGAATGTCTTAACCTCGGAGGGCCGCAAGAGGTTGTTTTTACGGCAATTATCGACCCTGTAACCATTCTTCTTTAGCGGGAAAGTCTGTGTGTTCCGGCGGCTGTGCCCTTTCCCGGAAGTCGTTGTGAAGTTCTTGATATACGCAATATATTTACAGGCGGTTTGCCGTGTTCTCTTCCGTGTCCCTCCTGATGCGGACTGCGGGCCCCTCAACATTGCTTAATGATACGAAATTATTGATGAATATACTGCTTACGGGCGCCAGAGGACAGTTGGGAGTGGAGTGGGTACGCCACGCCCGTTCGCCGGAGGGTTCCGGTTTGCGTCTGGCGCCCCGTGACGCCTCCGGGCTGGACATTACCGACGCCGGGGCCGTGAGTGCTGAACTGGACCGGGAGGAGCCCCACGCGGTGGTTAACTGCGCCGCCTATACGGCGGTGGACCGTGCCGAGGAGGAGCGCGACCGCGCCCTGCAGGTCAACGCCGAAGCCGTGGGCGCCCTGGCAGATCTTTGCGCAGAACGTGGCATCATGCTGATGCACTACTCCACCGACTATGTTTTTCCCGGCCGCGCCGACGACCGCGCGCGTCGCCCGGAGGGCTACCGCGAGGAGGACCGCACAAGTCCCCTCAACTGGTACGGGGAGACCAAGTGGCGGGGTGAGGAGGCCATCCGCGCCTCCGGCTGCCGGCACCTCATCCTGCGCCTGTCGTGGCTCTGCGGGGCCGGCGGCGGCAACTTCGTGAAAACCATGCTGCGGCTGGCGAGTGAACGGGACCATTTGCAGGTGGTGGACGACCAGTGGGGTAGCCCCACCTTCACCCGGCAGGCGGTGCGCCGCAGCCTGGCACTGATGGAAGATGGGGCGGAGGGCACCTGGCACTGCAGCTCCGCCGGCATCCTCACCTGGCACGATTTTGCGGAGGCCATCTTCGATCGGGCCGGGCTGGAGGTGGAGCTGGAGGCGGTCTCCTCGGAGGCCTTTGAGAGCAGAGCCCGCCGGCCCGCCTTCTCCAAGCTCTGCTGCCGCAGGCTGGAGGAGGCGACCGGCCGCCCCATGGCCTCCTGGGAAGAGGGGCTCGGCTCGCTGCTGGAGGAACTCAAGGAAAACCACGAAAGCTGACGCCCCACATGAATATTCAACGAACCCCTCTCAACGGCGTACTCCTGCTGGTGCCGGAGAAGTACGACGACGACCGCGGTTTTTTTACCGAGACCTACCGGCGTGAGGAATTTCCCGCGGACCTGGACTTCGTGCAGGACAACCTCTCCCGCTCCCGGCAGGGTGTAGTGCGCGGGCTACATTACCAGATCGAGCACCCGCAGGCCAAGCTGGTGATGGCCGTGAGCGGGGAGATCCTCGACGTGGCGGTGGACCTACGCGAGGGGTCCACCACCTACGGGCTGCATACGGCCCACCGCCTTTCGGGCACCAACATGTACCAGCTCTACATACCCGAGGGCTTTGCCCACGGCTTTTCCGTGCTCTCCGAAAGCGCCGTGGTGTATTACAAGTGCAGCGATTACTATTTTCCGAAGGGGGAGCGGGGCATTCGCTGGGACGATCCCGACCTGGCCATCGACTGGCAGGTGGAGGACCCCGTCCTCTCCGAAAAGGATCGCGAGCTGCCCACCCTTAACGAAGTAACCTTCAAAGACCTGTTTTGACATGCGTATCATCGTGACCGGCGGAGCCGGCTTTATCGGATCCAATCTCATCATGCACCTGCTCGAGGAGCACCCCGACTGGGAGATCCTCAACCTGGACAAGCTCACCTACGCCTCCAACCCCGAGTACCTGGAGCCGGTGAAATCGTCCGGACGCTACTACTTCAAGAAGATCGACCTGGTCGACCGCGAGGCCGTGCGCAAGGCTGTGCACGACTTTGAACCCCGGGGGATATTTCACCTGGCGGCCGAATCGCACGTGGACAACTCCATCAAGGGACCCGAACCGTTTGTGCTCTCCAACGTGGTGGGCACGTTCAACCTGCTGGAGGAGTGCCGCCGGCTCTGGAGCGGCGACCAGGAGCGCTGGTCCGACAGCCGCTTCCTGCACGTCTCCACCGACGAGGTCTACGGCACCCTGGGTGATGAGGGCGCCTTCTCCGAAACCACTCCCTATGCCCCCAATTCGCCCTATTCGGCCACCAAGGCGGGCAGCGATTTTCTGGTGCGCTCCTACCATCACACCTACGGCATGAATGTGGTGACCACCAACTGCTCCAACAACTTTGGCCCGCACCAGCACGACGAGAAACTCATTCCCACGGTGATCCGCACGGCCCTGGCGCACGACGATATTCCCGTCTACGGGCGCGGGGAGAACGTGCGCGACTGGCTCTACGTGGTCGACCACTGCCGGGCCCTCGACCTCGCCTTCCGGGAAGGGCGCTCCGGGGAGACCTACAACGTGGGGGGCGACAACGAGTGGAAGAACATCGATTTGGTGCGCCTCATGTGCCGGCAGCTCGACGAGCTGACGGACGATGCGCCCGAAGGCGGGCACGAGTCGCTGATCACCTTTGTGGAGGACCGGCCGGGACACGACTTCCGCTACGCCATCGACGCCTCCAAGATCAAGGGCGAGCTGGGCTGGAAGGCCGAGGGCAGTTTCCAGGACCGCCTGCGGGAGACCCTGCAGTGGTACCTCGACCGCTACGGCCGTTCCGGCTGATTCGTCCTCTCCCTCCGGCGCCGGCAGGCGCACGGGCTTCACACCGGCTTCGGCGGATCGGCGAACCGCACCTCCGTGTGGAACTCCCCGTTTTCGCCCATGGGATCGATCTCCCCGCCCAGGTGCAGCAGCTGGCGCACCAGTCCCTGGCCATAGCGCTCCCCGGGCTTGAGCAGGTGGCGGAACTCCTCGCGCACCGCGCTGATGCGCACCTCCACCGGCAGCAGTGTGAGCAGCGTCATAAGCTCGTCAAGGTCCTTTTTCCAGATGGGAAACCGGCACCGCTCCCCGAAATGCTTCTCCCGCCAGGCGCGTACCTCCTCCAGCTTCCAGTCGCCGAAGATCAGCTCGCCGGGCTGTCCGTGCTCGGCAAAGGCCTCCCGCACCTTCTCCAGGTAGGTTTCATTGGGACATTCCGGGGGCAGGGCCACCTCCGCCAGGGGCAGAGCCATCATCCCGGCCTGCCGGCGGATGTTCTCCATCGGGATCTGCTGGTGGGGCACCACCCCGGTCTCTTCGTTGTAGGTGGTCAGCAGGGTGAGTTCCGCCTCGGGCCGGCGCTCGCGCCAGAAATGCCAGGCCAGGAAGGCGTCCTTGCCGCCACTCCAAAAGAGGTAGTTCATTCTGAATTCTCTGTTCTAACTTCTATATTCAAGGGCATTTGAAAAGATAACAATTAGCAGCGACTTCCTATGAGCGACCGACAGTACTGGCTGATGAAATCGGAGCCGGACGCATTCAGCATTGACGACCTGCAGGAGGTGGGTACGGAGCCCTGGGACGGCATCCGCAACTACGAGGCCCGCAACCATATGAGAGACGATATGCAGGTGGGCGACGGCATCCTGTTCTACCACTCGCAGGTGCGTCCCCCGGTCATCGTGGGCACGATGAAGGTGGCCAGCGAGCCGTACCCGGATCCCACCCAGTTCAACCCCGACTCCAAATATTTTGACGAAGACAGCAGCGAGTCGGACCCCACCTGGGAGCTGGTGGATGTGGAGTTTGTGCAGAAATTCGACGATCCCGTCACCCGCGACGCCGTCAAGGGGGAGCCCACCCTGCAGGACATGGTGCTGCTGAACCGCTTTCGCCTCTCCATCACCCCGGTCACCGGAACCGAGTGGAAGAAGATCCACGAGATGGCCGGCGCCGAACCCCTTTTGTGAGGCCGGCCGTGAGCGAAGTTTCCAACGACGTCTATTTTCGTACCAAGGGCATCCTGCCCGTGCAGAAGCTCCGCACGCTGGTGGAGGCCGGCGTGATCCGCGGGCGGGAGGGTTATCCCATCGAGGAGGACCAGTTTCAGCCCAACTCCATTGACCTGCGCCTGGGAGAGACCGCCTACCGCGTGCGCAGCAGCTTCCTGCCCGAAGACGAAAGCGTGCAGGACAAGCTGGACAAACTCCGCCAGTACGAAATATCCCTGGAGGGCGGGGCCATCCTGGAAACCAACTGCGTCTATATCATCCCCCTGCTGGAGGAGGTGCACCTGCCGGCCCAGATCTCACCGCAGAAGTCTCTTTTCAACGGTGATTCCGAGGAATACTTTCGTATCGTCTCCGAAGAACGTCTCTCGGCCAAGGCCAATCCCAAGAGTACCACGGGCCGCCTGGACATCTTCACGCGGGTGGTCACCGACGGCTCCCACCGTTTCGAGGAGGTGCGGCCGGGCTACAGCGGACCCCTTTTCCTGGAGGTGGTGCCCAAGTCCTTTCCCATCCGGGTGCAAACGGGCCAGCGGCTGAACCAGCTGCGTATACGCCATGGACACCAGGTGCTCAGCGACCAGGATATCCTGCACACCCACGGCACCGATCCCCTGCTCTTCAATGCGGCAGGCGATCCCCTGCCGTTGGACGAGGTGAAGGTAAGCAGCGGACTCTTCCTGAGCGTGAACCTGCTGGGCGGCGGCCGGGACATCGTAGGCTACAAGGCGCGAAAGCACCGCGACATCATCGACCTGGAGAAGGTGGGTCACTACGAGGTGGCCGATTTCTGGGAGCCCATCCAAGCGCGCCGCGACGACCATCTGATCCTGGAACCCGAGGCCTTCTACATCTTTGCCTCCAAGGAGCGATGCCGCATACCGGAGACCCTGGCCGCCGAAATGATTGCCTACGACACCGGCTCCGGGGAGCTGCGCACCCACTATGCGGGCTTCTTTGACAGCGGCTTCGGCGGCAGCGTGAAGGCGGGCGGCGCACGCGCCGTGCTGGAGGTGCGATCCCACGACGTGCCCTTCCTGATCGAGGACGGGCAGACCTTCTGCAGCATGCGCTTTGAGCCCAACACCGAAGTTCCCGAGTATATCTACGGGGAGGATATCGAGAGCAACTACCAGGGACAGGGACTCAAGCTGGGCAAGCACTTCAAACAGTAACCGCAACGCCAGGTCCACGCACGCGCATGTCACGCTACAAGGTTGATCGGTGCATCTGCCGCAATCGCTCTTTCGAAGAGATTCGGGATTACGCGCGCCGCAACGACATCGACTCGGTGGAGGTCCTCAAGGAGAGGTCCTACTGTTCCGACAGCTGCGGCCTCTGCGAACCCTACGTTGCGCACCTGCTGTGCAGCGGCAGGACGGTATTCGAGCCCGGCGAGTTTTACCGGAAAAAGGAGGACGTATAAATGGGACCGCTATTCTATGCTCCCCCCGTACAGGTATCCGGCCGCCGTATACGGCTCGAGGGACAGGAGGCACATCACGCCGCGCGGGTACTGCGCCTGGGGCCGGGCGATCCGGTGGCAGTCGCTGATGGACGGGGCACTCGCTACCAGGGCAGCGTCGTCTCCGCAGGCAAGAATGGGGTGATCGTGGAGTGGGCCTCCCGCGAGGAGCTGCCGCGCCCGGACCCTTACTGCGTGCTGGCCATGGGAATCCTGAAAAAAAGGGACCGCATGGAATTTGCCGTCGAGAAGGCGGTGGAGCTGGGTGCGGGGGACGTGGCTCTCTTCCGCAGCCAGCATACGGTCAAGGAGAATGTGCGCATGGACCGCCTGGAGTCTGCGGCCCTGGCCGCCATGAAGCAGAGCCGGCGCGCCTGGCTGCCCGGGATCACGCTGCACGATTCTCTTGCGCAGGTGCTGGAGAGTCATCCAGATACCCGCCCGTTGCTCGCCCGCCAGGGGGAGGGCGGATATCCTGAAGAACTTCCTGACAGGGAGGGGGACAGCTTCCTGTTGCTGGTGGGACCGGAGGGGGGATTTTCGGAGGAGGAGATGCGACATGCCCTGGAGGCGGGTGCCGAGCCGGTACGCTTGGGCGGTTATCGCCTGAGGACGGAGACCGCCGCTGTGGCTCTGCTCAGCCGCATGCTGCCGGAAGGGTAGGGTGGAAGGGAGGGGCCTGCCTCAGCCGCCTTCCCCGCGATTGACGCCGGTGGTGTGGGCGGCGGCGTATTCTTCGAGTGCCCGCACTTCGTCCCACAGGTTCATGGCCTTGTCGAGCATGTTGTCGAAGACGTCGTTGAACACGGGAAAGTAGTGCTTGCGGTCCCAGACCTGCAGGGCCAATTCGGCCTTCATGATTCCTTCGGACATCCAGCGAACTTTCTCGAAATGGCCGGGCGGCACCATCAGGGAATCGGAACGGAATTCAGGGCTCTGGACGGTGTCGGTGACCACCATGTTGTTTTCGCGCAGCATGCCGTAGACCTGGTCCATCTGCGCATCGGTCCACTGGAACTGCTCCCGGAAACCTTCGTAGTCGTTTGCCCATTCGGATCGAAAGGTGTCGCCGTTTTCGTCGAGGTACTGCCGTACGAAGTCAAAGGCCACCTGCTTGCCGCGCATGAAATTAACCACAGCGGCCGACTGGGTGGTATCCTCCTGGATGGGGTGGTCGGGGACGATCCCGCCTCCCCCGTAGACGGTACGGCCCGCATCCGTGTGATACTTCAGGGAGTCGGGCACGTGCTCGGTGAACTCCATGGCGTCGCTGCTGGCATTATCACGCTGGTATATTTCGTAGACGTAATTCTCGCGCCCGTCAGCATAGGGTTTCTGGATAAGCCGGCCGGAGGGGGTGTAGTAGCGTGAGATGGTCACTCTTATGGTGCTGGTGTCGTAGAGGGCGTACTGCTGCTGCACCAGGCCCTTCCCGTAGGTACGCTTGCCGACGATCAGTCCGCGGTCGTGATCCTGAATGGCCCCGCTGACGATTTCGCTGGCGGAGGCCGAGGTTTCGTTGACCATCACGATGACGGGCATATCGGTGTAGTTGCCGGTGCGGCTGGAGAAGTAGTCCTGGGTAAAACGAGCGTGGCGGCTCTTGGTGGAGACCAATTTGGTGCCGCCGGGAAAAAATTCTTCGGCGATGGCCACGGCCTGGCTCATGTACCCCCCGCCGTTGCCGCGCAGGTCGAGCATCAGCCGCTCCATGCCCAGATCTTCCAGTTTGCGCATGGCCGTCATGAACTCCTCGTGGGTGGTGGCGGCGAAGCGGCTGATTTTAATGTAGCCGGTCTGCTCGTCCAGCATGTAGGACGCGTCTACCGTATGGAGCGGAATCTCATCGCGCGTAATGGTGTATTTGAGGGTGCCTGAGGTTCCGGGCCGTTTGATGGTCACGTCAACTTCGCTGCCCTTGGGTCCGCGCAGAGCATTGCGAACGTCCTCGTTTTGAAAGCCGAGGGCGCTGCTGTCTTCGATGGCGATGATGCGGTCACCCGAGCGGATTCCCAGCTGATCGCTGGGCCCACCGCTAATGGCCGTCACCACGGTAATGGTGTCCTGTATGATGTTAAACTGGATGCCAATGCCCTGGAATTTACCTTCGAAGGCCTCCTGCTCCTGCTCGCTTATTTCGGGTTCCAGGTAGATGGAGTGGGGATCTAGGGTGCTCAGAAGACTGCGTATGGCATCCTCCGTACGCTCGGTCATGTTTTCGTCCGGGTAGTTGTTGGCCAGGTAGAGGTAGGCGTTCTCGAAGCGACGGGTGGATTCGGTGATGCTGCTGATGTCAAGCTCCCCGGAAAAGGTGGTGTCGGCCGGCGTGCCCTCCAGGGTGGCGGTGCTGTCATCCAGGTTTTTGACCAGTCCCTTGATACCGCTTTTAAAGAGTGAGGTGAGACTCACCGGCTCCACGTAATTGTCCTGTACGCTCTTGGTGGTCTGCACGTACTTCATCAGGTTCTTTTTGAGCTCGTCCTCGTCCGTCTGCACGACGCGGTCTATCCCCCCGATCCAGAAAAGGGACAGGAGAAGCAGGACGGCGATATTGGGGGCTGCAAATTTTTTCAAGGTCATGAAAGCTATCCGTAGGGTTCCGTTTCGTTCAAGAACGCAGGTAAGGTCAAATTATTTACGACGGCTTTTAAAAAGGGCCGCAACGGGTAATAACCCTCTTTCTGCGGTTATAAGCAACTGTAGACCGAATACCCGGGCCGCACGGGCGCGTGTCCTGCGGCCGTAACGCCCGGGACGGTTCAGAGTATATAGTGGCTCAGATCCTTGTCCTTAACAAGGTCGTCCAGCTGTTTGTTCACGTAGTCGCGGTCGATGGTGATCTCCCCGCTGCCGATGTCGTCCGGCACAGCGAAGAGCAGCTCGTCGAGCAGGGAGGAGAGGATGGTATGCAGCCTTCGCGCCCCGATATTCTCGACGGCCTGGTTCACCTGGGCCGCAATGGAGGCCACTTCGCGCAGGGCCTCGCCGGTGAATTCGATGGTCACGCCCTCGGCGGCCAGCATGGCCTGGTACTGCTTGGTAAGGGCGTTCTTGGGTTTGGTGAGAATGTCGAAAAAGTCGTCTTCGGTCAGGGAATTCAGCTCCACGCGGATGGGCATGCGTCCCTGCAGCTCAGGAATCAGGTCCGACGGCTTGGAGACATGAAAGGCGCCGGAGCCAATGAAGAGGATGTGGTCGGTTTTGACCATACCATGCTTGGTGGAGACGTTGCTGCCCTCTATGATGGGCAGCAGATCGCGCTGCACGCCCTGGCGGCTCACGTCGGGTCCGCCGCCGCCCCTCTTGCCGTCACTGCTCGATTCGGCCACCTTGTCGATCTCGTCGATGAAGACGATGGCCTGGGTCTGCACCCGCTCAAGGGCCTCCTGCACGGCCGATTCGTGATCGATCAGCTTTTCGGCTTCCTCGTCCAGGAGAATCTCGCGGGCTTCCTCGATGGTGACATTCCGCTTGGTCTTGTTTTTACCGCCCAGGTTGCCCAGCATGTCCTGCAGGTTGATGCCCATCTCCTCCATGCCGCCCTGTGGACCAAAGACCTGCATCATGGGAGCGCGGCTGGATTTCACCTCGATCTCGATCTTGCGGTCTTCCAGCTCGCCGTTGCGCAGCTTCTCGCGGAACTTCTCGCGCGTGCGCTGGTTGAGTTCGCGGTCGCTGGCCTGCTCGGGATTGAAGTCGCCGTCCTTTTTTTGGAAACCCGGTTTGCTGTTGTTCTCGCCTCCCTTGGTTACGGGAGGGATGAGAATGTCCAGTATACGCTCCTCTACGATCTTCTCGGCCTTTTCGCGCACCCGCTCCTGCATCTCCTCCTTCACCATGTTTACGGAGATGTCGCACAGATCGCGGATCATCGACTCCACATCGCGTCCCACATAGCCCACCTCGGTAAATTTGGAGGCTTCCACCTTGATGAAGGGGGCGTCGGCCAGCCGGGCCAGCCGGCGGGCGATTTCGGTCTTGCCCACGCCGGTGGGCCCGATGAGAAGGATGTTGTTGGGGAGGATTTCATCACGCAGCTCCTCATCGGAGTGCATGCGGCGCCAGCGGTTTCGCAGCGCGATGGCCACGGAGCGTTTGGCCTCATGCTGGCCGATGATGTACTTGTCCAGTTCCGAGACGATTTGCCGCGGGGTGAGATTCTGTTGTTTGACGGTCTGTTGGAATGGGCTCACAGTCTATTCTTCTATCTCGAGGATGCTCAGGTTGTGATTCGTATAGATGTCGATATCGGCTGCGATGTGCAGCGATTTTTCAACGATCTCGCGGGCACTTAAATTCTGCGCGTTGTTTTTGAGGGCGCGGGCGGCCGCCAGGGCGTAGGATCCCCCGCTTCCGATGGCCAGAAGTTGGTCGTCGGGCTCGATCACATCGCCCTGTCCGGAAATGAGCAGGGCCTGATCGCGATTCATGACCACCAGCAGGGCTTCGAGCTTGCGCAGGAATTTGTCGCTGCGCCACTCCTTGGCCATCTCGACGGCGGCCCGCTTCAGGTTACCGTTGTATTGCTCCAGCTTCTCTTCGTACTTCTCGAAGAGCGTAAAGGCGTCGGCGGTGGATCCGGCGAATCCGGCCGCGATTTTGCCTTCGTAGAGCCGTCTCACCTTGGTGACGGTGGCCTTCATGACGGTCTTGTCCATGGTTGCTTGTCCGTCGCTGCCGATGGCGGCCTCCCCGTTGTGGATGACGCCCACCACGGTGGTGGCTTTAAGAGGGGATATGCTCATCGAGAATGTTTGCGTTCAGACGTCTGCCTCGCGTTCTAGTTGGCCTCATTAATACTTCGAGCCGAAGCTGTTCCCCGTGGGACGTTCGGGTAGGTGCTCCCTCCCGTTGGTGGAGGGTCCGCCCTCCTCCTCTTCATCGTCGTAATCCAGCTTGTCGCGTCCCCGCCGCGGTTTGCCCGAGTCGAGCTCCTCCAGCTCCTCATGTGCGTCGGCGATCACCTCCTCCAGATTTTCGCCGCGCATCACCACGGTCGTGATGTCGATGTCGGAGCCGGCCAGGGTAGCCTTGAATTCGTTCAGGGAGATGGTTTCGTCGGTGACAAGGGAGATTTTCACCTTGTAGCGAAGCATCCATTTCCATTTGATGCTGATGAAGCCCTTCTCCAGGAACGACTTCAGGTAGGGATTGATGTAGATGTCCACCGCCCGGTAGCCGGTGTTGTGGCGAAACTTGCTGAGCCATGCGTCCAGGTCGGCCACGATGGTGTTCTGGGTGACCACGTTGCCCGAGCCGCCGCACATGGGACAGATCTTGGAGACGGAGTTGACCACGCTGGGACGGATACGCTGCCGGGTGATCTGCACCACGCCAAAGTCGCTCATCCCGATGACGTTGGTCTTGGCCGGGTCTTTCTTGAATTCCTTCTGTATCTCGTCGTAGATCTTCTTGCGGTTTTTGTCGCTGCGCAGGTCGATGAAGTCTACCACGATAATTCCGCCGATGTCGCGCAGCCGGAGCTGCTTGGCCACCTCGCGGGCGGCCTCCAGGTTGGTCTTCAGGGAGTTGTCCTCCTGGCGCTTCTTGGCTGCATAGGGACCTGAGTTGACGTCCACCACATACATGGCTTCGGTCTGTTCGAAGATCAGGTAGCCTCCGGAGGGCATACGTACCCGCGCCGAGAAAATGGAGTCCACATCCTTGGCAATGTTCATGTAGTTGAAGATGTGCTCCCTGCCGTTGTAGAGCTCCACGTTGGGAATCATCTGCGGGGCGATCTGCCCCACATAGTTCTTGATCTTCTTGTGCATCTTGGGATCGTCGATGAGTACGCGATCGTACTGCTTGGCGAAGAGGTCCCGTACCAGGCTCTCGGTCATGTCTAGATCTTTGTAGAGCAGGGAGGTGGGCTTGGACTCTTCCAGGCGCTCCAGAATGCGCTCCCACTTCTTGAGCACATTGCGCATGTCGTCCTCGATGGCCTGCTTGTCCTGTTCCTGGGCCACGGTGCGAATGATCACTCCGAAACCCTCCGGCAGCATGGATCCTACGATGCCTTTGAGGCGGCGGCGCTCCTTGTAGTTGTTGATTTTGCGGGAGGCGGCCACATAGTCGCCCATGGGAATGAGCACCAGGAAGCGTCCGGCGATGGTAATGTCGGTGGAAACGCGGGGCCCCTTGGAACCGATGGGTTCCTTGACGATCTGCACCATGACCTGCTGGCCGGGCTGCAGGATCTTTCCAGCCCAGTTCTGCTTCTCGTAGTTGGAGATTTTGTCAAAGTTGGTCTTCTCCAGCTGAGCGCGGACACGCGGGTTGATGGCGTCCCGTCCATTAAGCATCTGAACATACTCCCTGAGATGGTCCCCGGCGTCGGAGAAGTGAAGGAAGGCGTCCTTGGGGGTGCCCATGTCAATGAAGGCGGCGCGGATGCCGGCCATCACCTTGTGAACCCTGGCGAGGTAGATGTTGCCTACCGTGCGCTGGTTCTCATCGGATTCTATGAATAGTTGGGCGAGTTCGTTGTTTTCGAGCAGTGCAATACGCGTCTGTTTACCCGACGCGTGGATGATGATC